>NZ_KI632512.1:1362249-1962249 GCF_000504305.1 Nitratidesulfovibrio termitidis HI1
AGCCCGAAACAAACATGCAACACACTTGTTTCGTTAACCTTAATCTTCAAGAAACGGCAGGGGGATTTCGCCTGTTTCGCCCGCCTCTTGCCGGATGCCGCGTGCGCAGGTAACACTGCCCACCTGACCGGACTGCATGACGCGCCTGCCGCTCCGTGCCCGGCACACACTTTCCTACATATGAATGGAGCATCCATGTCGCAGACACACCGAGCGCAGGGCCGCCAGCACCAGGACGGCGACTACGTCCGCAAGTCCACCATGTACATGGCCGTGGCCGTGGCGCTGATCGTCGGCGCGTTCCTTGGCGTACAGGTGGCGAGCATGTATTCGCCCGCGCCCGCGCAGGAAAAGCGCGCCGTGTCGGCCCCCAGCCAGCAGGCACAGGGCGGCGCGGCCAGCCAGATATCCCCGGAAATCATGGGTCGCATCCTGGAAATGGAGCAGGCCGTTCTTAAAGACCCCAATGACGTGGCCGCATGGACCAAACTGGGGCATCTGTACTTCGACACCGAACAGCCCAAGAAGGCCATCACCGCCTACGAAAAGTCGCTGGCGCTGAAGCCGGGCGACCCGGACGTGCTGACCGATCTTGGCGTGATGTACCGTGAAGACCACCAGCACGACCGCGCCCTGGCCACCTTCGAAAAGGCCATCGCCGCCAACCCCAAGCACCAGATCGCCCGCTTCAACAAGGGCATCGTGCTGTACTTCGATCTGGAGCGAAAGGACGACGCCATGAAGGCCTGGCGCGAACTGCTGGCCATCAACCCCGACGCCAAGGCCCCCAACGGCCAGCCGCTGAAGGAAATGATGCAGTCGTTGCAGCAGCAGAACAAGTAGGACGGGCAACCGCCCTCCCCCACACCGTGCGGATGCGCGCGGCGGCCACGTGTCGCCGCGCGCTTTTCGTTTGCGGATCGTTTCGATGCGACGGCAGTTGCCCGCCCTGCATGCCGCTGCCAACTCGGTATGGGACATGTTGCCCTGTCCCCTGTCACGGCACTGCGGGATGGCATTCCGGGACGGTTTTCCGCCTGCCACGCGTGCCCTCCGCTGGCGCAACGGCCTTGATTTCCACTCGCCCCCCATGCCGAAGTGCGCTATGTTCCGACGGGGCGCGGCCCATGCGCCGCGCCGCGCACGGTCAACACGCAACCCGCGCGCCCCGCGCGCCCACGGAACCATGCCGCACGCCCCGATCATCGCTTCGGCCCACCGCTCGCCCCGCGTCCCCTCGCTTTACCCATATTCATCCCACCGCTGCGCCGTTTTGCGGAAAATGGCAGCCTGGCTGCTGCTGGCCTGTTGCCTTGCGGCATGGCCGCCCGACAGCGCGCATGCCGCCACGGCGGCTTCCGCCGCCAGCACCGCACGCCCCGCGGCCACCCCGCCAGCCGCCGCGCCCGCGCTTTCCAACGCCACCCACGCGCTGGATACGTCTGCACTGCTGGCAACCCAGCCGCTGGCCCCGTTCATCGAATTTCTGGTGGACCCCACCGGCGCGCTGAGCGTGGACGAACTGCTCTCGCCCTCGCATCAGGCCGGGTTCACCCCGCTGGGCAACGGCCTGCCCCTGTTCCGCTCCGGCTCCACCTGGCTGCGCCTGACCCTGGCCCCCCGCCCCCAGGACAAACAGAACCCCCAGTTGCTGCTGGACCTTGGCCGCGACCTGCCCGGCAACGCCACGCTGTTTCTGGCCAGGCGCAACCAGCCCGGCGAGCCCAACGAATGGCAGGCGCAGGCTCCCGAGGGCGGCAACGTGTTCACCCTGCCCGACCCCGTGGGCAAGCCGCTGCCCGTCTACGTGAAACTGGACGGCGTGCCGGGACCGTGGTTCGCGCCCATGTTGCGCACCCCCCAGAACGCCGCATCGAACAGCGACGGACTGGCCCGACCGCTGGTGATCGGCGTGCTGGTGGCCGTGCTGGCCCTGTGCCTGCTGCGCGGCGTCTTCGAACGCGGGGAATGGCGACTGTGGACCAGCCTGTTCGTCGCCGCCGTGCTGGCCCAGGCCGTGGCGGGGCAGCCGCCCACGCCCGCCGGGTACGTATCGCTGCGCGGCCTGCCCGGGGTACTGGCCCCCGGCCTTGCCCTGATGCTGCTGCCCCATGTGGGACGCCATCTGCTGCGCACCCGCGAGCACGCGGCTAACGCCGACATGCAGTTGCGGATTGTTTCGTTGGCCGGGGCCGTGCTGGCCCTGCTGCCGCTGGTGCCGGGCATGGCCTGGTCTTCTCGTCTGCTGGCGCTGTGGCCGCTGCTGCTGGTGCTGCTGCTGCCCACCGCCGTGGCCTGCAAATTCCGCAAGCTGCCGGGGTCGCGACGTTTCCTGACCGGATGCCTGGCCGCACTGACCGGGGCCGGGGCTGGCATCGCGGGGCTGGCGTCGCCGGCGCCCGCCGCGTGGATTTCCACGGCCCCGTTGTGGGGGCTGGCCCTGCTGGCCCTGCTGGTGGCGGGCACCAGCGCGCCGCGCCCGGCCATGGCCGAGGGTACCCTGACCGGCGGGCGCGGCTATCGCGTGCGCAAGAGCCCGGCGGCGGAACGCCCCGACCTGGATGACCCGCTGGCCGACGAACCCACCCTGCGCATGATCTCGCCCGAAGAACTGCGCGGCGGAATGGCCCCATCCCCGCGCACGCCCGTCACCACGCCCCCGGAAGATGCGCTGTTCCCTGACGACGCCACCCGCGAAGGCGGCAACGCCATCATCGACGGCGACATGACCGACGAGCCGCTGGAACTTTCCCTTGGCGACGTGCTGCCCGAACTGGACGGCACGCCCGCGCCACGCGGCTCGCGCCGCCTTGCCCGCGCGGCAGCCATGGCCGACAGGGACGATTACGCCACCGGCTTCGGCCCGACCGTTGCCGAAGGCGAGGACATGTCCCGTACCGGCCACGGGTTGTCGCCCGATGCCATGCCCCCTGCCGCGCCCACTGCACTGGACCCGCTGGCCCTGGCCCGCATGGAAGAAGCCCTGCTGGCCCCCATCGACGCCATGCTGCAGGAACTGGACGGTCTGGAGAACTGCGCGCTGCCTCCCGCCGCCCGCAGTCACGCCGAGGCCGTAAGCGCCGCCGGACGCCAGTTGGCCTCCATCGCCGAGGATCTTGGCCGGGTGGCCGCGCCGCAGTGCACCGCCCCACGCCGGGCCGTGTTCGACCTGCAGCGCATGCTGCGCGACGCCCACGACGCCGTTGCCGACAGGGCGGAACGCAAGGGTCTGGCCATCTCGTGGTTCATGGCCCCCCATCTTTCGCAACTGTACGAAGGCGACGCGGGGCAACTGGGCGAACTGCTGCGCCTGCTGGCCGAAAGCTCGGTGCGCTCCACGGACAAGGGCTCGGTGCACATGTCCGTGCGCCGCGTGCCCGACAGCACCGACCCCGGCCACCTGCTGTTCACCGTCAGCGATTCCGGCGCGGGAGCGCCACCGCACAAGCGCAGCGTCAGCGCGCTGGCCCGGGCGTGGGAAATGGCCGACGCCGCCGGAGGCACCCTGACCGTGGAAAGCGGACGGGGCCAGGGCACCACCATTTCGTTCACCGCGCGACTGGTGGCCCTGTCGGGCGACGCCACCGCGCCGCGCCCCTTCGTGGGCGTGGACCTGACCGACGACCTGCGCGTGGCCCGGCCCACGCCTGACGCCATCACCGCGGCGGACCAGCTGCATCTGGGGCCGGTGGCCCCGCGCCGTCCGTTGCAGGTCATCGTGGCCGACGACGTGCCCAGCAACCGTCAGTTGCTGGCCTTTTTCCTGGAAGGGCTGCCCCATGCGCCGCTGGAAGCACGCGGCGCCACCGAGGCGGGCATCCTGTACCGGCGCGCGCCTTCGGGCCTGGTCATCATGGACGGCGACATGCCCGAGGACGACATCGTGGCGGCCCTGGCGTCCATCCGCGCCTTCGAGCAGGAGCACGGGCTGCCCCCGGTGGCGGTGCTGGCCCTTGTGGCGCACGAGGCGCAGGCCGAACGCATGCTGGCCGCCGGGTGCACCGAAACGCTGGAAAAGCCCCTGACCCGCAGCGGCCTGCGTGCCGCCGTGCAGCGGCTGGCTCCGCCACACGCCGAGCCGGAGCCGCAGCCCGCGTACGCGGAGCATGCCGGATACGGGGATGGCGTTGCCGAAATGCCGTACGGCGAGGGGGACGACGATGCCCACGCCGCGCCGCCGGAATTCGCGGAACTGCCGGACCTGTTCCTGTCCAATGCTGGAGACGACACCGATGCCGACCGTGATGGCCAGATTGGGCAGATCAGCCAAAACGGGCAAAACGGGCAAAACGGGCAGGTCGCGACGGACGAGCTTTCGCTGTCCGGCGATGCGGCCCAGGATTGGAATGCGACTCAGGAGTGGAATGCCGCCCCGGCATGGGATGCCCCCGCGACAACGCTGGACGCTGGCTATCCCTACGACGCGCTGCCAGAGTCACCGAATGGGGAATCCGTGCCTGCCCCTTCCGCGCTCAACGAAAGCGCTCCGTACGAAGAAGCCGCACCTGCCCAGTTCATGCCAGACGAGTCGGTGCCAGCCGAGCCAGCAACTGACGACCCCACGTCGTGGCACCCCTGGGACCGTCCCGCGACCGAATCACCGGTGGCTGGCGCACCGGAACCGGTACCGCACATGGTGGAAAGCAACAGCGGCAATCCCCCTGCCGCGCCCGATGAGACCAATCCGGACGAAGCCGAGGAACTGCCCGAACTGTTCGAGGCGGACATCTTTGCCGTGGGGCACGCCGACCCCGCTGCCGGGCCGCAGCCTTCGACATCCGGTGCTGCCCCGGCGTCCGGCGTACCGCTCGAGGGTGCATCGCTGCCTGAAGGCGGATCGCTACTGGACCTCATCGTCACCGACGCCGAGGATCCCGAACCTGCCGACGACGCCCCGGCGGCATCGAGCCAGCCCCAGGCCACTCCTGCCTCGGCAGGCCTGATCCCGACGCTGGGTGCGCAGGAATCCGCCGCCCCTATCGCGACTGCGACGATATCTGCCCCTGTCGCGGAGGCGACGATACCAGCCAAGGTTGTCACCCCGGCCTGGGGTGACGATTTCGAGGAATCCGTGGGCGAACCCATGCCCGTCACGGCCAGCCCGACCCGGTCGTCTGTTGCGGGCACTGCCGTCACGGCCGGGCAGGAGCACGCATCTCCCCTTTCCGATGACGCGGCCACCGTGGTGCGCAAGCCCCCCGCCGACGGCGGGGAATGGGTGGGCGAACCCATGCCCATGGAGCCGCACCGGTCCACCGCCCATGCCGGGCCCAGCGCCTCGTCGTCCTACGGGGCTGCGGCGCGCCTGGAACGCTGGGAACGCGCCCAGCGGGCGCAACAGCAGGGGCAGCGCGCCGTGCCGCATCCGTCGCCGGAACAAAGGGGGCAGCAGACTGCGGAACAGGCCCCGGCCCTGCCCCAACCGTCCGATAGCCGCCCCATCCGCGACCTGTCGGCAGAGGTACGCCCCGGCTACCGCCCCAAACAGCCACCACAGCCTGCCGGGCAGGCACAGCCCGGCCAAGTGACGCCCGAACAGGTAACCGCCGGGCAAGTGCGGCCCGGACAGATGCAGACCACCCCCGTCACCCCCATCCTGCCAGCCCCGCCCGCTGCCCCGAACGGCATGACGGCTCCGGCATGGCCCACCGGGCAGCAGACCGGCCAGCCCCTGCCGCCGCAGATGCAGTACACCAGGCCCCAGCCGGACCAGCAGACGGCCCCGACGCCTTACGCGCAGGCCAACCATCCACCCGTGCAGACTTCACCCAGACAAACCCCGCACGCTGCGGCGCACGCGCACGTGGCCACGCCGCCGCAGGCCGCCCCCGCCAAGAGCTTTGCCGAACGCATCGCGGAACGTATTGCCGCACACCTCGGCCGGGGCGCGGACCGTGCCCGGAATCCCGAAGGCGATACGGCGCGGCGGGCCCCGTCCCAATCCCTCCCTGCACAGCCCGCAAGGGGCGGCGCACCCGCCACCGAGCGTGACGAACGCGCGGCCCGGCCCGGCACGGCCCCGTCGCGCCCCGCTGCACCCGCTCCTTCCATCCCGCCCATCGCTACAGGCGGCCAGCGGGCAGAGCCGCACGGGCAGATGGGCGACGACATCGAACCGTTCATCCCCGGCCTGCTGGAAACCCTGGATGCCGCCCTGGACGACGCCCGGCGCGGTCGGGCCGACGGCAGCACCTTTGCCGTGCAGGAAGCGGCGGCGCGCATCGCGGGCAAGGCCGAAAGCTTCGGCCTGCGCGTGCTGGAACGCATCGCCCGCTGCGTGGAACGGGCCGCCACCGCAGACGACATGGAAGCGGTGCGCGACCTGCTGCCCGAACTGGAGGCCGCCGTGGAACGCAACCGCATCGCCCTGGCCCCGCGCGCCGGGCAGGCCACCCGCCGAGGCTGAACCGCCTGACCGGGGCAACACGCACAGGTTCCCGGCCCCTATCCCCCAACCATTGCGGGCCAAGCCACTGCGGGCCGGGGCGCGGCGCATGCCCTGCGCGCCCTGTTTTTCAGGAATTGCGCAGCCCTCCGTCGGTGGAGCACACCGGCTGCGGGCACCCGTTTCACCCGGGTTGCGTGTGCGCCCAACACCAGCGTTGACACCGCTCATGAGTGGGGTTAGCCTTCTCTCGTTTGAGCGTTCACTCCTCGCTTCTGCCGTATCGCGGCAGACACTGAAAGGATTCCGACATGAAGCGCGACACCATCCTGCTTACCGCCGCCAAGCTGTTTGCCGAGCGCGGGTTCAACAACACCCCCACCAGCCTCCTTGCCAAGGAAGCAGGCGTGGCGGAAGGCACCATCTTCCGCCACTTCAAGACCAAGGACGACATCTTCCTCACCCTGATCCGCAACGTGAAGGATCAACTCATCAGCGACATCGAGAAGTATCTCGAAGTGCGCGCCCCCGAGACCAGCGTGGAGAAGGTGGTCTCCATCATCAAGTCGTTCTACGTGTTCGTGAAGAAGAACCGCATGGAGTTCTGCCTGATCTTCCGCGACGCGCCCACCCGCTACGGCGAACGGAACGACGACGTGTTCCTGGCCATCAAGGAAATCTACAGCTACCTCAACGATTACCTGCTGGTCGCCCTGCGCGACGGCCAGAAGGACGGCTCGGTGCGTACCGACATCAGCGTCGAGGACACCGCATGCATGATCGTGGGCATCATGGTGGGCATCGTGCGCACCATCCACTTCCAGTTCGTGGAACCCACCGACGACCTGCTGCGCAACGTCATCGACAACGTCAGCCGCTTCCTGAAGCCGTAGCGGCGACACCCGCGCCGTTTTCCACGGGGCCGTTCCGCGCATACGGGGCGGCCCCTTGTCATTTGTCATGTGGCGACGCCCCGTTCTCGGGGGGCGTCCATGCCCTTCGCGCCACACCCCACCGGGGGCGCCCCGCCAGTCTCCATGCCCGAGCCCACGGAGATGCCCATGTCCGCATCCCTTTTTCCCCCCATCATTGCCATGCCCGCACTGTTGCTGCTGGCATTTCTGACGGCGTGCGCATTCCCCGCCCGGCCCGCGCATGGCGCGCAGCCGGACATGCCTGACCAGCCTGTCAGCGCCAATCAGCCTGCCGGACCCGTGCGCCTGCCCGCCTGCCCGGACCGCCCCAACTGCGTCATCACCCGGGCCGAAGGCGCCGTGCGCGACGGGCAGTACATCGATCCCTTGCCCTTCACCGGCGATGCGGCAACGGCCATGCGCCGTCTGGCCGTGGCACTGGGCGCCCTGCCCGGCTGCACCGTGACGGACATGGACGGCCTGACCGTTCGCGCCCAGTGCCGCAGCAAGGTCTTCGGCTTCATCGACGATGTGGTGTGCACGGCAGACCCGGCGGCATCCGTCGTACACCTGCGCGCCGCCGCCCGTTCCGGCTGGTGGGATTTCGGCGTCAACCGCGACCGGGCGGAGCAGTTGCGGCGCAAGTTTCTGGGATTGTCGCGCTAGCCCGCCAGACCACCCCAGTTCACAAGTCCCCGGGCCCCCAGCCCGCCGTCCGGCGCATTTCCAGTTGCCAAGCTGGCCCGGCGGGCGTAAAGCAGACCCCGCAACGTGCCGCAGCCGATACGTGGCACACCGGGCGGCTGCCACATGGCCCGCCCGCACCCCCAACAGGAGCACAGACGTGGATTCCGGCGACAGTAGTAGATGCCCCATCGCATCGCACCGTTTCGCAACGACGCACCAGCGCCGCTGCCGCCGTCACGTCCGGGCCTGATCCCTTCCCGGTCCGCCCGGCGGCGTTGCGCGCCCCCGGAGGTGGACCATGTTCCGCAGACCGCTTTCCCTGCTTTCCGCATCATCCCTGCTTTCCGACCGCTCCATCCGGCGCGCCCGCTGCCGGATGCATCGTCGCGTGCTCTCCGTGGCCCGTTCCGCGGACCCGTACTCGTGACGCTCCGTTGCTTCCGCCGCCGCACCCTGCCCTGATCACCGCATCGGGCCTGCTGCGTGCGCGGCTGTTTCCGGCACGCGCGGCATGCGCCGCGCGCCAGACCGCACCCCGGAACGGACGCAAGGAGCCTTGCCGTGTTCACCATTCACAAGACCATCGACGGCGTGCTGACGCCCGTTGACCACATGGAACCCGACTGCTGGGTGAACCTTTCCAACCCGTCAGATGAAGAGCTGCGCCGTGCCTCGGTTCTGCTGGGCATTCCGCTGGACTACCTGACCGACCCCCTGGATGCCGACGAACGCGCCCGGCTGGAACACGAGGACGGCATATTGCTGCTGGTCATCCGCGTACCCATGGAAAACGAGGCCGACGCGCGCGTGCCCTACCTGACGCTGCCCATCGGCATCGTGATCACCCGCTCCGCCGTGGTCACGGTGTGCCGGTCGCCGCGCGACATCGTCAGCGAACTGCTGAACGGGCGCGCCCGCACCATGGATACGGCCCGCCGCCTGTGTCTGGCCATCCACCTGCTGCAACGCACCGCCATCACCTACCTGAACGACCTGAAGGACATCAACCGGCGCACCGCGTTCATCGAACAGCGGCTGCAACAGTCCATGCGCAATCAGGAACTCATAGAGCTGCTGAACATAGAAAAAAGCCTCGTATACTTCACTACGTCGCTCAAGGCCAATGACATCATCATGGAAAAGCTGCTGCGCACCCGCACCCTGCGCATCAGCGAAGAGGAAAGCGACCTGCTGGAAGACGCCATTACCGAGAACCGCCAGGCCATCGGCATGACCAACATCTACAGCGACATCCTTTCCGGCACCATGGACGCGTTTGCCTCCATCATTTCCAACAACATGAATACGGTGATGAAGTTCCTGACCGGGTTCACCATCATCCTGATGATCCCCAACATCATCACCGGCATCTACGGCATGAACATAGACACCCCCTTGCACGATTCACCCTATGCTTTTGGTATCGTCTCCGGGGTGACCGTGGGACTGTGCCTGGCGGCCTGGCTGGTGTTCATCAAGAAACGCTGGCTGTAGCCGCGTCACGCGCGCTGTAATGGAACGCCCCGCATGGCCTGACTGTGCGGGGCGTCCTGCGTTCAGTGGGGGACCATGCAGCGAAGGCGCGAAACCGACGGCGCTGCACGGGAAAAGTTGAAGACCGGCCAAACGGTTTGCGGGGGCCGTGGCCCCGACAGGCAGTTACGGAAGCAATGCTAGCGCTTGCCGTCCTTGTGCCGGGTCTTGGCCTCGGTGCGTTCGGGGTTGCCCGCCAGATGCCGGTGGCGCTTCATGGCCATCCGGGCGAAGTCACCCGCGATGCGGGGCAGGTCGGAATCGCGCCAGACGTCCGCGAATCCCGGCAGCGCGCGCACCGGTGGCGCCAGTACGAAATCTTCGGTCGCGTCCGGTGTCAGGGTCACGTCGTCATGGCGCACCGCCCCCGCCGCGCCCAGGGCGTCGGACAACAGCGTGGCCGTGGTTTCGGCGAAGAACCTGCGCACCTCCTCGGGCGATTCGGCGCGGTCCAGCCGTTCCCGAAAGCCGGGCAACTGCGCCTGCTCCAGCCGGGTGAACGAAACCTGTCGGGTCATGGGCACCTCCTTGCCGGGGCCGCCGTGACGAAGAAAGACGGCGGACGCGCGGCCCCCGAAGGGTCCGCCGTCTTGCCCCCAGCCTAGCAGAAATGCCCCCCTGCGCAAGCACGCCACGGGCGCCGCGCCTGCAACGCGGGCCGCGCCCCACACCCGTGCCGCCCCCCCGGCGCATTGTTATAATTCAGCCCCCATCGGCGGGCGGATACGCTTGTCCGGCTTGCGCCCCACTCTGCCCCGCGCACGCCACACCACAGCGGAGTATCCCATGTCCCATCCCGCCCCCGCCCCAGTCACGCCGCCCTCCATGTCCGCACCTGCCGCCCCCCGCTTCGAAGCGGGTGTCGCGTTGCGCATCATCGCCCTGGCCACGTTCATCGCCCTGTTGTTCATGATCGCCATCCTGGGCGGATTCCTGCCACAGGTTCGCGCAGACGCACTCCGGGCCAGGCAGGAAGAACTGCACCACCTGGTGCAGACGGCCATGAAGCTGGTGGAGGGGCTGGACGCAAAGGCCAGCCGGGGCGAACTGCCCCCTGACGAAGCCAGGCGGCGCGCCGCCGATACCCTTCGCCAGATGCGCTACGGCAATGGCGATTACTTCTGGATCAACGACGACCGCACTCCCTACCCCACCATGGTCATGCACCCCACCGCCCCCGCGCTGGAGGGCCAGACGCTGGACAAGCCCGCCTACAACCGGGCCACCCACTGGCGGGCCGCCCCCGGAGCCCCGGCAACAGACTATCCCGGCGGCAACCGCAACCTGTTCCTGGCCTTCGTGGACGTGGCGCACCAGCGCGGCGAAGGGCTGGTGGCCTACGTGTGGCCCAAGCCGAAACAGGGCGGCGGCGTGACCGAGCAGACCTACCCCAAGGAATCGTACATCGCCTACTACAAGCCGTGGGGATGGATCATCGGCACCGGAGTATACGTGGATGATCTGGAGGCGGAAGCGGACGGCCTGCGCAACATGGTGCTGGCGGTTACCGCCGCCATTCTCGCCGTGGGTTGCGTGCTGACGCTGCTGGTCACAAGGTCCGTGCGCACACCGCTGCACGCACTGGTGGCCTATGCCCGCGCCGTTGCGGCGGGAGATCTGGATGCCCAGCCACGCGGCACATTCCGCGCCGAGTTGCGCGGGCTGAAGCAATCCATCGCCAGCATGGTGGAATCGCTACGCATGCGCATCGAAGAGGCCCGTTCGCGCACCGACGAGGCTGCCGAGCATGCCAGGCGCGCGCAAGCCGCCACCGCCGAGGCCGAAGCGGCCCGGGTGCGGGCGGAGCAGGCCCGGCGCGACGGCATGCAGGAGGCAGCAGGCATGCTGGAAGGCATCGCCGCCGCCATCGTCGACGTGGCGGACACCGTGGGGCGCCAGGTCAGCCTTGCGGGCGGCGGAGCGGACGCCCAGAAGACGCGCGTTGCCGAAAGCTCGCACGCCATGGAACGCATGGACGCCGCCGTGGCGGGCATGGCTGGCGGGGCGGCGGACGCCGCCAACACAGCCGACGACGCCCAGGCCAAGGCGCGCGAGGGGGCCGAGGGCGTACAGCGGGTCAAGGAGGCCGTGGTCCGCGTGGAAAAAGGCGCGGCCAGCCTGCACGCGAGCATGGCCGACCTTTCGCGCAAGGCCGAAAGCATTGGCGGCATCATGGCCGTGATCAGCGACATTGCCGACCAGACCAACCTTCTGGCGCTGAACGCGGCCATCGAGGCGGCCCGCGCCGGGGATGCCGGGCGTGGCTTTGCCGTGGTGGCCGACGAGGTGCGCAAACTGGCGGAAAAGACCATGAACGCCACGCGCGAGGTGGGCGAAGCCATTCGGGCCATCCAGGAAGGCACGACGGCCAGCGCGCGCCAGGTGGACACCGCCGTGGAGGCGGTGACCCAGGCCAATGCCCAGGCGGATACCGCCGGAAGCTCATTGGACGAAATCGTGCGGCTGGCTTCCGGCGTGTCCGCCCAGGTGCGCGCCGTGGCCACGTCGGGCCAGGAACAGGCGGCGGTCAGCGCGGACATCGTGCGTTCGCTGGGCGACGTCACCACCATCAGCGAAGACACCGCCCAGGCCATGCGCGACGCGGAACGTTCGCTGGACGACCTGAACACCGAGGCGCAACGCCTTGGCGACCTCGTCGCGCGGTTCAAGGAAGGGTAGCATCGGCGCAGGCCAGGCGGCCCTGGCCTGCAACATGCCCACGCCCCCGGAGGGTCCGTCGCCGTGCCCCGACGCAGCAGAAACGCCCCCAGGGGAGGGACGTGCACGCCGAACCGGAAAGGCCGCCCGGTGCGCCAGTACGCCAGTACGCCGGTACGCCAGTGCGCCGGTGCGCCAGTACGCCGGTACGCCAGTGCGCCAGTACGCCGGTGCGCCAGTACGCCAGTACGCCAGTACGCCAGTACGGAGGTCGCGGCAGGCGCGGCAGCTTCAGCGTGTGCAGCGGTCGATCATGTCCCAGAACTGGCGGGCGATGGCGTCCGGGCTGAAGACGGAACGCAGGGAAAGGATGCGTTCGAGTCCACAGGTCCACTCCTCCTTGCCGAAGGTGTCGCGCGCCTTGCGCATGTAGCGCAGCACCACGTCTTCGGAAATATCCTCGTGGATCAGGTAGGGGTAGTCCTCTCCCAGAAAATGCAGCGCGTCGCCGTCGTCCTTGTGGACCAGCATGTTCACGCCGCAGGTGGCTGCGATGATGCCCTTCATGAACGGCTTGAACACGCGTTCACCCATCTGCGGGCGCACCGCGTAGTGGAAGTTGGCGTCGTTGAGGCGCCTGTACCAGTCGTGGTTGGGCACGTCGCGGGTATCGGTATACACGATGCCCAGCGTGTCCCTGATGGCGTCGAACAGCAGCAGGTTCTTGGGAGCGCCGAAGTAGTACGGCGCGAACCTGTCCGTGGGAGGCGACACCTGCCCGATGCGCGGGTCGGTGCAGTGGGCCACGAAATAAACCGGAACCTGCGGGCATTCCTGCGCATAGTATTCGTAAGCCTTCTGCGAACAGCAGATGATGCCGTCGTAGAATTCGGTGCGGCCCGGCTTGGGCCCGCCGTCGATGATGTCCACCAGCAGGATGTTGCCGTTGCGCTTGAACTGCCGCAGCAACCGCTTGCGGTTGATGATGTTCTTGTGCGCGATGACGATGGAATTCCTGATGGTCTTGAGGTTGGTGCACCCGATGTCGTGCCCCTCGCCGCCGCGCCTGGACACCAGATCGGCATGCATGAAGGTGCGCATCAGCACGCTGGGCGAGCACTGGTCCACATGGCGCATCACGGCGGCGTCGGCCATGTCGAAACCATCGTACACGTCATGGTACAGCCGCGCGAAACCGCGCCACAGCAACGACCGCTGGCGATGGATGTCACCCCGGATGTTGACGGTCACGCGGTTGCAGTGCGTCTTGACCTCTTTTTCGAACACGAAGACGATATTCATGCTTTTCACCATGTTGACGCATAACATCCGGGTCCGGCGTGCCGCACCGCCCGGAACGTTCCGGACGGCCCCCGCCGTTTCATCCGCATGCAGCCGCCATTCCGGGCCGCCGTGGCGTCCGTAATGGCGGCTGCCACCAGACTTCTTCAAACCGCACGGGGCAGGTGAACCCAGTTTCGTCCTCTAGCGGGTCAGCTTGCGGAACTTGATCCGGTGCGGCGTGTCGGCGTCCTTGCCCAGACGCTTCTTGCGGTCTTCTTCGTATTCCGAATAGTTGCCGTCAAAGAACACCACGCTGGAATCCCCTTCGAAGGCCAGGATGTGCGTGGCGATGCGGTCCAGGAACCAGCGGTCGTGGCTGATAACCAGCACGCAGCCCGCGAAGTTCTCTATGCCGTCTTCCAGCGCCCGCATGGTGTTCACGTCGAGGTCGTTGGTGGGTTCGTCAAGCAGGATGACGTTGGCGTTGGACTTCAGCATGCGGGCCAGGTGCACCCGGTTGCGTTCGCCGCCGGACAGCACGTCCACCTTCTTCTGCTGGTCCTGGCCCATCAGGTTGAAGCGCGAGCAGTAGGCGCGGGCGTTCACCTCGCGGGTGCCCAGCTTGACCGTCTCGTAGCCTTCGCTGATCACCTCGTACACGGTCTTGCCGGCTTCCAGCGAATCGCGGTTCTGGTCCACGAAGGCCACCTGCACGGTATCGCCCACCTTCAGTTCGCCCGCGTCGGGCGTTTCAACGCCCGCCAGCATCTTGAACAGGGTGGTCTTGCCCGCGCCGTTGGGGCCGATGATGCCCACGATGGCCCCGGCGGGGATGAGGAAGTCCACGCCTTCCATCAGCAGCCGGTCGCCCAGCGACTTGGCGAGCCCGGTGGCCTCGAAGACCACCTTGCCCAGCCGCGGTCCCGGCGGAATGTAGATTTCCAGGTCCGGGGCGCGCTTTTCGCTTTCGTGGCTCAGCATGGCCTCGTAGGCGTTGATGCGCGCCTTGCCCTTGGCGTGGCGGCCCTTGGGCGACATGCGAATCCACTCCAGTTCGCGCTGGAGGGTCTTCTGGCGCTCCACCTCGGACTTTTCTTCCTGTTGCAGGCGCTTTTCCTTCTGCTCCAGCCACGAGGAATAGTTGCCCTTCCACGGAATGCCGCGCCCGCGATCCAGTTCAAGAATCCAGCCCGCCACGTTGTCGAGGAAGTAACGGTCGTGGGTGACGGCGATGACCGTGCCGGGGAAGGTCTGGAGGAAGCGTTCCAGCCAGGCCACGGATTCGGCGTCCAGGTGGTTGGTGGGTTCGTCCAGCAGCAGGATGTCGGGGCTTTGCAGCAGCAGGCGGCACAGGGCCACACGGCGGCGTTCACCGCCCGAGATGACCGACACGGAGGTGTCGCCGGGGGGGCAGCGCAGGGCGTCCATGGCCATTTCAAGGCGGGCGTCCAGGTCCCAGGCGCCCTTGGCGTCCATCTGTTCCTGCACCTTGCCCTGGCGCTCGATGAGCGCGTCCATCTCGTCCGGCTCCATGGGCTCGGCGAACCTGGCGTTAATCTCTTCGAATTCCTTCACGAGATCCACGATCTCCTGCACGCCTTCTTCCACCACTTCGCGCACGGTGCGGGTTTCGTCCACCAGCGGCTCCTGCTCCAGGTAGCCGATGGTGAAGCCCGGCGCGAGCACGGTCTTGCCATCGAAGTTGGGGTCCACCCCGGCCAGGATCTTCAGCAGCGACGACTTGCCCGAGCCGTTCAGGCCCAGCACGCCGATCTTGGCGCCGTAGAAGTAGGAGAGGGAAATGTCCTTCAGCACCTCGCGCTGGCCGTGGCGCTTGGTGACGCGGATCATCGAATAGATGATCTTGTCCGGTTCGTTGCTCATTGGTCCACCTTTCGGGGTTGTTGTCTGGTCGGGATTGCGGGCCGGTATCCGCCCGCCGTATGCTGGCCGGGGCGCGCCGGGCACGGGGTGCGCCCATTTCAAGGGCACATGCGGTGCGGACGCCGCACGGGCGGCAAGGCGGAAACGGCCCTGCTCGCAGTGTTCGCGGTGTCGCCGTGTTCGGGGGTATGCCGACGAAGCGCGGCCCTTGTGCTTTTGCAGACCACAGGGATTTTGTCCAGTGCGCGGGCGCGCGCGGGGCGGGTCTGCCCCCCTGCCGTTCCGGAAACATTCATGGTACGCTGTCCGGCGTGACGCCCGTCACGGCGCAGGGCCGCACCCGGTTTTACCTTGGCGATACGGCTGGCCCTGACGGCACGCCCCTGAGAGCGCGACCGGCCCTGACGGCACGCCTGGCCCAACGTTTCCGGCCAGACGCCAGATGCCGCGCCGGGTACACGACACTCACACGAAACCCCACGGGAGGCCCCATGCATCTCGCCCCGTCCACATCCATACATGATCTTGTCGCCGAGCACCCCTACATCATCGACGTGCTGGCTGACTTTGCCCCCGCCTTCGCCAAGCTGAAAAACCCGCTGCTGCGCAACACGCTGGGCCGGGTGGCCACCTTGCAGCAGGCGGCGGACATTGCCGGGCTGGAGGTCAACGGCCTGATGTTGCACATCGCGCGCGGGGTGCTGGACCATTCCAGCGAGGCGGTGACCATCATCCCCAAGGGCGCGCCCGGCACGACCGCAAAGCCCGGTCCCAAACCCGCTGCCGAAACCGGGGCATCGCCCTGCGCCACCACCTGCGGCACGCCCTGCGATGCCGGACAGGCGCCCGCGTCCGGCTCGCCCCTTTCCGACGCCGCGCGCATGGACACCCTGAAGGACCTCATCCGCGAACTGCACGCCGGGGCGGACCCGGCGGCGCTGAAGGCCCGCTTTGCCGCCGCCGTGGGCGACATTTCCGGCGGGGACATTGCCCGGCTGGAACAGGCCATGGTGGCCGAGGGCCTGCCGGAGGCCGAGATAAAGCGTCTGTGTTCGCTGCACGTGGACCTGTTCAAGGGGGCGCTGGACGAGGCCCCGGCGGTTTCCGCGCCCGCCGGGCACCCGGTGCGCACCTACATGGACGAGAACGCCAAGGCCATGGAACTGGCCGACGAGATCATCTCGCAGGTGGACCGCATGCACCGCACCCCCGGCGACCGCACCTCGCCCATCGACGAGATGGCTTGGTCGTTCAGCAGCCGCTACGTAAAGGAACTGCTGGAAGACCTGGCCCGCATGGAGGTGCACTACACCCGCAAGGAAAACCAGCTGTTCCCCCTGCTGGAAGAAAACGGCATAGAAGCCCCGCCCAAGGTCATGTGGGAAGTGCACGACGACATCCGCGGGCTGTTCAAGGCCGCCCGCACGGCCATGGAAAACCTGGCCGCCACGGCAGCCGCGCTGGCCGCGCGCGATGCGGCGGAAGCCGTGAAGGATATGGCGTACAAGGAAGAAAAGGTGCTCTTTCCCATGGCCCTTGATTCGCTGACGGAAGCCCAATGGGCGCGGGTGCGCCACGGCGAGGACGAAATAGGCTACGCGTGGGTGACGCCCGGCGACGAATGGACCCCCCAGGCGGCCAGTCACGCGGATGCCACCGCCAGCCCGGCCCGCGGCACGCAACTGGTGCAACTGGATACCGGCGCGCTGGCCCCCAACGTGCTCAACCAGATGCTGCGCAGCCTGCCCGTGGACCTCAGCTTTGTGGATGCCGAGGACAGGGTGGCCTACTATTCCGACGTGCCGCACCGCATCTTTCCGCGTAGCGCGGCGGTTATCGGGCGCAACGTGCGCAACTGCCACCCGCCGAAATCCGTGCACATGGTCGAGGACATCCTGGCCAAGTTCAAGGCGGGCGAACGGGACACGGCGGAATTCTGGATCGAGCTTGGCGGACGCTTCCTGCATATCCGCTACTTTGCGGTGCGCGACACCGATGGAACCTACCTTGGTTGCCTGGAAGTGTCGCAGGACGTCACGGACATCCGCGCCCTGACCGGCCAGCGCCGCCTGCTGGAATGGAGCTGACGACAGTCAGTCTCAGAGGGTGGTGCCCACCCCCTGAAATCAGACGGGAACAACCGTAGTCACCAAAGGGTCCGGCGGGAAACCGCCGGGCCCTTTTCGCGCCCCGCCGTGAAGAATCCTTGCGCATCGGCTAAAGTTGTGTCCTAGTCGACCGAAAAAGTCCTGTACGACCGTATGGTGCCCGCTTCCTGCCCTTGCCCGCAACGCACCGCCACAAACCTTTCTTCATCCCTGGGGGGGACCGTCTGATGACCATACGCCAGAAACTTATCTATGGCCTCGGCACACTTACCCTGCTCAATCTGATCATGGGCGTGGCCATGGTGCTGGCTCTCGGCAACATCAATGATCTGGTGGACGAACTGATCTCCAAGCACGTGGAACTGGAAGAGACCGTGTACGCCATGCGTCACGATGTAAGCCAGCTGCGCCGCTACGAAAAGGACACCCTGCTCAACATCGCCAACGCCGAACGGCTGCGCGGCTACCTGCCCCGGCACGAAAAGGCCGCCACCGACCTTGCCGCGCACACCGATGCCGCCGAGCGCAAGCTGCGCACCATGCCGGAGCTGACCGACCTGCTGCGGCAGGTGTCCGCCATTCGCGCGCTGACCGGCCCGTATCTTTCCTCCTTCTCCACCCTGACGCGCGAAGCCCCCGCCGCCGGACTTTCGGCCGAGCAGGCCAACATCCGCTTCGATGCCGGACGCGAACAGGCCCACAAGCTGGAACAATCCATCGACGAACTGACCAGGGCCACCATCGAGGCCACCCGCGAACATGCGGATGAAACCAACGCCACAGGCAACATGCTGCGCACCGGCGCCGCCGTGGCCTTTGCCGTGGCCGTGCTGCTGGGCGGCCTGCTGGCCGTGGGGCTGTACCGCACCATCCAGGCCCCGCTGGCGGCCCTGACCGACTTTGGCAGGCGCATCGCCGACGGCGACTTCGAGTACAAAAGCTCGTTCCGCTTCACGGCGGAAATGGGTCAGCTGCACGAAACCATCACCCACATGGTGGACGCCATCCGCGAACGGGTGGCCTACAACCGGGCCATCATCAACCGCGTGCCCGACCCCATCATCGTCACCGGCCCGCGCCGCAACATCCGCGCCCTGAACAGCGCGGCCTGCACCCTGCTGGGCCACGCCGAGGACGACCTGATCGGCAAGCCGCTGGGCAATTACCAGGGAGCAGACGTGTACGGCACGGAGCCTCCCATCGACCGTCTGGCCCGCACCGGCGAATCCGAAGCGCAACTGGACTTCACCCGGCAACTGGGCGGCGAGACGCGCTACTTCCATTCCCGCGCGGCCACGGTGCGCAAGCCCGATGGCACGCTGGTGGGCTACATGGAAATCCGCCAGGACATCACCGCCGTGAAACGCGGCGAAGCCGAGGCGCTGGAACGCAGCGAACGCATTGCCGGGGTGGCCCGTGACGCCGACGCCATAGCCACCACCGTGGCCGAAGCGGCCAGCCAGCTTTCCGACCGGGTGGGCGAGGCCGCGCGCGGGGCCGACAGGCAGTTGCAGCGCAGTTCCGAATCGGCCACGGCCATGGACGAAATGGCCGCCACGGTGCGCGAGGTGGCCCGCAACGCCTCGGACACCAACCGCACCACGGCGGAAATGTCCGAACAGGCCCGGCAAGGCGCGGACATTGTGGAAAAGGTGGCCGCCGCCATCGAAGGGCTGGGCAGCCATTCGCGCGAACTGCGCAGCGAAATGGAAAAGCTGGGCACCCAGGCCAGCGACATCGGCAACGTGCTGGGGGTCATCAGCGACATTGCCGACCAGACCAACCTGCTGGCGCTGAACGCGGCCATCGAGGCGGCCCGCGCCGGGGACGCCGGGCGCGGCTTTGCCGTGGTGGCCGACGAGGTGCGCAAGCTGGCTGAAAAGACCATGAATGCCACCCGCGAGGTGGAGGCTGCCATCGGGGGCATCCAGCAGTCGGCCCGGCGCAGCGCCGAAGCCACCGACGTTGCCGTGCGCGGCGTGACCGACAGCCAGGCCCTGGCCAACGAGGCGGGCGGCATGTTGCAGGAAATAGTGCAGGCGGTGCAGCAGGCATCCGACCAGGTGAACTCCATCGCCACCGCCGCCGAACAACAGGCCGCCACCGGCGACGAGCTGAATCGCATCATCGCCGAGGTGAACGAAATCTCCGGCTCCACGGCCACGCGCATGTCCGAGGCGGAAGCCGCCATCGCCGAACTTTCGGCACAGGCTGCCGCCCTGCGGCGGCTGATGGATTCCATGAAGTGATGAGAACGGTGTAATCAACGGGTGGAGGGGTGCGAAGGGCTGCCCGGCCCCGAAGACATCCGGTCAGTTCCGACGTCACAGCCCGGAAAGCGACGACACCCACCAGTCGAACACAAGGCCCCCGCATATGCCGGGGGCCTTGTCTCACGTTCCCCCCTGCTACAACCCCAGCACGTCCAGCATTGCCAGCCGCAAATCCTCCACGCTTTCGGCGCGGATGATGGCATCGGCCTGGGCATAGGTGATGGTGTTCAGGTCCAGCGGCTCCGGTTCGGGTGGCCGGGGCGCCGCCTCCTCTGCGGCCAGCGTCGCGTATTCCGCGTCCAGCGCCTCTTGCGTGGGCTGCGCCTCCCCCAGGCTCCAGGCCGCAATGGCCACGTCCCAATCCGTTTCCGGACCACACGCCAGTTCCCACGCGCCCGCCGGGGCTTCGGGGTACAGGCGGCACAAGGCCTCGTGCATGCGTTCGTTGTGCATTGTTACCTCATGCGCTTCAGGGTCAAGGTGGTCGTTCCGCTGGAACCACTCTGTGTCGTGGCTGTGGACTGCGTCACGATGCGCACGATGTCGCCCGCAACAAGCGTGCGCACCACACGAGTGTGCAAAGAGGTCCAGTATGTCGTGGGTCCGTATGCTATCGACGCGGAAAGGACATTGCCGTTCACCGAAATCCACGCCCACGCCGAACTGTTCGTCCCACTGAGAAGGGTCAGTTTGGCTTCAAGCTCATATGTCCCTGCCTCGGGAACGACGATGGACAGCGAACCGTCACCCGCATCGGACCATGCTTCCCCCCCGAACAGCACGCGACCGCCAAGAGCGGCAACGACGGTGTTCACGTTGGCCGCAAATGTCTGCCCGCTGCTGGTCGCACCCACGGTGCAGAACTTGCCCACGTTGGGGCTGACAACCGCAGCCAGGGCATCAAGCCGGGCAAGCGCGTCCGTCAGGTCCACCGGGACGGCGCTCATGGGGGCATGGTAGGCCTTGATGCACGGCACCACGGCCACGTTGCGGGGACGCGTTTCGATGCCCCCCTCCGTGCTCATGGTGGTGGTCATTGCCCCAAGGTCGGATGATATACCAGCAAGATAGTCCGGCGCACGATTGGACCCCCCAGCGCCAGAATGCCACGTCTTGGTATGGGCATGCGCCTTGAACATGTCTTCCTGCGCGCTGCCCACCACGCGCCCGGCGTCCACGCCGCGCCCAAGGTCGGCCCCGCGCCGGAACTCGCCGCGCAGGTCGGGAAGGGTTGCGGAAAGGGCCACGGCGCCCCCGGTCAGGTAGGTGACCAGGTCCGGATACGCCTCGCGCGTCACCACCTGCCCGGCGCAGACCAGGAAGCCCGCTGGCACCGTATTCACCGGGAAGTCCAGGATAGCCCCGATGGGCACGAACGCGGCGGAGGCCAGCACGTCATCCCTCGCATCCGCCAAGGCCTGGGCAACCTCTCCGTGCAGTTGCTGCACGCCGGTCAGGGCGGCGTCTGCGCTGGTGGCGGCGGATTCCGCCCGTGCCGCGCTGGCCGTGGCGGAAACCGCGTGGTCCTGTGCATCCTGCGCCACCAGTTCCGCGCGGCCCACGTTGGCGGTGATGCCCTCCAGCAGGGCGTCGGGCCGCGTGGACTGATCGGTCAGCGGCACCTTGACGCAGCGGCCCACTTCCTCGCGCAGTTGCTGGGCCATCAGGGTCAGTCGGTCAAAGCCGCGCTCCAGCATTTCCGCGTCCAGCACGCCGGTGTTGCGCAGGTCCATTTCCTGCGTGAAGGGCTGGTCCAGCCACAGGGTCAGGTGTTCGCCCGCGCCCACCATGCCGGGCGCGCCCGGTGCACCCGGCATGGTAATCACGCTGCCCCCGCCGCCCGGCAGCGCGGCGGCCACGTAGTCGGCGCCGTAGGCCAGCACCCTGTCGCCTCCCGTCCCGCTCACCACGGCCCGCACGTCCTCGGGCCGCAGGAACGGGAAGGCCACCGGCCACTCCGTCTGCGTGCCGTTGCCGGTGTACAGTTCGACGGTGTTCGTCGATACGATGGTCATTGTCCGCTCCTTTGCATTCTTGTCGGCATTGGCCCGGGGACCGTTTCCGAAGCCGGAAGCAGTTCCCGGCGGCTGGCTCCGGATCAGAATGGCCCTACATCAGAAGGGTACCCGCGCCCTGCACGGTGTTGCCGATGATCATGCCGCTGCGCCAGCCCTGGCGCACCCGCGACCACGGGTCGTTGGCCATGCCCATCAGCAGCGAGGCACTGCTGTCCGCGCCCGCGGCCTGGTATTCCAGGGCGCGCTGCCGGCGCTCCGACTGACGCCGCACATCCAGCACGTCGGCCTCTGCGGCCAGCGACTGGTCCTGCAACACGTCCAGCGCGCTGCCCGACCCGGCGTCCATGCCCGACGCCGCCAGCAGCGAACGCACCCCCGCCTGCTGCGAACGCGCCTGACGCTTCAAGGCCCGCTCGGTACGCTCGGCATCGCGCTGGGTCTCCTCGATCTGGTAGTTGGCCTGCAAGGCCGCATTGCGCTGGGTGACCGCCTGGTATTCCTGCTGCGCCCTGGCGGCGCTGGCGGTCCGGTTCGAATCCATCAGGGTGTAGCCGCCCTGCAGGACGGCCGCTGCCAACAAGGCCTGAGGCAATCCGCACATGTCATCCTCCCGTGTTGGTCGGTTGTTCCGGCGCGAAGCTGTCCGCAGGCACAGCGCCGGAGGTGAAGGGATGGAACGGCGCGCCGCCATGCCCCAGCGGCATGGGGTGCGCGGCCACGGCAAACCCGCACCGGGCCAGCCAGTGGGCCGTTGCCGGTTGCCGTGCCAGGGCCGGTGCGTGGATCATGTTCACCAGCCGGGGCCACGCGGCGCGCATGCGCGCGGCGAACAGCGGCCCCAGCCGGGCCAGCGCCCGGCCTTCCGCATCCAGCCCCGGCGTGCCGAACAGCCACGGCGCCGCCGTGTCCGGCATGCCGGGGAAGGGCCGCGCGCCGAACAGGGCCACGCACCGCCCGCCGCGCAATACCGCCCAGCGCAGGGGCGACAGGGCGAAGGCCCGCGCCGCCTCGGCCACGGCGCCGCGCGGGCCAAGGGCATCCAGTTCCGCCCGGTCACGCGGGCGCAGGTCGGGCAGCACCTGGCGCAGGTGGTGGCGGCGCGCCGGGACCACATGCAATCTGGTACGGCCATCCGCACCGCGCCGGGCAAAACCCGTGCGCAAGCAAGGCGCAGAGGTCTGGCAGGCTGGCGATGCCAAAAACGCAGGGGGCGGAACCGTCGGAACATCCGACGCTGCCTGAAGATGACGCGCGCTCATGCCTCGCCCACCTCCACCTCGCTGATCACCGCCAGCACCGTCAGCGGCAGCGGGTCGTCCTGCCGCACGTGCAGGCCGCCCTGCGTGCCCAGGCGCGCGTCCAGGGTCACCTCGCGGTCGCCGTCGAACAGCGGCAGGGCCTGCCCCGGCGGGTCCTGCGCGGTGCGGAACAGCACCTCGCGCAGGTGTTCCGCGTCCGGCCCGGCCTTGAACCCCGACGAGCGGTACAGCCGCACCCGCGCCCGGCCCACCCGGCGCACCCGGCCCTGGGTGGGGCCGTCGCCCGCCACGAATTCCTGCGTCACCGGCGCAAGGTCGCTGGCATAGCCCAGCCCGGCGTGGATCACCGAGGCCGGGCGGTCCAGTTCGATGCGCCCGCCCGCCACGGTGCGCGGCGGATGCACCCATCCGTCGGCCAGGATGGACACCTCGCACCCTTCCAGGTGTTCCAGCCCGCCCAGCGCGGCCACGGGCGCCCCCTGATACGACAGGCCGGAATCCACGAAGAACGCCGGGGCCGGGGTGTCCGACTCGAAGGCCGGGTCCAGCCGCTCGATGTACCGCCGCTGCGCACCGTCCGCATCGCGGCGCACCACCAGCCACAGTTCGTCACCTCCGGCGGGGTCGGACGGCGAACCGGGCACCACGCACAGCGCCTCCACCGCGCCGCCGGTCTCGTGGCGGTGCCAGCCCGCCACCTGATGCTCGGCGATGAGGGTAAGCCCGGCCATGGAGCCGTCGTCCATGGCGCACCACACCACCGAATGGGGCGACTGCTGATAGGCCCAGTCCACGATGGTGCGGCCACGCAGCATGTGCTCGGCCAGAATGGTCTGGTCCGCGCCGGAATAGCCGTCCACGTCCAGGCTGTAGCGAAAGTCGCGCACCGCCCGGCCCCCACGCTGCACGGCCAGCACCCCGTCGCCCACGGCCAGGGGCGGCAGTTCCGCCGAACCGCGCGCCGACTGGAATTCCAGCAGGCACGACAGGGGCGAGAACGGTTCGCTGCCCTGCCCGGAAAGGGTCCATTCGCCCCCGCCGGTGCCCACCAGCAGCTTGCGGGCGGGCATCATCCAGCGCACGGCGCTGACCGTTTCCGAGGCGATGGTGACGGTAACCGCGTCGTCGGTCTGGAGCGGGCGCGAGACGTCCATGTTCTCGTAGCAGCCGGTGCGGCTGGCCCAGATGGTCTGCGGGTGGCTGCGCGACCCGGCGAAGCACAGCCGCTGCTGCCAGAATTGCACCGACGAAGGATAGTCGTCCGCCCCTTCGAAGGGATTGCGGTGCTCGGGCGGGCCTTCGGCAAAGTCCGGCGTGCGGCCCGTATCGGCATAGGTTTCGCCTGTGGCGGCGGTGCCCAGCAGGCCGTAGACGGACGCCCCGCCGCCCGCCTTGTACACCCGGTATTCGCTGGCCCCCTCCACGGCGTCCCAGACCAGGTTCACGGCGCTCCCTTCCGCGGGCGTGCCCGCCGTCACGGCCAGTTCCGCCGTGGGCAGGCTTTCCTCGCCCGTGTCCACGGACACGGCGGTGATCACGTAGCGGTGCAGGCGCGAGTTCTCCGGCGTGCCGCCCGACGCATCACCTGGCGGCGCGCTCGTGGCGTGCAGCCCCGTGGGCGTGGCCACGCGCGGGCCGAAGTCCACCTCCACCAGCCGCCAGTCGGCATGGCCGTGGCGTTCCAGTTTGCGCGGGGCGGCATGGGGGGTGACCAGATAGAGCACGTCGGCAGACTGGCACCAGCGCAGCGTGAGCAGGTGTTCCGCCGCGTAAGGGGTGTGCACCTCCAGCGGCGCGCCCTCGTCCCCCAGCACCAGCCCGCCGCGCCACCACACCCGCAGCCGTTCCGGCGCGAATTCCAGCACGTAGGCCTGTTCCTCGTTGAACACGAAGGGCACCAGCCGGGGCGGCACGGTTTCATCGGCGCACGGCCCCATGAAGCGCAGTCCGGGCCGCCGGAAGGCCGGACCGTGCGGATGCAGCAGCATGTTGCGCAGTACGCGGCAGCCGCTGGCGTACCGGGCCTGGTCGCCCCGCGCGGCCATGAGGGGCGACAGTTCGCCCGCGTTGAAGCTGTTCTGGATCAGGGTGGTGCGCGCCATGGGTTACCTCGCCAGAAGCCAGGGGTTGATCTCCACGGGGTCGGACGCGCCCTCGGCGGCGTCGGCCACGCGGGCGGCCTCCAGGGCATCCCCGAACCGCTGGAGCATGGCCTGCTCGGTGCGCGAACTGTTCATGAGCGGCACGGCCAGCGCGGCGGCCAGACGGCGGGCCAGCGCCTCGACGAACAGCGCCGGGAAGCGGGCCGGGTCGGTGACGCGCACGGTCAGCACCGCTTCTGCCGGGGCCGCGTCGGTGTACAGGGTGCGGGCCTCCACCACCTCGAAGGGCGGCTCGCCGCGCAGGCGGCGCACCCGCAGGCAGTCGCCGGGCAAACGGTAGGCGCAGGCAAAGCCGAAGGGCGGCACCGCCGCCAGCGGGGCCAGCGAGGTGTAGCGGGTGGCGAAGTTCCAGTGGTGGTGTTCCAGCAGTTCGTCGCGGGCTTCCGCGTAGTAGCGGGCGCACAGGTCCGCCTCGCGCGAGGGCTGGTCCAGGGCCACGATTTCCGGCGCGCCCAGGTAGCGCAGGGCCTTGTTGCAGATGGACACCTCGCTGGTCTGGACCGTGCTGCCGGAAGTGAAACCGGGGACGGCGCTCATGACCGCCCCCTGCCGCGCGGGCGGCCACCGGTTCCCTTGGCGCCCCCGGCGCTTCCGGTAACGCCGATATCCGCCGCCGCCACGCGCTGCCGTTCGCGCAGATGGCGGGCCGTGTCCCGACGCATGGCGGCGCTGGGCGGCAGGTCGGACTCCGTTGCCGGGACGGCATCGGCGGCAGAGACAGTCGGATCGGGCGTGTCGCCATCGCCCGCCGTACCCGTTGCGCCAGCGACACCGGGCGTACCCGTCGCGCCCATCACGGGAGCCCCGCCCCCCTGCCCCTCCGCGGCGCGCAGCATGCGCCTCAGGGTGGCCTCGTCGGTGGACGGGTCGAAGGCCACCCCCAGCAGGGCCAGCCGGGCGCGCAGGGTCGCCAGGCGGAAGCGTCGCACGTCCTCGCGGGTGGGCGGCCCGGTTGATTCGGACGTTTCCGCCATGTCGGCAGAAGCGGACGAGACGGGCGAAGTGCGCAGGAGGGGCGAAGCAGGGGCCGCCGCCGCACCGGGGGCGCACGCCGCCGGTTCCTCGTGTACCGCCGGGGCCTGGCCCGGTACTCCATCCTTGGTCATGTCATCGGTCACGTCATTGATCATGTGGGGCACCTCCGTGCCGTGTTCCCCGCCCGCCCCGTTACGGATGGGGCGGGCGGGGGTTGCGATCCGTGGCCGCGCTAGCGCGGCAGGTAGTCGAAGACGACGTCCACGGTGCCGGAGGCCCCGGCGTCGTCGGTGCCGATCACCACGCGCACGTGGCGGCGGCAGTCGGAAGGCAGGGGCAGGCGGCCCAGCACCTCGCCGTCGGCCCAGGTGCGCCCGCCCGGGGCGGAGCGCCGGAACGACACCGGCAGCGCGGCAAAGGCCGTGCCGTCGTCGCTGTCTTCCAGCATCAAGGTAAGGCTCTTGCCGTCGCCCAGGGTGACCGGCGTGGCGGCCACGGCGGCCACCTCTGCCGCGCCCATCATCGAACCCGCGCGCTGCGGGCCGCCGTTGCCCACGGCCTGGGCGTTTTTGGGCAGTTCCTGCCCCTTGGCCAGATGTTCGCCATGCACACGCAGCATGTGTCCGTACATGCGTTTCTCCTTGTTCATCGGCACCGCCGGGCGGTTGCCGTCATGGTGTTGCGGAAGGGACGCGGCGCGGGGCCGCTACAGGGCAAGCACCTGTTCGGTGCCGTCCTTGAAGTTGTAGGAAGTGACGATCTCGATGCCGTTCCAGTGGGTGATCTGGCGGTCCATGTCCTTGCCGCCGGGCACGATCTGCAGGGCGCCGGCCTTGTAGCGGTACAGCAGGTTGCGGGCGCGCTCGTGCATGAACAGGTAGGTGGAGCCGGAGGTGGCGCGCACCTGGGCCAGCATGTCGTCGATCATGGCCTCGGTGGGCACATGGTCGCGGCTGACGTTGACGATGGCCGCCACGCTGTGGGGGTTGGCGATCTGGATGCCCAGGTACGACTTCAGCCGCAGGCCGAACACCAGCACGCCCTGGTACTGGCCGCTGGTGGCCTTGTAGAGTTCGCCGCCGTTGATGGACTGCACGTCCAGCACGGTGCCCTGCTTGAAGCATTCCGGACTGTACAGGCCGCAGGTTTCGCCTTCGACGAAGCGCACGGCCAGCATGGAGTAGCAGCCGCCCGCCGTGGCCCCGGCGTCGGTGACCGCGCCGTGGTCCAGGGCGAAGGCGCGGAAGTTGTCGTAGATGATGCGCTGTTCCGCCGACATGCCCGAACGGCGCAGCACCTTGGGCATCTTCTTGGAGAAGTACTTTTCCTTGCCGCCGAACATGCGGGCGGTGTCTTCGGGCACCTCGATCTCGCCGCCCAGGATGGACAGGTCCACCTTGCGCAGGTTGCTGGTCACCTCCACCGAGGGCAGGGGGGCGTTCATGTCCACCCAGCCCGCGCCCTGCACCTCTTCCACGTCCTCGTACATGTTCCACAGGCCGTGGCTGGCCTCTTCGAAGGGAACGATGCCCAGGATGGGGGCCTCCTCGGTCAGCCCGTCCACCTGCTGCGGCTGCGTGGATGCCTGCTCGTTGCTCAGATCCTTCAGCGTCTTGCCCATGCCGGATGCCTCCTGGCGGTTAACGTTTGGCGAACACGACGGTCCGCAGGAAATCCTCGGTGCTCATGGCCTCGCCGCGCGCGCCCGCCGGGCCGCTGCCCGCGCCCAGCGTGTCCTCGCCCATGCGCTCGCCCACCAGGGCCATCAACTCGGCGAAGGCGGGATGGTTGCCGAGCCCGGCGCGCACCAGCGGGGCCAGCCGCCCCTCCATGCGGGTGTCCAGGCTGCGCACGGCGCGGCGGGCGGTATCGATACGTTCGTCGTAGCGGCCCTTCCACAGGGTGCGCAGGCCCGCCTCGCAGCCGTCGGCGGCAAAGCCGCCCGCCGTCTCGTGCTCGGCCACGTAGAAGTCCACGGCGGCGCGGGCCTGTTCCGGGGTCAGCCCCTGGGCGGCGCACAACGCGCGGAAGCGGTCCGCCGCCGCCGTGTCCACGCTGAGGTGGTCCGGCAGGTCGAAGGCGTAGTCGGCGGCGTTGCGCGCGGCGCCGGAAGCGCCGGGCGCATCGGGCAGGCCGGGGGCGGATTCTGCGGGGCTGACCGCGCTGCCGGGGGCCGCCGACGCGGTGTCGGGGTTCGCCGGAGCCGCCGGACCGGAGGGTACGGGCGCGCCCCCCATTCCGGATGTCCCGGATGTTCCGGATGCGCCGCTCGCCGTGCCGGATGAAGGTGCCGGGGCCAGTGTCTGTTCCATGGTGTCCTCCGTTGCAGGGTTGAACGCGTGAACGTTGAGGGTGTCTGTTGAAGACCCGCCTGTTGCAGGCGTGGTCATCCGGCGCGGACGGATCAGTCCCGTCGCTCGCCGGGGTTCAGTTGTTCACCGGCCCAGCGCCGCGCCCCCTCCAACTGAATGCGCAGCAGGCTGGCCGGGTCGGCCATGGCGATTTCCGCCGTGCGGTCGCGGGCGTAGTCGTACAGGGCCGCGGCCCCGTGGATGGCGGGCTCGGGCCGGGACAGGCGGTCGTTGGCGCAGGCGGCGTCCAGCCAGTGGCGCAGCACGCGCACCCCGGCCCCGCCCTGCGTGCGCAGCACCGCAGCCAGATCGTCGAGATAGGCGGCAAGCCGGGTGGTTTCCTCGCGCCGGGCATGGCGGGCTTCTTCCACCTCCGGCCCCAGCAGGTCGGTCAGCAGGCCGTCCGCACCATTCAGGCCATCAGGGTCTGCGGCGTCCGCCACGGCGGTACGGGCCAGCAGGTCGGCCAGAACCACATCGGACTGCGGCACGTGGCCGGACTGCGGTGCGGAATCGGCCCGCTGCACGGAATCAGGGTGACGCCCACCGCCCGCCGTACGGGAAGGGATGGGAGAGGAATGACGGCTCATGCGCGCGCCTCCGTGGCCCGGCCCACCGGAGTGGGCGGGGCAGCCGGGGCAGGCGATGCAGGGGGCCGGGATGCCGCGGATGCCACGGACGGTGTGGCCGATGCGGCGGTGCCAGACGGGCCACTACCGCCGCTGCCGCCATTCCCGCTCGAAGCGCCGTCCCCTCCGTCCACGCCCAGCACCCTGGCCAGCGCGCTGGCGGCGCCCGCCGCCCCGCGCGCCACGGCAACGCCCTGCGCTGCCAGCCCGGCCTCGCGCTCCGCGCGCAGCCGCAGCACCTCGGCATCGGAGCGCACCACCCGTGCGGGCACCCCGCCGATGGAGGCCAGTTCGTCCACGGCCTGCTCGAAGTCGATCTTGTCCAGCACGCCGGGCGCGGTGGCCGACAGGGCCGTGACCTCCGCCGCGAACTGGCGGATGGACTGCGCCGCGCCCAGCCGCTGGGCCTGGGCCAGGGCCGAAACGTATTCCACGCGCATTTCCAGCCCTTCCAGTTCCGGCGGATTGGGCGGCAGCGCCCCGGCCCGGCGCAGGATGCCGTAGGTGCGCGTCAGCAGCGGATCGAGCAGTTCCGTCTGATGCCGCTCGATGACCGGGCCGAGCATGAGCAGCTTTTCCTGCCCGCGTTCGGCCACCTCTGCCGCCGTGACGTTGGAGCGCCCGTCAGCCGTGAACATCAGGAAGAGATCATTGAAGAACCCTTCGCGCACGGCCTTGCGCACGTCGTCGATCTTGCGCGTCACCGCCGCGATGTCCGGGTTGATCTGGTAGAGCGGGGCAACGGCCTCGGGCTGGCCCGGCGCCACGTAGTTCTGCGCGCCGGGAATCAGGTTGAGCCGCTGCTTGAAGCCGGTGGGCACGCGCATGGGCGGGTTGACCACCTTGTGGATGGCCAGCAGCTGGCTGCGGGCCATTTCCTGCAACATCTTGACGTCGGGCAGCACGTCCATGCCGGGCGAGCGGCCATACACGTCGCCGCCGGTGACGTCCCAGCGCGCGGCCAGATGCGGGAATTCCTCAAAGCCGCCCTCGTGCAGCAGATCCCCGGCAGCGCCGTCCGCCTCGAACACCAGCGACTCGAAAGGCATGTGCAGGTTGCCGCCGTGGCCGGGGGTACGCATGGCGCGGGGCCGCACCAGGTGCACCACCTCCACGTGACGGTTGGGTTCCTTGCGCAGCATGCGCCGCGTGCCGCTGGACAGACGCGACTCGCCATAGCGTTCCGCCAGTTGGCGGGCGGTCATCAGCATGCGCCGCGCCACGGTGTCCACGCGGCCCGCCGCATCGCAGGCCCAGGAGAATTCGCCGCAGGTCAACGCGGCGAAGCGGGTCAGCCGTTCGGGGTCCACTTCCTGATACAGGTCGGCGGAACCGAAGGCGGCCAGTTCGGTGTAGAGCGCGTGCGAGGCCTGGTAGAAGTTGCTGCGGGCCAGCGCCCAGTACAGCCGCTGTTCCACCGCATCCAGCCAGCGGCGGGCCGGGCCCGATTCCGCGTCGGCCCCGTCGGCCAGGCGCAGGCGGAACCAGGGCCGCGCGGGCGAGGTAAGCCCGCCCTGCATGCCCGCCGCCAGGATGCGCACGGCGCGGGTGGCCGTGGCGTCGATGACGCGCCCGCCGCGCGTGTCGGAAGTTCCGGGCACGCTGGACGGGCCACCCCCCGAAGCGGACGCGGGGGCGCCCAGCGGATCGCGCCCGTGCATGCGTCCGCGCCGGGGCAGGACGTAGGCGGCGATGTCGCGCCACGCCTCTTCCCACGGCGAACGCTGCCGCTCCAGAAAGTCCACCGCCTCGCGGGCGTCGCGCAGTCGTTGGCTGGTCATGCCCGGATCCTCACAGTCCCAGCAGCGTCTTGCGCTGGGTGTCGGGGGTGCCGGGCACGCCCAGCGCCCCGGTCAGGATGGTGCCCTGCCTGCCCCGCGCGCGCAGTGCGGCGCGGCGGGCGTCCTCGCGCGCGTCCTCCACGGCCTTGGCCTCCTGCTCGGCCACCTCGTCGGCGGCCGGGGGCGCGGGAGGAGCCGGGGGCTCCGGGGCCTTGTACGATTTGCCGCCACCACCCATGGCATTGCCTCCTTGCTTCGGTGCGCGGACGTCTCGCGGGGCCGGACCACCCGGCCACCACGGCCGCGCCGCGTGAGCAGGTGGTACACCCCGCTTTTCGGGCGGATGCGGCCGGAAGGGGGTTGGAAGGGGGGCGCGGGGGTGTACGAGACATGCGCGCGCATGACGCAAAAAAACGTGCAGCCCGCCCGAAACGGGAAAACCGGAATCGGGCGGGCTGGAACGGCGGGATCAAGGGAGGTGGAAAGGACGACGGGTGGGGTATGGGGTATGAGGGCAGGGACAGACAATATCGCGCTTCACCGGGTGGGGACGACCGCGCGGAAGCACAAGGCGGCACATGTGGGGCGAAATGCTTCCGGCGGGTTAAGGAGAACCGCAACCCTACCGATACGTATGCATGGCCCGTCGGTTCCGCTTATGCGCTGTTTCCGCCCTGCGCGAACCCTGCCTTGCGCCGTTCCGGGCGCCCCGGCGGACCAGAGCGCAGCGGAACCGGTGCACGGACCAAACCGGGCACAAGCGAATGCCGCCGTCATGCGGGTCAACGCCGTCGACAAGCACGCACCATGCGGGGGGCCGCACCCAAGTGGGGGGCTTTCCCGCCTTGGCCGCGCATGCAGACTTCGTTAACCATATTTGTTTTCCGTAGACATCCGCGCACTTCAGAGGCTGGAATGCCCATCCGCCACGCGGTTCTGGCCGCGCTTTTCGTCATTTTCGTCCTGCCTGCGCCTTCCGCCCCGGCCACCGGAGCCGGAACGCGCTACGAACAGGTGGGCGAGCACTACGACGTTTCCATAAGCTATCCCGTGCTGCGCCACCCCGCCGTGGACGCCGACATTGCGCGCATCGTCTGGAAACTTACCGATGCCTTTCGCCGCGTGGCCGGACATGGGCTGGCCCCGCAGTCCGCGGCGGGGCCCCGTCCCGAACCGGCTGAAAAGGCCACCGGGACCGACAGGCCAGCCGGGATTGGCACCACCGGCAGGACCAACCCGGCCCGGGTCGCCACGCCCCATGCCGCAACGCAGTCCCCCCCCTGGGCGAGCGCGGACGTCTACGCCCCGGCCCGGCGCGACTGGCTGACCGCCACACATCGCATGTCCCGGCCATCGGCCAACGCCGTGTCGGTCATCTTCGAGGTGCAGACCGGCCTGTGGGGACAGGACGGCGTTGCCGTCAGCCACGACCTGCTGGCCGTGAGCTACGATCTGGCCGCCGGGCGGCGCATCGAACTCGACGACCTGTTCGGCGACGACGACTGCGCCGATGCCGTGCTGACCGCCCACCTGCGGCGGCGCAACGGCGGTGACGCGAGCAATGGTGCTGGGCAGCCCATCGCGCCTTCAGCCACGCCTGGGCGCGGACGCGGGCCATTGATCCCATCGGGCGCGTCAGCACCCGCCGCATTCGAGATGATCGGAACAGAGTCTGGCAATGCCGAAACCCCGGTAACCTTCTGGCTCACCCCCCGGGGCCTTACGCTGCTACCCGGCGCGTGCTGCTGGCAGACCGTTTCTGCCGGTGGTTCATCCAGCGTGCCCGGCAATTTCCCCGTGGACGCCCGCAAGACACCGACGGACCCGTCTCCCGAGGTGGAGGTGCCCATAGAGCCGCTGTTGCAATGCGCGCCACACCTCTCCTACTGGGGCAGGGTGCGCTGACGCTGCGAGCGCCGAGCCCAGCTTCGCCCGCTTCCGCCCAGTTCTGCCCAGTTCCGCCCAGTTCCGTTCTACCGATCTGCTACGTCCTGTACCCCCCAGTTCCCCCCGGATACACCCCGTTACACTCTGTTGCATGAGGCCTTGCCGGGTGGGGGCGCATGCGGTATCTCGCACGTGGACATACCGGAGGTTTCCCATGCCGCGCGGCCACGCGCCCCGTCCCCCGTTCCACGCCCGTCCCCATGCGCCCGGCACCGCCCGGCGCCTGTCGCGCACCCTGCTGGCCGCATCGCTGGCAGCCGCCCTGCTGCTGCCCGTCGGCATGCCGCACAACGTGCCCCGAAACCTTCCGGCAGGCATTCTCGCCTCATTTCCGCCCACGCTGAAGGAAGCCCGCGCGGACGGGCCCGCCTCGTACCAGCCCGGCTTCCGCACCATGGGCATCTGGATTCCCGAAACCGGCGAACGGCTCGACGTGGCCGTGTGGTACCCTTCCGTCCGCACTCCCTCCGAGATCCACCTCGGCGACTGGACGCTGGACGTGGCGCGCGGCGGCAAGGAAGTGCCCGGCCGCTTCCCGCTGCTGGTCATCTCGCACTGCACCGCCGGTTCGCGCCTGGCCCACCACGACACGGCGGAAGCCCTGGCCCGCGCGGGCTTCGTGGTGGCCGCCCCCACCCATCCCGGCGACAACAGCAACGACACCTCTCTGCTGTTCCTGCCCGAACAGCTCACGGCCCGGCCCCGACATGTCAGCACCACCATCAGCAGGTTGCTGCGTGCCCCGGAAACCGCCCCCATGATCGACCCTGCCCGCATCGGGGTCATCGGCTTCGGCACCGGCGGGGCCACCGCCCTGCTGCTGGCGGGGGCCCGTCCCGACGGGACCCGTTATGCGAACTACTGCGGGCGCACCACCCCCGGCGACCCCTACTGCACCAAGTGGGCTTCCGAACGGCTGTCCCGCCTGCCGGACACCCTGCGCCCCTTGCAACCTGGCGCAGCCGACGTGGAATCCGGCCCCGCTGGCCCCACTGGCCTCCCGGCCTCGCACGGCGCACAGGGCTTACCGGCTTCCCAGCCCCCCCAGGCCACCATGGCGGACGCCCGGGTGCGCGCCGTGGCGCTGGTGGCGCCCGGCTACGGCATGCTCTTTCCCCGTGCCTCGCTGTCCAGGGTCACCGTGCCCGTGGCCATCATGAAAGCCGACGACGACGAGGTGAACCGGGCCCCCCTGCATGCCGACGCCCTGCGCGCCGCCCTGCCCCGTCCACCGGAGTTCACCGTGCTGGCCGGTGCGGACCATTACGCGCTCATGGCCTCCTGCCCGCCCACCCTGCAACGCGACCTGCCGGAACTGTGCGGCGGGGTGGACGAAGACACCCGCCAGTCCATCCATCAAATCCTGAACGCCCGGCTGGTACGTTTTTTCCTGTCCACCCTGGGCGAGGCCGGGCCGCCCCTGCCCGCTCCGCCCCCGGAGCCGGAACCTCAGATACAGCAGGCCCCTGCCCCGGCGGTCAACGCCACTGCGCCCAAAAGCAAGGGCAAGGGCGACAGGGACGAAAAGCGGAAAAAAGACGGCAAGCCGCGCAAGCAGGGCTAATCCGCCCCGCGCCGACCTGCCGCCGCCCCTCTTGGGGTACCCCTGCCGGAGAACATCCGGCCAGCGGGCTTCCGTCCACGGCCCCCTCGCCCGTATCAGCCAGACGAGCCTGGCGGAACCGACAGGCTTGGCGGGCCTGGCGAGGCCGATTCTCTAGAGTTCCCATCACGAATCAACACGCTGGAAATATTTACATTTTGTAACAATTGCGCAAAACCTGGGCACTGGTCGCGCCACGGGGGGCCGCACGCAGGCGACGCACCCTCACACACATTTTGCAACACATTGAAATATCAGTGTTAAAAAAATACTTCTGTGTACCATTCCGCACCCTTGACAGGGGCCGTCCGAATCAATAAAGCCTGCACACGTGGCGATACGCCATACAACACCATCCGAAGGACTCACGGTAAACACCATCATGCGCGGCGACAACGTTCGGCGTGTACCCTGCCTCCCCATATATTTCCGCAATGTAACCACATCCCGGCTGCTGGCCTCGTTGTTGGCGCTGCTCGTGTTTGCCGTTCCCACCGTCACCGAGGCGGAACGCGGCGACATGCCCAACACCCTGTCCGGCCATGGCCGGGCGGCGGTGAACGGCGCTGGCGACGCCCGTCGCGTGGCCCTGCACTCTTCGGAACCGCAGACCCAGGCGGACGAAGACGGCTGGATCGATATGCCCGGCGGCTCGCGCCCGGCCTACATCGGCATCCACGGCGGCACCGTGCCGGTCAGTCTGCTGGCCACGCGCGGCGGCAACACCATGGTGGCCATGGTGGGCGAAACCGGCAGCGACTTCCTGTACCTGCTGCGTGGCGGGCGCAATCAGTCGGCCGCCAACGCCAGCGACCAGACCGAGGCCGCCTCCGAACTGCTGGCCGCCGCCAAGGCATCCGATGGCGCCCGCGCCGCCACCGTGGCGCTGGATGCCTCGCGCCCGGACAACATCCCCGGCGCCCGCACCGCCGCCATGCCCGAACCCGGCGCCAACGGCACCGTGCTGTTCGCCTCCACTCCTGAAGGCAGCGTGCCGGTGATCTACGCTTCGGGCCGCTCGTTCGAATCGCTGGACATCGCCCTGGCCGACTGGACGCCCTTCGGCCTGACCGAAGACCACGCGACCACTGATGGCAAGGGCAAGATCGTGGCGTCCAAGAAGGCCGCCAAGAAGGCCAAGGCCAAGCAGGTGGCCCGTTCGGCCAAGCCCGACCAGCCCGATCGGATGGACAAGACGGCCAAGGCCCGCGCGGGCAAGACCAAGTCCGGCAAGGCCGACGCGGCGGAGACGGGCAAGTCCGACAGGGCTCCGCGCCTGCCCCGCAACGAAAAGGGGCCCGTGAGCATTCAGGACGCCTCCGACAGCCTCATCGCCGCCTAGTCACGGACAGTGGCACTGCACTTCCGACGCCCCCGCCCAGCGGGGGCGTCTTTGTTTTGCGCGCCCGTCGCCTCCCTCCCCGCCCAATATCCTGTCCTGTGCCAGCGGCTTCACCCACCGCCCATCACTCCCGTTCTGACGCACGACCAGCACGGCCGACATGGCCGCGCACCCTCGGGACGGCCATGTGGCCCCTTGGCCACCCTGCTGTGGCCCGCGTCGCCCCGCAAGACGGGTGTATGCACGTCCTCTCGCGCATGGCGGGCCGGGCATGCCGCCCGGCGGGCCCAGCGCGGAAGGAGCATGGCATGGACTGGAATGGCATAGGCGCCACGGTGGCCCGGGTGGCCCCGCTGTTGGGCGCGGCGCTGGGAGGCCCCGTGGGCGCGGTGGCGGGCGCGGCGGGGGCGTTGCTGGGTTCGGCCCTGGGTGTCGCCCCGGAACCGGCCAGCGTGGCGGCGGCCCTGGGCGACCCGCAGGCCCTGACCACCCTGCGCGAGCTGGAAGTGCGCGAACGGGCACGGTTGCTGGACTGGCAGGCTGAACAGCTGCGGGCCGAACTGGACAACACCCGCGACGCCCGCGCGCGGGAGGTGGCCCTGGCACGTGCCGGACACGGAGGGGCATGGGTGACCGGTCTGGTGGCCCTGGTGGTGGTGGCCGGATTCTTCGGCATGCTGCGGGTGGTGCTGGAACAACCCTCGGTAAACGAACCGGCCCTGCTGTTGCTCGGCTCGCTGGGCACGGCCTTCGGCGCGGTGGTCAACTACTACCTGGGCTCGTCGCTGGGGTCGTTCCGCAAGGACGAACTGCGTTCCCGTGCCGGAGAGGGCGCCCCCCGATGACCGCTCCGAATGGACCCGTGAACGACGCCGGGGCACGCGACGGAGAACGCCGCGCCGAAGGGTGGCGGCTGGACCGCCGGGTGGGTGTGCAGGCACTGGCGGCGGCGGCCACGGCCTTTGCGGGGGCGGTGATGCTGGCGGCCACGGTGCAGGCCCGGCTGGACGCCATGGAAGCTCGCGCCGCCGTCCTGGACGGGGATGTGCGGGCCACGCGCGAAACCGCCGTGTGCGTTGCCCGCATGGACGAACGGCTGGCCGCCGTGCAGCGCGCGCTGGAAGAAATGCGCACCGATCTGCGCCATCTGCGCGCCGAGGCCCGCGTGCCTGACGCCACGGGAAAGGAGGCCCGATGAGCACTACGGAAAACGGCGGGAGGGACACCAGGCCCCGCGCCGACGAAAGCGCCCACGGCGCCGAAACTTCCCGGCGTCCGGCTGGCCCGCAATGCGAAGGAGGCGGACATCCTCCCCGGTTGGGGGTACGCCAACGCCGCTTCGTGGAGGAATTCCTGGTGGACATGTCGCCTGTGCGGGCCGCCGAACGGGCGGGGTACGCGCCGATGCGCGCGGCGCGCACCGCATCCAGGCTGCTGGGCATGCCCGCCGTGCAGCAGGCGGTGGAGCAGGCCATGGCCCACCGCACCACCCGCACCGGGGTGACCCAGGACCGGGTGGTGCGCGAACTGGCCGCCGTGGGATTCGCGGTAATGACCGACCTGTGCCACTGGTCCGACGAGGGCGTGCGGCTGCGTGACTCCACGGAGCTGACCCGCGCGCAGGCCGCCGCCGTGGCCGAAGTGCGCGAGGCATCCACTGCGCGTGCCCCACGTGGCCCGCGCGCCGCGCGCCCGGCACGCGGGCAGACACACGGCCCTGACGAAGAACAGCCCGAAGCCCCGGTGCGCGGCGGTGTGCAGGTGAAACTGCATTCCAAGCTCAAGGCCCTGGAAATGCTGGCCCGCCATCTCGGCATGTTCGGAAACGTCGCGGGCGCCGATGGCGATGCGCCACCGGGCGGCGACACACCTCCCGAACTGCCGGTGGAACTGCGCGCCCGCATCGATGCGCTGTACCCGCACCATGGGGCGGATGCCGTCCGAAACCATGGCGGAGACTGCCGTGAAGACGGAGATGGCGCGGAGGATGACGGCGAAGGGGACTGGGAGGACAGCGAGGACAGGGACCACAACGGCTTCGACAGGGACGGCTGGGGGCCTGTCTAGGCAGGCTGGCATGGGCGGCGGAAGGCAGGACCATGGGAAGGTACGGAACGCCAGCTGGCCGAATGGCGCCGCCGCCCAAGCCGCTGGCCGCAGCGGGTCGTTCCCGGTTGCCCCCGAATCGCTCCCCCAGTCGCCCCCCAGTCGCCCCTGCCACTTCCCGGCCCCCCCCGCCGATACCCAGCGACAGCCCGCCGGTATGGACCATGCCCGTGGCGGAAATTTTTCCGCCACGGGCAACCCGGCGTCACCATGCACACCTTTCGGCAGGGTCCGGCGGCACGGTGCAAGCGCCCCGGAAAAATAATGGAGGGTTGGCGACGGCAGCCGTACCAAAAGTATAGTCGGTCATGCGTCACCGGCGTTCCGCTGGGTGAACGCCGGGCGCAACCGCAAGGAGCGATCCATGAAGGAACCCATGCCCGGCCTGGTGACCTGTACCTTCTGCGGACGCAGCTTCGATGCGTCACCGGAGCAACATCAACGCGAACTGCGCCCCCTGCATGACGAACACTTCTGCCTCGACTGCGCCTGCCACGCCGACCCTGCCATCCTGGCCGTGATCGGTGAAGACCGCCTGCTGGACATCATCGAAAACTGGTACGGATAGCGGGACCATCCGCCTGCCGGGTTCCACCGGTCAACCGTCCGGCCCTTGCATCGGGGACGGGCGGGGTCTTGGGGCACGTCCGCAAGACGCGTGCGGCGAAGCTCCCGGTACGTCCGGCGTGGTCGGCGTGGTCGGCTACCGGTTCAGCTCCGGCATCGGCGGCGGATTCGGGCAGGGTTCAGCGCCGGGGCTCCAGGCGCAGCCCCACGGGTTCGCCCACGCTGGCCAGCAGGCAGGTTATCCGCACGGGCCGGGGCACCCCGTCCGGGGGGGTCAACACGCCGTCCATGCGCAGGATGGTGGACACGTAATGTCCGTCCACTACGCCGTCATGGCGCTCCATGGTGGCGCGCCCGTCATTGATGAAGGACAGGCTGGAAGGCGAGCCATACTGGCTGGCCAGTTCGATCTGGGCGTAGGCCAGGCAGACGTCCAGATCCTGGTCGGAAACTTCCGCGCGGGCGGCGGGCGCCACCGCGCCGGCAAGCGCCCCGGCCAGCACAAGAGTGCACAACAAGCGGGTCATGGCCTCTCGCGCCGCACCAGGCGCGCGGCGCGTACGCCCCCACAAGGCGGCCTTGCCGCTCGCCGCCGTGAAAGCGGTCAACAGTATTGCAGTGGCGTTTCGCATGGCAGCCTCGCAACGGGGAGATGGCACGCGTGACCGGCGCTTCCGGTCGGGCCCCCGTTGGCCACGGACCGGACCTGACGTCCAGGCATGATGCCGCGCCTGATGCCCCCTGATACAGGGCCCGATGCCAATCCTGATGCAGGGCACCGCCGGGTCACTCACCATGCATGGGTACGGAACCATGCCCGTACCGGCTGCATATCCAGATGATGGGGCGCGGCGGCATCCCGGTCAACCCGCATTCCGGGCCGGAGTTGCCCGCCATTTCAGGTCGGGGGCCCGCCTTTCTGGAATGCCGGGCCGACGCTACTTGCAGATGCCTTCCCGCCTGGCGGATTCCATGCCCGTGCAGTCGCCGTTGGAACAGCCCTTGTCGAAATCCGCGCAGGCGGCGGCGATATCGTCCTCCGCCAGTTCCACCGCCGCCCGGTAGTTCCAGGCCCGGTGCTGTGCGGAATCCAGTTCCAGAGACCGTGTCAGATCCTTGCGGGCGCCCATTCCGTTGCCCATGCGGAAGGCCACCAGGCCGCGCCAGGCATAGTTTTCCGCCGAGGGATGCGCCCGCACGGCACGGGTCAGGTCGTCGAACGCCTCGTCCCACAGGCTCATTTCGCTGTAGGCAAGCCCGCGCCGGGCATAGGCCTGCCAGTAATCAGGCTGAAGTTCGATGGCCTTGTTCAGGTAGGCCACGGCCTTTTCCGGCTCGGTGCAGGTTTCGCCGCCCTTCCACAGCACATGGGCCATGGCGAAGAACTTCTCCGCCTCCGGGTTGACCTTTCCGGAAACCCCCATGGGGTTGTATGGTTTCAGCGGCTCCTGCGAGGCGCAACCCCACAGGGAGAACGCCAGGAGCAACAGCACCCCGAAAAACAGCATCCTGACCGGGGCCGGGGTACGCGCGTCGAAAGAACCTGCGCTGGTGGCCGTGCGGAACAACGTGAACGGCATGTCCGTCTCCTGTATGAGGGCGAGCCGTATGGCCCGTTGGTGATGAAGGGAAGGTGATGGCCGAGATGAACGCGCGTCATGCGCGGTTTGCAGCGCTGGCCGGTGGCCGGGCATGGCCGCCTGCGTCGTGCGCGGGCAGACTGCTGCTGGCCGGTGGCCCCATCCAGTCCATGTGGCCTGCCCGACCCGCCCGATCTGGCAAACCGGCCCGACCTGACAAACCTGCCCGATCTGGCAAACCTGCCCGACCTGACAAACCGGCCCGATCTGGCAAACCTGCCCGGACTGGGGGCTGGCGGCCTGAGGGGCGACTGTCTGGCTGGCCGCGCCCGCCGTTATCGCCGCAGATACGCGCCCATCCCCCAAAGTGCAATCGGGGCGGGCCATCGGCCCGCCCCGCGTGAAAGGACAATGGCTGCGGCCGGACCGCGCGCCTAATACACCACGTTGTACGACATGACCTCCGGCCGGTGGAAGTGGAATTCCACACGCCGGTTCTTGCTGCGGCTTTCGGGGGTGGTGTTGGGTTCCAGGGGGCGCGTATCGGCATAGGCGATGCCGCGCAACCGGGTGGGCTTGATGCCCCCGTGCTCGATGATGTAGCGCACGGCAGCAGCAGCCCGGGCGCCGGAAAGTTCCCAGTTCGAGGGATACGGACTGCCTGCGGCCACTTCGCCGCTGTCGCTGTGGCCGCGCACCATCAGGTACAGATTGTACTCGCGCAATATCTTGATGACCTCGTCCAGCACCTTGCTGCCTTCCGGCACCAGTTCCGCCGAACCGGCCTTGAACATCACGTCGCTGTTCACCCGCAGCAGCACCCCCACGTCGTCGGCGCTGATACCGCTGGCGTTCTGCGGAATGGCGTCGGCCATCAGCATCTGCTTCAGCTTCTGGGCGATGGCGTAGTGCGACTTTTCGGTTTCCGACACCTTGAAGTCGCGCGTGTCCAACTTGTCCACCCCCTGCACGAAGGGGTTGTTGGCCACCGGCGAAACGTTGCTCGAATCGAACAGCGACCGCTCGGTGGAGAAGTAGCCCGCCAGCGCCTGCTTGGTCTCCGGCGGAGTCATGTTCAGAATCCACATCAACAGAAAGAAGGCCATCATCGCCGTCACGAAGTCGGCGTAGGCAACTTTCCATGATCCACCGCCAGCCATGGCGTTCCTCCCCGTATGGCGCGGCCCGGACGGGAGGCATCCCTTCCGCCGCCGGGCGCGCGGTGCGTCAGCTCTTCAGCTTTTCTTCCATCTCGGCGAACGTGGGCCGGAAGGTATGCGGGATGGCACGACGCCCGTATTCCACGGCAATGATCGGCGTGGACCCGCGAATGGCGGCGGCCACCGCCTCCTTGATCACTGCAAAATACATGTGGTGCTCGTGGTTGGTCTGCTCGATCTTGGCCCCCATGGGGCCGAACACGCCGTAACAGAACAGGATACCGATGAAGGTACCCACCAGTGCCGCACCAATGTGGTGCCCGAGCACCTCGGGCGGTTCGCTGATCTTGCCCATGGTCAGCACGACGCCGAGCACCGCCGCAACGATCCCCATGCCGGGCATGGATTCGGCCATGCGACCGATGGCGTGCGGGGCGATGGATTCCTCTTCGTGCATGGACTTCATGTCCACTTCCATCAGGCTGTCGATTTCGTTGGGGTCGCCGGTGGTCAGGTACACCCGCAGCGTGTCGCCGATGAAGTGCACGGTGTGCTTGTCCTTGGCGATGGCGGGGTACTTGTTGAAGATGGAACTGCCTTCCGGCTTTTCGATGTCCTGTTCGATGCTGATCACCCCTTCACGGTGCATCTTCACGAACAGCGAATTGAGCAGGCCCAGCACTTCAAGGTACTTGGCCTTGCTCATGCCGGGGTCGCCCATGATCACCTTCATGTTCTTCATCACCAGACCGAGCGAGTACTTGGTGTTGGAGATGATGAACGCACCGAACGCCGCCCCGAGGATGATGATCATTTCCGCAGGCTGGAACAGCACGTGCAGAACGCCGTGCGACATCAGGTAGCCGCCGATGATCGAGCCGAAGACGACAACGAAACCGATTATGACGAACATGGCGTGGTGTCAGTTCCTGTTGGCCTGCATGGCGCCGCACGCACGCGCGGCGTCGATTTCCGCAAGCAGATGCTCAAGGTCAAGGCCGGGCGAGGGTGCGGGTTGCAGGCCCCGGCCCATGCGGGCCACCTCGTCGCACCAGCGGGTCAGTTCCTTTACGCCGTAACGCTCCGCGTCGAACATGCGGAAAGCCTTTTCGGCCTTTTCCGGCACGCCGCGCGACGTGATGTGCAGCCCCAGCAAGACCGCGTCGGGCACATGATCGACATGCGTCACGCGCGTTCCCAGAAAAAGCGTATAATTTCGAACGACTGCCCCAACAACGGGTGACAGCAGCTTGAGGTACACGTGCAGCCCGTCTACGGCCACCGGGGCATCCGCCGGATTCCTTGCCGACGCCAGGCCCAGGCATTGTGCGGCCTCCATCGCAAGGCGCATGCGCACTCCCCGCGTGCTCACGTCCGTAAGGGCAATGCCGCCCGTCCCCGAAAACCCCGTCGCGGCGGGAGTTCCCAGGTCTTCCAGCGTCAGACGGCCATCGGAAACCGTACGCCCGGGCCACAGGGCCACTTCGCGCAGAAAGCCCGGTGGGGCTTTCACCCTGTAGTTGTGCCTGCGCTCTGCATCGTCCATTTCAGATGTCCCGGTTCGCATGTCCCGGTTCGCACGTCCGGGCTGCCGCGTCCGGGCTGCCGCGTCCGGGCCCAGCCGATGTCGACCGGTTTTCGGCCGGGGCGCAGCCATGCACCATGCGGCCATGCACATCCTGACATGTTCTGCATGCTCTGCCAGACACGCCCGGCCTGGGCCTGCTCCCTACGCTCTCCATCCCATGTCACCGCGCCCGGCGCCATGCGGCACGAACCCGATGCAGGTGACTGGAGCCGGGCCGCACCCTGTGCATTTACGCGATTGTAGCCGAGAACGCGGTACATGGAAAGTGGGGGAGGCCCCAATGCCATCATACTCCGCGCACGGACATCGCGCATCGCGCACGCTGAATGAACCGCAGGAGCGACAGGCGTGCCCGGCGCGACATTTGCTGTTGCATCAATATATATAAAAAGCTATAACGCATCACATGAACATACCCCCCGCCCCTTCCTTCGTGCGGCTCCGCGACGCCATGCTGGCCTTGGCGGCGTGGCTGAACACCCCACCCAGCAAGCCTGGGCAGGCAACCTCGGCGACCACGGAAACCGGGGCAACGGGAACGCCTGGCACATCTGGCTCGGCCGGGCCAATCGGCCCCCATCTCCTGCGCCCGCTGTGCGCCGCCGGGCTGCGCTGCCTTGCGGCCAACGCCGAGCAGTACGACCGGCTCATCGTCCGGCCCAACGCCTTTGCCGCGCATTTCACCGCCACGGTGGCCATGCTGGCGCCCACGGCAGCCCTTGCGAACCCACCGGCCACGCCCGCGGACGGCCAGCTTGACGACGCCGCCTTCATGCTGGTGGAGGACATGGCTGCCCTGTTCCGCGAACGCAGCCTGCGCGCGCCGGAAGATCGCCCGAACGAAGCCGAGCAGGCCCTGCTGGACCACTTCGAACGCTGCGGCGAATGGCTGCCCGCCGATGGCACCACCATCACCGACTGGTACTACGTCCGCCTGCCTGCACTGGTGCTTGCGCAACTGCTGCGCCGGGCAGAGGCCGCCGCCCGTGCGGATTGCCCCCCCGGCAGCTAGAGAACCACCGCCCGCCCCTGCCCCGCGGGGCCGCATGCCGTCCACACCATCCGTCGGCGCCATCAGCTGGCGCCATTCCCGGCGCATCCTCTTGCGCCATTCCGCACCGTCACGCCCAGTCCACCGCCCCCCCCCCGGAACATGCCCCCGCCAGCCCTCGCGGTCCTGCCCTTTGCGGCGTTACCCGTTGCGTTCACGCTCGCGTTCTGCCAATACTGGGTGAAGTTCCACGTTCACCACATGCAGCACGAGTGCACTTCATGCCCGCTTCGCGCCATGCTCAGCCCGGGCGTTCCCGGGCCACCGAATCCGCCACCGGCAACGATGCCTCGCCGGGCTGCGAGGGTGACCACGACCCGGCCTTGACCAGTGCAATGCCAGGCGCGATGTCGGGCGCGGCGCCCGGTTCGCCATCGGGAACGGCCCGCATCGCGCCACGCACATTCCGCCCCGGCGCGTTGCGCTGGCTGCTCCCCACCCTGTTGCTGGGCGTTTGCGCGCTGCTGGCCGCCATCACCTTCGCCGATCCCTATGCCTTGCCCGCCACCCCTCCGGTGCAGGCCCTGCTCATCAACTCCTACGACCAGCGCATGCACTGGGTGCGCGACCTTACCGACGCAGTGGAGACCAACCTGGCTCCACCGGTCGGCAACGTGCTGCTGCGGATGGAGAACATGGACACCAAGGCGGTGCACGACGATGCCTACTTCGCCGCCTATGCCGCCATGCTGCGCGCCAAGTACGCCACGGTGCGCCCCGCCCTGCTGCTGTGCTCCGACGACCATGCCCTGAACTTCCTGCGCCGCTACCGCGACACGCTCTTTCCCGGCGTACCCGTGGTCTTCGGGGGCGCCAACAACTTCACGCAGGCGCGCGTGCAGGGCATGTCCGGGGTCACCGGCGTGACCGAGGAGCACTACCCCTACGAGACGGCGCAATTCCTGCTGCGTGCCCACCCCGGCGTGGAAGAAATCTTCGTCATCAACGACTACACCGAAAGCGGCCGGTCCACCGCGGCGGAACTGGCCGAGGCGCTGCGCCCACTGGAAGGGCGCATACGGCTGCGCTGGAATTCCGACGTGCCCATGGACGATCTGCTGCGCCAGGTGGCCGCGCTGGGGCCGGAAACCGCCGTACTGCTCGGCGTGTACTATTCCGACGCATCCGAACGCACCGTGACGTACGAAGAGGCGGGCCTGCGCATCGCCGCCGCGGCCAGGGTGCCGGTCTACTGCATCATGGGCTTCAATCTCGGCGGCAGCATGGTGGGCGGCAAGCTGATCACCGGCGACTCGCAGGGGCGCATCATGGCCGAACTGGGGCGGCGCATCCTGGCGGGCGAAGACCCGGCGTCCATCCCCGTGCGGCGCGGGCCGGGAGAATTCCTGTTCGACTATGCCCAATTGCGGCGCTGGCGCATCAGCGAAGCATCCCTGCCTCCCGGCAGCCAGGTGGTGGAGCGGCCTTTCTCCGTCTATCGCGCCTATTCCCGCGAAATTCACGTGATCATCGCCTTCGTGGTCGCCATGCTCGCCACCATCGCCGCCCTGGCGGTGGTCATGCGGCGCAGGGCACGGACCGAGACGGAACTGCGCAAGCTGCGCAACCTGCTCGCCAACATCCTCGATTCCATGCCGTCGGTGGTGGTGGGGGTCTCGCCCGAAGGGCGCATCATCCAGTGGAACCGCCAGGCGGCACGGATGTCCGGCGTGGAACCCGCAGCAGCCATGGGCCGCAGCCTTCAGGAGGTCTTTCCGCGCCTTGCCCCGCAACTGCCCCGCGTGCGCGAGGCCCTGGACAGGCAGACCCCCGTGCGCGGCGAGCGGATGACCCACACCGACAACGGCGTGCCCTGCTACGAGGACGTCACCGTGTTCCCCCTGGCCGCCAACGGCATGGAGGGGGCGGTGATCCGCCTGGACGACGTGACCGAGCGCGAGCGGGTGCGCGAAATGATGATCCAGACCGAGCGCATGCTGTCGGTGGGCGGGCTGGCGGCGGGCATGGCGCACGAGATCAACAACCCCCTCGGGGGCATCCTGCAGGCGGTGCAGAACGTCCTGCGCCGCATAGAACCGGGGCGCGCCGCCAACGACGAGGCCGCCCGCGCCATGGGCTGCACCGTGGAACAGGTGCGCGACTATCTGGAACGGCGCGGCGTGCTGCGCATGGCCGCCGGGGTGCGCGAGGCCGGGCTGCGGGCTGCCCGCATCGTTTCCAACATGCTCAACTTCAGCCGCCGCAGCACCTCGTCGCACATGGAATGCGACATCGACGCGATGGTGGCCTCTGCCGTGGACCTTGCCGCCAACGACTACAGTTTTCGCAAGAACCACGACTTCCGCAGGCTGCGGGTGGACGTGCGGATTCCCCCCGACCTGCCCAGGCCCTCCTGCCTGGCCACAGAGGTGGAGCAGGTGCTGCTGAACCTGCTGCGCAACGCCGCGCAGGCCCTGGCCGGATTCATCCCGCCGGACGGCGCCCCGCCCACCATCACCGTACGGGCCGAGCACAACCCGGCGGGGGTGGCCGTGACCGTCTCGGACAACGGCCCCGGCATGCCGCCAGAGGTGCGCGCCAGGGTCTTCGACCCGTTCTACACCACCCGCCCGCCCGGAGAGGGCACCGGGCTCGGGTTGTCCGTGGCGTTCTTCATCGTCACCCAGAACCACAAGGGCACGTTCACCGTGGTTTCCGAGCCCGGACAGGGCGCCGCCTTCACCTTTACCCTGCCGCTGGGGGGCACGCCATGAACGCCGCCCCTCTCCGTGTCCGGAAGACTGGCCGCCCGGCCGCATGCCTGTTCATGCTCCTGTCCGGATGCCTGCTTGCCTGCCTGCTTGTGATCCCGGGGGCACCCGTTGCCCATGCCATCGGCACCGAGGCGGAACCGACGCCCCATCACGCCCGGCCCATACCCCTGATGACCGCGCAGGCAGGAGCACAGGGCACGGCCAACGTCACGCCATATCCCACGGCCCGTTCCGAGGCCGATTCCGTGGTCCAGGCCCTGGCCGACGCCATCGCCACGCGCGGCATGCAGAACGACCGCCATCTCGTGTTGCTGTTGCATTCCTACGAGCAGGGCATGGGCCGGGTGCGTGAAATCACCGACACGGTGGAGCGCATGCTGGCCCCCACGGACAACCATATCGCCCTGCGCGTGGAAAACATGGATTCCAAGCGCGTGCACACCCCGGAATACCTTGAAGCCTTTGCCGCCGTGCTGGCCCTGAAATACGCCGGGCGCACCCCCACCCTCATCCTGACCAGTGACGACGACGCCCTCGACTTTCTGGAAACACACCACGCCACGCTGTTTCCCGGCGTGCCCGTACTGTTCTGCGGGGTGAACCATTTCCACGCCAGCCTGGTGACGGCCATCCCCCGGCTTTCGGGCGTGCTGAGCACCTTTTCCGCCCGCGAAACCGCGCTGGCCATGCTGGAAATGCACCCCGGCACGCGGCACATCTACCTCGTCAACGACCACACCGAAACCGGACGGGCCGTGGCGCGCGACATCCGGGGGCAACTGGCGGATCTGCCCGGTGGCGTGCAGGTGCACGAATTCCCCCCCCTGCCCTTCGACGACCTGCTGTCCCGGCTGGCCACCCTGCCGCCCGGCGCGGCCGTGCTGCTGGGCGTGTATTTTGCCGACAGCGAGGGCTACGCCACCACCTTCGAGGACATGGGCGCGCGCATCGCCGCCGCCGCACAGGTGCCCGTGCACTGCCTTGTCGATTTCAACCTGCACGGCGCCACGGTGGGCGGCAAGGTGTCCGGGGCGGCCTTTCAGGCCGAGGCACTGGGGCGCATGGCCTTGCGGGTCATTTCCGGCACGCGCGTCGAAGACGTTCCCGTGCAGGTCGAAGGCGTAAACCGCTTCGTGTACCGCGCCCCCGCGCTGGAGAGATGGGGCATCTCCGAAAGCCGCCTGCCCTCGGGCAGCACCGTGATCGACCGCCCCTTCTCGCTTTACCGGGCCTACCGCATCCAGATCAACGTGCTGGTCCTGTTCGTGGTTTCGCTGGTGTCCACCATTGCCGCGCTGGCGTACATGATGCGCCGCAGGGCCGCCTCGGAACGGCAGTTGCGGCGGCTGCGCAACCTGCTGGCCAACACCCTGGACTCCATGCCCTCGGTCATCGTCGGGGTGTCGCCGGAGGGGCTGGTCACCCACTGGAACCGCCACGCGGCGGACGCCACCGGCCAGGAAGCCCGTGAAGCCGTGGGCCGCCCCCTGGACGAGGTGTTCCCCCGGCTGGAAAAGCTGAAGCCGCTGGTGTTCGAGGCGCTGGAAGACGGCCAGGTGCGTGACGGGCAGCGCCTGCTGCGCCCTGACGGCGACATGGTGCGCTACGAAGACGTGACGGTCTTCCCCCTGGTGGCCAACGGCACGCAGGGAGCCGTCATCCGCGTGGACGACGTGACCGAACGCGAGCGCATCCGCGAAATGATGGTCCAGACGGAAAAGATGCTGACCGTGGGCGGCCTTGCGGCGGGCATGGCGCACGAGATCAACAACCCCCTCGGCGGCATCCTGCAGGCGGTGCAGAACATGCGCCGCCGGGTGGAGACGGAGCGGCCCGACAACGAAACCGCCGCCCGCGAGGCCGGACTGACCATGGACCAGGTGCGCGGCTACCTGGAGCGCCGCGAGATACTGCGCATGCTGGACGACATCGCCGCCTCGGGCGCACGGGCCGCGCACATCGTGGCCAACATGCTCGACTTCAGCCGCCGCACGGACGGTGCGTTCGTGACGCAGGACCTGCACCGGCTCATCGAGAACACCCTGGAACTGGCCGCCAACGATTACGACCTGAAAAAGCTCTACGACTTCCGCACGCTGCGCATCGTGCGCCACTATTCCCCCATGCTGCCGCCGGTGCCCTGCCTGCCCACCGAGGTGGAGCAGGTGCTGCTGAACCTGTTCAAGAACGCCGCCCAGGCCATGGGCGCCATGCCGCCGCCCGATGACGCGCCGCCCACCCTGACCATCCGCACCGAACGGCACCACGACCTGGTGGCGGTGACCGTCAGCGACAACGGGCCAGGCATGACGCCCGAGGTACGCGCCCGCGTCTTCGACCCGTTCTACACCACCAAGCCCCCCGGCGAAGGCACCGGACTGGGCTTGTCGGTGTCGTACTTCCTGATCACCCACAATCATGGCGGCAGCTTTGCCCTGCACTCCGAACCGGGCAAGGGGGCGCATTTCACGTTCACCCTGCCCCTGCGGCAACGGTAGGACGCTTTCGACGGACGGTGCCGCGGGGCTTGGCGGGCAGGGCCGGGAACGCGGAAGACACTGCGCGGCAGGCGGCGCGGCGTGCCGCTGTTTCGATCCCGCATTCGAGGCGTGCGTGAATGCCCTCCATGCCCTCCATGCTCTCCATTCCCAGCCCCCGCATGCCCCGCATGACCATGCCCACAGATGTGACGCGCCGCCATCTCGCGCCGCGTCCGTGTTGTGCCCCGTCAGTGCCACATCCTGTCTGGGCCACATCCTGTCTGGGCCACATCCTGTCTGGGCCGCATCCCGTCCTGGTCACTTCCCCTACGGGCCGCATCCACTCCGGGCCGCCCCCCTGTCGGGCCGCCCGCTGGCGGACAGCGGCACACCATGGACAGCCGCCCCACGCATGCGCATATTCTGAACAGCACGGCCCACACACTGCCGACGCATCCGTGATGCCGCGCAAACGAGGAACGCCCCGACCATCGACACATGGCGGGCCTGAGCCCACACGCAGAGGCACCCCAGGCCTGCGCACCGGCACCATCTGCCGCATGGCAAAGGACATCCCATGACCGCCCGCATCGCACATTCCGACCACCCGGGCATCCCGCGCCTGACGGCCAGCCTGCTCGCCTGCCTGCTCGTTCTGGGCGTGCTGCTGGCCACGGGCTGCGCACCACGCATGAAGGCCGATGTGCAGGCCGTGTCGGCCCCCGGCTTCCGCAAGGCCGGGCAAAGCTACGTGCTTGTGCCCGGCAATGCGCTCTCGACGATGAGCGCCATCAACGCCGACATGTTCCGCCAGTCCACCCAGCGGCTGCGCGCCGTGCTCACCGGGCACGGCTACCGCGAGGCCGCCGGGCCGGAGGCGGCGGACATGGCCGTGGTGGTGGAATGGAAGGTCGACGGTCCGCACGAGGTGCCGGACACGTCGTACTCCTCGCGCCCGTCCGTGGGCGTCGGCATCGGATATGGTTCATGGCCTTGGTACGGCGGGGCGTACGGCAGCCGGTACGGAGGTTGGGGCTACGGCGGGTATAGAGGCTTCGGCACCGGCTACGGCTATCCGCCCCCCATGACGGTGGTGCATACCCGCACCCTGTCCATAGAGGCGCGCGACCTGCGCACCGGTCGCGCCACCGCCCCGGAAACGCCATCTCCGGACCAGGCCGGACAGGAGACGCCGGGGCAGGGAATGGCAGGGGGCATGACGGAATCGGGCGGCCAGAAGGCGCCGGGCACGGCGACATCCGGCCCGCAGGCCGCGCCATCGGCCGCACCCGCCGCAAACGAGCCCGCCCCGAACACTTCTGCCGCAAACGTGCCCGAATATGCCAGACCACCCTACGGCACCCCGATCGGCACTGTGGAGGGGCTGCCTTCCGCCGGCGAACTGACCGGGCCCGTACTGTGGAAGGTGGTGGTGTCCAGCACCGGCACTTCGCGCGACATCCAGGGCGCCCTGCCCGCGCTCACCGTGGCGGCCTCGCGCTGGATCGGCGTCACCGCCAACGTCAAGGTGGCCGTGGACGACGAATTCAACGTGACCATTCAGGGGCAATAGGGCGCGGCCTCCTCCCCTTACCCCGAAAACGAACGCCCAACGCAGCGAGGCCGGACGGCATCCGCCGCCCGGCCTCGCATGTTGCGGAATTTCGTGCCCCCCACCGGGTTCCGGTTAATGCCCGCGCGCGGGCCCGGCCCCCCGTTCGTAACGGGCACCGCCGTCCGGAGTCGTCCCGGCAGGATGCCCGGTGGGCAACGCCCCGCGCGGGGTGGCTTCGTGCCCTCCCCAAAACCACCGCCGCACCGCGTCGGGATCGGCCCGGTAGGTCCCGTCCGAGCATCTGCGGGCGGGAAATCCATCCTCGCGAATCCAGCGCTTCACCGCCCCCTGGCCCGCGCCCACGGCGCGACCTATGGCGTCCAGCCCGACCAATACAAAGGGCACACACGACGGATCGTGCATCCCCCTCCGTACCGGCCCCGGGGCAAAATCGAGATCCGCCTCCCGGCCCGTGGCCGCAGGATACGCCCCGGCCCGCCCCCCCCCAGGACCGGGAACCCTCCTGGCGAGCCCCCATGGACCAAGGCCCGCCGCACCCGCAGACACCAGGGGGCATCCGCGCCACCTCCGGAACATGATCGTGCACAAGCCGTTGCTGTGGTTGCTGCGCGCCGTGCATGCGGCCTTCCTCCCTGTTGCGCGGCACCTTGCGCCGCGGCTGACGTTGCATCACGAACGATCCGTGCCGGTCGTCTCCCCCACGCAGATGCTGCGCGAGCCTCAGTGCATGCGCCCCGACGGCATGCCCGGCACCCCTCCGGCCATATCCGGAGCCTGCGGCCACGGCAGCGGCCACGCCCCGGCATCGTCCCCGGCAGGGGCATCGGGCCCCCGACCAGGGATATCCACCCCGGCGCACCGGACACCGGCCAGGGATGCCTCGACGCGCGCGGCGGGAATCGCGGCGGGGCGCACTGGCGCATGTGCGGGCGCATGCATGGGCGCATGCGCTGGTGGCCCGGAGCGACGGTCGTCCTCCACGACCTGAACCAGCCATGCAGCCACCACGGCGCAGGCTTCTCCCCCCTGCGCGCAGGCCAGCAATTCTCCTTCCACGTGCACCAGCATGCCGCGCCGCAACCGCGCAAGGCACCATGCAGCCTGGTCACCGGTGACGCGCACCCGGTGCCGCTGGCCCGCGTCGTCCTGTCCGGCGCCCTCGGTGCTGACGGAAAACAGCACGCAATGGCCTGGCGTACCGGTTCCGGGCCGGGGCGCGGACATCACGCGCCCGAGCAGCATCACTCTGTTCACAGCCGCCATGCGGCATCCTCCTCTGCGACGGTCCACGTCGCACCAGCCGCGTCGCGTTGCTCACGCGGATCGGCATATCCCGTACCGGCACGGGGCGCGCCGGACGGCGTCCTCGCCGTGTGGCGGCTTACCGGCCGAGCCCCTCGCCGGTACCAGCCGTTCGCCCTTCGGCGGGCCTCAGAATCCAAGCACCATATCCGGCATGCGAAACAGGTCGCGACCGTAGCAATCCGGCGGAATGTCGCCCGAAGCCCACGGGTCCTCGAACAATCCGTGGTCCATGCCGTGTGCCGCCGCCTCGCAGCCGGGACCGCAAAACCTGTCCCGCAGCGTGGCGGGGGTAAACCTTCGCCCGCACACGGCGCAATCGCGCGGCTGCGGCCTGGCCTGCCCGGCAGCGGCCAGCGAGACGCATTCCCGCGAGCAGTAACGACGATGGGCGCGCCCCGGCGGCATGGGGCCGCCGCACAACTGGCAGCGTTCGGGCCGCTCCAGGGTTCGCGCGGCAGCATGGCAGGACCGGCTGCAGTACCGCCCCCGGCCATGCAGCAGCCGGGCGGGGTTGACGGAAAACGGCGTGCCGCAATGCAGGCAGGTCACTATCGGCATGATGTACCTCCTTCAAAAAAGCGGTTGCACGCCTCCAGCGCGCGCAACCGGTTGCGCACCGTTTCGGGCGTGGGGTGGCGGGCCTCGTCGTGGCTTGCGTGGTACAGGCCAAGCAGTCGCCGGTGCTCGTCAACCTCTATGAACATCATGGGCAGCCGCCGGTCGTGCAGGCTGCACCCCTCGGCACAGGCCGGACACAACACCACCCTGGCCAGAACCTCGGCATCTTCCAGGCCGAAAGAACTTCCGCATACGGCGCACCTGGCGTCGCGTGACATCGCGTGCATTCCCATCCCTCTCGCTGCGTAGAAACCGGAACGGTCCGAGGAAGTTCTTCCGGCCCGAACCATCCCGAATCGGTTATCCTATACAAACGCCGTTTCCACCGGAACCGGCCCGATTGCCATCCACTCCGGCTGGCAGGCCACGCAGCGCGTCGCACATGGACATCAGGGCAGCGTCATTGCGTGCGCACAGATATTTCACACTTCGCACACAAACGTCAAGAGTATCGGTGCGCCGATGGCAATTTTTCATGGACATTCGCACAGAATGTGCTAACATCACATGCATGAACGAGTACGATTCCACGGGTACCGACTGGGACGAACTTCGCGAGTACGTCATCGACGCGCTGCACAGCGTGGGCGGCGTGAAGCGCCTTGCGGAAATCGCGGGGGTCAGCGAGCGCACCGTCTACGCCTGGAAGAACGGCGAACGTTTTCCCAGCCGCACCAACCTTGCGCGGCTCACCGAACACCTGGACCGCATTCCCGTCACCGGCGGGCCCCAGCCGCATCGGCGCGGCCTGCACGAACGCGTGCTGCGCCCCTACGGTGAATCCGCACGCGCGTCCGCCGGGCAACCGGAGGCGCCGGAAGAAGCCCGGCGTCTGGCCGAGGAGTTCGTCCTGGTGGACAGGGCGGAGGCGCGGCCCAGCGCGGGCGGAGGCTCCCTGCAGACCGACGGTCGCCCGCAGGAGCAGCACGCCTTCCGGCTGGACTGGGTGCTGGGCCGGGCAAGGTCCACCACCGGGCTGTGCCTTATGGAGGTCATGGGCCGCTCCATGGAGCGCACCCTGCACGACGGCGACCTGGTGCTGGTGAACCAGCACGACCATGCGCTGGCGGAAGACCGTATCTACGTGTTGCGAGTGCAGGACGAAATCTACATCAAGCGCTTTTCCCGCACGCCGGGGCGCTACCATTTCCGAGGGGACAACCCGGAATTCGCCTACCAGGACATCGAGATCGACCCTCGCGACGACACCCTGCAATGGGAGGTCATCGGCCGGGTCATCTGGGCGGGCAAGGAGCTGTAGCCCGGCGCACGCCTTGCCACCCGCCTGCTCGGCGTGTCCCGCCCAGACCGGTCGCCCCTCTCCCCATCCGCCATCATCCGGCCTCATCCGGCCAAGTTTGACCGGGCATGGCATGGCCGACCCTGCCTTGCCCGGTTGTCCTATTCTGCCCTGCCCCTCCCCCCTGACGCCCCATCCCTTGCAACGCGCCCAGATGGACGCTTCGCACATTTTGTGCGACCACGTTTTCCACATCGGAACACGGAGGTCCCATGCACGTCACACCGGCCCTTACCGCGCCGCACGCCCCCATCCCCCAGTCGCTTTCCATCCCTGCTTCTCCACGCCAGGGGCACCAACCCGCCACCGCTGCCCAGCCCGGCGCCAGCACGGAATCTTCCGCGCGTGCCAGCGACTGGCAGTCCGCACCGCCACCACGCCACCGTCGCCCCGATGCCAGTGGCCGCCCCGTGTGGTCCGAGGGGCGCGGTCCCGAGCCCGCGCCGCCCTTCCTGATCCGCTGGCACCCCGTGGATGGAGCCCCGCGCCATGACCAGGCCGCCACCCCTGCCGAAGCCCTGGCCCTGGCCCGTGACGCACGCGATGCCACGTCGGCGGACGTTGCGGTGTACCGCCTGTGGAGCGTCCTGCCCGACTGACCCAAGGCTGCACCGCCCGGCATGTTCGCCTCTTTTGACTGGCCCGATTGGCCCGGCTGGCCTGATTGATTCGATTGATCCGGTTGGCCCGGCATATCCGGTTGGCCCGGCTGGCCTGATTGATCCGATTGGCACGCTTGGCACGCCCGGCACGCCCACCCGGTTGTCCCGCCCACGCGGCGTCCCTCACCGGCCCTGTGCCCGGTTTCTTTCGTGACGCGCCACTTCCGTGCCTTTTCCTGGCATCGCCGGGCCTTCCCGGTCACATCGGGCGCCTCGCATCCCCCGGGTCTTCCCCACGGCATCCCCCTTTCGGTATTTCCCACCTTCTGGACAATATTCCCCGCACTCGCCTATACTGCGTCATGCATCCCCGCCCGGCCCCCGCGGGCATCCCCATGGCCGGAAGGAGCCCCGCCATGCCCACCCCCCCGGGCCCCATACTGTTCCGCCATCTTTCCGTCTTCCAGCGGCTGCTCGTCGGCACGCTGCTCATCGTCGCCTTCAGCATCATCCTCGGTTACAGCACCCTGAGCCTGATGCGCGACATGGCCGAAGACGCCAACACCGTCTACCGGCACACCTTCATCGCCACCAGCAGCCTGCAACAGGCCAAGGAAAGCGTGGAGCGCATGCGCGCGGCCATGCGCGAGCAGATCATCGAGGTGGACGAAGCCATCAAGGCCGAGCAGGTGGCCACCCTGCGGCGCGAGGAACGCCTGTTCCACGACTGCATGGAGGCCGTACGCGCCAATTTCCGGGGCGACCCGGCCCTCATCGACGCCCTGGTGAGCCGCTACGACGATTTCCTGTCCATGCGCGACAGTGCCATGGCCCTGGCCGAAAACCGCGAAATACAGGAAGCGTGGCGGCTCACGGAATCCTCGCCCCAGAACCCGGCCGACCTGCTGCTGCACGCCATCGATGAACTGATGCACGCGGCCCGCTCCACGGCGGAACACTTCTTCCAGTCCTCGGTGGCGGAAAACCGGACCACGCTGTTCAAGGCCATTGCCGCGTACGGGCTGTTCTGCGCCATGGTCGTGGCCATCACCTATCTTGTCAGCTGGAGCATCCGGCGGCGCCTGCTGGCCCTGACAGGCTGCGTCAAGGCGCTGGCCGACGGCGACCTGGACGTGCAGGTGCCCTACGGCGAGGAACGCAACGAAATGGGGGCCATGGCCCGCTCGCTGGAAGTGCTGCGGGGCGTTTCGCGCCAGATGGAACAGCAGCGCTGGATCAAGGCCCAGATGTCCGAGACGGCCACCGCCCTGCAGCAGGCGGGCGACCTGGATTCCTTCGGCCAGCGCCTGGCCGCCGTGGCCGCGCAGGTATCCGGCGCTCCTTACGCGGCGCTGTACGTGCCCAATGACGACGGCGTGCACCTCGACCTGGTGGCCTCGCTGGGCGGCATTGCCGGCGGCCCGCCCCCCAGCATACCCAAGAACGGCGGGCTGGTGGGCCGTTGCGCCACCACGCGTGCACCCGTGGAACTCACGCCGCCGCAAGGGGAAACCCTGCGCTTCGCCACCGGGCTCGGCGACGTGCACCCCGCCTCGTTGCGGGCCTATCCGCTGCTGCTGGGCGAACGGCTGCTGGGCGTGCTGGAACTGGCCGCCCTGGGGCCGCTGCCTCCGCGCGCCGCCACCCTGCTCGAGGACATGCTGCCCATGGCCGCCCTGTCGCAGGAAGTGCTGGAGCGCAACCTGCACACCCGCAGCCTGCTGGAGCAGACCCGCACCCAGGCAACGGAACTGGAGGAAAGCCGCGAACTCCTGCGCCGCAGCGAGGCCTTTTTTCGCGCCGTGTTCGAAACGGCGGGCATCGGCATCGTCAGCGAGCGCAGGGGGCTTGGCATCGACCGGTCCAACCCTGCCTTCAGCGACTTCATCGGCATCAGCGAATCGGAACTGCGCGGGCGGAATCTGGAGGATTTCTTTCACCCCGACGACCGCGAGGCGCTGGACGCCCTGCTGGGCCGCCTGGACCCCGACAGGCTGGAATATGCCCACCCGCACATCGGCAATCCGGAACATGACGGGCAGGACTCCGGCAGTCCGGACCCGGCCCGCTCCACCATCACGGTGCGGGCAGAGCATCGCTACCTGCGGCCCGACGGCGAGGTGCGCTGGGCCGACGTGCGCTGCGCGCTCATCGGCGACAGGGACGTCACCCCCCGCCGGGTCACCCTGATCAGCGACATCACCGAACTCAAGGAACAGCAGACGGAACTGAAGGATACCGAGGCCTGGTACCGGGGCATCGTGCACTCGGCCCCGGACGCCATGGTGGTGGTGGACGGCGAAGGAAGCATCGTGCTGTGCAACCCGCAACTGGAACGGCTGCTGGGTTACGAGACGGGCGAGCTTACCGGCCACATGGTGGAGGAATTCCTGCCCGAAGAGGTGCGCGAACGTCACGTGCGACTGCGCAGCCACTTCCTGGCCTCGCCGCTCCAGGTCATCGGCCACGAGCGCGAGGTGGTGGGCGTGCGCAAGGACGGCACCCGTCTGCCGCTGGAAATCAGCCTCAGCAAGCTGCCCCCGTCCGACCGGCATCCCATGAGCGCCTGCGCCGCCCTGCGCGACATCTCCATCCGCAAGCGCACCGAGGCGGAACTGCGCCGGGCCAAGGAAATGGCCGAAGAAGCCACCCGGCTCAAAAGCGACTTCCTGGCCAACATGAGCCACGAAATCCGCACCCCCATGAACGCCATCATCGGCATGGCCCACCTGGCCCTGAAGACGGAACTGGACCCGCGCCAGGCCGACTACGTGCGCAAGATACGCGCCTCGGGCCAGCACCTTCTGGGCATCCTCAACGACATCCTCGACTTCTCCAAGATCGAGGCGGGCAAGCTGACGGTGGAGAACACCGAGTTCGAACTGGAGACCGTGCTCGACACCGTGGCCAACCTGGTCTCGGAAAAGGCGGCCAGCAAGGGCCTGGAATTCGTGCTCGACGTGGCCGCAGACGTCCCCCCCATGCTGCTGGGCGACCCGCTGCGCCTGGGGCAGATTCTCATCAACTACGCCAACAACGCGGTGAAGTTCACCGAACACGGCGAAATCGTGGTCCGCGTGGAAACGCTGGAAACGGGCGATGCCGACGTGCTGCTGCGTTTTGCGGTGCGCGACACGGGCATCGGCCTCACCGACGAACAGAAGGCCCGGCTGTTCGTCTCGTTCCAGCAGGCGGACACCTCCACCACCCGCAAGTACGGCGGCACCGGCCTTGGCCTTGCCATCGCCAGGAAGCTGGCGGACCTGATGGGCGGCGACGTTGGCGTGGACAGCACCCCCGGCGGGGGCAGCACCTTCTGGTTCACGGCCCGGCTGGGCCTGGGCGCGGGACGGCGGGCGCTGCTGCCGCGCATCGACCTGCGCGGGCTGCGGGTGCTGGTGGTGGACGACAACCCCCAGGCCCGCATGGTGCTGGCCCACATGCTGGAAGGCATGACCTTCCGTCCGGTCATGGCGGACGGCGGCGAGTCCGCGCTGCGCCTGCTGCGCGAGGCCCGGGACTCGGACACCCCCTTCGGCATGGTCTTCCTGGACTGGCAGATGCCCGGCATGGACGGGCTGGAGACGGCCCGCAACATCCATGCCCTGGCCCCGGACCTGCCCGTGGCCATCGTCACCGCCCACGGGCGTGAAGAAATTTTCGCCGCATCCGAAGGGGTGGGGGTGGCCGCCGTGCTGGTGAAGCCGGTGCAGCCATCCCTGCTGTTCGACACGGTCATGCGCCTGCTGGGCGCGGTGCACCCGGCACCGCGCGCCGCCGTGCCGCCGCCGGACACCCGGCCTGCCATGCTCGACGGCGTGCGGGGGGCGCGCGTGCTGCTGGTGGAGGACAACGAACTGAACCGCGAGGTGGCCCTGGGCCTGCTGGCAGAGGCGGGGCTTGCCCCCGATGCGGCGGAGGACGGAGCGCAGGCGGTGCGCATGGTCAGCGAGGGCGCCTACGACCTCGTGCTGATGGACGTGCAGATGCCCGTCATGGACGGCTACGAGGCCACCCGGACCATCCGTCGCACCCTGGGGGCCGACAGTCTGCCCATAGTGGCCATGACCGCCAACGCCATGCAGGGCGACCGCGAGGCGTGCCTTGCGGCGGGCATGAACGACCATGTGGCCAAGCCCATCGACCCGGACGAGTTGTTCGCGGCGCTGATCCGCTGGCTGCCCCGGCGGGGCGGGGCGGAAGCGCGGGGCGAAACGGAGCGGAATGGCACGGCGGACACGCCGCCCATCCCCCACCCGCCCATCCCCCGCCCGCTCGACACGGGCGACGCCCGGAGCGTTCTCGACCCGGAGGCGGGGCTGCGCCGGGTACTGGGCAAGCAGGCCACCTATCACACCCTGTTGCGCCGCTTCGTTTCCCAGCACGCCGACGCGGCAACGCGCATCGCCGCGCTCATCCAATCCGGCGACACGGCGTCGGCCACCCGCGAGGCGCATACCCTGAAAGGCGTGGCAGGCACCCTGGGCGCGCGCACGGTGCAGGCCCAGGCCGCCGACCTGGAAACGGCGTTGCGGCACGAGGCCCCGGCAGCACGCGCGGAGGCGGTGCTGGCGCTGCTGCGCATCTCGCTGGAGGAGGCGGTGCGGGCCATGCATGGCCTGCTGGATGACGTGCGGCCCGGTCCGGGCGACACGGATGCCCCGGAGGTCCCGCACGGTGCGGACGGCAATGCGCCCGCCGGACCGGATGGCGGCCTGGCTGGCGCGGACATGGCGAGCGTTGGTGTGGCGGGCGTTGATGTGGCGGGCGGCGTGCCGCACGCGCTGCCCGACGGGCTCTCCGAGGCGCTTCTTGACCGGCTGGAGACGCTCATCGAGGAAGACGACAGCGAAGCCGTGGACATTTTCAACACCCACGCGGAAACCCTGCGCGTCGCCCTTGGGCAGGCCACGGTGGCCGACATGGGCAAGGCGTTGCGCGGCTTCGAGTTCGAAGCCGCCCTGGAGATGCTGCGCTCGGCCCGGCCTGCGCGCGACGGTTGACCGGGCGCCCCGCCGTTGCACCGGAAACGGAGCCGCCGCAACGGCCCGCCCCCTTCCCGTTCCGCGCTCCCTGCCCCGCATCACTGTCACCCCAGCCACGAGAGGCAGTCATGACCGATACCCCCCTTCCCCCCCTTCACGCTGACGACACGCGGCGCACCGTGCTGGTGGTGGACGACACCGCCGACAACCTGACCCTGCTCAGCGACCTGCTGAAGGACGCCTACCGGGTCAGGGTGGCCAACAGCGGAGAAAAGGCCCTGCGCATCCTGTCCTCCGGCAATCCGCCGGACCTCGTGCTGCTGGACATCATGATGCCCGGCATGGACGGCTACACGGTGCTGCGCAAACTGAAGGAACTGCCCGGCACGGCGGACGTGCCGGTAATCTTCCTCACCGCGCTGTCGGAAGAGGACGACGAGCGCATCGGCCTGGAACTGGGCGCCGTGGACTACATCACCAAGCCCATCAGCCCGTCCATCATGCTGGCCCGCGTGCGCACCCACCTGCAGGCGAAGGCCGCGCGCGACTTCCTGAAGGACAAGAACGAATTCCTCGAGGACGAGGTGGCCCGCCGCATGCGCGAACTGGCCGCCGTACAGGACGTGACCATCATGGCCATGGCCTCGCTGGCCGAAACGCGCGACAACGAAACCGGCAACCACATCCGACGCACCCAGCACTACGTGCGCGTCCTGGCTCAACACCTGGCGAATCATCCACGCTTTTCCGCCGTGCTCACACCGGAAGACATCCCCCTGCTGTTCAAGTCCGCCCCGCTGCACGACATAGGCAAGGTGGGCATTGCAGACCGCATCCTGCTGAAGCCGGGCAAGCTCACGCCCGAGGAATTCGAGGACATGAAGCGCCATCCCGCGCTGGGGCGCGATGCCATCATGGCGGCGGAAAAGCAGCTGGATACGCCGGTATCGTTCCTGCGCCACGCGCGCGAGATCGCCTACTGCCACCATGAAAAGTGGGACGGAAGCGGCTACCCGCAGGGGCTTTCCGGCGACGGGATTCCCGTTTCGGCCCGGCTCATGGCCCTGGCCGACGTGTTCGATGCGCTGATCAGCCGCCGGGTGTACAAGCCGCCGTTCGACATGGAGAAGTCCGTGGAGATCATCCGCCAGGGGCGCGGGTCGCACTTCGACCCGGACGTGGTGGACGCCTTCCTGGACAACCTGCAAACCTTCCGTGACATTGCCGACCGCTACGCCGACTCGGAGGAAACGCTGGAAGAAACCCGCTCGCGCACCGAAAAGGACTACCCGCCCACGGGCGCACGGGGCTGAGGCGGCGCCCCGCGGCCCTGGCCGACCTGCCCCCCCACCGGCGAATAGGCGAAAGGGCCCGGAACGAACGGAAGAGGCGGGACGGCGGACAGAACCCGAAGGATACGGCGGGACAGGCGAAACCGGCGAAACCGGCGGCACAGGCGGACCAAGCGGGCCGGAAGGGCAGCATGAAGCTGGCTGCGCCGGGCCATGGCGAGCGAACCCGCCCGTTCCATGCCAGCCTTGCACCGTGCGTAGCCGTTTGCTAGACCAAACGGGCGTTCGGGCGTTTCGCCCCACTTCCGCGCCCCGGCGCACACCCCCACCCCTCCAGCCATGCCAGACACGCCCACCGCGCCCACGCCCCACGACACCCGATCCGCAACCGCCCGGCAGGATGCCCCCCCGCATGGGGCTTCCCATCCCGCGCCCCCCCATCCCGAATCCGTCCCGCCAGAGGTCGCCCCGCCAGAGGTCGCCCTATTCATCCGCACCTACTCGCGTTACGGCGGCGTGGAACATTTCTGCTACCGCTTCCATGAATACCTGCGCGCCCACGGCGTGCCCGTGCGCGTGCTGTGCGGCGAAATGGCCCCCGACGTGCCCGGGGCCAAGGCCCCTGCCCTGCGCCAGCACGGCGACGGCCCGCAGGCCGATCCCGACGCCGCGCCGCTGGCCGTGGACATCCGGGTGCTGGGGCTGTGGCGTCCGGGCCGGTTCATGAAGAACCTGGGCCTGCACCTTGCCGCCACCCGCGCCCTGCGCGAACTGCCCCCGGCCACCATCAGCGTCAGCTTCGGCAACATGGCGGGCTGCCACATCCACCGCTCGGGCGGGCCGCACCGCGACTTCATGCACAACAGCCTGGCGGCCCAGCGCTCGCCGTGGCGGCGGTTCACCAAGGCGCTCTCGCGCCTGCTGAATCCCAACAACCTGCTGATGACCGTGCTGGACCGCAAGATCTACAACCACCCGGCCACCCGGCGCATCATCGCCATCTCGCAGAATGTCCGGACCGCCGTGGCGCGCCAGTTTCCCCGTTCCCCGGCCACGGTGGTGGTCATCCCCAACGGGGTGGACACCCGGCGCTTCAACGTCCGGCGCTTCACCGACCTGCGCGGCGAATCCCGGCGGATCGTGGGCCTGCGCGAAAAGCACCGGGCCATCGGGTTCTGTTCCAGCAACTTCGAGCTCAAGGGGCTGGACCGGCTCATCGCCGCGCTGGGTCACCTGCCCGAAGAATACGTGCTGGTGGTGGCCGGTGGGCGGCGCAGCCGCAAGTACGCCGACTATGCCAAGGCGCTGGGCGTGGAGAAACGGGTGGTGTTCCTCGGCAAGGTCAAGGCCGCAGACATGCCGCGCTTCTACGCCGGGCTGGACGTGCTCTGCCACCCCTCGTTCTACGACACCTTCGGCAACGTGGTGGCAGAGGCGCAGGCCATGGGCGTGCCCACGGTGACCACCCGCGCCACGGGCGCCTGCGACCTCATCGACGACGGCCGCACGGGCCGGGTGCTGGACCAGCCGGAACCATGGGCGCTGGCCAACGCCATCTTCGACCTGCGCGAGGTGGAGGCCGGTACCGATTTCGGCTGCGTGGAGGACGACGAGCAGGTCTTTGCCCGGTACCTGGACGTCATCGAAGCCGTGCGCGCCGAACTGACCGCCAACACCACGGGCTGATACCGAACACGTATCCACGTTCGGTACGCCACACGTCATGCATGCAGAATGGCCGCCGCTCTCGGAGAGCGGCGGCCATTCCTTCATCGATATCCGGCAACACCGGCGGGCAGAGAACACCGCCTGTCGCCTATTCCACGAAACCCTCATGCTTGCCGCGCGGCGGCCTGCGCATGAACCATACGCAGAAGAACAGCAGCAGGAAGATCATCCCCTGCGAAAAGAAGGCGTCGTTGAAGGCCAGGGCGGATGCCTCGCGCTGAAGCAACTGGTAGATCATCACGCGGGTGCGTTCCGCAAGGTCGGCCACATCCCCAAGCTGCATGGCCAGCCCGTTGCGGATCTGCTCGAAGCTCAGCTGGTAGGCGGGCGAAAGGGGCGTCATGTCCTCGGCCAGCACGCTGTGGTGGTACTGGGTGCGCCGGGCCAGCAGCGTGGTGACGAAGGCCACCCCGAACGAGCCACCCAGGTTGCGCAGCAGGTTGTACAGGGGCGATGCGGTGTTCATGGCCTCACGCGGCACATAGGCGAAGGTGACCACCGACAGCGACACGAAGAAGAACGGCATGGCGATGCCTTGCAGCACCCGGGCGAAGGCCGCCGTACCGAAGTCGATGTACAGGTTGAACCCGGCCATGATGTGCAGCGAATACGCGCACACCAGCATGCCGAAGGCCAGCATCCAGCGGGCGTCGATGCGCTCGGTCAGCTTGCCCGCCACGGGCATGAACACCAGGGCCAGCATGCCCCCCGGCCCCAGCACCAGCCCGGCAAGGTAGGCGGTGTAGCCCATCAGCCCCTGCAGGAACAGCGGCAGCAGCACTATGGACCCGAAAAAGGCAAAAAACCCGAAGAACATCACCCCGTTGCCGATGGCAAAGCTGCGGTTCTTCAGGATACGGAAGTCCAGTACCGGCCGTGGGTGGCGCAGTTCCCAGAATACCAGCCCGACAAGCGACACCGCCGAAACCACGGCCAGGGTGGTGATGAACGGCGAGCTGAACCAGTCGTCCTGCTGGCCCTTGTCCAGCACGATCTGCAACGCGCCGATGCCCGTGGTCAGCAGGGCCAGGCCCAGGTAGTCCACCACCTCGCCGCGCTGGCGGCGCTCCATGTACGGCGGGTCGAACAGGAAGGCCCCGGCCAGGTACAGCGCCAGCAGCCCCACCGGCAGGTTGATGTAGAATATCCATCGCCAGGTGAAGTTGTCCGTCAGGTAGCCGCCCATCAGCGGTCCCAGGATGGGCCCCAGCACCACCCCCACGCCGAAGATGCCCATGGCCATGCCGCGCTGGTGGGGCGGAAAGGTTTCCATCAGGATGGCCTGCGACATGGGTTGCAGCCCGCCGCCGCCAAGCCCCTGAAAAATGCGGAACAGGATGATCTGGGCCAGGGTGGTGGCCGCCCCGCACAACAGCGAACTGGCGGTGAACACGGCAATGGACAGCATCAGGAAGCGCTTGCGCCCCATGAGCCGCGCCAGCCACCCGCTCATGGGAATGACGATGGCGTTGGCCACCAGGTACGAGGTGAGCACCCAGGTCACCTCTTCCTCGCCCGCGGCCAGACTGCCCTGAATATGCTTCAGGGCCACGTTGGCCACGCTGGTGTCCAGGATTTCGATAAGCGTGGGCACCATCACCGCCAGGGTGATGAGCCAGCGATTGACCGATTCGGGTTCTCTCGACATGCGGCCCTGCCGTTCCGGCTACTGCTTGCGGGCCGACGGCGCCGACACGGGGGCCGTGGCATTGGCCGGTCCCGACGCCGGGGCCGTGCCGTTGGCGGCGGGCTTCGCCGCCTGTCCCGCATCCGCGCCGCCGACGCTCCCGGTTCCGTCCGACTTTCCGGCAGGCCCGGCGACGCCATCCGGCCCGGAGGCGCGCTGGGGCACCTCGGAAACGCCCCGGTCGGTAAAGATCACCGGCACCGCGCTCATGCCCACGCGCAGGGGCGGCATGGTGGCGGGATCATAGTCGGTCAGGCGCAGCCGTACGGGAATGCGCTGCACCACCTTGACGAAATTGCCCGAGGCATTCTGGGGCGGAAACAGCGAAAAGGCCGCGCCGGTGCCCGCCATGATCGATTCCACCTGGCCCTTCAGCACCAGGTTGGGATAGGTGTCCACCCGGATTTCGCAGGGCTGGCCGGGCTTCACGTCGGTAAGTTCGGTTTCCTTGTAGTTGGCCGTCACCCACAGGTGGTCGGGCGACATGGGCACCACGGCCATGACCGGCTGCCCGCGCGTGACCATGCGGCCCGGCTCCACGTTCTTCTTGGTCACGTAGCCGTCCACGGGGGCGCGCACGGTGGTCCATTCCAGATTCAGCTCGGCCTGGCGTACCTTGGCCTGCTGGGCCTCCACCTGGCGGGCGCGGATTTCCGCCACCACCTGCCCGGTACCGGCCAGGTCCACCTCGGCGCGCACGCGGCGCATTTCGGCTTCCGCCGCCGCGCGGGCCTTGCTGGAGGCTTCCAGCTTGGAGCGGGACGACTCCAGCCGGGCCTTGGCGGCTTCGTCGGCGGTACGGGCGCGGTCCACCGCCTCGCGCGAGACGGCCCCCTGCCCCACCAGGGCCTCCAGACGGCGGCGGTCCAGGGTGGCCTGGGCCTGCTCGGTGGACAGGCGTTCCATTTCGTAACGGGCGGCGTCCTCTTCGTCGCGGGCCTGGGCGGCGCGGCGTTTGGTGGCCTCTTCGACGGCCTGGGCACCGGTTACCCGGTGCACGGTCTGCGAAAGCTCCAGCGGCACGCCGCGTTGCAACGCGGCAAGCTGGGCGCGCGCCTCGGCCACGGCCACCTGGTACTCGGTGGGGTCCAGCCGGGCCAGCACGTCGCCTTCCTTGACGAACTGGTTATCCTCCACGGGCACGTCGACCACATAGCCCGCCACGCGCGGCGAAACCATAAAGATGCGCCCGTCGACCTGGGCGTCGTCGGTTTCCACCTTGCCGAGGCCATGCCAGTACCAGATGCCCGCCGCCAGAACCATGACGCCAAGCAGTATGCCGAGGATGCGCTTTTTGCTGTTCATGCCGTATCGCCGTGTGGGCACGCGCGGACGCGTGGTGTGCGTGTGGAAAAACCGGCCATGGCGCACGCGCGGAACAGCCGGGATTCGGCCGTTGCACGTACCGGAGCATGCCGGACCGCCGGGGTTCTGTTCGCTCAAGGAACGGAGCCCCCGGAGGTGGCGTCGGAATTGCCGCTTTCGGGACCGGCAATGCATAGCGCATGCCGTGCCGGGGACGCAACCGGGCAATGCCGGTCATGGCGGCGCCCACCCGCAGGGGTGAGGGTGATCGCCTGCGTGAGGCCGCATTCTGCCAGATATGACCCGGCCTGACTTGGCCTACCGGGCCTGACCGGGCATAATTGGGCCTGACCGGGCATAATCGGGCCTACCGGGCCTGACCTGGCCTACCGGGCCTGACCTGGCCTACCGGGCCTGACCCGACCTACCGGGCCTGACCGGACATAATAGGGCATGATCGGGCCTGACCCGGCATGTCCCTGCATGACCTGGCGGCGACCAGACCCGCGCCCGGCGTCCCTCCCCGGCGTGGCGGGGTGAACCCGGCGACCGTGTCAGATCAATGTTTCGATGATCGTTTCCGGCGGACGTAACCACAGCGCGCGCAACCACGGGGTCTTCCCAGCGCGGCGCACCCTGCGTTCCTAGCGGCCCTTGCCGTTCCGCACGTCGGGATAGGTGGATTGCAGGCCGTAGCGGGCAAGGCACCGTTGCAGTTCACCCTCCCGGTGCAGCGCGAGCAACGCGGCCTCGAAGGCTTGCACCACTTCCGGCGCGGTCTGGCGCGAAAAGGCCACGGTATAGTCCACCCGGTTGTGCCAGCCCGCATAGCGCAGGTTGGCGATGCGCAACAGGGCTATGGTGGCAAGGCCATTCTCGCGGTTGGAGAACACCGCGTCGATGCGGCCCTGCGCCAGTTTGAGGAACCCGGCATCGATTTCCGGCGCCACATCCACCGTCATGGGCACCTGCCGCGCCAGCTGTTCCAGGATGTCCGCCGTCAGCGAAGGACCGTACACGCCTACCCGGTACCCCGACACGTCGCGGGGGGTGACGTAGCGCAGGGGATTTTCCATGCGCACGAAAAAACCGTATTCGGCGCGCAGCAACGGCGGGCAGAAATGCAGCCACTGCTGGCGCTCCGGCACGAGCCCGATGGTGAAGATGCCGTCCGCCGTGCCGTTGCGCACCTCTTGCAGGGCGCGCGCCCAGGGCAGCAGGCGGAAGGTGCAGCCCACGCCCATGCGCTCGCAGGCCATGGCGATGATCTCGGCCACGGGCCCGGCCACGCGTTCCGTGCCCTCGTCGCGTTCCAGATAGTTGAACGGCGGATACTGCTGGGTGACGAAGGCCAGCCCGGAGGCAGAGGGGCGCGCCGCCTGCCCTGCCCATACGGAGTCCTGCCGGGCAGTGGCCGCCGGAAGCGGGTCTGCGGGAATCGGAGTCGTCTGGGCGGCCACCGCCGCCATCGGCAGCGACAGGAACAGGCTGGCGACCAGGCAGGCCGCCATGCGCGCCAGACCACGCGCGGCACGCCGGGCAACCTCCCGGGGCACGCGCAAGGCCACACGCCGCCCCGCCTGCCCCGCCTGCCCCGCCTGCCCCGCGCAACCATGCGTCCTGCCAGGGGGCTCGGCTTCGGCAGCCGCCGTCCGCCAGTTCTGCCAATTCCGCCAATTCCGCCAATTCCGCCAGTCTGGGCAGTTTCGGCAGTCAGGCGCGGGCCACGGCCACGCCATGCGGTACCCATCACGCTGCACGCTCCGCTCCTTTTCCCTGCCCCCGGTTTCTGCCAGTTTTGACCGGTCCCGGCCTCGGCGGGCCTCGACCGCCTCAGCTGGCCTGACCTTGCCTGACCTGGCCTACTTGGCACAAGCCTGCCTTCGCCAGCAGCGCCTCTGCCAATCCAGCCACCCAAGCCATCATCAAGACCACCCGCCCCCGCAGCACGGTCTTTCGACGCCCTTCCGTTCGCCCTATGCCGTTTCTACCGGCAGATGCACGATGAACTCCGCCCCCTGACCGGGTTCACTGTCCACCTCGATGCGCCCGCCGTGCTTGTTCACCACCAGATTGCGGGCGATGGCCAGCCCCTGGCCGGTGCCCCGCCCCACCTCCTTGGTGGTGAAGAAGGGGTCGAAGATGCGCGGCAGCACCTCTGGCGCGATGCCCGTGCCGTCGTCGCGCACGCGCACCACCACCTCGCCGTCCGCGAACCGGGTGGTGACGGTAATGTGTCCCCGCGCCCGCTCCGCCGTCTCCGTGCCCACGCCCGCATCCGCGCCCTTTGCGGTGTCGCGGGCCGTGTCGCGGCTTCCGGGTTGCACGTCGGCTCGTGCGGCGCCCTCGGCCCGCAACCGGTCGTCAACGGCATGGGCGGCATTGACCAGAAGATTCATGAACACCTGGTTCAGGTCGCCCGCGTGGCCCATCACGTGGGGCAGGTCGGGCGCAAGGTCCAGGCGCACCTCGGCCACGTACTTCCATTCGTTGCGGCACACGGTGACCGTGTTGGCCAGCCCGGCGTTGACGTCCACCGGCACCTTGCCCCCGGCGTCGGGGTGCGAGAATTCGCGCAGGGCCCGCACGATGCCGGAAACCCTTTCCACCCCGTCCTGCACCTGGCGCACGGCCACGGGCAGTTCGGCCAGCACGAAATCCACGTCGGTTTCCTCGCGCAGGCGCGCCGCCCCGGCCAGCAATCCCCCGCCGCCACCGGAGGCCGCGTCCCCCACCCCGCCGCAGGCCTCCACGGCCTGGCGCAGCAGCGCGTCGTACCCGGCGATGGCCGCAGCCAGCGCGCTGGCCGCCGTTCCCAGAAAACGCGCGTTGTCGCCCACGAACTGGATGGGGGTATTGATCTCGTGCGCGATGCCCGAGGCCAACTGCCCGATGGATTCCAGCTTCTGGGCCTGCAGCAGCTGGGCCTGCAGCAACAGCCGCTCGCTGATGTCCTCGATGGTGCACACGAAATGGGTCACCGTGCCCGCGCCGTCCCGCAAGGGGGCCAGGCGGCATTCCGCCTCGAACGACGCGCCGTCGCCCCGCCGCAGCCGGGCTCGCCCGCTCCACGCCCTGCCCTGGGCGCGGGCCGCCAGCAGCGCGGCAAACCCGGCGTCCCCGTTGCCGCCTGCGCTGCCGCCAGTCGTCTCCACGGCGCCGATATCCGCCAGGCGGCGGTCCACCGCATCGGTGCGCGGCCAGCCGGTAATGGCCGCGAAGGCCGGGTTGGCGTAGCGGATGGAGCCTTCGGCATCCAGAATCAGCAGGGCTCCGGAAAAATTCTCCACAGCCTGTTCCAGCAGGCGTCGCGCCTCCTCGGCCCGGCGGCGCGCCGTAAGGTCGGTGAGCACGCCGATGATGCCGCCCTCGCCCGCCGTGCCCCCGGCGAACACGGTCTTGACCACGCTGAAATGGCGCACCGCCCCATCGGCGCAACGCAGGGTCTGCTCGCCAAAGCGCGTGCCGCCCATGTTGCGCAGTTCGTCGTCGTCACGCAGCACGGCATCGGCCACGTCCGCCGGATACACGTCGGGAAAGTCGCCCGGCGGACGACCGCGCACGTCCTCGCGCGCGCTGCCCAGTACCACCCGCGCGAAGCTGTCGTTGCAGTCCACGAAGCGGCCCGTGAAGTCGCGGTAATAGATGGGGTTGGGAATGGCATTCATCAACGCCTGCAGGAAGGCCAGACGGCTGCGGGCTTCTTCTTCCGTGGCGGCGCGGCGTTCCAGTTCACCCAGATAGTCGGCGTTGAGGCGGGTCAGTTCCGCCGTGCGCGCCTCCACCAGTTGCCCCATGCGCAGGCTATGCCCTTCCAGATTACCCATCAGTCTGTTGAAATAGTTGGCAAGATCACCGATTTCATCGTGGGTTTCCGGCACCACGCGCACCGAAAGGTCGCCCCCCGCGCCCACGCGCACGCGTTCGGTCAGCCGCCGCAACGGCCCGGTGATGCCCGCGCTGGCATACAGGCTGGCCAACGCCACCACCCCGATGGCCGCCAGCAGCCACAGCAGGGCCAGACGGCGCATGTGATCGAGCGGGGCGTAAATCTCGTCGGTATAGCCGGATGCGGCCACGATCCAGTCGTAGTCCGCAAGATAGGCGTAGACCACGACCTTCTCGCGGTAGCGGTCTTCGCCGGGGTTGCGCCAGGAATAGACGATGCGGCCCGACCGTTTTTGCAGCATCTCGCGCACGAAGCGGCGGCCCGTGTCGTCGCGCGCGTCGGCGATGTCGCCGGGCTTCATGACCGGGTGCACCAGCAGTTCGCCCGCCCCGGTCATGATGTAGGCATAGCCGGTTTCGCCCACCCGGTGCGAGAGCACCGCGTCGCGCAGCATGGCGACATCCAGCAGGTTGCGGAATTCTTCGCGGTAGGCCGATGCGGAGATGATCCAGTCCCACGGCTGGAACCAGGTCATGTGCAGCGCCTTGGGCCGGGCATGCGTTTCGCCGGGGTTGCGCCATTCATACTGCAGAAAGCCTTCATGCAGGCGCGACTGGTCCCGTACGAACTCGAACTCCGAAAGGTCGCGCCCCAGCAGGGAGGCCACCGGGTGCACCGCCAGCGTGGCGTTGGAGGTGAGGCAGTAGATGTAGCCCGACCGGCCTATGGTCATGCGCAGCAGGATGGCGGCGGCATTGGTCTTGGCCTGCGCCTCGGTGATGGCGCCGGAGCGGTACCGCTCGTATTCCAGGGCCACCACGTCGCGGGCCTTTTCCGAGGCGGCTCGCAGGTAGTTGCGCACCGCAAGGTCCGCGCCCACGCGCACTGTGCCCAGAATGGACTGGGTGGCCGCGTGCAGCCGTTCCTCCACGGCCTGTTCCACGACATTGCGGGCATGGATGTATGCACCGGCGCCGCCGCACAGCAACAGCACGAGGAACACCAGCATGTAGCTGGCCAGCAGCTTGCCCCGAATGCCCAGACCCGTCATGCAGCCTCCGCAGAGTATCCGATGACGTATCTTGCCAGATGAAACGCGCGCGGAAAAGCCCGCCCCGCCAACCTTGCGAAAAAAACGGCGACGTCGACCGAAACGTGGCGGCAAGATGCCACGGGGGTGACGGGGCAATGGGACGGAGTGCCTACGGGACGGGGATACGGCAAGGCAGAAAAGACGGAGCGGGCAGCAGCCGATGGCAACGGGCGGCAACGGGCGGCAACGGGCCGCCCGAGCCGCGCGGGGGCAGAGGGAACAGGAGAGACAGGCAGACGTGGGGGGCAAGAGGGGCAGGCCGACACGCCGCAGCCGCCAACGCCGTGGCCCGTCGCGGCAATGGGGCTGCGGCGGGCCGTCGTTCGCGTCAACTGTACAGGGAATCCGGGGACACAGGGGCGCAGGGAACTCGAAAGGACGCTACTTGTTCCGTGCGGCCTTCACCTGGTTCAGGGTGTCCTCGAAGCTCTGGCGGTGTGCGTCGTCGGCAAGGCGCACGGCCTCTTCGGCCAGCCGCTCTGCTTCCTCCAGCTTTTCGCCGCGCGTCAGCAGCAGCCAGGCCAGATTGTTGCGCGCCGGGGCGGATTCCGCCTCGGGCAGGGTGCGGATGGCCTTGCGGTAATGGCCTTCCGCTTCCTCCATCTCGCCCTTCTGGAACAGCAGGTTGGCCAGGAACAGATGGGCCTGGGGCACGTCGTCGCGCACGGCCTCGGCGTATTCGCGCCGGGCCAGATCCAGCTCTCCCTTCTGCTCGTAGGCGCGGCCCAGTTCCAGATGTTCCTGGCCGGACAACGGATCCTGATAGATGCCGATGCGCGGCAGGGCGCACCCGGTCAGCAACAGGGCCAGCAACAGGGCCAGCAACAGGCACGGCAACATGGCGCGCGCCATGCCGGTGGCCAGGGCGGACCGAAAGTCGGCGGAAACGGGAGCGGAAGCGGGGATAACGGCAAGGGGCGTGGTGTCCGGCATGGAACCTCCCGTGACGGTTCGGGCTACGGGGCGGGCGCGGGGGCCGGTTCCTGCCGCCGGATTTCCAGCGTCCAGCGGTCGGTGCGGTCCCAGGTGCGCAGGAAAGAAGCCCACGACAGCCGTTGCAGGGGGGTGCGGTCGGAATTCACGATGACCGCGTCGGGCGCGTAGCCCACCACAACCATGAAATGATAGGTGCTTACCAGTCCGTAGCCGTGGTCCACCATGACAATGCGCGGCTGGCCGGAATCCACGGCGGCCATCAGGTCGGCCACGGAACCGTCGTACCAGCGGCTGGCAAGCCCCAGGGTGCGCGGGTACAGGGCAAGGTCCAGAGAAAGCGTCCCGTGCATGCCCGGGCGAAAGATGGCTTCGGCAATGCCGTCCGGCGCGGCCTGGGGGCCGGAAAGCCCCAGATGGCGCAACACCCCGGCCAGCGAGGCGGGGCCGCACTGGTACTGTTCCTGCGCAAAAAACGGCACGCCGGGGATGACCCGCTCGGCAGCGGGGCGGGTGGGGTCCGGCGCGAGGGTGCCGGGGCCGCGCACGCACCCCGTGCAGGCCAGGGCGACGCAAAGCAGCAGCCCCCCCAGCGACCGCGAAAGCCGCGACCAGGTCGGGGACCGGGTCAGGGACCAGGTCAGGGACCGGCCCAAGGACCGGGCGGCACCACGAGGCACGCGGGCCGGGCGACCGGCGCGGAGTAATGGCGAAATGTTCATGGGCATGACGAAATGGCGCCCTCGCCATCCGGGCAGGCGGGGGCCTGTCCGGATGGCGGGGCCAAAGCGGGCGTGTGGCTACTGGACAACCACGCGGCGGTCGGCAAAGTGCAGGATCAGCACCACCAGCAGGATCACGACAAGGATGGCGATGACGAAGCCAAAGCCGTCGCCGCCCTGGGTCAGGTTGTCGATCTTCTTGGCCAGGTCGTGCAGTTCGGCGTCGGACAGCATGGACAGGCGCTGTTCCACTTCGGCCGAAGAGTAGCCAAGAGCCTGCAGGCGCTCGGAAACCATCTTGTTTTCCAGGGCCTTCTGCACGGTGCCGACGTCGCTGGAGCGCTGTTCCCCGGCCATGATGCCGGCATTGGGAACGAAGGCGGCTTCCACGCGGGGCACGAAGCTGAGCAGGCCCATGACGGCCACCATGACCATGGCGATGTGACGCAGGGCGCGCCAGTTCAGAAGCATGTACATGTGTTCCTCCTTCTTGTGGGTCGCCGTCGCCGCCCGGAACCGCACCGTTCCGGGTCCGGCTTGTGCGGCGCGCACACGGCATTCGTGAAATTTTCTAGACTTGCCTAGCAGACTTGCATGGCGATTACAAGACACTCCGCCGCGCCGATGTGGCGGCAGCCATTCCCTGACGTACACGGGCACGGCGCGCACGCGAAACGGACGCGCCACGGGCATGACGCGGGCGCCGTGCGTCTGCGCACACACCGTCATATCCGCGCCGGGTGGCAACCTGCCATCGTCCCTCCGCATCGGCCACGGCGATCATTTCATACTCCTCCCCACCGCCCCGACACAACGACCGGCATGAACGGACGTCATGGCCGCACCCCCTCCGGATGCCCGCGCCACCCTGCTGCGGCCCCCGCGCGGCCATCGTCGCCCGTTTCCCCCCGTGTAGGGTGTGCGCCGCGAACCGCGTTGTTCGCAGCCACACCTGCACCGGAGGATGTTCCAACATGTCCGTTCCCGTCATGCCTGCCCCGCCCATGGTCACCCCCATGGTTCCCCGCACGGCAACCATGCCGCCCCCCACGCGGCGCGACGCCGCCGCGCTGTACGCCGACCTTGCCGCCGACGCCGCCCGGTGCGGCCCCGCCGCCCTGGCCGCAATGCAGGCGGAACTGGGCCGCCGCGACCTGTTCTATCTGCTCACCCGGCTCATGGGCCGGTCCGACATGGACCGCGACTGGCTGTTCGAGCGCTGCCGCGAAGTGCAGGCCGCGCCCGACGGTCACCTGGACCTGTGGGCTCGCGAACACTACAAATCCACCATCATCACCTTTGGCCAGACCGTGCGCGACATCCTGAACGACCCGGAAATCACGGTGGGCATCTTTTCCCACTCGCGCCCCGTGGCCAAGGATTTCCTGGGCCAGATCAAGCACGAGTTCGAGCACAACGACCTGCTCAAGCGCCTGTACCCCGACGTGCTGTGGGCCGCGCCCCGGCGGCAGGCCCCGGTATGGTCGCTGGACAAGGGCATCGTGGTGCGTCGCCGGGGCAACCCCAAGGAGGCAACCGTAGAGGCGTGGGGACTGGTGGACGGACAACCCACGGGCAAGCACTTTCGCCTGCTGGTCTACGACGACGTGGTGACCCGCGAATCGGTGACCACCCCGGAAATGATCGCCAAGGTCACGGAGTGCTGGGCGCTGTCACTTAATCTGGGGGCCAGCGGGGGAGCCTGCGAGATCATCGACACTGTCCCCGACAGTGTCCCTGGCAGTGTCATCGACGGCGCCACAGACCGGAACAGGGGCAGCGAAACGGACGGGGAAACCGGCGCGCAGAACGACGATACCGCCCGCGTGGGCGACAAAGGCCTGCCCGGCGACGCCCTCGCCCCTGCCAGCGCAGGCAACACCCCGTCCGCCAGCGGCGCAGGCCGCCGCCGCTATATCGGCACCCGCTACCACTTCAACGACACCTGGCGCATCATCCTCGAACGGGGGGCGGCAACACCGCGCATCCACCCCGCCACGGCCACCGGCGCGCCCGACGGCCCCCCGGTGCTGCTTTCTCCGGCGGCGCTGGCCGAAAAGCGCCGCCAGATGGGGCCGTACGTGTTCGGCTGCCAGATGCTGCTGAACCCCGCCGCCGACACGGCGCAAGGCTTTCGCGCCGAATGGCTGCGCCGCTATGCATCCGGCGCAGGAAACCAGACCGGCCACGCGGACCGCGCATCTCCCCTGGCCCGCTGGGGCCACTGCAACCGCTACCTGCTGGTGGACCCGGCGGGCGAACGCAAGAAGGGCAGCGACTACACGGTGATGCTGGTGGTGGGGCTGGCCCCGGACGGCAACCGCTACCTGCTGGACGGGGTGCGTGACCGGCTGAACCTTACGGGCCGGGCCGCCGCGCTGTTCCGCCTGCACCGCACGTGGAGGCCGTTGGTCACGGGCTACGAAAAGTACGGCATGCAGGCCGACATCGAGCATGTGCGCACCGAGCAGGAACGCCGCAACTACCGCTTCGACATCACCCCCCTGGGCGGCCCCATGCCCAAGAAGGACCGCATCCGCAGGCTGGTGCCGGAATTCGAGCAGGGCCGCATGCTGCTGCCGCACCGCCTGCCGTTCATGGACGCCGAGGGCAAGCGGCGCGACCTGGCGCGGGAATTCGTGGACGAGGAGTACCTGGCCTTTCCCGTGTCCCGGCACGACGACATGCTGGACTGCCTGGCCCGCATCCTGGACCCGGACCTGGGCGCGGAATTCCCGGACCCGGATTCCGGCGGGTTCGGCCACGCGGGGCACGGCGCAGGCTTCTGCGGCCATGGAAGCGCGGACGACACCGGAAACATGGAGTATCCACTGTATGGATAGCGCCACATCGTCCCTTCCGGCGTCGCAGGTCACACGAATTGCCCGGACCGCGCATCCTTCTCGCTCCGCCGCCGCCAGCCCTGTGGCATCGCCATTGCCCCCGCTGGTGCTGCGCTCGCGCCACCCGTCCCACCCGGCCCCGGTCACCGACGAGGAACTGGATCGGCTGTGGGACATCCTGCACGAAGAAGGGCTGGCATCGGTGGTGTTCCACGACGGCGGCGTGCGCTGCGCCGCGGACCTGCGCGGGCTGCTGGCCCCGCACCGGGCATGGTGCTACCTGGTGCAGGCGGCGCACACCCCGCTGGCCCTGTGCTGGGTGGACGGCTTTTGCGGCCGAGCGGCGCGCATCCACTTTTGCGTGCTGCGGTCCGGGCTGCACCGCGCCGAAGAAATCGGGCATCTGGTGGTGCGGTTTCTGCTGCATGCGCAGGCCCCCGCGCCGGTCCCCGCTCCGGACGGACGCCCCGCACCGCACCTGCTGGATACCCTGGTGGGACTGACCCCCACGCCTTACCGCCACGCCCTTGCCTTCGTCACCCGGCTGGGATTCCGCCGCGCGGCGGTGATTCCCGGTGGGGCGGTGCTGGCCCGCCCGGCGGGCACCCGCATATGCGACGCGGTGCTCACCCTGTGCACCCGATCCGACCTGCCAGACTGCCACGGGCGTGCCTGACGGCTACCGGCTAAGCCCACTGGCCTGCCTGCCAGACTGCCGCTGACCTGCCAGACCGGCGCTGACCTGCCAGACCGGCGCTGACCTGACCGACCGGCGCTGACCTGACCGACCGGCGCAACCCGGCTGCCCCCGGACTCTCCGGCCAACGCAACCGTGCACGATACATGAAAAGGGCCGGAACGCGCACTGCGTTCCGGCCCTTCGGCATCCCTTCTTCGTTCCGACTAGCGGGAAACGCCCCACAACTCCAGCCTTGGCCCGGCGTCGATCAGCACCCCCAGCGGCACGTCCACCATTTGCGGCCCGGCCGACCATGGCGCCACCTGGTACGGCGGAAAATGCACCCGCACCCCTTCCGGCGTCAGCGCGAGGCTGGCGTAGTTGTCCACGTCCGGGCTGGTGCCGCTGCGCAGCATGTCCTCGGCCCGGTCGTCGCCCAGGGATTCCGCCAGCGCGTCGTAACAGTACGAGGCCAGCAGGGCCAGCGCGCCCTCGGCGTCCGCAAAGATGTCCTCCGGTGTCAGCCGCGCGCCCGAGTCCATGTCGTAGCTCAGGGTGATGACGTCCAGATTGCCGTGCGCGCCGCCGGTGTAGGTCCAGATGCTGAAGGTGACCGTGGCCGCCCGGGCCGAGGCGCGGGTTACCTCGTAGGTCACCTTCAGTTCATTGACGAAATGGTGGGCGTTGGCGTCCGCCATGCCGTTCACCGGCTCGGCCCCGGTTTCGGGTTCGGCCAGCCCCTGCCGGAATGCGGCCACGACATGCGCGGCCCAGCGGGCCAGATCGTCGTCCACGGCGGCCTGCCCCATTCGCGGGTAGCGCACGTCGATGTCGAAATCGTCCTCGCGCAGGGTGATGGAAGACTCGTCGTCACGCCCCGCGCCGGGCTCGGCGGCTCGCACGGAATCCGGCAGCCACAGGGGCATGAGGCTCGCGCACAAGGCGGCAAGCCCCATCAGCAAGCCCGCCAACATCCGGCGACGTTGGACACGCAGGCCCGATTCCGCAAAAAACCGTTTACGGTCGTTCATGGCTCGTCTCTAGCACGAGCGGCCCGCCGCGCCAAGGGCGCGACGGGCCGCGAAGGATCAGGTCATGTCGTCCAGCGCGCCGCTGGCGGCGCGCTGGCTACACGCGAAAGCCGTAGCGCAGGTCCAGCAGGGTGCGCGGGCGCAGCAGCAGCATGCCGCCTGCCAGCACCACGTACACCAGGCTGAACCAGATGTGCAGCCGGTCGGGAATGTGCGGCAAGCCCATGGCCTGTTCCACCGGCACCTGGATGAACGGCGAGATGAACTGCACCAGGAACAGGCCGAACAGCACCAGCGCCCCGCGCATGCCGATGCGCATGCGCAGCAGCAGGCAGATGGCGAAGAGCGACTGTGCCGCCGTCAGCAGTATTTCGTGCATCTGGTGAGAATCCATGGGAATGGGCGGGTGCATGGAGCCGGACGAGGCCGCGTACACGCCGGGAATCATGCCCACCAGCAGGGTCCACTGGTTCAGCTTGGACGAAATCAGGCTGCCCAGCGCGATGCTGGCATGCCCGCGCATGGCGAACATCAGCGACACGATGAACTCGGGCGCCTCGGAGGCGATGGGCGCAAGCCACTGCACCAGCAGGAATTCGTTGATGCCCAGCACCTTGCCGGAGGCCACCAGGCTTTCGCTGAACAGTTCCGCATCGGCCAGGATGACCACGGCGGCAAACAGGAACAGCGACAGGGTGGCCATGCGGCGCTTGCCGGTGGGCAGTCCGGCCAGCACCTCCGCCGGGCCTTCGGCCTCGAACTCGGTGCAGGGCCTGCGCGAAACCAGCCAGATGTACCATACATACAGGGACACCAGCGCCACGCCGTCGTACCACGCCAGCGAACCCTTGATGGGAATGACGAAGGCATACGCCGTGGCCATGGCCAGGAACACCAGGTCGGTGCGGCGTTCGCTTTCCACCACCACCGCACTGCGGAAGCGCATCCAGCACACCAGCACGATGGCGCTCCAGCCCACGCCGATGAGCAGGCGGTTGGCCCCGGTCATGTTGGCGATGGCGTAGTGGGCATAGTCGCTTTCGGGGTGCTGCCCGGCCATCCAGGTAAAGTACATGTCCACGGCGTACTCGGGCAGCACGGCGATAAGCGCCACCACCGCCAGGGCCAGCGTCTGGGGAATGTCCAGCTGCGCCACCTCGCAGGCCCACATCAGCATGAACGACGCGGCCAGAATGGCCCCACCGGTCAGCCCGGCCATGACCAGGGGACTGATTTCGGGGTGCAGGGCGCGCATGGCAAGGCCCGGCAGCGTGGCCAGCACGGCCAGCAGGAAAGGGTACCAGTCGCGAAACGCGTGTCTCACAGCCAACCTCTCGATACTGTTTGAGAATTCAACATATCGCCAGAGGCCAAAAAGAAAAGGCGAGACCTCCGGCATTCCTGCCGTGAAGGTCTCGCCAATTGGTCCGGTTTGCGGGTCCGTCCCAACGGCAACGCCAGGCGCGTGCGCCATGCTGTTGACGTTGCCCTTGCTGGCTACTCCCCTTGCTGAGTGAGTAGATAGTCCGCCCCTGCGGGCGCGTCAAGCCGGGGACGCCGTTCCTGTCGCCCCCTTTACAGTGCGGCGCGCCGGGCCTATCTCTGACGCCGACCCCGTTCAGACCGTCAGGCCACACCAGCAATCCGGCGTCCGGACCACCGGCGCGCCACGGAGTATCGCCATGCATGTTCATGTTCCCAGCGGTGTTTGCAGCAAGCAGATCCAGTTCGACGTGCGCGACGGCGTGCTGCGCGACGTGCGCTTTGCCGGGGGTTGCCCCGGCAACCTCGAAGCGCTTGGCCGCCTGCTCGACGGCATGCCGGTGCAGGACGCCATCGACAAGCTGACGGGCATCACCTGCGGCAGCAAGCCGACCTCCTGTCCCGATCAACTGGCCAAGGCCTTGTCCGACCTGCAGGAAGGCCGCCCCCTTGCCGCACCGGCCCAGGCCGTGGGCTTCGGCCTGAAGTCGCTGAACCCCTTCGGCTAGACGCACCCGGCACCACAGTCCACCCGGCGCGCCCCGAGCGCCCCACCGTTCGCCAGTCCCCTGTCCGGACGCCTGCGGACCGACGGGTGGCCGAAGCATGGGCAACCTGCTCGGCATCTCTCCGCAGCCCCGCGTGTCCGCCCCATGGCGGCTCATGCGGGGCGTGCCGTTTGCCCCCCCGCCCGGCCCCGCAAATGTCCGTTGACAGCCGCACGGGGCGGTCATAAGACGCGGGTGCAACCGCTCCATGCGGTCATATCCGGAGGATTCCATGCCCGTCCGCACCACGGCGCGCCCCGCCATCTGCATAGCCATTGCGCGCCGCTTCCGCGCCCTGCCACCGGCGTCGGTTGCTCCGGGCGCAACGGGGCTGCTCTGCCTGCTGACCCTGTCGCTGGCAATGCTGCTGTCCGCCTGCGCGCCGCGCATCACCGACGACGGCGCCCAGCCCTACGCCAGCCCCCAGCCGGAGCGCATCTACCCCGGCCCCGTGCCGGTGCAGGTGCTGGACCGCTTTCTGCTGGCGTCCTTCGCCCAGCGCCACCCCGACGCCGCCCAGCGCGCGGGGCTGGTGGTGCTGCCCGATGGCCGGGCCGAACCTTCCGGCGACATCCTGCCGCAGGACTACCAGCCGGAATCGTGCGGACTTGAACTGGCCCTGCGCCTGAACCTGCGCGCGTTCCCCTCGCTGCTGCTGGGTTTTACCGACGATTCGCGGCGCACCTTCGCCTCGCCCAAACAGTGGACCGTCAGCGCACTGGACCGTACCTCGCTCAACGTCCATTCGACCGACCTCGTGAACACGCTGGTGGTCTTCGCCACCATGGACTGGAACGGCAACGGCGTACGCGACTGGCTGGTGCTGCTCACCCAGAAGACCCCGCACGACGAGGGCTTCTATCTGGGCTACTGGCTGGTGGTGGAAGACCCCGCGCCCAAGGGGCTGTTGCAGGCCCGGCTGCTGTCGCTGGACGAATACCGGGGCATCGGCCAGCCGGTGGTCCGTACCGGCGAAGAGGCACGCGTCTTCCTCGACAAGCTGCTGCGCGAACAGATTCTGCCCGCCTCGCAGGAGGCGGCGCGCAAGGCCGCCGACGAAGCCACCATCAGGGCCATCCTGAAAAAGCCGTAGCCGTCCCCATCCCCCGTGGCGCGCCGCGCCGGACACCCCAAAACGCCCGCCGGGCACCACTTGCCATGCATCGTACCCGCACCCGTACCGCCCAGCGTTCCGCCGCTCCGCGCGGCCTTGCCGTCCTTGTTCCGCTGCTGCTGTTGCTGGCCCTGGCCTCCGGCTGCGCCCTGCAACCGGTGGAGGTGGTGCGCCCCGACATGTTCCGCAACTACGCCGTCTACCTGCGCGACGAGATGGTGCGCCGCAACCTTCTGGATGCCGAGGGCAACTACATGGAGGCGGCCATCCGCGACAACCGCGAATACCGCCCCGCCTCGTACGGCGAAGAACTGTACCGCCGCCTGTCCATGCGCTTTCGCTCGGCAGAGGCGCGCAACGGCCTTGCGGGCGAGACATTCGCGGATTCCGCGGCCCCGGACGACAACGTGCGCATCGGCAAGGTGGGCTTTGCCCTGGGCCAGGGCATGGACGTGATTTCCGTATCGCTCACCGCCATCACCGACTGGAACGGCGACGGCGTGAACGACTGGCTGGTGACCTGCACGGTTACCCCGCTGTTCGGGTCCGGCCCGCGCGAATACTATCTGGTGGTGGAAAACGTGGCCCCCACGGGCGTGCTGAAGCCCACCCTGCTGGCCATCCGCGACTGCGCCAACGGCGAATGCACCCTGGTGGTGGGCAAGGCGCGCAGCAAGGTGCTGGGCTTCGACCCGGACCGCAGCACCGACAAGGCGCCCTCCAACTTCGTGGAATCGCAGCCGGGCCAGCAGATCGTGGTGCCGCCGCACACCCCGGCCCCGGCAGGCGCGCCCGGCGCGGGCGGCCCCCGCGTGCAGGAGCATTCACTGTCGAACTAGGGAGCTGTCCCGAGCTCCCCGGCTGCCCCGCCAAAGCGTCTCCTGCGCAAAAAGCAGCCCAAGGAGTGGCTTCCGCAAGCGCACGACAGGATTTTCGTTCTCCGGCAAGGAAGATGAGCCTTTTTGCGAAGGGAACGTACTCTTATCGTACGTGACCGGAGCAAAAGGCGAAATCTGACGACGCCGGAGGGCGAAAGGACGGAGTGCGCAACTGACTCAGCCCTGCCGGATATTGTACACCCCCCGCCCCTCGGCCACATACCGGTCCGGCCTGTCGGCGGACCAGATGACCACCTGCGCGTTGCCCACCCTGTTGCCCAGCAGCTTCACGGTGGCCTCGGCATACAGGTCGCTGGCGGACGCGGGCCGCAGGTAGTCGATGACCAGGTCGATGGTGGCGATGCGGTCGTCGATACGGCATTTGGTCCACACCGCAAATCCGGCGCACACATCGGCCAACGACGATATCACCCCGCCGTGCAGGGCTGGCCGCCGCGTATCGCCCACCAGTTCCTCGCGATACGGAATGAACAGTTTCACCCGCCCCGCCTCCATCTCTGCCACCCGGATGCCCAGCAGCTTCTGAAACGGCAATCCATTTTCCACCAGATCGGCCAGCGCCTTGAAATCCATGCGGCATCTCCTGTATCTTCGCCCGGCGCGATGGCCGGACCATGTTTCCATACGTCAGAAAAAGCGGGCACTGCCGCCCTCGCAGGCATTCCGCACAGGTACCCCATGCCCGGCACAAGCGCCACCCGCGTGAACGCCCGGCAACCGCAACACCCACGGAGCCCATCATGAGCAAGGACGAAGCCCCCCGCATGCACACCGCCGAACACGTCCTGAACGGCGTGATGGTGGCCCGTTACGGCTGCGGGCGCTGCTTCAGCGCCCACATCAACCCCAAGAAATCCAAGTGCGACTATCGCTTCGGCCACCAGCTCGACGACGCGGAAGCCCGCGCCATTGAAGCCGAGGTGAACCGCGTGCTGTCCGGCAACCTTCCGGTCACCGCCGTGGACATGGACCGCACCGAAGCTGCCAGCCGCTTCGATCTCGGCCGCCTGCCGGACGACGCGGGTGACACCCTGCGCATCGTGCAGGTGGGCGATTTCGACGCCTGTCCGTGCAGCGGCACCCATGTGACCAATACGGCAGAGGTGGGCGCCTTCCGGATCATCTCGCACGACTTCGAGAACGGCGTGCTGCGCGTGCGCTTCAAGCTGGACGCCCTGACAGCGTAGTCTCTCTTCGGCAATGGGAGACAGGCGGGCCGTCGCCGTGCCACTCCGCTCCCATCCCCCCACATCAGTCCCGACCGTTCACGGGCCGTTCGCGCACAGCGGGCGGACCGTGTATCGTAGGGGCCCGGCAGTGCGCGTTTGCACTTCCCTGCCCCATCCGCCTTGACACGCGCCGCTCCGGCACTATCTGCTCAGGGAATTTTCCTGTCGCAACGACACGGAACAATTGTACAACATTCGGGCATGCCCGGCCTTCAAAGGCCTGCCGGGCGCACCCTTGCCGTTCACCAGACCACGCTTTCACAGGAGGAAACGATGACCGCCGCCGCGCACGAGACCCATGAATTCCGCACCGAAGTGCAGAAACTGCTGCATATCATCACCCACTCGCTGTACACCAACCGCGAGATTTTCCTGCGAGAACTGGTCTCCAATGCATCCGACGCCCTGGACAAGCTGCGCTTCTTCCAGAGCCGGGGCGATGCCGTTACCGCGCCCGACCTGCCGCTGGACATCACCATCACCGTGGACAAGGACGCGCGCATCCTGCGCATTGTCGATACGGGGGTGGGCATGACCCGCCAGGAACTCATCGACAACCTGGGCACCATCGCCCGGTCCGGCTCGGAACGGTTCATGGCGGAACACGGGATGGGGCAGGGCCTTAACGGCAGCGCCAAAGCCGACGCCGCCACAGGCGATGCCGACGGAGAGACCGCGCCCTCATCTTCCGCAGCCCCCACGGACGCCGCATCCATCATTGGCCGCTTTGGCGTGGGCTTCTATTCGGTGTTCATGGTGGCGGACACGGTAAAGGTCACCTCGCGCTCGTGCCAGCCCGGCGCGTCCGCCCACATCTGGGAATCGGACGGTTCCGGCTCGTTCAGCGTGACCGAGGTGGAAGCGGCCAACGATGCCGACGCCCCCACGCGCGGTACGGTCATAGAGGCGCACATCAAGGAAGATGCGGCGGAATTTCTGGAACGCCACCGGCTGGAAGCCATCGTGCGCACCCACTCCAACTTCCTGCCCTTCCCCATCATGGTCGAGGGCGAACGGGTAAACACCACCCCGGCCCTGTGGCGCGAACCCAAGTTCTCGGTCACCGCGCAGCAGTACGAGGACTTCTACAAGTACCTCACCTTCGACAGCGGCGCTCCGCTGGAAACCATCCATGTGTCCGTGGACGCGCCGGTGCAGTTCACCGCGCTCATGTTCGTACCGCCGCACGGACAGGAGCTGTTCGGCATGGGCCGCGACCGCTGGGGGCTCGACCTGTACGTGCGCCGGGTGCTCATCCAGCGCGAGAACAAGGACCTGCTGCCGGAATACCTCAGCTTCGTGAAGGGCGTGGTGGACACGGAAGACCTGCCCCTGAACATCTCGCGCGAGACGCTGCAGGAGAACGTGGTCATCCGCAAGATCGGCCAGACGGTGACCAAGCAGGTGCTCGGCCATCTGGAAAAGCTGGCCGCGTCCGACGCGGACAAGTACGCGGAATTCTGGCGCAGCCACGGCAAGGTGTTCAAGCTGGGCCACACCGACTGGACCAACCGCGAAAAGTTCGCGGGCCTGCTGCGCTGCAACTCCTCGCACCATGACGACGCCAAGGGCCTGTCCTCGCTGGACGACTACATCGGGCGCGCGCGTGAAGGCCAGAAGGACATCTGGTACATCTCCGCGCCCAACCGCGAAGCCGCCCGGCTGAACCCGCACCTGGAAATCTTCCGCAAGAAGGGGCTGGAGGTGCTGTTCCTGTACGAGCCCATCGACGAATTCGTCATGGACGCGCTGGGCAGCTACAAGGACTTTGCCCTGAAGGCCGTGGAACACGCCGACGCCGCCACCCTGGACGCCTTCCCCACCGTGGAGGAACGCAAGGAGGCGGAACCGCTGGCCGAATCGGACGCCACCGCGTTCGACGCGCTGCTGGCCCGCATGAAGGACCTGCTGGGCGACAAGGTGACCGAGGTGCGCGTGTCGCACCGCCTGTCCGACAGCCCGGCCTGCCTGGTCAGCCCCGACGGCGCGGTGACCTCGTCCATGGAAAAACTGCTCAAGGTCATGCAGCGCGACGAATCCATCCCCAAAAAGGTGCTGGAAGTGAACCGCGACCACCCCATCCTGCGCAACCTGCTGCGCATCCACAAGGCAGACCCGGCAGACCCCATGGTGGAAAGCGCCACCCTGCAACTGTTCGAGGCCAGCCTGCTGCTGGAAGGCTACCTGGCCGACCCGCACGCGCTGGTGGGCCGCCTGTACGGCCTGCTGGAACAGGCAGGCGGCTGGTACACGGAAGTCAAGAAGCTGTAGGCAACGCGCGGCACCGTGCCGCACTGCTGCATGCGCATGTTCCGGGCGGACGGGCGAAAGCCTGTCCGCCCGTTGCGTTGTCGGCGTGCCCGTTCACCCAACAGCCCGCGGCTCCCACTTTTTTACAACTTTCCACCACTCCGGCGTGCAGCATTTGACAATATTCGCATAGCAGCACCCCTTTCCCGCTTTGACATCACCCCTGAAAATGTGAACGGTGCTCCCGTGGGCGGCACCCCGGACTTCAGGACGAACACACCGCGCCGCCCGCTCCGTACGCCCGCATCGCCGGGCGTACGTGGCGCAAGGGGCCGCAACCCGGCAGCCCCGCGCCAGCCACCGCGCCGGATCAGTGGGGAATCGCGCGCGGTCGCCGGACAAGGGTCACCATGCCCGTGTCCGGGACCTGTTTCACTGTGCAGCGTCAGGTATGACGGTAAGGGATCGAGGTGCGGTCATGACCCTCAAACGGCAATTGCTTCTGGGGTTTCTTTCGGTATTGGCGGCCAGCGGTTTCGGCATCGCGGCCACCCTGTGGTGGGTGGGCGCGGGCGGCATGCACGAGGTGGGACGCACCAGCGCCGCCGCCCTGCAGGAACGGGCCCAGGATCAGCTGGCCACCTTGCGCGGCGTGAAGTCGGCCCAGGTGGCCGACCTGATGGAACTGGTGGCCGACCAGCTTGCCGTGTACGCGGGTGACCGCACGGCCATCGACGCCAGCCTGGCCTTTGCCTACGACGTGGACCTGGTGCGCCACGAATCCGAGACACCCCCGGATGCGCTGGCCGCCCTGCGCCCGGCCCTGGCCGAGGCCATGGCCGGCCCCGCCTTTCTGGGCTGGAACGCCTTTGCCCGCCACGCCGCCGCCGCGCCCGGCTACGCCCCCCGCGCCGCAGCCGACTACGTGCCCACCGATCCCAACGCCCAACTGCTGTGGGAACATTACATCCGCCGCAATCCGGCGGCCCCCGGCGAACGACAGAAGCTGGACGAACCAGCCGACCTCATCTGCGGCTACGTGGACAACCACCTGAAATTTCACCCGGCCTTCCGCGACTTTGCCCAGCGGTTCGGCTATGCCGACGTGCTGCTGCTGGCCCCGGAAACCGGGCGGGTGCTCTATTCGGTGCGCAAGAACCTCGATTTTGCCCAGCGCGTCTCCGATGGCCCCTTCTCCAAATCCGGCCTTGCCGCCGTGTTCCGCACCGCCGACGCCGCAGGCAAGGCGGGCCGCGCGGGCGAGGTGGCCCACAGCGACTTTGCCCCCTACGAGCCTGCGGGCAACGCCCCGCGCGCCTTCGTCGCCACTCCGGTATTCGATGGCGGCAAGGGCGGCAAGTACGTGGCGGTGCTGGCCTTCAGCCTGCCTGCGGCAAAACTGAACAGCCTGATGCTGTCCGGCGGGCGGTTCGAAGCCTTCGGCCTTGGCAAGACCGGCGAAACCTATCTGGTGGGTCCGGACGGGCTGCTGCGCACCTCGCTGCGCACCTCGCCCGACGAACTGGACGTGCTGCGCGACAAGGTGAATACCGACGCCGTACGCGCCGCGCTGGAAGGCAATACCGGCCAGGCCCTGACCACCGACCCGCGCGGGCGCGCCGTGCTGGCTGCATGGCAGCCGGTGCAGGTGCTGGGTACCCGCTGGGCGCTGGTGGCCCAGATGGACTCTGCCGAGGCGCTTGCCGCCAGTGCCGAGGTGGAAAGCATGACCTCGGCCATCGGCTCCCGCATGGCCGGGGCCGCCGTCATCGCGCTGGGGGTGTTCCTGGCCGCCGCCTGCGCCGTGGCCTTCCGCATCGTGGCGCGCATCATGACCCCCATCGACCGCCTTGGAACCTATGCCGAGGCCGTGGCCGGGGGCGACTTCAACGCGGTCATCGACGGCAGCTTTCCTGCGGAACTGGACGCCCTGCGCGGTTCCATCCGCAACATGGTGGCCCGGCTGAAAGACCGCCTGGGCTTTGCACAGGGCATTCTGGACGCCATTTCGCGCACCTTCCCGTGCATGACGCTGGACAACGCGGGCCGCATCACCTTCGTGGGGCAAATCCTGCTGGATCTGGCGGGCAAGCCTGGCAAACCCGCCGACTACCACGGCCAGCGGGTGGGCGAATTCTTCTTTGGCGATGCCAGCCGCCGCACCCGTTCGGACGAGGCGCTGGAAACCCGCACCCGCGTGGAAGGCGAAATGACCGTGGCCGGCGACGGCGGTGAACACATCCTGCAGGTGAACGCCAACCCGGTGTTCGACCTGGACAACAACCAGACCGGGGCCTTCACCCTGTATTTCGACCTGACCACCATCCGGCGGCAGGAGGCGGACATTCGCGCCAAGAACGAGAAGATCGCCGCCGTTGCCGCCCAGGCCGTGGGCATTGCCCGCGAGGTGGCGGCATCTGCCGGGGTGCTGGCCACCCAGGTGGAGGAGGCGGCGGGCGGGGCGCGCATGCAGTCGGCCCGCGCCACCGAAACCGCCGCCGCCATGGACGAGATGAACGCCGCATCCACCGACGTGGCCCGCAACGCGGCGGAAGCAGCCGACAGCGCGTCCGAGGCGCGCACCCGCGCCGCCGAAGGGGCCGGGTCGGTGACGCGGCTGGTGGACGCCATCAGCGCCATCCGGACCCGCACCGAGGAACTGGAATCGTTCATGGGCGACCTTGGCCAGCGCACCGACGCGGTGGGCAGCGTGCTGGGCGTCATCAGCGACATTGCCGACCAGACCAACCTGCTGGCCCTGAACGCGGCCATCGAGGCGGCACGCGCCGGTGACGCCGGGCGCGGCTTTGCCGTGGTGGCCGACGAAGTACGCAAGCTGGCCGAAAAGACCATGCAGGCCACCCACGAGGTGGGCAACGCCATCCGGGCCATTCAGGACGGTGCGGCGCGGTCCATCGACGGCGCCCGGCAGGCGGGCGAGGCGGTGCGCGAATCGGTGGGGCTGGCCCGCGAATCGGGCGACACCCTGGACCGCATCGTGACCATCGTCACCGGCACCGCCGACCAGGTGGGTTCCATCGCCACCGCCGCCGAGCAGCAGTCCGCCGCCAGCGAACAGGTGGGCCGCGCCGTGGGCGAGGTGAATCAGGTGGCCGCCCGCACCGCCGAGGGCATGGAGCGGGCCGAGTCGGCCATTTCCGGCCTTGCCGCGCAGGCCGAGGAGTTGCAGCGGCTCATCTCCGCCCTGCGCGAGGGATAGCCGCCAAAGTGTCTTTTTGCCCGTTGGCGGCGTCAAACGCCACCTGCCATGGCTTTGCTGTCCTTATCCGTAAGACTCGCGCTGCGCGCTCGCCTAACGGCTAAGGCTCGGTCGAATACGAAAGAGCGCGCTGCGGTCCTCATCCGTAAGGCTCGCAGACTCGCCAAACGGCTGAGGCATACTCCCTTATGGCAGGCTCGTTTTCCTTGCCAACGGGCAAAAATCCTACTTTGGCGGACCCTCCTGCGCCTTGGCCTTTCGATAATATTCCGCACACAACAGCCCCCGCGAAGAGCTTCTTCGCGGGGGCTGTCTTTTCAGTACGTCATGAATCAGGCCGTTTCACCGGGCGTTGTCCCGCCCGATGCAGCAGAGCCGCCCGGCGTCTCACCTGCGCCGTCCATTGGTCCGGAACCATCGGCCAGCGTGGCTTCCAGCCCAGGCCCCTGCTCCTCTTCGCCCGTGTCCCAGGCCCGCCGTCGCGCCGCGAACAGTCCGGCCTTGGCCGCAATGTCCGCATGCGGGCCGAACACGTAGGTAACGTCGCCGGCCATCAGGCGCAGGGTGCCGTCCGGGTTGGGCAGCACGTCCTCGCCACGCTTCACCGCCACCAGGGTCAGCCCGTGCAGGCGGCGCAGGTCGGCCTGTTGCAGGGTCATGCCGTCCAGCATGCTGCCGGGCTCCACGGTCATGGCGCTCAGGTCGAAATCGGTGAAGTAGGTGGACAACGCAGCCAGCGGCTCGGTGCGGATGTCCACCTGGCGCAGCATGTCATAGCTTTCGGTGCGCACTTCCTCCACAAACCGTTCTATCTCGGCGCGGGGCACAAGATAGCGGCTCATGACCCGGGTGAAGATTTCCACCGAGGTCTCGAACTCCTCGGGAATCACGTCGTTGGCCCCAAGGTCGCGCAGCGCCGCAATTTCGCTGATGAACCGGGTGCGCACCACGATGTGCAGCGAAGGGTTCAGCTTGCGGGCCGTGTCGGTGATGCTGCGCACGGCTGCCGGGTCGGAAATGACGATGGCCAGCACCCGCGCAGCGCACGCTCCCGCGTGTTCCAGTACCGCGATGTGCGAGGCGTCGCCATAGGCGATGGGTTCACCCTTGGCCGCAAAGGTGCGCACCGTGTCCGGGTTCATCTCCAGGATGGTGTAGTCGATGCCAGCGGCCTTGGCCGCGCGGGCCAGGTGCCGCCCGCCGATGCCGAAGCCCACGATGACCAGGTGGTTGGTCAGGTCCATGCCGCAGTGCGCGCCGCCCGCCTCTTCCGCCGCCGCGTCCTCGCCGCGCCGGGCCAGACGCGCCCCGGCGGGCAGCAGGCGCACGGCTACGTCGGCCATGCGCGGGGCTCCGGCGATGAGGAACGGCGTCAGCGCCATGGTCATGATGCTGGCGGCCAGAAACAGCTGGTACTCGTTACGGTCGAACAACCCGTACGAAACCCCGGCCTTGGCCAGCACGAACGAGAATTCCCCCACCTGGCACAGGGCCAGGCCCACCATCAGCGCGGGGCGCAAGGGGTAGCCCAGCATCAGGGTAGCGCCGCCGCCCAGCAGGCACTTTACCGCCAGCACGGAAAGGGTCACCCCGATGACCAGCGGCAAATGGTCGATGACAAAGCCAAGGTCCAGCAACATGCCCACGGAGATGAAGAACAGGCTGGTGAACACGTCGCGGAAGGGCATGATGCCCTCCAGCGCGCTATGGCTGTACTCCGATTCGGCCATGATCAGCCCCGCCAGGAACGCGCCCAGCGACAGCGAAAGGCCCATGGACGAGGTAAGCAGCGCAATGGCCAGACAGAAGGCCAGGGTGGAAACCAGAAAGACTTCGCGGTTGCGGGTGCGCACGATGCGGTGCAGCAGCGCGGGCACCAGTTTGCGCGACAGCAGGAACACCAGCAAAATGATGCCTGCTCCCTTGGCCATGGTGAACAGCAGAGAAGGCCCGGCCTCGCCGCCCTTGCCCGCCAGAAACGGCACCAGCAGCATCATGGGCACGATGACCAGGTCCTGAAAGATCAGGATGGACAAGGAGATGCGCCCGTGCGGACTGTCCATCTGGGCACGTTCCTGCAACAGCTTGAGCACGATGGCCGTGGACGACAGCGCGGCCAGAAAGCCGATGAACGCCGCCGTGCCGTGCGGCAGGCCCAGCAGTTCCGCCCCGCCCGCAAAGGCCAGGATGGTCAGCGCCACCTGCGCCAGCCCACCCAGGAACACCGGCTTGCGCAACCGCATCAGTTCGCCCAGCGAAAGTTCCAGCCCGATGGTGAACAGCAGCAGCACCACGCCCACCTCGGCCATGATCTCGACCTCGTGCGCGGCCTTTACCAGTCCCAGGCCGTGCGGCCCGGCCACCACGCCGGTCAGCAGAAAGCCGACGATGGCGGGCACCTTCACATAGTGGCACAAATAGATGACAGCCACCGAAAGGCTGAAGATGACCACGAATTCCTTAAGCAGAGGCAGTTCCATCGTACCTTCCATGCAATGCGGGATGTTGCGGCGCAAGTGGGCCTGATGCGTGCCGCTCGGGCGGCGTGTGTGCGGCGGGCGGGGGCCCGTTGGTTGCCCATAGTGGCATGCCCGCGAGGCCCCTTGCAAGTCCGCCCCCGCGCCTGTCCGTTGAACCGGCAACAGAAAAGGGGGAAGCCTGCGGCTCCCCCCTGACGGTCACTGTGCGCCCGAAGGCGTTGGTGGCGTGGCGCCCGTTACGCGGCGCGAGCCACACGGCGAAGCTGGTCGAGGTCCAGCACCACCGGGTCGATGAGGGTAAAGCCGCCAGGGTTGCCCCACGCGAAGTCGTCGGCACACAGTGTGTCGTAGCGCACTTCGTCGATGGCGCGCATGGTGCTGCCCAGCACCGGACCGAAGTCGGTGATGCAGGTCATGAAGCGAGCGGCATCGAAGCTTTCAACGTTGCTCCAGGTCCAGGTGTAGCTGCACACTTCTTCGGCAAAGCCCATAACCGCCAGGTACTTGGCCTTGCTGTCAAGGTACAGGTTGCTCATGCTGGTGGACACGTTGCCAAGCAGTGCGCCCATGTCGAAGGTCTGTTCGGACCCGTCGAGGGAGAGCTGCACCGTGGTGTCGGCCTCGATGCGCATGCCGAAATTGCGGGTGTTGCCGCGCCGCCAGAAGTCCATGTACTTCTCGGCGTAGATCTTGCGCCCCTTGGCACGAATGGCCAGCGCCGTACGCGGCGAAACGGGGTGCAGGGCCAGGTCGCAGCTTCTGCCGGTGATGGTAAGGGTAACGTTCATGATCGGACTCCATTTCGTTGCCGACGCGCCCTCTCGGTTTCCGGCTGCATCCGGTGCGGCTGCCCGGATGCCGTGCGATCCCTCCGTGAGATCGCATGTGGGGTGGGCCCGTCCGCCGTCCCGTGGGACTGCGTGCCGCCTGTGCCCCGCGCCGCTCTTGCGCATCGCGTCGTCACCGTGCCCGAACACCTACCGCCACCCCGCTCCCGCCGGTCTGCCCGCGTCAACGCTGGGCAATTCCGGCCTGCCCGGCACGGCAACCGTGTCTGGGCCGCCACCTTCATCGTGATGAACGGGCAGGTTCCGATGAAGGGGCAAGACTGGGGTCGCTTGTACTGGTTGTTCACACAGCAACGACGAGCCCAAACTGCCTCTTGTCCCGCTGTTTGTCAACTCAACCTATCGGAAAACCCGGTGCTCACATCACCCAAACGAGTGCGCACCGCATCCGCATGAAGCAGGATATCTATGCTATATTAAATAATATTTCTGCGTGCCCCGTGTTCCCTTCAAACACCGGGAGCACCCTGTCGTGCATTGGTCGAACAACCCATTCTTCACGAAACTCCACAGGTTATCGCGGCCTTTTGGCGTGTATTGTGATTTTTTTCATTTATAAAAAAATATAGTGAGCTCTCACGCTTTTTTCAGGCGTGCGTCAGACAAAAGGACTCTGCGCCCCATGCCGGGATACCTGAAAAAAGAAGGCTCTAGACCATCAGGTTAAGCCCTGATAGGCTAGTATCATGTTTAAAAACAGCAAATTAAGCCGATATAAAGCCGGAAAAATTGCTGAATGCTTTTGCATCGATATTGATGCCACCAAAACTGCCTTGCTCCTGAAGCTCAATCGGAAGACCGTGAACAGGTATTTTCTGGCATTCAGGACGCTGATTTACGATCACCAGACATCCCAAAAAGAGAAAATCCTAGGGGTTGTTGAGGTTGACGAAAGCTTTTTCGGTCCCGCCAGGGTCAGAGGACGCCCTGGCCCCAGAAAGCGAGGAAGAGGCACGCTCAAGCAGCCAGTGTTTGGGATCTACGAGCGAAACGGCTCCGTATATACCGAACTGGTGCCGGACTGCTCAGCCAAGTCGCTTCAGGCGATTATCCGGGGGAAGGTCGCCCTTGAAAGCGTCGTCCACTCCGATGGATGGCGAGGATACGAGGGCTTGGTTGACGTCGGGTATGACAAGCACTTTCGCGTCAACAAAGCCAAGCACTTCGTCGAGAATAACGTTCATATTAATGGGATAGAGGCTTTTTGGAGTTTCACCAAGCGCCGCCTCACGAAATTCAATGGGGTGAAAAGGAACTTTGAATTACACCTCAAAGAATGTGAATGGCGCTACAACAAGCCCCTGCCCCAGCTCATTGCCGAACTGAAGCGGCTGGTATCAAAAAACGAAGACCTGATGGTCTAGAGCCAAAAGAAAAGACGGGGCCCGCCGCTTACGGACGGCGGGCCCTGAGGGAGGGGGAGAGCGGAGGGTGTGGGGACCTCCGCTCTCGGGCAGGGAGGGGTAGGGCTACTACGGGTGCGGGTCTTACGATCAGTCGGGCGGGAATCCCAACCGGAAGTATCTGCCTGCGGCGCGTTACGCCGCCTTCTTGCTGTCACCGGCCTGTTCGGCCTCCACCTCGCGGCGCACGTCCGCAAGGTCGATGATCATCGGATCGATAAGGGTGAACCCGCTGGGGTTGCACCACGAATCGTCATCCGCCAGGTGGCCGTCGTAGAACACGTTGTCCACCACGTTATACCCCTGCGTCTTCATCACGCGGTCCCAGTTCAGCACCTGGAAACTGAGCTTGGCGGGGTCGAAATTCTTCACGTCGTGCCATATCCACTTGAAGGCACACCACTCGTCGTCATACCCCAGCACGGCAAGATACTTGGCCTTGCTGTTCAGATACATGCGTCGGCGGATGGTGGTCACGTCGCGGTAGAGCAGGTTTTCGTCCAGTTCGGTCTGGCGGCCATCCACGAACAGGCGGACCAGGCTGTCAGGACCGAGGCGCATGCCGAAGGTGCGGGTGTTCCCCTTGCGCCACCAGTTCATGTACTTTTCGGCGTATATTTCGCGCCCCTTGGAGCGGATGGCCTCGGCCGTCTGCGGCGAGACGGGGTGCAGTGCGAGGTCGCAACTCTGTCCGATGATTTCGAAGGTGATGTTCATGACGGTCCTCTCCGTTGGAGGTTTGCGCTCCGCGTTCACGCTTTCCGTTAAGACATCCATCCGGACCGACTCGGCGGTCTGACACGACGTCCTTGCCCAGCTACAGAGCACAGCCCGTGCCATTGCGTGACCGCGACGAAGGCGTCGCGCCTCAAAACAACACTTAATACACTGAAAATTAAAATAAATATTTTTATCACAAGCGATGGCCCAAAAACGGCCGCTTCGCGCAACCTTGCGCGGACTGACTGCTCAATCTTGCACGATTGCGCGATTAACTGACCAACCCGCGCGATATCCCCACAAGCGGCCAATTCCTTGCGCAATCAATCGCTGCCGCGCTTTATGGCATCATCCTGCTGATATAACATATATTTCACCAGAAAATACCCGTCGCCCGGCAAATGCGCCTGCGGTGCCAGCCATCCCCATGGAGAGCACACGCTCTCCGACCGTGTGCTGTGCCCGGCACTTCCCCACCGCTGCGGGCGCTGTTCATCGCCGCACCCCGCACCTGCGCAAAAAGGACGGTCCATACTGCATGACAGCTGGCTGGGCATGCATCACTACGCACCACCACTGCGGCGTGGCAGATGGATTGCGCCGAGCGGTCAATCGGAGCAGAAACACTGCGCCTGCCCGGCAACCCAATACCAGCGCGGGCTGCCAGCCATTCTCTCGCACACGGCAAACTCTAGAAAATATTCAACATGCCGAAATTCTGCCCACCCTTCGCCCGACAAGCCATACATGCAACACCCCCTTGCTGGCGTGCAACGTCAACTCGCAAGGGTACCGTGTTCACGTTCAGGCAAGGCCTGCAATTCCATTTTCACCACCACGGAACCCGTCCGGATATTCCCGGCGCTGAAAACACGTGCAATTTTCTGCGCATTCGACAGAGAATGCTTGTCATGCCTCGGCCTCTACAGTAATGCTTGTTGCGGAGACAGGAGTGTGGCCAGTCCGACTTGGGTGTGGCCCCCTGTCACGTGCGCCACGAGCGCCACACAGTGAAAGCGGCAGGGCGCCATCGGCATCCGGAAGCAGGGCGGGAAGCGCCCTCATTCCGCCATGCCTTGCCGCGCATTCCTCAAGCCGGATTGGCATCCAGCCACGGCCCGGAGGCCGGTAAAGCTACCGGAGTTCGACGCCGGGCCGATTCATGGCAAGGCCATACCGGCAACGCATCGCAAAGGGGGCGCGCATGGCGCGCTGCCGACACACCGATTTCCCGGCCCGGAGCGGCCGGCTCGGAAAGACGAGACAGCGCATGCGCATGCACCGCACCGTTCCCGGCCATACGGCCCTTCCCCTCCGGTTCATCCCCCCGGCCTGCCCGACTAACTCTACCTGCCCGACAGGCCCGGCCCACCCGTATGGCATTGTCCTTCTGGTGCTGGCGGTTGCCATGCTGCTCGCCGCGCCCATGGCACACGCTTCCACGCACGAATCACTTGATGTGCGTTCCGCCATGCTGCTGGACATGAGCACAGGCCGCATCCTTTACGAACAGAACGCCGACGAGCCCATCCCCCCGGCATCGCTCACCAAGGTGCTGTCCATGTACGTGGCCCTGGACCAGGTGCGCGCGGGCAAGGCGTCCCTCAAGGACACCGTCAAGGTCAGCCGCCGCGCCTTCTCCACGGGCGGGTCGCGCATGTTCCTGAAACAGGGCGAAACCCTGACCCTGGACGACCTGCTGGAAGGCATGGCCGTTTCCTCCGGTAACGACGCCAGCGTTGCCACCGCCGAATACATCGGCGGCAACGTGAACAACTTCGTCCAGATGATGAACGCCAAGACCAAGGCGCTGGGCATGAAGAACAGCGTGTTCCGCAACCCGCACGGCCTGCCCGCCGCCGGGCAGCACACCACCGCGCGCGACATGCTTGCACTCTCCCGCTCCTACCTTGCCCAGTATCCGGAAGCCCTGCGCTACCACTCCACCAAGTTCATCAAGCACAACAAGGTCATCACCACCAACAAGAACCCCCTGCTGGGCAACTGCGAAGGGGCGGACGGCCTCAAGACGGGGTGGGTGTTCGCTTCCGGCTACAACATCATCTCCACGGTCAGGCGCGGCAAGACCCGGCTGCTGGCCGTGGTTCTGGGCGCGGAAACCACCCAGGCCCGCGCCCAGGAAGTGAACCGGCTGGTGGAGGCGGGCTTCCGCTCCGTGGCCGGGGGAGGCAAGAACGTCTCCACGCTGCTGGCGGGCATGAAGCCCGCCGACTACGCCCTGAACCTGCACAAGACCAACAGCGAAGCCTACGCCGAACTGCGCAAGTCATCCAAATCCGCCCGCTCCGCCCAAGCGGCCAAATCCACAAAGTCTGCAAAATCGCGCAAGACATCTGTGGCCGCCGCCAAGACGTCGGAAGACGCCAAGACAGCCCCTGTGCAGAAGAAGTCCAAAAAGAAGAAGGCGACCGCCACGGCGAAAAAGGACGCCCCCGCCAAGACCGCGCAAAAGTCCACCCCCAAGGCCTCCGCGTCCAAATCGGCCAAGGCATCCGGGGCCAAGGCCAGTGCCCAGGCCCAGGCGAAACAGCCCGAGCGCAAGGCCGTGGCCAAGGCGGAAGACCAGGAGCCTGCCCCCAAGGCCGCCAGGAAAAAGTCCTCTTCCACCAAATCCACGGCGGACAAGACGCCTGCCTCCGGCAAAAAGGCCGCCCCGCGCGAGGTGGCCGACAAGCAGGGTTGATGCCCGCCAGCTTCCGCACAATGCCAGACGCAAGAAGGGGCACCCCACGGGGCGCCCCTTCTTGCGTTCATCCTTTTGGTTCAGACAGCTGCCTCCGGCCCGGCAGCTGCCTTCGAGCCGGCGGGGCTACCCGGCCCTGCCATCCCCTTCATACACCGCTCCGGAAGTGGGGCTTTCGCGCACCACCAGACGGCACAATTGCGGCAGGCCAGGCTTCAGTTCGCGCCACAACCAGCGGGCAATGCATTCGCTGGTGGGGTTTTCCAGCCCGGGAATGTCATTGAGATAGGCGTGGTCCAACCGGTCAATGACCGGCTTCGCCAGCCGCTTCAGGTCGCCGAAATCCATCACCCAGCCTGTCTCGCCGCCCACGGGGCCGCGCGCGTGCACTTCCACGGTAAAGGTGTGTCCGTGCAGGTTGCCGCACTTATGCCCCTGCGGCACGCACGGCAGCCGGTGTGCCGCGTCGAAGGTAAGCGTAACGAAGATGTCCATCCGTCCTGCCTGTATGCCGGCCGTGCGGGCACGGCGGCCTGTGTGTCAGCCGTGCGGGCACGGCGTGGTATCTAGATGATGCTGCCCGGCACGTCCGGATCACACCCGGAACAGGTCAGGGGCATGTCAGGATCAGGCCCGGACCGCGCGGAGCGCCGAGTGTCTGGGGCTATCGCACCATGTTGTACGGCGTCTAGCGGATGCCCAGAAACTTGTGCGTCTGCAACCCCAGCCGCCAGCGCGGATGTTCCAGACAATAGCGCACGCAGGCGGCGACATGGTCCGCACCGCTGGCATTGCCGCCTGCCCCACATGTCGCGTCGTCGCGCGGTTGCAGGATGAAGTGGCCGAAGTCCAGCCCCGCGAAATCGGCAGGGTCCACACCGTGCTGCGGCCAGACCAGCTTCAGTTCATCACCCTGCGTCACGGCAAGGCGCGTGCCCGCCTTGGGGCTGACGGTCACCCAGTCCAGCCCGGCGGGCAGGGGCAGGGTGCCGTTGGTCTCCACCCCGCACCGGCAGCCGCGCGCGTGCAGCACGTCCAGCAGTTCCGGCGTCAGTTGCAGGGCCGGCTCGCCACCGGTAAACACCACATAGGGCCGCCAACCGTCCCCGTCCAGTGGGTCCAGCGGGTCCAGTGGGTACGGAAAGGCGGCAAGAATGGCGGCGGCCAGCGCCTGCGCATCCTCGAACGCCCCACCGCCGGGGCCGTCGGTGCCCGTGAAGTCGGTATCGCAGAAGCGGCACGCGGCATCCGGCCTGTCCTGTTCGCGCCCGGTCCACAGGTTGCAGCCGGAAAAACGGCAGAACACGGCGGCGCGCCCGGCGTGCATGCCCTCGCCTTGCAGCGAGTGAAAGATTTCCTTGACCCGATAGCCCATCAGCACCCGCCGCCGGAACAACTGCGCAGGTAGTCTGCCCAACCCTGGCGGCGCAGTTCGCAGGCCGGGCAGTCACCGCAGCCATAGCCCCACGAATGACGGGTGGTGCGCACCCCGTTGTAGCAGGTATGGGTGTGCTCCAGCACCACCTCCACAAAGGCGTCGCCGCCCACCTGCCGGGCCAGATCCCATGTGGCGCCCTTGGTCAGCCACATCAGCGGGGTGTGCAGCACGAAACGTGACTGCATGCCCAGGTTCAGCGCCACCTGCATGGCCTTGATGGTGTCGTCGCGGCAGTCGGGGTAGCCGGAATAGTCGGTCTCGCACACGCCGATGATGATGTGCCGGATGCCCTGCCGATAGGCATGGGCCGCCGCCGCCGTCAGGAACACCAGGTTGCGCCCCGGCACGAAGGTGGTGGGCAGCCCGTTGCGGCCCATCTCTATGGCCACGTCGTGGGTCAGCGCGGTGCTGCCCAGTTCGCGGAACAGGGCCAGTTCCACGGTGGTGTCGTCGGCCAGGCGTTCGTTCCAGCCGGGGGACAGGCGACGCACCTCGTCCATGAGGCGCAGGCGGCAGTCCATTTCCACGGTATGGCGCTGACCGTAATGAAAGCCGATGGTGGACACCCGGCCAAAGCGTTCCAGCGCCCAACCCAGGCACGTTGCGGAATCCTGCCCGCCGGACAGGACCACGAGGGCGGTTTCTTTGCTATGCATGGCGGCTCCTTGCGAAAGACGGGCAACCGGTTGCGCGAATGCGGGCGACGGACGGAGCGTGGGGCGCATGCTGGCCAGACAGCCAGATCGGGCCAGATCGGGCCGGGCCGTATCCCGGCGCCCCGGTCGGCGGCGCCCCCCGGCACCACCGCGCCGCTGCCGGACCGTCGCGTGGGAAGCACTCTGGCTACCTCGCCCGTCCCCGCTTGTAAAGCGCTGCCCGGCCCTGCCCCGTTCAGCCCAACTCTGCCCAGTTCCGAACAGTCCCGAACAGTCCCAACCAGTTCCGCTCATTCCCACCCGGCCTCGCCCAATGCCCGCGCCAGTGCATGGGCCCGTGTACGGTCCACGGGCCATACCTTGCTCCTCCGCCTCTGCCTCCACCTGTCTCCCCGTTCGCGCGCATCATGCCCCCCTGTCGGCACACCTCGCGACCGGGGCGGACCGAACCCGCTCCAGGACTGGGTTTTCGCCCAATCACCAGATTATTTCGCCAATCATGCCCACGCACTGTACCATCGGCCCGTATCCGTGCTAGGGGTATGCATGGTCCGGCGTCCAAGGGACGGCGTCAGAAGCGCGGGCGGGGGGCAAACCAGCACCGCACGCATGCCGGACCGCCGGACGCCCCTTCCGGCTTGCGCCCATTGCGGCGTGATCGGCAGATGTCGGCGTTACCGGCACGGCAGCATACCCACAGCGGAGCACGCATGGAACATATCGCCATCATCGGCGGGGGCGGCACGGCCGCGGCCCTTGCGCACGACCTGATTCTGCGCGGCTTTTCCGTGGCCATCTACGAACGGGGCGAATTTTTCAGCGGGGCCACGGGCCGCCACCACGGGCTGTTGCACAGCGGCGCCCGCTACGCGGTGCACGACCCCGAGGCCGCGCGCGAATGCATCGAGGAAAACATGATCCTGCGCCGTCTGGTCCCGCAGGCCATGGAGCAGAACGACGGGCTGTTCGTGGCGCTGGACGACGAGGACATGGCCTACCGCCAGCGGCTGAAGGATGCCTGCGCCGCCACGGGCATTCCCACGCGCGACTACACGCCCGAACAGGCCCGCAGGCTGGAACCCGGCCTGACCGATACGGTGCTGGCGGCCATGCAGGTGCCGGACGCCACCGTCGATGCGTGGCGACTGGCCCTGCCCTTTCTGGCTACGGCGCGCGCGGGCGGGGCCACGGTCCACAACTTCACCGAGGTCGTCGGCATTGACGTGCAGGGCGGCGCGGTACGCGGGCTGCGCCTGCGCAGCCTGGCCGAGGACGCCCACGGCACGCGGGGCCGCGAATGGTCCGCCCCCGCCGACATGGTGGTCAACGCCGCCGGGGCCTGGGCGGGCAAGGTGGCGGCGCTGGCCGGGGTGCACGTGCCCATCCAGCCGGGGCCGGGGGTGCTGGTGGCCATAGAGGGCCGGGTGACCAACATGGTCATCAACCGCATGCGCAAGGCCAGCGAAGGCGACATCATCGTGCCGCAGCGCCGCCTTTCGGTGCTGGGCACCTCCATGTGGCTCACCGACGACCCCGACCATCTGGACGTCCCGCCGGAGCATGTGCAGCGCATGGTGCGCCTGTGTTCGGAAATGGTGCCCGCCTGCGCTGGCGTCCCCATCCGTTCGGCATGGTCCGCCGCGCGCCCGCTCATCGGCAACGCCGGCGCGGCCCGCCCGCAGGAAATCAGCCGCACCTTCGACTGCTACGACCATGGCACGCGCGACAACGTGTCCGGCCTGCTGTCCATCATCGGCGGCAAGGGCATGACCCTGCGCGCCATGGCCGAAAAGACCGCCGACATCGTCTGCCGCCTCACCGGGCGCGACGCGCCCTGCCGCACGCGCGAAACGCCCCTGCTGCCCGCGCGGGCCTTCTACAGGAGATGACCCCATGAGCGACGCCGAAAAGACCGCGCCCGACGGCTCGTCCGCAGCGCCCGAATCCGGCCTCCAGCCCGCCCCCGCGCCGCAACAGGCGCGCACGCTCACGGTACGGGTGCAGCGCAGCGGCCCCGGCGGGGCCAACGCCCGCTTCGACGATTACCGGCTGTCGGTGCGGCCCGAGGATTCCGTGCTGGACGTGCTGGACCGCATCCGCGTGGAGACGGATCCCACGCTGGTCTACCGTCACTCGTGCCACCACTCCAGTTGCGGCACCTGCGCCATGCGCATCAACGGGCGAGAACGGCTGGCCTGCATCACCGGCATGCTGGCCCTGAACACCGACGTGGTGACCCTGGAACCCTTGCGCTCGCTGCCCGTGCTGGGCGACCTGATGGTGGACATGCGCCCCATGTTCGCCCACATCGAACCGGACTGGGGCTATGTGCGCCCGGTGGAAAAGGCCTCCACCGGGGTGCCGCACGGGGTGGCGCGCTACACCCGCCTGGAAAACTGTATCGAATGCGGGGCGTGCATGTCGGCCTGCCCGGTCAGCAACGGCACCGACGACATGCCCCCCACGGCGGCCCAGGCCACGCCGCACTCCACGCGCCAGTCCGCACATGACACGGGCGGGGCCGACGCGCACGAGCCTTCCCCCGAGTTCCTGTTCATGGGGCCAGCCCCGCTGGCCGCGCTGAACCGCGAACTGGCCCGCCACCCCGAACGGCGCGAGGAGTTGCTGCACATCGGCAAGGGCCCGCACGGCGAACGCCACTGCCGCCGCCATCTTGCGTGCAGCCGGGCCTGCCCCAGCGGAGTTTACCCGGCCAAGGACATCATGGACATCCGCATGATGCACGGGGGCGGCAAGGACTGATGCTGCATCCCGGGGCGGTCCGCAGGTCCGCCCCGGCCGCTTGGTCCTCCTGCCGCTTGCTCCCCGGCCTGTCGCAGCGCCCCTCCGCATGCCGCCGCAACGGAAAATGAGCAGGGCAAGCCCGGTACTCCCGGACTTGCCCTGCCCGTGTCCATGGGCTATCCCCCCATCAGGAAACATCTTCCGCAGGAGGGGTTCATGGACGACGCATTCCTTTCCCCCAGCGCACGCCGCGTGCAGGACTGGCTGGACCAGGCCGTGCGCGAGGCAGACGGCGGATACAGTGCTCCGCGCTTCGTGGTGCGCGAATTGCCCGATTCCACCCGCACCGCCCAGGAGGCGGCGGATGCCGTGGGCTGCACCGTGGCCCAGATCGCCAAGTCGCTGATCTTCAAGGGCAAGCAGAGCGGGCGCGGCTGGCTGATCATCACCAGCGGGGCCAACCGGGTGGACGAAAAGCGCGCCGCCGCGCTGGCGGGTGAACCGCTGGGCCGCGCCGACGCCGACTTCGTGCGCCAGGCCACCGGCTACGCCATCGGCGGCGTGCCCCCGGTGGCCCACGCCACTCCGGTGGGCTGCCTGATCGACGCGGACCTGCTGACCCTGCCGGACATCTGGGCGGCGGCAGGCACGCCGCACGCGGTGTTTCCCCTGACGCCGGGCGATCTGGTGCGCCTGACCGGCGGCACCGTGGGCCATGTGCGCAAGGAATAGCCACGTACCTCGGCCCTGACGGGCCGGGCACGAAAACGCGTGCGCCGCGCCCGGCTCGGCACCCGGCTCAGCCCAACCCCAATCGTTCGCCGCGCGGTCGTGGCCGCAGCGCAAAACCGCGCGCCTCGGCCCAGGCCCTGGCTTCGGCCTGCGAGTGCAGCGAAAGCTTGCGGAACAGGTTGGCACGGTGCTTTTCCACGGTCCTGTCACTGACCACCAGCAGCCCGGCGATTTCGCGGTTGCGGTATCCTTCGGCCACCAGATGCAGCACCTCGCGCTCGCGCGGGGTCAGCAGGGTCAGCGCATCACGCTTCTGTCCCGCAGGTTCCGCCTCGGCGGCGTTGCGCCTGTCGCGCAGCACCTCGCGCGCGGCCCAGGGCGACAGCCAGCCCCCACCCGCCAGCAACGCCCGCACCGCCAGCCGCACCTCGTCGGCACTGGCTTCCGGCAGCAGGTAACCGTCGGCCCCCGCCTCCAGCGCGGGGCGCAGCATGGCCGGGTCATCCCCGCCAATGGCCAGAACCCGTCGCCCCGGGTGGCGGCGCTTGAGCAACCGCATCACGCACACCCCATCCAGCAGGGGCAGCCCGCACTCGATGACGGCCAGATCCGCCCCCAACCGTTCGCATCCTTCCAGCGCGGCACGCCCGTCCGACGCCTCGCCGCACACGCGCACCCCCTCCAGCCCGCGCAGCAGCACCTTCAGCCCTTCGCGCATCAACGGCTGATGCGCGGCAATGAACACGTTGCGCTCACTTTCCATGCTGCCTTCTCGATGCCCCCGGTTCCTGCACCCCCGCTCGCCGCGCCCCACATCCGCGCCGTGCAGTGCTTTGCCGTCAAAAAGACGCCAAACCCCTACCGCATGAAGTGCTACCCTACATCAATTCAGAGGGACACTACCATGAAAATACCGTCACGCTCAACGCCCAAAATACCGTATCAGCAGGTTTACAACCCCGCGGCTTCATGGTTTCTGCGATACCATGGTCCAGTGCCCTCCGCGCGCCGTCAACGAACAGGTGGGGCGCGCCGGTTTCCACCACCGCAGGCAGGAGGTAGCGCCCATGCGCAGAAGCGTGACCAGCATCACCCAGAACGCCGTGCTTGGCGCGCGGCGGTCCAAGTGGGTTGCCCAGCAGATCGGCAAGCCCTATCCCACCATGATGCGCGAACTGAACCCGCACGACCACAGCGCCAAGCTGGGCGCGGATACCCTGCTGGAAATCATGCGGGTGACCCGCGACGTGGCCGCGCTGGAGTACATGGCCCAGGAAATGGGCTATCAACTCACTCCCAGCGCGGATGACGCCGTTGGCGGCAGGCTGCCCTGAGCGTACGGGCGGCCGCCCCCCCATGCGCAATGATGTGCAGCCGCCCGTGCCGTTCACGTCGGCATCCTTCCCCTTCCAGGCCCCGCTGCCGTGGCGGCCTTGGCTGGCCCGGTGGCCTTGACTGGCCTCGTCGGCCCCATGAAAAGGCGCAGCCCCGCATGCGGGCGCGCCCGTGTGCTGGCGTGCCCGGCACATGCCCTGCGTGGCCGCCTGCGCTGCCATCCGCCCAGGCGGATGCACCGCCGGGCCATGGCGTCCCACCCCTGCCGTCAGGGCTCTGCGCGGGTGCTTGCAAATCCGTGTGAAATGACGCACCCTGCCCCTGCCATTCCCTTCCCGGGTGATCGGCAAGCCAGCACGCCCGCACGGAGCACCATGACGCATCCGCTCATCCTCATTGTCGAGGACAGCCGCGCCAGCGCAGACGAACTGCGCGCGCGCATCACCGAACTTCTCGGTTTTTCCGTGCTCACGGCGGGCACGTGCGCCGAGGCCGTCCGCATCATGGACGAGCAGGGCCCCAACCTGTTCCTCGCCATCCTCGACCTTACCCTGCCCGACGCCCCCGACGGCGAGGTGGTGGACCAGGCACGCGCCCGCAAGGTGCCCTCGCTGGTGTTCACATCCCGCCTGGACGACACCACGCGCCGCTACATCCTTTCCAAGGACGTCATCGACTACATCATCAAGGACGAGCACGCCGTGGACAACGTGGTGCGCGCCGTGGACCGGCTGCACCGCAACCGCACGGCCAAGATCCTGGTGGTGGACGATTCGCCCTCCATGCGCACCTTCATGAAGGAAGAGCTGCGCCGCTACATGTTCCAGGTGTACGAGGCCTCGGGCGGCCCCACGGCCCTGCGCGTGCTGGAGCGCAACCCCGACGTGATGCTGGTGATCACCGACTTCATGATGCCCGACATGGACGGACTGGAACTGACCCGCCGCATCCGCGAGCGCTACCCGCGCGAGACGCTGTCCATCATGGGCATTTCCGTCCACGCCGAACGCCCGCTTACCGTGGAATTCATCAAGAACGGCGCTGACGACTTCATCACCAAGCCCTTCCTGCGCGAGGAACTGTACTGCCGCGTGCTGCAGAACGTGGAAACGGTGGAGCGCGCCCGCACCCTGGTGGAGCTGAACGACGTCAAGAACCGCTTCCTGGGCATGGCCGCGCACGACCTGCGCAACCCCATCAACGGCATCCGGGGCTTCAGCCGCCTGCTGCTGGACGGCGTGCTCGGCCCGCTGACCGACGACCAGCGCAGCGTGCTGGGCACCGTGCACCAGGCCAGCAACGAGATGCTCCAACTGGTCAACGACCTGCTGGACGTCACCGTCATCGAAAGCGGCAGACTGGACCTGGTGCTGCACCCCGGCGATCTGGCCGTGCTGGCGGCGGAGCGGCTGTCCTTTGCCTCTCTGGCGGCGGGCGCCAAGAACATCCGCATCGACAAGCAGTTCGAACACGCCCAGTGCATGTTCGACCCGCGCCGCATGGCCCAGGTGTTCGACAACCTGCTGAGCAACGCGGTGAAGTTCACCCCGCCGCAAACGAGCATCCGCGTGGAGGTGCGCGTGGAGGGCACGGAAGCGGTGTTCGAGGTGGCGGACGAAGGCCCCGGCATCCTTCCCGAAGAACGCGAACGCATGTTCCGCTCGTTCGAAAAGCTCAGCGCCCGGCCCACGGCGGGCGAGGCCAGCACCGGCCTCGGGCTGACCATCGTCAAGCGCATCGTCACCGCGCATGGTGGCCGGGTATGGGTGGAAAGCGAACCCGGCAACGGCACCACCTTCCGGGTGGCCGTGCCGTTGCGCGTGGGAGCCATGTCCACGGCGGAACGGGCGCTGGCGGCCCCCTCCGGTGCACGCTGAGGCAAACACCGGGGCGGCACGCATCGCGCCGGAAGACGACGGCGCCCGGCTTGACGCCGCCCTGGCCCGCCTGCTGCCCCAATTGTCGCTCCACTTGTCGCCACAGCCCAACCAGGCCATGAGCGGGGCAGGCCCCACTCCTCCCCTTCTTCCGCCCGGCGCGGGCCTGCGCGCCCGCCGCCGCCTGTGGCTGACCCATGCCGTGCTGCTGGACGGGCGCCCAGCCCAGCCGGGCACGCGGGTGCGGGCCGGACAACGGGTGGACGTGCGCCCGCTGGATGCGGCACGCGGCAAAAAAAACGACGTTTCGGTGAGTACCGGGCCGCAGGTCGAACCGGACATCTTGCGGAGCGCCGCACGGGGTGATGCCCCGGCAGGCGAGAACGATGCGCCCCACGTACTGGCGGAGGTTGACGGGCTGGTGGCCCTGTACAAGCCCGGCGGCCTGCATTCCGCCGCCATAGCGGGCAGTGCCGCACCCAACGTGGAAGCACTGTTGCCCGACCTTCTGGGGAGGCTTATCCCTGCTGACCCGGCGGGTCTGGCCGGTCTGACTGCCCCCGATGCTTCCCGGCCAATGCCCGGCACGGATGCACCCATGGGTTTCCCGCGCCTGCTCAACCGGCTGGACGGCCCCACCTCCGGCATCCTGCTGGCCGCGCGCACCCCGCAGGCCGCCGACCGTTTTCACGCCGCCGAGGATTCCGGCCAGGCAACCAAGACCTATCTCGCGCTGGTGCACGGGGTGCTGGCTCATCCGGCCACCATGCGCCGCGCGCTGGATACGGCCAACAGGGTCACCACCCGCGTCCTGCAGCAGGATACGCCCGACCCGCTGCGCCATACCGAGGTCACCCCCCTGGGCGTCATGCATGTCACGCACATTCCGGATGCCGCGCCCTGCCCGCCTCCTCTCGCGGGCAATGCCGGGCAAGATTCCGCCTTCGCGTCCGCCCGCCCCGCATCTGCGCCTGGCCCCGCCAGTACCCCCGGCGCACCCTGTACATTGGTACGTTGCGTCATCCGCAAGGGCGCGCGGCACCAGATACGCGCCCACCTCGCCGCGCTGGGACACCCCATCGTGGGAGATACGCGCTATGGCGCCCCGGATGACCCCGGTGCCACCGCCCCCATGCCACACCCGCAGGGCGCACGCCCCCTTGCCGCAACCACGCTGTTCCTGCACCACGCCCGCATCGAACTGCCGGGCTTTCACGCTGCCTGCCCGCCGCCGTGGCTGCATCTGCTGCCGCCGGAACTGCAAGAGGCGGCACGCACCGCGTACCGCCTCGATACCTGAGCCCATCCGCCCGATTTCCGATTGGCAGCGCCAGCCTGCCGCCCGTCAGCGAGACGTTGGCGGGACGTTGGCGGGACGTTGGCGAGCACCTGCGACCGCAGTATCTGCCAGGGCCTGCCTTTCTCCTGACAGCACAGCTGATCGCGCACCATTTGGGCGTCGGCTCTGCCTTCATTTCATGCCGCCCAACTGACGCCCAGCCGTCGTGCTACCGGTGTTCGTCGCGCCCGCCATTACGCTTCTCCGCCACCCCGCCGCCACTCCCGGCGCCATCCGGTTCGCAGCCATCGCCGTCTTCGGACGGCGCACAGCCCGGCTGCACGGGCGGAGCGTTTCTGGCCCCGGTGCGCCAGCGCACCCGGCGCTGCTGATAGGCGGCCACCATGCGATAGGCCGCCACGTAGGCCAGTACCCCGGCCACCGCGCCGAACACCACCCCACCCGCGCACAACACCAGATACACGTCCCAGCCCATGGACAACAACGAGGTGAGATTGGCGAGGTCGTCGGGCAGCGCCACATGCATGTTCGGCAACAGGAACGAGCCGATGGCGAAGAACAGCACGTACAGCGGCCCGCAGGTGACCGGATTGGAATACAGCGTGGTGACGATGGCAGCCGTGGGACTGGCCCGCAGCAGCCAGGCCACCGCGCCCGCCAGCACCATCTGCGAAGGAATCAGCGGAATGGACCCGATGAGCATGCCAAGACCCACGCCCAGCGCGATGCGGTGCGGCGTGGAGGGCAGCCGCACCAGCCGCAGCCGATGCAGCCGCACGGCCCGCCACAGGCGCGTCAGTGCGGAACGTCCGTTGCGGTGCTGGCCGGAAGCGCCGTTACCGGCGCTGTCTCCGTCCGATGATGGCGCACCGCCATCCTGTGGGTGCAGGCTCTCGTCCAAGGGTAACTCCGGCGAACAGATACGGCGCGCAAGCAGCCGTGCAGCAAGGGGACGATAGCCGTGCGCAGGGTCGAGAGCAACGCCTGCTGACCATCGCCCGCAGGGCATCAGGCTGGAATCGGCATCCCTACTCCCGCTTCCAGTCCTTGATGCGCAAATCCACCGAGGCCGCGCCGTTGTACCTGTCGATACGCGGGGTATAGGCCAGGCGTACCCGCGTGCCGCGCAGGCTGTCCGGAAACTGGCCGGACTGGCGCCACGCCTTGGCCCGCAGGGTGATGCCGCAGCTCTCGTCGGTCAGTTGCAGTTCCACGTGGTCGCGCGTGGGGCCGAAGCGGCGCAGGTCGCGCACCAGCACCGGCGGCGAGGCAAACACCGGCTCGGCGTTGCCCGTGCCGAACGGCTGGAGCATTTCCAGTTCCTTCAGCAGGGTGAAGTCACCCGCCAGGGCAAAGCCCAGTTCGCCGTCCAGCTTCAGGCGCGGGGTCAGCGGGGTGTCGCCCAGGTCCGCCCGCACCACGGCGTCGAACCGTTCGCGCAGGGTATCCACATGGCTGGCGGCCATGCTCATGCCCGCCGCCTGATGGTGCCCCCCGAACGCGGTGAACAGGTCGGCGCAGCGAGTCAGCCCGGCATGCAGGTCGAATTCCGCCACCGATCGGCCCGACCCCTTCATGGTCTCGCCGTCGCGGCTCAATATCAGCGTGGGCCGGTAGAATTCGTCCACGATGCGCGAGGCCACGATGCCGATGACGCCGGGGTGCCAGTCCTCGCCGTGCAGCACAAGGCCCATGCGGTCCAGTTGCCCCTCGGTCTGCTTTTTCGCGGCGTCCAGGATGCGGTCTTCCTCTGCCCGACGGCGGGCGTTTTCCGCGTCCAGTTCCTGCGCAAGGCCTGCCGCCTCGGCGTGGTCGTCGGTCAGCAGCAGTCGCAGGGCCAGTTCCGCCTTGCCCATGCGCCCCGCCGCGTTGATGCGCGGCGCAAGGCCGAACACCACCTGCCCCGCGCCAATGGCCGCCGACGGGTTGTACCCGCTTACGGTCTTCAGCGCGGCCATGCCGGGACGCCGGGCCTCCGCTATCTTCAGCAGGCCGTTCTTGACCAGGATGCGGTTCTGCCCGTGCAGGTTCACCACGTCGGCCAGGGTGCCCAGCGCCACCAGATCGAGGAACTCGCGCATGTCGGCCTTCTTGCCGGTGCGTTCGGCCAGGGCCGCGTTCACGGCCGCCATGACCAGAAAGCTGACCCCCACCCCGGCCAGGGCCGGGCACGGGCATTCCGCCAGACGCGGGTTGCAGATGGCGTGGGCATCGGGCAGGCCCTCGGGCGGCATGTGGTGGTCGGACACCACCACGGTCATGCCCAGTTCGCGCGCCCGGCGTACCGGCTCCACATCCGAGATGCCGCAGTCCACGGTCAGCAGCAGGCGCACGCCCTGCTCAGCAAGCCGCTCCACCCATGCCACGTTCAGGCCGTAACCTTCCTCGCGCCGGTCCGGGATGTGATGCGCCGCCGCGATGCCGTGGTGGGCCAGCACGCCCTTGACCAGCGCCGTGGAGGTCACCCCGTCCACGTCATAGTCGCCCCATACGGCAAAGGGCAGCCCGGCCAGCAGGCCCTCCGTCAGGGTGCTGGCCGCCTGCTCCAGCCCCGGCCATTCGGCCAGCGGAGCCAGGTGCCGCAGGTTGGGCGACAGGTACAGGGCCATGTCGTCCACGGATCCCACCCCGCGCCGCCACAGCAGGCGCACGATGAGTTCCGATACTTCCAGCCGCTCTGCCCATGCCGTGAACGGCGGCGTTGCCGCCTCCGGCTCCGGGCGGAATATCCAGTTGCGGGTCACGCATGCTCCGGGAAAAAGTCGACAAAACTGGGGGAGAGCAACGGGAAGGGGACCCTTTGCGCGTTGCAATCCTCATCCGTAAGGCTCGCAAGCTCGCCTAACGGCTGAGGCAAAGGGGCTTCCTCCCCGAACCCCTCCCCCCCAGACTTTTCATTTGGGGTTAGGCCATTTCGGGTGGTGAAATCATTCGTCGCAGTCGCAACGCGAAGGGCATCACGGCAAGGGTACCGGGTATGCACCAATCCATCGCCGTATCACGCCAGTTGCGACACAAGCTGCCCAATCCGCTCACCTTCGAGCAGGGTTTCGATTTCCGACAGGAAGGCCGCCACGTCACCCCCCAGCGAACGGGCCGCGTCGTCCAGCCCCTGCGGAATCAGCACATCATCAGGCAAACCATCCGGCAGGCCGCCGGGCAGACCGTCCGCGTCCCGCTCTGCCAACCGTTCGCGCAGGCGCAATGCGGCGTCGGCCACGTGCACCACCAGCGCGGCGCGCTCATGCTCGCCCGCCAGATGCGGGGCATGGTGCCAGTTGATGGGCTCCGTCAGGGCCATGGGCAGGTCCCAGAACGACAGCAGACGCGCCCCCACCACGCCGTGGTCCAGTCCAAGCAACATGTCCTCCGCTTCGGAATCCGTAAGGTGCTCGTCCCTGGCCGACTGACGGATGGCCACCCAGTCGTCCGGACGGTAGGCGGCGATAAGCAGCTTGCCAAGGTCGTGCAGCAACCCGGCGGTGTAGCAGGTTTCCGCATCGCAACCGGGCAGGCGGCGGGCCAGCAGGCGACACCCTGAGGCCACGGAAAGCTGGTGCCCCCAGTATTCGCGCAGGTCGAACGCGGCGGGCAGGCGCGAGCGGTCGATCATGCGCGAAACACCCAGCGCCAGCACCAGCGCGCGGATTTCGGCCATGCCCAGAACGGCGACGGCCCGCTGGACGGAGGTCACCTCCGATTGCAGGCCGTAATAGGCGGAGTTGGCAAGGGACAGCACGCGGGTGGCAAGCCCCTGCGCCTTGTTGACCACCCCGGCCACGGCGGACAGGGGGGCCATGGAATCGTCGCGGGTGGAATCGAACAGCTCGCGCAACAGGCCAGGATCGTAGGGCAGTTCCGGCGGGCGGCGCAGCAGTTCGTCCAGCAGCGCCTGGGCCGCGTCCAGACCGCCAGCACCGCCATATCCGGCAGGTCGGGCAGGGTCGGGGGGTACGCCGCCCCCTGCGCCACCGGCGGGGCTCACGACCCGCCTCCGCCCGTGTCTTCGGCTGCCGGGGCCTGACCGCCATCGGCGATACGGGCCACCATTTCGCGCACGGCGTCCTGCTGTTCGGCGGGCACCAGCTTCTTGGCCAACAACCATTGCAGAAACTTGATGCCTGCGTCGATGGCGGGGTTGATTTCCAGCGCCTTCAACACATGCTCCACCGTGCCGGTGAAGTTCTTCTTCTCCAGCATGGCGCGGGCCATGTTCAGGTGCAGGTTCTCGTCCTTGCGGGTCAGTTCCAGGGCACGCGTGTAATAGGTCACGGCCTGGTCGAACATCTGGTTCTTGCGCAGGTTGATGCCGAATTCGTTGAAAAGGTGCTTGTGCTCCTCGTCAAAGGCGGCCTCCAGCTTCACCAGCCGCTCGAAGATGTCGTCGGCCTTGCCCGTTTCTCCGCGCGAAAGATAGGTCAGCCCCAGCCCGAAGTTGGCGCGCACGTTCTCTTCGTCCACCTGCAGGGCGTTGCCGTACTCGTATTCCGCGCTGAAGGTCTCGCCCTTCTGGCGATGGCGGTCGGCGCGGGCCACGGTCTTGTTCAGCTCGCGCATGCGGGGAAAGACGGTCTGGACGTAGAATTCCGGCTCCGGCGCGAACTTTTCCAGCAGTTCGTCCATGGTGATGCACCGCTTGGGACCGGAGGGGATATAATTGTTGTTGAGGGGTTGTACCTCCACATCGCCCTTCTCGGTCTCTTCGGCGTACCAGAAACCCTTCTGGATGGTCTTGCGGGTGGTGGTGCCGGTGCCCACCTTCTTCACGTCCTGCGTCGAGAACACGCCCTTGATGCGTTCCCTGCCTCGCTGGCTACCCTGTGGGGCATGCGCCGCCGGGGCGGTGGGAATCGGGTCGTCGCGGGTCACGTCGGTCATCTGAAGCCTCCAGCCGGGGGCACATGTCTGGCATCGGCCCGGTTTTCCGGAACAGGTTCATGCCGGGCGCGGCAGGCCGACCGCGCCACGCGCGACCGTACCAGCCATCATTATCCCCCTTTTCTCACATATCGGCAACAACCGCCATGCCTTGAGAGCACGTGTGCCCTGCAACGCCAACCCCCCGTCGGCGCCGTGAAACTTTTCCGTCCAGATCGGATGCGCCCGGCTGCGCGCATTGCGGCCACATGTACCTGCCCCAACGCCCTCAGGCCCCGTGCATCTCCGCCAGGATGCGCCGCGCCGCGTCCGCCGGGCCATTACGGCCAGCCGCGCCGGTCACCGGGCGGCCCACCACCAGGTAGTCGGAACCGGCCCGCACGGCCTCGGCCGGGGTCATTACCCGGCGCTGGTCATCGCCGCCCGAACCGCTTCCCTGGGGGGCGGCAGGCCGGATGCCCGGCGTCAGGCAGATAAAATCATGCCCGCAACGCTGCTTGATGCCTTCTGCCTCGTACCCGGAGCAGACAACGCCGCTCAGGCCCCACTCCCGCCCGCACACGGCCAGGCGGGCTGCCTCGGCTGACGGGTCCGCGCCGCCCGGCAACTCGCCCGGCGCCACGCTGGTCAGCACGGTGACGCCCAGCAGTATCGGAGCCACCCCGTGCCCGCGCGCCGCCGCGCCCTCGGCCAGCCCATCCACTGCCGCGCGGCACATGCGTTCGCCGCCGGAAAGGTGTATGTTGCACATGTCCGCCCCGGTGGCCACGGCGGAACGCACCGCCCCGCGCACCGTGTTGGGGATGTCGTGGAACTTCAGGTCCAGGAACACGGGAAAGCCCATGTCCTTCAGGCGGGCCACCACATCGGGTCCGCTGGCGGTGAACAGTTCCAGCCCCACCTTCATCCACAGGCGGCCCCCGGCGTGGTCCCCCGCATCGGGCACATTGGTCGCGCCGCGCAGCGCGCGGGCGGTGGCCAGAGCGGCGTCCATGGCCGGGTAGTCCAGTGCGATGACCAGTTCGGCCATGCGGCTCACCGTCCTTCCCGCCACCCCTCCATCAGCCCCCCCACAAGGTCGGGGCTGCACGAGGGCGACAGCGTGGCCGCGATGTACGCGGCGCGCAGTTCGTCGTAGGCGGTTTCCAGATCTTCGTTGACGATCCAGGCGTTGAACCAGTGGGCCTGGTCCAGTTCCTTGGCCGCATTGGCCAGGCGGCGCTGGATGGTGGGCTCGTCGTCGGTGCCGCGCGCGCGCAGGCGGCGTTCCAGTTCCGCCCGCGATGGCGGCAGGATGAACACGTAGCACCCCTGGCGCAGGCTGCCGCGCAACTGGCTTGCGCCCTGCACGTCGATGTCGAAGATCACGTCGCGGCCGTCGCGCAGCATGTCCAGGGTGGCTTGCAGCGGCGTTCCGTAGAAGTTGCCGTGCACCTCGGCCCATTCGGCAAAGAAGCCTTCATCGCGCAGGCGGGTGAATTCGGCCACCGTGACGAAATGGTAGTCGCGGCCATTCACCTCGCCCGTGCGCGGTTGGCGGGTGGTGTAGGAAATGGAATAGGCGAAGCGGGGAAATTCCGCGAGCAGGCGTTTGGTCAGGGTGGTCTTGCCGGTGCCCGAGGGGGCGCACAGCACGAGCACGATGCCGGAGCGTTGGCGGGCCATCAGTCGGCGTCCTCCTGCGTGTAGCGTTGGCCCACGGTTTCGGCCTGGATGGCCGAAAGGATGACGTGGTTCGAGTCTGTGATGATGATGGAGCGGGTCTTGCGGCCCTGCGTGGCGTCCACCAGCCTCCCCTCCTGCCGCGCGTCCTCGCGCAGGCGGCGCATGGGCGACGACGAGGGGTTGACGATGGCCACCACGCGCGAGGCCACGACGAAGTTGCCGAAGCCTACGTTGATGAGCTTTTGCGATGACGGTTTCTGCTGCATGGCGTTCCGGCGTGCCCCGTTGCGTCATGCCCGGCGCGTCGCCCCGACAATGCTTGCTGCCGGGCGCGGGCGGGCACGGGCTGGCTATTCGATGTTCTGAACCTGCTCGCGGTACTTTTCCAGTTCGCTCTTGAAGTCCACCACCAGGCGCGAAATCTGCGCGTCCTGGATCTTGTTGCCGCAGGTATTGATCTCGCGGAAGCACTCCTGAAGCGTGAAGTCCAGGCGTTTGCCCGCGTCGCCGCCCTGGTCCATGAGCTCGCGCAGCCGGTCCAGGTGGGCGCGCAGGCGGGTCAGTTCCTCGCTCACGTCCAGTTTGTCGGCCAGCAGGGTGATTTCCTGCAGAAAGCGCCCTTCGTCCAGTTCGCTCCCGGCGCGTTCCAGCAATTCGGACAGGCGGTCGCGCACGCTCTGGAAGCGTTCTTCCTTGATGTCCGGGGCGCGTTCCTCTATGCGGGCCACCCATTCGTCCATGCGGATGATGCGCGAGGTCATGTCCATGGCCAGGGCCTTGGCCTCGCGGGCGCGCGATTCGTTCCAGTCTTCCAGCGCGGCGGCAAGGCCCGCCTCCAGCCCGGCCAGCAGTTCCTCGTCCGGCTCCGCGCCCGCGTCCTCCCACAGAAAGGACAGGCCGAGCATGCGGTTGTAGTCCGGACTGTAGGCATCCCCGCGCCCGGCGGCGAAAGAGGCCAGGGTATCCAGCATGGCCGAGGCCTGGGTTTCGTTGAAGCCCACCACGCCCAGGTCGCCCCGGCGCAGTTGCAGCCCCAGGGTGATGTCCACCCGGCCCCGCGTGGCGAACTTGCGCACCACCTTTTCGAAGCGCGGCTCAAGGTTGCGTACGAAAACGGGAAGCCGCCACTTCATGTCGAGGTGGCGGCCATTGACGCTGCGCACTTCCCAGGTCTGCGTCCAGTCGGCGTCTTCAAGGAAGCTGCGTCCGAAACCGGTCATGCTTCTGAGCATAGAAATCTCCTGCTGTTGCGCCCCGCGCGGCGGGCCGTGGTGTTGGCCGGATGGCGAACGAACGGCGGGCGGACGGGGCGGGGCGGACGGGAAGGCCGGGGCGCGGCGTGCGCCCGGCGTGGCCCCCGAAGTACGCGAAAGCGCGGCTTGGCGCAACCGCGCGCGGCGGGCCGGGAACAGCACCAAAGAAACGGGGGATGGCGGCGGAACGCGCAGCACTCGCGCGGGCCGAAGGGAATTGCCGACGGCAAGGCCGCCGTCAGTTCATCAGCCGTTGCAGCACGCGGCGCAACACGTCGCGCTCCAGGGGCTTGGCGATGTAGTCGTCCATGCCCGACGCCAGAAACCGCTCGCGGTCGCCGCGCAGGGCATGGGCTGTCAGGGCCACGATGGGCGGGCGCGACCGGCCCGTGCTGTGCGCAAGGTCGTTGATGCGCCGGGCGGCCTCGGTGCCGTCCATCTCGGGCATCTGGATGTCCATGAGAATGAGGTCGTACTCCGCCTCGCCCGCCGCGCGCACCGCATCGGCCCCGTTCTCCACGCACACCGCGCGATGGCCTTCGCGTTCCAGCATGCGCTGTACGGTAAGCCGGTTGATCAGATCATCTTCCGCCACCAACACCCGCAGTGCACGCAGCTCTCCCAATTCCCCCAGCTTCAAAGACGCCGCCGCCGTGGCCGCGCGGCATTCCGCACAGGATTCCGGAGAGGCGGGGGCCGCTGAGCCGGCACGGAGAGTGCCGTCATGCACTCCACCGGGCGGTCCGTCGTGCTGCCTGCCGTTCACCCCGTTCACCCTGCCCAGCCCGTTCACGCCGTTGGTTCCGTTGACGGCGTCCACCTTGGGCAACGGCAGGCAGACATGGACGGAAGTGCCCACGCCCTCTTCGCTCTCCATGGTCATGGTACCGCCCATGCGCGCCACCAGGCGGCGCACGATGCCAAGCCCCAGTCCGGCCCCCTGATAGCGCCGGGTGGACGAGCCATCCACCTGGGCAAAGGGTTCGCAGACCACGGCCAGCTTTTCTTCCGGAATGCCGATGCCCGTGTCGCGCACGGTGAACAGCAGCCTGTCGCCGCCCACGGGGCAGGCCAGGATGTCCACCCCGCCCTGATGGGTGAACTTCACCCCGTTGGCCACCAGATTGTACAATATCTGGCGCAGCCGCGCCGCGTCGCCGCGCACCCGCCGGGGCAGCGCATCGACGATCAGGCCCAGCGCCAGTCCGCGCCGCCGGGCGGCAGGGTCCACCATGTCGGCCACCTGGCGCAGCACCCCCGCCGGGTCGAACGGCTCGTCGCGCAGGCCTGATCCGCCCGCGCCCAGCGCGGAAAGGTCCAGCAGGTCGTCGATGATACGCAGGAGGGCATGGCCGGATTCCACCGCCGTGCCCAGGTAGCTGCGCCGCTCCTCGCTCAGGTCTGGACCGTCCAGCAGTTGCAGCATGCCCAGCACCCCGTTGAGCGGGGTGCGCAGTTCGTGGCTCATGTTGGCCAGAAATTCGTCCTTGGACCGGCTGGCCGCCTCGGCCGCCTCCTTGGCCCGCCGCAACGAGACCATGGCCCGCCGCCGCGCGATGTGTTCCCACATGCCGTGCATGAACAGCTCCAGCTGGCGGCGGTCGGCCCGCTCGTAGGGCAGGTCCTTGTTGGCCACGCCCGCCACGGCCACCAGCCGTCCTTCTTCCAGCACGGGCACGGCCAGATGCCGCCACAGTGAAATGCCGCCCACGCGGTGGGCCGGTTCCGTTTCCGCCGTATTCACCGCGCCCATGGTACCGGGTGCGCCAGCCCCGCCTGCCGGGATGCCATTGCGGATTTCCGGCTGGCCGGTGCGCGCCACCTCGGTCCACGGCCCGGCCAGGGCCGCCCTTCCGCCCGTTCTGCCTTCCGTCCTTTCGTCCGGCCCGCCCTGCGGAGACACGCCGGAAACAGCGGCAGGCATCCCCGGCTCCGTCACCAGATGCGACCACAGCACGCCGTCCGCCGTCACCCGTCCGTCGTCCACCAGGGCAAGGTAGCCCAGTTCGCTGCCGGTCAGGCGCACGGCCTGCTCCAGGGCAAAGCGCATGATCGACCGTTCTGGCGCCGCGTCCATGCGCGACAGGCGGTGCAGGGCCGACAGCCGCGCCGCGCTCAGCCTGCGTTCGCGCCGGGCGTTGCGGCGTTCGGTGACGTCTGCGGCAATGATGGCGAACTGGCGTTCGCGCACCCGGTACACGGTCATCTCCAGCCACTTGCCCATGTTGCGGGAATAGCGTTCGGTATGCAGCGGCTCGCCGGTCAGGGCCACCCGGCCCAGCACCGCGATCCATGCCGGATCCTGCGGACCGAACAGTTCGCTGGCCGTGCGCCCCAGCACTTCTTCGGCCCGGCGGCCAGCCATGGCCTCGAAGGCCGGGTTCACCGTCAGAAACCGGAAATCCACAGGCCGCCCGGCGTCGTCCAGCAGCGCCTCGTGCACGGCGAAACTGGTGATCAGCTTGCGGAACAGGGTACGGAAATCATGCTCGGTGGAACGCTGGCGGGTCACGTCGCGCAGCAGACTGAGCACCGAGGCCACGCCCCCGTCCACCCCGCGCTCGGGCACCAGCCGCCAGTCGAACAGCACCCGCCCGGCGGGCCCGTGAAACACGTAGTCGGTCTGCACCGGACGGCCCGATTCCAGCACACCGCGCAACTGGCGTGCCCAGAATTCCGCCACCTGGGGGGCAAGGCCCAGTTCCGCCACCCCGCGCCCCATGAGCGCTTCCGGCGGCCCCAGGTAGGGACTGATGGCGGCGTTGACGTAGGTCAGGCGCAGGTCGCCGCCAAAGCGCATGATGATGTCCGGGGTGTTTTCCACCAGGGCGCGGTACTTTTCTTCTCCGGCGGCAAGGTTGGCCAGGGCCATGTAGCGTTCGGTGACGTCCTCGTAGATCAGCAGCAGGTCGCCCGAATCGGCACGGCTGATGAAGTAGTGACGCCAGCAGCCGCGTATCTTGTCGCTGTACAGGAAGGAGGGAAGATGCTCGGCAATGCCGCTGCGCCACGCACGGGCCAGGGCCTCGCGCAGGGTGGCGGCCACCGGGGCGGGCAGCAGACCGGACAGCAGGCTGCCGGTGCACTCCGCGCGGGTCAGGCAGCTCAGCCGTTCGCCCGCGGGGTTGATGTCCAGCAGGGTGAAGTCGGCGCAGTCGTCCCCATGGGCATGCACGGGGCGCAGCACCATCACGCCCGCGTTCATGTTGCGGAATACGCCGCGAAACAGTTCGGCGTCCCGGCGCGCCTGCTCCAGCGAACCGGCGGGCTGCCCGTCCGGACCAGCCGCCACGTTCTGCCCGGCCTGCCCCGACTGTTGATCGGCCAGTTCCGTCAGTTCCGCCAGCTCCGTGCCTTCCGGACATTCGCGGCTGCCCGCGCCATTTCCAGCCTGCATTGCATCGGCCCCTTGCGTCCTGCCGCGCCCGATTCCCCCCGAAACCGGCGCAGCCATATCCGACGATGTCACACTACTCAAAAGCCATGCAGCGTCAACGGGAAAACCGCACCAGTACGATGCGGTCCCGCAACATCACCCGGCGCACGCAAGGCAACCGACTGGCATCATGACGAACGCCGCACCCCGCCCATGCAGGCAGGATGCGGCGCAGGCAAGTAAAGAAGCATTCACTTACACACTGTACCCATGCCGTCAGCGTTCCCTGCGCAGCCTGGCCCGGACGTATTCCACCACGATGGGCAGCACGGACACTGCAATGATGCCGTAGACGACCAGACTGAAATTACGCTGCACCAACGGCATGTTGCCCAGGAAGAATCCTGCCGTCACCAGCAGGCCGACCCACAGCAGGGCGCCGCTGGCGTTGAACAGCAGAAATCGCCGGGCGTCCATGGCCGCCACCCCCGCCACGAAGGGCGCAAAGGTGCGCACCACCGGCACGAAACGGGCCAGCACGATGGCCTTGCCGCCGTGGCGTTCATAGAATTCGTGCGCCCGGTACAGGTGCTGGCGGTTGAGCAGTCGATAGTTCCTTTCGAACACCGGTGGGCCGATGTACCGTCCGATGCGGTAGTTCACGCCGTCGCCGATGATGGCGGCGGCCAGCAGCGTGATCGCCAGGGGGAAGTATTCCAGGTGCCCGGCCCCGGCGATGGTGCCCGCCGCGAAGAGCAGCGAATCACCGGGCAGGAACGGCGTGACCACCAGCCCCGTCTCGCAGAACACGATCAGGAACAGGATGGCGTAGGTGTACATGCCCCAGTTCGAAACCAGTTCGAACTGGTGCTTGTCCACGTGCAGCAGGAAGGAAGCAAAGGCGGAAAGAATGCCCAGGATGTCCACGGAAGGCTCCGGTGCCGGTATTTCGGCGCGTTGCGGTCTGGCCATGGCCGCGGGGATGCGGCCATGCCTCTCTACGCCACGCCGCGACCCCGCGCAAGCAGCGCGCAACATCCTCCAACAATTTGGAAAAACTTGCAAAATATGACTGCCCGCACCCAGTATGGCGTGGCGACCGAAAAGGAGTCCGCACGGTATCCGGCCTTTTTCACGAGGCGTTGCGCTTTTTACTTGAAAAGGATTTTCATTTTCACTATGATCCCTTCAACGAACAACCCACAACGACGCCCCACACATGCCCATGTCACTCCCACGCCTTCCAGCCTCCGGCCTTTCCCGCCCGTTCCGGCCTTGCAAACCGGGGCGGGCGAGGAATGCCATCCCCAGCGCGAACGCGGCGCACTCCGCGAGAGCCACGCGATCCGCACGTTGCGCACGCCCCCTCCGGCCCGCCCTGTCCACCCGGTCCGTCCTGTCCACCGGTCCCCACCTCCAGGCGGCACAGTGTAGTCGGGCCGCCTGACGGGTGGCCCGACACGGACACGCACACAGATACCATCCATCCGGAGGATTCCCATGGCCAACGTGCTCATCGTCTACGGTTCCACCACCGGCAACACCGCCTGGGTCGCCGAAACCGTCGGCCGCGACATCGCCGAAGCGGGCCACAGCGTCGAAATCCGCGACGCGGGCCAGGTAGAGGCGGAAGGCCTGTGCGAGGGCCGCGACCTCGTGCTGTTCGGCTGCTCCACCTGGGGCGACGACGAAATCGAACTGCAGGACGACTTCATCCACCTGTACGAATCGCTGGAAGCCACGGGAGCGGGCAAGGGCCGCGCGGCCTGCTTCGGCTGCGGCGACAGCAGCTACACCTACTTCTGCGGCGCGGTGGATGCCATCGAAGAGCGCCTGTCCGGCCTTGGCGCGGACATCGTGGCCGATTCGCTGAAGATCGACGGCGACCCGCGCACCATGCGCGACGACGTTGCCGCCTGGGCCGGGCGCGTGGCGGCCGCCCTGTAGGGCAGCCCGCGTTCGCACGCCCGTCCATCGTCGCGCCGTCCATCGTCACGCCCATGGCCCGGCTGTGCCCCGCCCGTCACCATGCCGGCGGGGCCAGCACGGCCCGCTGCATAGCAACCCCACGGAGGACCATGCCATGACCCTTGCCTGCTCCATCGGTTCCGGCCGCGTGGTGGCCCGGCGTTTTGCCGGTTCGCTGCGCCGCCTCATCACCAGTGACGACCGCAGGGAACACGATCTCGCCCTTACGGGGCGGCTCGGCCTTAACAGGGCGGACAGGGCGGACAAGGCGGACGGGGCGGACGGGGCGGACGGGGCTGACAGTGCCGACGCCCCCTGCGGAGCGGACGGGACAGCCCGGTCCTCCACGGCGGCCATGGCGCGCCACGGCGCGTGACGCGACAATACGGAACGGGCGGGACGGGACAGGCGGAACGGGGCGGCGTCTTGCCACCCGCCTTCCGCGCAGCACACCAGCCCATGACCGAGCCGGACGGGCGCAATACCGCACCGCCCGGCACCGGAGACACGCCATGAAAGACCTTGCCCTGCTCATCACCGCCGCGCTGCTGCTGGAAATCACCGTGGCCACCCTGCTGATGCGCTGACCCGCATCGCCCCTTCCCTGCGCCTGCCCTCCTCTCCCCGAACCATGGGGATGGCGCCGGGACCTTCTCCATGCACGCGGGGCACGGCCATTTCGCCCCAGTGGCGGCAGCCTTGCCCTTGTCGCCCGCACCAGCCTACCTCTGCCCCCTCCATATCCGTCCCACCTCGCCGACGGCACATCGCCGTCGCGCTCTCCGCCCGTGCCCGCCATTCCAACCGCTCCAGATCCCCAACATCAGCTTCTTTACATTTCTTAACCAAATCACGGGTTGAGCCGCGCCGGATGCGGACGATAGCATCTTCATGCACCGGCCCTGCGCGCCACGGGATGCGGCGGAGATCCGCACATGCCGACGCCCTTGGCGTGGCCGGGTATCCAGGAGATGAAAATGTTGCCAGCCACTGTCCGCACCGGAACCTGCGTGGCCCTGCTGCTGGCGGGCATGGCCCTTGCCGCCGTGACCGCCCGTGCCGTGGGGCCGTTGCACGCCGTCTTTAGACCCGACGCCCGACTTGACGCCGGGCACGACTACGGGCCCCCGCCCCCGCCGCCCCCGGCTTTCCTGAGCATGGGGCTTCCCCCGGCGCCGCCGCCCGCCTTCTCGGCAGGCGTTCCCTATGGCTCCCCGCCACCGCCAACGCCGCCCACGGCGGAACAGCGTTCGGTCATCCGGGACATCCGCGCCGCGTTCGCCGCACGCTTCGACGCCTTGCGCCAGGAACAATACGCCGCATGGGTTGCGCTGGAAGCCGCGCTTACCCGCGACACACCCGACCCGGATGAAACCGCCCGCAACGCCAGCACCCTGCGAGACGTGACCGCAAAACAGCAGGATCTGGCCATTGAAATGCGTCAGCGCATCATCCGGGAAACGGGCATCCGCACTCCGCTGCCCGGCCACCTGCCCCCGCCGCCGCCCGCGGGCATGGCGGGCAATGTCGCCCCTTCTGCGCACCGAGGTCCTGCCCCCGGCATGACACCGGACGGGACGCCCGCCCCCGGCGCCAGCCCTGATGCGGCCACAGACATCGGCGCGCCACCCACCGGGCCTCAGGGCGCACAGCCGCAGCATCCCGCCCCGCCACCGGCGTAAGGCCCGGCAGACATTTGCCGTCCGGCACCCCGGCCCCACCGTGCGGGGCCAGTGCCGGATACGGCCAAGGCGCGGCGTTCCGGTGGTCGGAACGCCGCGCCCCATTCTCACGCGCCCCATTCTCACGCATCCGTCACCCGGCGCGATGCACCAGCGGCAGCACCCCGCCACCCCATCCCACAGCGCTCACGTTTTTGTGATTTCAAAGCTTTTCCGCTTGCCTTCCCACCCGGTCCCGCCTATTCTCGCTCCCATCCCGCCGAGTAGCGCTTCGCATGTTTGCAGCGCCGCTCTCGGAACAAGCCGCAGCCGCCCCACACCCCGCGCCGCACGACATGGCCCGGGCGCAAAGGATGGCGCGGCCCCATGGAAGACATGGCCACGCCATGTCCTGGCCCCCGACAGCGTACGCAGGTACCGCATGACCGCCAGCACCGAACACCGCCCCGCAACGCGGCCCACCATGGCCGCCGCGCCCAATGCCCCCCTTCGTCCGGCGCAGGACCCCGCCGACGCGGGCCGGGGATCGGTTTCGGCTTCCGTGGCCCTTTCCGCCCCGTGTGCCAAACGCACCGTGACCGCTTCGTCCCGCCAGCCCCTGGCCGCCACTCCTGAAGTATTCCTGGCGCCCCGTTCCACCGGGGCGTTTTTTTACTTCTATTACGTTTGCCGGGCAGCTTAGGCGGGCGTCTCGCATGGCATGCATGGCCGGGCGCACCGCAGGTGCACCCGGCTTTTTTCATGCCGCGCGGCAGCCATGACCGTAACGCCACGAAAGGAAAGGTACATGACCACAAGGATTCGGCCACAGCAGCCCGCACACCCCGCCAGCGGCAGGCGTCGCCCCATGGCCGCCGCAGGCACGGGACGCGGGACACCGCAGGCCGACCGGCCCGCAACGGCACGCCGCACCGGACATGTTCCGGCAATGCCGCTCCGCCGCCGGGACCGGTAGGAACATTTCACGAGGAGGTCCAGCACCCCATGTATGCCCTGTCCGTTCTGCTTGCCTTCATGCCCGTCATCGCCATTTTCGTGCTGCTGCTCGTGTACCGGGTGGCGGCGGACACCGCCGGGTACATCGGCTGGGCAGTGGCCGCCGGCATCGCCTGGCTGTACTTCGATACCGCGCCCACGGTCATCCTGCTGTCCAGCGTGGCGGGCCTTGTGGCCTCGCTGCCCATTGCCCTGGTCATGTCCGCCAGCATCCTGCAGATCACCGTCATGCAGGAAACCGGGGCCGTGTCCCGCGTGGTGGCGCTGATGAAAAGCGTGGCCCCCGGCCAGCAGGCCGTGCAGATCATGCTGATCAACGTGGGCTTCGGCATCCTGCTCACCTCGCTGGGCGCGGTGACGGTGTCCATCCTGCCGCCCATCATGCTGGCGCTGGGCTATTCCACCTTCGCGGCCATCATCCTGCCCGCGCTGGGCTACGACGCGCTGTGCACCTACGCCCTGCTGGGCATCCCCGCCGTGGTCTACGCCAACTTCGTGGGCCTGCCGGTGACCGAGGTGGGCGGCTACTTCGCCCGGTTCATGCCCGCCATCTCCACCTGCATCGCCCTCGGCATGCTGTACCTTACCGGCGGCATGAAGATGGTGCGCGAAGGCATCGTGCCCGCGCTCATCGCGGGCGTCACCGCCGGCGTGGTGGCCATCTTCATGGCCAGGCTGGGCCTTGTGACCATTACCGGCATTGCCGCGGGCCTTACCGTCATCGTGGCGCTGATGCTGTACATCCGCCTGACGGGCCGCCCCCTGCGCGACCGCACCCTGCTGAACGAGGCCGATCTGGCCGCCGAGCGTCGGCATTCGCTGGCCGCCGCCTGCTCGCCGTGGATCATCCTGACCGTGGTCTCGCTGATTCTCAATGCGCCGTTCCTGCCGTTCTTCGACCTGACGTTCAAGCAGTGGTCCATGCCGCTGGAGATCATCCCCAAGTCGCCGGAGCGGCTGCGCATCTTCTGGCAGGCCTACTTCTGGGTGCTGGTATGCACGGCGGCGGCGCTGCCCTTCCTGAAGGCCACGCGCCAGCAGGTGACCACATCGCTGGTCAAGGCGGGCAAGCGCGCCGGGCGACCGTTCATGTCGGCGTCGGTGTTCTTCGCCATCGCCTACGTCATGAACCATTCCGGCAAGGGGGCAGACTGGACCCTGGCCCAGCCACTGCACAACATGGTCTACGTCATGGCCGACGCCTCGGCCATGCTGTTCGGCAAGATGTACCCCTTCGTGGCGCCCTACCTGGGCCTGCTGGGCGGGTTCATCAGCGGCTCGGAATCGTCGTCCATCGCCATGCTGACCAAGCTGCACCTGTCCACCGCCGAAAAGATCGGCGCGTCGGGGCTGGTCATCGCGGCGGCCAGCGGCATCGGCGGCGGGCTGGCCAGCGTCATTTCGCCCGCCAAGCTGCAGAACGCGGCGGCCAGCATCGACCGCATCCGCGAGGCGTCGCAGGCCATCCGGCCCGCGTTCGTCATCTCGGTGCTGATCACCACGGTGTGCGCGGTCATGACCCTGTTCTGGGCATTTCCGAGCTAGTCGCCCGCAAAGGCAACGACAAAGGCCGGGAGCGTTCGCGCTCCCGGCCTTCCTTGTTGCCGCCCCGGCGGCGGGCGGACAAAACCATGGCTACCCCAGCCCCGCCACGCGCCACAACAGTCCCGCTCCGGACACGGCGAACAGCCCCAGCAGCACCTTGCGGAAGGCGGCCTCGTCCAGGCGTCCGAAGCACAGGTGCCCCCCGTACAGTCCTGCCGCCAGCGCGGGCAGCCCGGCGCAGAACAGCAGCAGCACCCGCCCGGTGATCTCGCCATGCAGCCCCTGCGCCCCCACGATGCCCACCCCGGCCAGCAGGAAATACCCGGCCAGGGTAGCCTTCAGCGCGTGACGGCCCCAGCCCTGGCGCATGGCCCAGGCCACCACGGGCGGGCCGTTGATGCCCACCGCCGCGCCCAGCGCACCGCTGACCAGCCCCACCGCCACGGTGACGGCATGGCGCAACGGCCTGCCCGCCACATGTGCGGATGGGGCTGGGGCGCTCCCGCCGTCAGCTGCCGACGCGGTGCGGGCCGCGAATACGGTGAAGGCCAACACCATGGCCCCCAGCAGGCCTTCCAGCCACGCCTCCGGCGCCACGGACAGCAGCCTGCCCCCCACGGCCATGCCCGGCAGCGAGGTGAGCAGCAAAGCCATCAGCGGTCCACGCCGCACATGTTCGAACATGCGCCCCACCAACGCCACGTTGATGGCCAGCGCCATCAGGCAGCCCAGCGGCACGGCCACCCGCATGCCCAGCACGGCCACCAGCAGGGGCAGGGCAATGACCGTGGAACCGAACCCGGCAAAGCCCTGGGTGAACCCGGCGGCCATCGCCGCAGCGCTTACCGCGCCCAAGGTGCGCATGTCGCGCAGGCCCTGCAGGTCAGGCATGTCAGACAGTCCGTGCAGTCCGTGCAGATCGGGCAGCGCGGGAAAGGTGGCTTGCAGTGTGGCGGTCAGACCGCCCGCAAGGGATGCGGCCTGCGCGAGCATGTCGGTCATGCCGCGCCCTCGCCGCCGGATGCGGGTTGCCCGGCGCCCATGGCCGCGGCATCGGACGCGCCAGTCACGGCGCCCCCCCGACGCGCAGCGATGTCCGCCTTCACCCGCTCCGGCCATTGCGCCCCGAACAGATCGTCCATGACCTCCAGCGCGAAACGGGCCGACACGGTGGCCGGACCTCCGCCCATCTCGATGCCCACTTCCACCGCTTCCAGCATCTCGGCAGGGTCAGCGCCGGCGGCAGCCGCCTGTTCGATGTGCCACTGCATGCACGAGCGGCAATCCAGAACCACGGAAATTCCCACGGCAATCAGTTCCTTGTGGCGTTTCGTCAGCGCGCCGTCCGCATAGGCGGCCCGCTCCATGTCCAGAAAGGCGGCGTACACGGGCGCGCCCGATGCCGCAAGCCGCGCATGGGCGCGTTTGCGCTGCACGGTCAGCGCGCGCAGTTGGTCGTTCATGGCATGCTCCTTCAATTCGAATTCACCGAACACCAAGAGGCAGGCAAAGCCCCTTGCCAGTATTGATACGCCGTGCCACGATGCAGGACAAACGAATCGTCATGAAGCTTCGGTTCATGAAAATCGAACGGCATGTGCACGAGGACTGTGCGCACAATCAAAGGGACACCTCGTGGACATCCGCCACCTGAAGACCTTTCTGGCCGTGGCCGCCGGGCTCTCGTTCCGCAAGGCGGCGGAGTCGCTGCACTACGCCCCTTCCACCGTCACCGCGCAGATTCGTGCGCTGGAAGAGGATCTGGGCGCGCCGCTGTTCGAACGGACGGGCCGCCGGGTGCTGCTCACCGACCAGGGGCGGCGGCTGCTGCCCCGCGCCCGGCGCATCGCCGAAATGGCCGATGACACCCGCCGCGCCGTTACCCACGACGCCGATTCCGGCGAGCTTTCCGTACGCATGTCGCAAAGCCTCGGCATGCTCTGCCTGCCGGAGGCGTTGCGCCGCTTCCGCGCGCGCTTTCCGGCCACGCGGGTGCGCGTGGCCACGGCCTCGCGCCACGGCCTGGCGGCAGACCTGCGCCACGGCGAGGTGGATCTGGCCCTGCTGCTGGGCCGCCCCTTTGCCGCCGATGGCGTGGACATGGAAACCCTGCGCCGGGAACCGCTGGTGTGCATCGCAGCGCCCGGATCGCCCCTTGCCGCGCTGGACCGGGTGACGCCCGCCGACCTGGACGGCCAGCCGCTGGTGCTCACCCGGCACGTATGGAGCCTGCGCCCCGCCATCGAACAGGCCCTGGTCGCCGCCCACGTGCAGCCGGGATCCGTGCTGGAATGCTCCAGCATCGTCATCGTCAAACGATGCGTGGCGGCGGGGCTGGGCGTGGCCGTGGTGCCGCTGTGCGCCGTGCGCGACGAGGTGGACCGGGGCGAACTGCGCGCGCTGGACGCTGCCGGGCTGGCAGATACGGCATTGGCAGATACGACATGGACGGATACGACACGGGCGGATGTGTCCCCAACGGATGTGTCCCCAACAGATGCGGCCCAGGCGGATGCGGACGTGGCGGATGCGGCCCAGGCGGCTATCCCCGGCACGCGCGCCACCCTGACCGTCCCGGTGCTGCTGGCCCTGCCATCCCGGCGGCAGGTGCCCGCCGCTGCCGCCTTTTTTGCCGGGATCCTGCGCGACCTGTTCCGGCCCTGACCACCCACCTGACCGCCCGCCTGACCGCCCACCTGACCGCCCGCCTGACCTGCCCGATCCACACATTGTCCGGCGCATCTGGTGGCACCCCCGACAGTACCCCGGCGACGCACCCGCCGCCTCCTCCTCCCTGCACCACGCGGAAAGGGCGGAACGGGATGTCCGTTCCGCCCTTGTTCGTCTTGCTCCGTTCCGCAGCCGTCGACCTCCTGCCGCCAGCGGCTACTTGGCCACGGCAACGCCGGTCAGCGGCTTGCCCTTGTATTCGCCGGTCAGCGTGCGCAGAAAGGCCACGATGAGCGCGCGGTCGCCTTCGGGAATGGGCATGCCGGACAGGTAGGTGCCCATGATGCGCACGGCGTCGTCCAGGGTGGTCACGGTGCCGTCATGCATGTAGGGCGAGGTCAGCTCGATGTTGCGCAGGTTGGGCACCTTGAAACGGTGCAGGTCTTCGGGCTTCTTGGTGAAGTCCTTCAGGCCCGAGTCAGAGCCCAACGGATTGCCACGGTCCTTGAAGTAGTCGGCCTTCAGGTCCGTATATTCGAACGACTGGCCGCCCACGGCCTTGCCGACGTGGCAACTGGAACAGCGGTACGCCTTGAAGCGCTGGTAACCATCCAGTTCCGCCTGGGTCAGGGCCTTGTCGTCACCCTTCAGCCACTTGTCGAAGCGGCTGTTGGGGGTGATCAGGGTCTTTTCGTACTCGCCGATGGCGTCGGTGATGCCCGCCGCGCTCCAGCCACCGGGATACAGGGCCGCGTATTCCGCCGTCAGGTCCGCATCGGTCGCCAGCTTGGCGATGATCTCCTGCCAGTCCTTCGACCCCATCTCGATGGGGTTCAGCGGCGGGCCGCCCGCCTGTTCCTGCAAGTCCGCCGCACGTCCATTCCAGAACTGGCGGGTGTTGAACACGGCGTTGAAGGTGGTGGGGGCGTTGATGTCGCCGAACTGCTTGCGAATGCCTTCCGCGAAGCGACGGTTGTCGGTACCCGCCTTGTCCTCGGCGTGGCAGCCGGAACAGGCCAGAGTGTTGTCCGACGACAGGCGCTTGTCGTTGAACAGCCGCTCGCCCAGGGCCACCTTGCGGGCATCGGTGGGCAACGATTCGGGCAGGGGCTGCAACGGCTCGTTGGCACGGCTGGGCGCGGCGCCGGTGGCATAGTGGGACGCACGCGTACCCGCCACCCATTCCAGGATGGCCTTGCGGTCTTCGGCGTTCAGGCGGCTGCCCCAGTGCACCGCCGTGAACTTGGCCGGGGGCATGGTTTCGTTCAGCACCACCCATTCCATCTTGGCGATGGTGGCCTCGCCCACGGGCTTGACCGCATCAGCCCCTTGGCCGGAACCCGGAACGGCGTCGACCAGTTCCAGGTTCAGGTCCATGGCGCGCAGCCCGTCGCGAAAATCCTTCTCGATCATCTGCTTGATGCCGGGCACTTTGGCGTAGAACGGCAGGTCGTAATCGCGGCTGTGGCAGGCCATGCACTTGTCGCGCACCACCTCCGACACCTGCCTGAACTTGGCCATTTGCGGCACGCCCTTCACCGGCTGCTTGTCCCCAGCCCCCTTTTCGACGGCCGCCGCGTGCGCACCGGGCACCGAGTACAAGGTGGGCGCGGCAAACCCCATGGCCGCCGCAATGGTCCAACCCGCCAACATCCATGCTGCTCCCTTTCGCATCATCGCCTCCTTGCGCGGACATCCGCATGCCCACGGTCTGTGCGAAACCTCACGAGCGTCGCCATCTTCCAGGCCTGTGCCGCGAGGTCGCCGGGTTCGATAACACCCTGGATCATTTGATGACCCCAGTCGTTGAGGGGACTATATCGAAAATCAGCATTTTAGCAATAGTAATTATTACCAATATTAGCCCACCACATTAATCAAACAACATACTGATATTAAAAAATAAAACTCCACATTGCCGCCAGCGCCTTGTTCCTTTTTTCCCACATCTGCGCGTCTGGGCGCAATAAAGAAGAGGCCGCAACGTTTCCGCTGCGGCCTCTTCGAAATATGGTGCCGAGGAAGGGACTCGAACCCTTACAGGATTTCTCCCACTACCCCCTCAAGATAGCGTGTCTACCAATTCCACCACCTCGGCACGGGGAACGACCGTATAGCGCTGGACAAGCCGGATTGGCAAGCACTTTCTGCCGTTTTTCCGCACCTTCGGTGCCGATGCGCGCCAAACCGGCGGCGCGGCACTGCCGCAGCCGTCCTCCCGCTGCCACGGGACGCGGCGAAGCGCTGCCCTCTCCCTTCCTCCTGCGTCTCCCCCCTGAGGCCCAGGGCTGTCCGGCCCCGGCATGCGACGTCGCGCGCCTCCCTCGCGCCCTCAGCGGCTTGCGGTGGTTGCGGGTTTGCATGTACTGTCGGGCCCTGCCTTCATCCGCCGCCGCAGCGGCCCTTTCCGGCAGCCCGCACGGGCCGCCATGCCGCGGCACGGCCTGCGTTGCCGCAGCCACCCCGAACCCACATGAACAATACCCGCGCATGAACATACCCAACTTTCACCCCGCCCCACAGGCCCGGAACAGTTTCGCCCCCGCCCAGACCGCGTCCACTCAGACCCCAGCCGGCGCAGCCCCCGGCCCCGGCAGCATCCTGTGCCTGGACATCGGCAGCGGCACCCAGGACGTGCTGCTGACCATGCCCGGCCTGAACCCGGAAAACTGGCCGCGTTTCGTGCTGCCCACGCCCGCCCGCCGGGTGGCCAGGCGCATCGCCGAGCTTACCGCCGAGGGCCGTCACATCTGGCTGCACGGCGAGAACATGGGCGGCGGGTTCTTCGGCTCTGTGAAGGCCCACGTGGCCGCCGGGCTGCGCATGGCCGCCCACCCGGAAGCCGCCCTGGCCCTGCACGACAACCCGGAGCGGGTGCGCGCCTTTGGCGTGGACATTGCCGATTCCTGCCCTGCCGGGTTCGCCCCGGTACGTCTGGCCGATTACGAACCCGGCTTCTGGCGCGCCCTTCTGGATACCTGCGGCCTGCCGCAGCCGCATCTGGTGGTGGCCGCCGCGCAGGATCACGGGCACCATCCGCAGGGGTCCAACACCGTGGGCCGCTTCGAGCTGTGGCGCGACTTTCTCAGCAACTCCGCCGACGGACAGTCCGGTGACGGCCAGGCAGGCGCCAACCCGGCCAGCCTGATCTACGACGTACCGCCCCCCCAGTTCACCCGCCTGGCCACCCTGCAGCGGGCCATCGGCGGCGGTCCCGTGGCCGATACCGGCGCAGCCGCCGTACTGGGCGCGCTGGCCCTGCCCGAAGTGCAGGCCCGCAGTGCCCGCGAAGGGGTGCTGGTGGTCAACGCGGGCAACAGCCACACCATCGCCTTTCTGGTGTTCCGCCAGCGGGTATGGGGCGTGTACGAGCACCACACCGGCATGCTGACCACCGAAAGCCTGCTGCACGACCTGAACGAATTCCGCCTGTGCTGGCTGCCCGACGAACAGGTGCGGGCCGCCGGGGGCCACGGCAGCGCTTTTGCCCCGGACATCCCGCCGGAGACGGAGGGCTTTCGCCCCGCCTTCGTGCTGGGGCCCCGCCGCGAAATGCTGCGCGGGCACGGCCAGTTCATTGCCCCGCACGGCGACATGATGCTGGCGGGCTGTCACGGGTTGCTGCACGGCCTGGAACTGCGCGGCGGCGCATAGCCCCCGCGCGACAAGCTTGCCCCACCCGCAACACGCGCATTCGCAGCGCCTGCCGGGCACACGGATTTCTCGGCCAACACGGCCCGCCACGCGGGCAACCATAAAGAGGGGTGCCATGGAATTCTTCGACATCGCCGAAACCTGGAGCCGCGAGGCCATCACCGCCGCCCAGATCGTCCGCCTGCGCAACACCGTGGAGCAGGCCATGAAGTCGCCCTTCTACGGCCAGCGGCTGAAGGAGGCGGGCGTTACTCCCGGCTCCATCCGGTCGCTGGACGATGTGCGGCGCATCCCGCTTACCAGCAAGGACGACCTGCGCGCCCAGTACCCCGGCGGCCTGATCTGCGTGCCCAAGTCGGAACTGGTGCGCATGCACGCCTCCAGCGGCACCACCGGCACCCCCACCGTGGTCTATCACACCCAGGCCGACCTCAATTCCTGGGCCGACCTGATGGCCCGCTGCATGCACATGGTGGGCATCCGCCGCGAGGACGTGTTCCAGAACATGGCCGGGTACGGCCTGTTCACCGGCGGCCTCGGCATCCACTACGGCGCAGAGCGCCTGGGCTGCCTGACCATCCCCGCCGGGGCGGGCAACACCCGTCGCCAGGTCAAGCTGGTGCGCGACTTCAAGACCACCGTGGCCCACATCATCCCCTCGTATGCGCTGTATCTGGGCGCCGCCCTGCGTGACGAGGGCGAAGACCCCGCCGCCCTGCCCCTGCGCATCGCCCTCATCGGCGCAGAACCCCACACCGAGGAAGCCCGCCGCCGCATCGAGGACATGCTGGGCCTGAAGGCCTACAACTCCTACGGCCTGTCCGAGATGAACGGGCCCGGCGTGGCCTTCGAGTGCGTGCACCAGAACGGCCTGCACGTATGGGAAGACGCCTACATCGCCGAAATCATCGACCCCGTCACCGGAGAAGCCGTGCCCGACGGCGAGGTGGGCGAACTGGTCATGACCACCCTGTGCCGCCAGGGCATGCCCGTGCTGCGCTACCGCACCCGCGACCTGACCCGGTTCCTGCCCGGCGAATGTCCCTGCGGCCGCGTGCACCGCAGGCTCGACCGCATCCTGGGCCGCGCTGACGACATGCTCATCGTCAAGGGCGTGAACATCTACCCCATGCAGGTGGAGCAGGTGCTCATGGGCTTTCCCGAAGTGGGCCAGAACTACCTCATCGTGCTGGAGCGCGACGACTTCCGCGACGTGCTGCGCGTGAAGGTGGAAATCCGCGACGAATACTTCGAGGAAGACATGCGCAAGCTGCACGGCCTGCGCGAACGCATTACCCGCCGCATCCACGACGAAATCCTGGTCACCCCCAAGGTGGACCTGGTCCAGCACAACAGCCTGCCCAAAAGCGAAGGCAAGGCCCAGCGCGTGCAGGACCTGCGCGAACGCCCCGCGTTGTAAGGCTACGATACTTCTGTTGAAAGCAATGCGGGGGAGGGGGGGAAACTTTTCCAAAAGTTTCCTCCCCTCCCCCGCACCCCCACCCCTCCTTCAAAACGTTTCAATTAGGGCGCATTGATAACGGCATGGCCTGCCGGTTGCCCCGATCCCATACCTTAACAACCAAATCACCATGGACTACATTCTCGCCACCCTGTGCATCATCGTGCTGTTCGGCATGATCGGCCTCAACGTGTTCGGGCTGCCGGGCAACTGGCTGGCCGTGGGCGTACTGGCGCTGTGGAAGCTGCTGGCTCCCGCCGCGCCGGGCATGGACACGTGGTTTTTCGTCACGGTCATCGGAGCGGCCGCCGTGGGCGAGGTGCTGGAATTCGGCGTGCAGCTGCTGGGCGGCAAGCGGTACGGCTCCACCGGTCGGGGCAACCTGGGTGGCATTCTGGGGGCCATCGCCGGGGCCATTCTGGGGGCACCCTTCCTGTTCGGCCTGGGCGCGCTGCCCGGCGCGCTGGCCGGGGCGTGGTTCGGCTGCTACCTTGCGGAACTGAGCCACGGTCGCCCGCGCGATGCGGCCCGGCAGGCCGCCTGGGGCGCGTTCGTCGGCAAGTTTCTGGGGCTGTCGCTCAAGTTCGCCGCCGGGGCCGTGGTTGCGGTCATGGGCTCGGGGCAGGTCTGGCCCGCGTAGCCCCCTTTGCTCAACGGGCCAAATATAAAGTTTGAAGAGGGGAATGGGGGTTTGGGGGAAAGGGGGATAAACTTTGCGGAAGCCGTTAGGCGAGCGCGAAGATCGACCCAAAGGGCGCGAAGCGTGGCCGTTGGCGAGCTTTCGAGCCGTACGGCCATCGTACGCAACGCGCGAGGCTTACGGATGGCGACCGCAACGCGCAAAGTTTCTCCCCTTTCCCCCAAATTCTCCCCTATCCTGTCTTTCCCAACCCAACCTTCTTCCCCAAACAAAAATGCTGCACAACCTGACGGTGGTACTGGTAAAGACCCGGTTTCCGGAAAACGTGGGCATGGTGGCCCGGGCGTGCGCCAACATGGGCGCGCGCGACATCGTGCTGGTGGACCCGGAACGCTGGAGCGAAGACGCAGGCGACCCGGCCAAGGCGGTGCCGCTGGCCACGCCCAAGGGGCAGGACATCCTGTCCGGGGTGCGCGTGGTGGCCACGCTGGCCGAGGCGGTGGCCGACTGCGCGGTGGTGTTCGGCACCACGGCGCGCACGGGCGGCTGGCGGCGCGAACTGCTTTCGCCGGAGCGCGCGGCGGCAGAGGCCTGCCCGGTGCTGGCCGGGGGCGACCGGGTAGCCGTGGTGTTCGGCCCGGAAGACCGGGGGCTGACCAATGACGAAATCGAACACTGCCACCGCCTGCTGACCATCCCCACTGCGCCGGAGGCCTCGTCGCTGAACCTGGCCCAGGCGGTGCTGGTGGTGCTGTACGAATGCCTGAAGGGCGCATCGGCGCATCCCTTCCGCCCCGGTCCGGCCCCGGATTCGCGCCTGGCCAACCATGCGGAACTGGAACTGCTGCACGACACCCTGCGCGACACCCTGCTGGCCATCGACTACCTGCGCGCCGACAATCCGGACTACTTCATGATGCCGGTCCGCCGCTTTCTGGGCCGCACCCGGTTGCGCCGCCACGAATTCGACCTGGTCATGGGCGTGTGCCGCCAGGTGAAGCGCATGGCCACCCTGGCCCACACGCACCTCGCCACGAAAGGCCCCGCCCTGGACGATACCGGCGCCACGAGCTGACCCTGCCGCCAAGGCACCCTTCCGGCGCTCTGCGCATTCCTCTTTTCAGACACGCCCCACATAACGGCCCGGCACCCCACCGGGCCGTTGTGCGTTGGTTCGATACCGTACATAGCCGCCCTACCCTGGCTCGCGGCACCGCATCACTGCGTGTTTACCCTTTAATTCAAGTATATTGAAAGCTCACTCAAATATCCACGTACGCAAAAATCGATTGACCTCTTGTGAAAAATGGTGCAACCCCCCATCGGAGAAGTGGGGCCTTACGTACCTATGGGGGACCGTCAACGGGAGGCGACGACAATGCGGCTAGACACACTCAGGATTACCACCAAGATGTATTCCGGAGTCATCGTGGTGGTGTTGTGCACCATCGTGTTTCTGTCCGGCCTGGTGGCCTGGCGCACCCAGGGCACGCTGGACAGGCTGGGGCACGACAATCTTGCCGGGTTCATGGACACCATGTGCGACGTGGCCGCCATGCAGGACCGCATTGGCGGCGAAGCCCTGCACAACAGCCTGGAAGCGCTGGCCACCTCGTTGCTGGGCCAGGGCGAACTGCACGTCAGCATGTCCAACGCCGCCACGCATACGGTGGCGGACCAGACCACCGGGGCCACATCCAGCGTAGCCGTGCCGGACTTCGAACTGAGCAGTGACGGCATGCCCCTGCCCTTCTCTCCCAACGCGCTGGTCGAGCGGCACAAGCGCACCGTGGGTTCGGACGCCACGCTGTTCTCGCTGCTGCCCGGCAAGTTGCTGCGCGTGGCCACCACCATCACCGATGCCCAGGGCAAGCGCGCCATCGACACCTACATTTCCGATTCCAGCCCGGTGTACAAGGCCATTGCCGCAGGCAACGACTACACGGGCCGGGCCACGGTGATGGGCAAGGCCTTCCGCACCCATTACCGCCCCATAAAGGACGCCTACGGCAAGATCGTCGGCGCGCTGTTCGTGGGCGAGCCCCTGCTTTCCGAATCCTTCCGCACCTTGTTCGGCCAGGCCAAGGTGGGTGGGCGCGGCTACACCTTCATTTTCACCCCGGACGGCACCCGCGTGCTGCACCCCACCCGCACCGGCACCAACATTCAGCAGGACGCCTACGGCAGGCAGATGATGGAAACCCGCAACGGGTTCCTGGAATGGGAATACCAGGGCCACAAGGTGGGCTACGTGCGCTATTTCGAGCCGTGGGACATGTATCTGGCCGTGGCCATGACCCGCGACGAGATGTTGCAGGGTGCGGATACCGACATGCTGCGCTGGACGGCGGGCGGCGGCGTGGCCGCGCTGGCGCTGGCGGTGCTGTTCGTGTGGCTGCTGGTGCGCGAACTGATGAAACCCATGGGGCAGCTGGCCGCCTATGCCCGCACCGTGGCGGCGGGCGATTTCTCGGCCACCATGCGCTACGCGGCGCGCGACGCCGTGGGCGACACCATTGCCGCCGTCAACGCCATGGTTGCGGAAATGAAGAACAAGCTCGGCTTCACCCAGGGCGTCCTGAACGGCATGACCATGCCCTTTGCCATCAGCGCGCCGGACGAGAAGGTGCTGTTCACCAATGACGCGCTGGTGCACCTGCTGGAGCGGCCCGGCACCCCCGGGGACTGGGAGGGCAAGCAGCTGGACCGCTTCGTGTACGGCCGCGACGTTGACGACATGGCCACCCGCCGCTGCCTGAAGAACGGCAGCGCCGAATGCAACCTGAGCGTGGACCTGACCACGGAGACCGGCAAGACAGTGCACGCCCAGGTGGACGTGGCCCCGCTGTACGACCTTGACGGCACGCTCATCGGGGCTTTCACCATTTACGCCGACGTCACCGACCTGCGCACCCAGCAGACCCGCACCGAGGCCCAGCACGCCGCCATCACCCGCGTGGCGGAACAGGCCGACGCCATAGCCCGCCAGGTGGCCACCGCCGCGGACGAACTGGCTACCCAGGTGCAGGACGCCAACGGCGGCGCCGACAGGCAGCGCGCCCGCGCCTCAGAGACGGCCACCGCCATGGAACAGATGAACGCCAGCATGCTGGAAGTGGCCCACAATGCCTCGCAGGCGGCGGCCAATGCCGAGGGCGCACGGGCCAAGGCCGACGAGGGCGAACACCTGGTGGCCGACGTGGTGCAGGCCATCACCGGGGTGCGCGATCTGGCCGTGGACCTGCGTTCCAACATGGAAGGGCTGGGTCGCCAGGCCGAGGACATCGGCCGGGTGATGCAGGTCATCGAGGACATCGCCGACCAGACAAACCTGCTGGCGCTGAACGCCGCCATCGAGGCGGCCCGCGCCGGTGACGCCGGGCGCGGATTTGCCGTGGTGGCCGACGAGGTACGCAAGCTGGCCGAAAAGACCATGGGCGCCACCCGCGAGGTGGGCCAGGCCATCGCCTCCATCCAGTCCGGCGCGCGCGACAACGTGCAGGCCACGGCTGCCGCAGTGGAGGCGGTGATGCGTTCCACCGAGCTCACCGAAAAATCCGGCGGTGCCCTGAAGGAAATCGTGGCCATGGTGGACCAGACCGCCGACCAGGTACGCTCCATCGCCACTGCGTCGGAAGAACAGTCCGCCGCCAGCGAACAGATCAGCCGGTCCACCGAAGAGGTGAACATGATCGCGCAGGACACCGCGCAGATCATGTCCCGCTCGGCCACGGCAGTGAACGATCTCGCCGGGCTGGCGGGCGACCTGCGCCGCCTGACCGCCGAAATGCGCGCCTGATCACGAAAGGGAGCAGGCTCGCGAACATGCCCCCGACGGGGGACATGCACGGGGAGCAGGCACAGGCATTGCCGATTCCAGCGCCGGAGCTTCAGGCCCCGGCGTTTTTTCCTGGCGACACCGTTTCGTCACGCAAGCATGCCATTTTGCCAAAAAACCAAATGGAGGCCGCCATGCATGCCGTCCGAGTCCTGTTCCTTTGCGTGCACAATTCCGCCCGCAGCCAGATGGCCGAAGCCTTTCTGCGCAAGCACGGGGGCGAGGCCTTTCTGGCGGAAAGCGCGGGGCTGGAACCCGGCCCCCTCAATCCGCTGGCCGTGCAGGCCATGCAGGAAGTGGGCATCGACATCTCGAACGCCACGGCCCGCTCGGTGTTCGAGCTGTTTCGCCAAGGCCGCATGTACGACCATGTGGTCACCGTGTGTGCAGAGGGTGAATCGCAGTGCCCCCTGTTTCCCGGCGCAGTACGCCGCCATCACTGGCCCTTTGACGACCCTGCCGCGCTCGTCGGTGATGAAGAGCAGCGCATGAAGGCCGCCCGCATCATACGCGACGCCATCGAAGCGCGGGTGAAGGAATTCGTGGCATCGCTGCCCCCCACGCCTCATTCCCAGGCCTGATTCCGTCCAGCCTTCACAACGTCGGGGCGCGCCCAACGACAGCCTGCCCCAGCCGTGGACGCTGGAACCGTGTACGCAACATGAAAGGGGGACGCCGCATGGCGCCCCCCTTTCCTGCTGTTTCCTTCCGCCACGCGGTGGGCGGAACGCGTTTTCTCTAAGCCTCGCCGTTGCTTCCGTTGGTGGCCGCACCGCCAATCTGGCCCAGCAGGCGCTCGCCCGCCGGGGTGTCCAGCATATCGCGCAGGGCGTGCACCACGTTCACGTCGTAGCTGTCGGTCTGGCTTTCCAGGGCGTCCAGCACCTTTTCCAGCGGCAGGGCCGGACGGTACGAACGGGGCCGCAGCATGGCGCAGAAGGCGTTGGACACGGCCAGGATGCGGGCGTGGGCGGATATCTGCTCGCCGGAAAGGCCCTCCGGATAGCCCTTGCCGTCCTGCCGTTCGTTCATCTGGATGATGGCGGGCAGTACCGGCAGATCGAATTCGATGGAGGACAGCACGTCGCGCGCGTATTCCACGTGGCGCTCCATCTCCTGCTTTTCCTGCGCCGTGAGCTTGCCGGGCTTGTTCAGGATGTCGCGCGGCACGAACATCTTGCCCACCTGCGAGAGGTTGGCCGCCGCTTCCACCGTGGCCACGTCGCGCTCGCCAAGGCCCATGGCCCGCGCGGTCAGGCTGGCCGCAATGCCCATCAGCCGCGAATGGCCCGCCAGATACGGGTCGGTCTGCTCGATGGCCCGCACCAGCGCGTCGATGGTCTGCTGCACCACCCGGCGGTTGCGTTCCTGCGCCTCGACCAGTTCGGTGATGTCGTGGAACACCGAAACCACGCCGCGCACCTGCCTGCCGTCGGGGCCGAACAGCGGGGCCTTGACGATCTGGAAGTGCCGCTTGCGCGATTGCAGGTACACCACCTCGTTCACCGTGGCCGGGTCGCCGCCCATGAGCACCTGGGCGTCGGGCGCGGTGATGCGCCGCGCGGTGTCGAAGCCGAACACCGCCTGCATGTCCATGCCCAGCAGTTCTTCGAGGCTGCGCCCCACGGCACGGGCAAAGGCCCGGTTGACGTACTGGAACACGCTCTGGTCGTCGGTAAGCGAGACGGGGTGCGTCATGGCCGAGTTGATGCCGTCGAGAAGCTGCTTCTGGTCGTCGATGACCTCAAACAGCGCCTTGAAGTCACGGGCGATCTCCCGCTGCTCGCGCCCCACCAGCCACCACCACAGCGAGGCCAGCATGACCACCAGCAACAGGGTGCACAGCACGGCCAGCCCCACCACGGTGCGCTCGCGCTCGGCCAGGCGGGCCAGTGCGAGATCGGCGGGAATTTCCTCCACGGTCCACCATTCGAGGTTGGGCACCTTGCGCCCGGTGGAGTACACTTGGGTGCCGCTGTCCACGGATGCGCGCCGCATGAAGGGCAGGTCGCCGGTTTCGGCAAAGGCGGGCGCGGGCACGTTCTTCAGCCCTTCCTGGGCCGAAGGGGCGATTTCCTCGAAACCGTGCGGAGTGCGCTGCACCAGACGCGACACCTGCCCCTTCTCCACCAGCGGCGAGGCAGCCAGAAACTCGCCCACCTTGCCGGAGATGATCTTGGACAGCATCAGCACCGCCACGGGCCGCGCGCCGGTGGCCGCCTCGAACTGGGGCGGCAGGATGGGCATGAACAGGTCCAGCACCAGCCCGGTCTGGGTGGAGCGGGCGTGCGAGAAGAGCATCCTGCCCGTTTCCAGCACGGTGCGGATGGCGGCCTGCTGGTCTTCGTTCAACGGCACGGGGGTGGCGTCGGTGGAAATGTAGGTCTGGGCGCGGGTGTTCACGATACGCCCGGACACGAAGTCGGAATAGGTCACGAACTCGCGCAACAGATTGCGCATCAGCGGCAGTTGCGCGGCCAGTTGCGAGATGTCGTCATCACCCTGGGGGGCGTCCGGCTTGCCGCCGCTCTTGCCGGGCTGGGTGCTGCCCGCGTCCTGACCTGGCCCCTGACCTGGCCCCTGACCTGGCCCCTGACCTGGCCCCTGACCTGGCTTATTCAGCAGCAGGCCCACGTCGCCTTCCAGCTGATTCACTTCCGAAGCGAACAGCCGGAACAGGTCGGCATTGATCAGCCGTGCGCCCTGTTCGGTCATGGAATCCAGCCACAAGGTCACGGATTCCACGCGGGCCAGCGTGAGCACGGACTGGCGCTGGGCAATGTCCGCCTCCAGCTTGTGCCGTGCGTCGGAGATGTTCCAGTAGGCGCCCACCGTGGCGGCTGCCACGGTAACCCCAAGCACCACGATGCCGAACCACAGAAGCCGCGAGCGGCCGGCTGGTCTGTCGCGGTCCGGCGTGCCTGTCGATGCGCTGTTCTCTGCCATGGGTCCTCCGCGGTCTAGAGCGAATTTTCAATCGGGGCGGGCGACGCATTTCGCGCCACCTGGGATTTTCGACAGACGTTTTCAATGCTGAAGCACTCCAGGGAGTGTTTCCAAAATACGGCGAAAGGACAATTCGGGACTGCCCTACTGCATTCTTCGGGTGCCCGGGCCACCTCTGGTCGGAATATGCGCCCACCGGTATTGTTCGTTTATGGAGTACTGCGGCACGTAGTGCCCGTAACGCTTGTGCGACAGCACCACGTTGGACAGGTTGTCCAGCACGTAGGCGTCGCCACCCGTGTATACCACCAGAATGGCATGGGCCAACCGGCGGATGGAATCCAGCAGAATGACGATGCGCATGTCCGAAGCGGGCACGCCAAGCTGCTTCAGGGCGAAATACTTGGTTATGGCGTAGTCTTCGCAGTCACCCGACTTGCGCAGGAACTCGATGGGCGCCGCCCAGTAGTCCACCACGCCCCATACTTCGCTGTCCAGCCGGTAGGGCCACTGGTTGAACAGGGAATTCACGTTGCGCAGCTTGTCCATGGTGGACAGGTCACGCCATTCGGCCTTCAGGGCGCCCCACAGGGCGTTGCGCCCGCCCAGTGCCCGTTCCGGAATCAGCCCCGGCGTCTTGCGGTCCACGTTCAGCACCCGGTCCCACTTGGGCAGATTCTTCAGCGGCCCCCGGAATTCTATGGTGTTGAACAGCCGGATGCCGCGCGACGCCGACGATGTGCCCTGCCGGGGTTCGGCGGCCTGGGCGGATTCTGCCGCCTGTCCGGCCTGTCCGGCCTGTCCCGCCTGTCCCGCCTGTCTCGCCTGCCCGGCCTGTCTGGCTTGTCTGGCCTGTTCCGCCTGGGCCACCAGGGGCGCATCGGGCAGACCCACCGGAGCCGTTTCCGCAGTCTCCGTGTCCGCCGTTTCCGCCGTTTCCGCCGTGTCCGCCGTGTCCACAGCCACCGGGGGCGTTCCCTTTCCGTCGGCGGCATCGGCTCCGTCCACCTTCGGGGTTAGCGGAAGCTCGTCGGGCCTGTCCCCCACTTCGGCCACATCCGCCACATCGGCCACATCCGCCACATCGGGCCTGTCGGGCCTGTCGGGCGTATCGGCAACAATGCGCGTTGCCTGTACGGCCGTGTCCGCACGGGCTCCGTCCCGTGCCGGTTCGACGGCATCCCGGGTGGCCTCTGTCACCGCACCGCGCACCTCACGAGTGGCGGGCACCTCGGGAGTAACGGGCGCACCGGCGCGTGCGGCGGTATCCTCATTCTTCGCCTGCATCGGTGCGGCCTTGGGGGATGCGCCCCCCGCCATGGCCGCGTCGGGCTGTGCTGCGCCCCACGGTCCAACGCCCGCCGCCAGGCTCAAAAAACAGACGACAAGCAGGGCAAGCACCGGCAACGTCCGCAGGCGGCGTCCCAAAAGGAACCATGCCGGGCCATCTGCGCCGGGCTTGCAGGGGACGCGGGGCCTGCGGCGCGCGCACGCCCCCCCGGCCCCGCCCGCCGCAACCGGCGGACCGGGATGATGCGGCGCGTTGCCCGCGCCGTTTCCCTCATCCCTGGCCCATTGCCGCATCAACGCTCCCGCAGGGCATTCTGCTGCGCCTTCAGGATGGGCTTCAGCAGATAATCAAGCACCGTCTTCTTGCCGGTAAGGATATCCACCGTGGCGGTCATGCCCGGCATGATGGGCAGGTTTTCGCCGCGATAGGTAATGGCGTTCTTCTTGGTGCGCAGCTTGACCAGATAGTAGAACTCGCCCTTGCGGTCCTCTATGGTGTCCGCGCTGATCTGCTCCAGCCCCGCCTCCAGGCCGCCGTAGATGGAGAAGTCATAGGCGGTGATCTTGACGATGGCCTTCTGACCCGGATGCAGGAAGGCGATGTCCGCCGGGCGGATGCGCGCTTCGATCAGCAGTGTGTCGTCCAGCGGCACCAGTTCCAGAATGGATTCACCCGGCTTCACCACCCCGCCCTGGGTATTGATGATGATGCGCTTCACCGTGCCGCGCACCGGGGCGCGCAGGTCGGTACGGGTCACCCGGTCTTCACCGGCGGACAGGGTTTCGCGCAGCGAATTCAGTTCCACGCGGCGCTTGTTGATTTCTTCCACCGCCTGCGAGCGCACCTCGGCCTTGCGGTGCGACAAGCGCTGCTCCACCTCGTGCACCGCGCTGCGGGCCTTGGGGATGTTCACGGCCAGCGAACTGATGTCGCCGCGCAGCTGGATGACGCGCTGTTCAAGGCTCAGGTAGTCCACCTTGGAATAAATCTGCTTTTCCACCAGCGGGCGGGCAATGTCGCGCTGTTCCTGCGCCACGCGCAGGCTGGCTCCCAACTGGCCCTGCCGCCCCACCATTTCCTCCACTTCCTGGCGCTTCTGCGTAAGCTGGCTCTCCAGCACGCTCAGTTCCAGTTCCAGCTGACGCTTGCGGGCATTGTGGATGGAAGTCTGGTCGGCCACCACCTGCGGGGCATTCTCCACCACTTCCGGCGGGTACACCGGATCCTTGCCCGACAGTTCCGCCTCCAGCCGGGCGATGGCGGCCATGTGCTCGTACGATTTCGCCACTGCGTCGCGGAAAAAGCTGGCCGCCGATTCGTTATCCAGGCGCACCAGCACCGTGCCCTTTTCGACGATCTGCCCTTCGCGCACGAATATTTCGCTGATGATGCCGCCTTCCAGGTTCTGGATTTCCTGGATGCGCTGCGAAGGAATGACCTGGGCCTGGCCGCGCGTCACCTCGTCCAGCGAGGCAAAGGCCGCCCAACCGATGAACACCAGAAAGAACAGCCCCAACGAGGCGGACAGCAGAAAGGCCAGCGGATGCCCCTTGCGGTGCAGGGCCGCGTCCACCTCGCTCATGAATTCCAGGTCATCGCGATGCACGCCGTGCGCCCCGCCATTGCCCAGCGCGCTGGTGCGGCTGGCCTCTGCGATGCGCTGGCCCAGGGTCGCACCGGCAGGCGCGCCCATGCCGGGTTGTGCGTCCCCGGGTCTGTCCGGAGCCATGCCCGGAGCCATGCCCGGCGGCATGCCGGGCGGCATGGACAGGGGCGCGCCCTGAGGGGGCCCGAGCGGGGCGCCCGAAGGAGTGCCGGGAGTGGTCGCGGGCCCCGGCTCGCCCGTTGTGGTCTTGTCGTGTTCCATGGTCATGCTCCGCTGGTGCGCCGCGCATCAGCCCTGTTGCGGTGGTCGCGGTGGTCGCGGTGGTTGCGGTGATTGCGGTGATTGCGGTGGTCTGGGCGCCTGGGCGGGCGCGCCCGAAAAGCGCGCAGGCCCCGCCGCGCGCACCTGATCGCCGCGCAACGCGGCAAGTACGGCCTGCTTGGGGCCGTCAGCCACCACCCGGCCATGGTCGAGCACGATCAGCCGGTCCACCAGGTCCAGCATGCTCACCCGGTGGGTGACCAGAATCAGCGTCTTCTTGTCCAGTATTTCCGCAAGGCGCCGCTTCAGCGCCATTTCCGACGAATTGTCCATGTTGCTGGACGGTTCGTCCAGTATCAAAACGTCAGGGTCGTGCAACAGCGAACGGGCCAGGGCCACGGCCTGACGCTGCCCGCCCGAAAGGGCCATGCCCCGCTCGCCCACCGGCATGCCGAAACCCGCCGGGTGCCCCCGCACGAAGTCGACCACACCGGCGATGGTGGCGGCGCGCAGGATCATCCTGTCGTCGGCGTTGGGCACGCCGATGGCGATGTTGTCGCGCACCGAGCCGTAGAACAGGTAGTTGTCCTGGGCAAGGTAGCCCACGCGCGAGCGCAGGTCGGCCATGTCCATCTGGCGGATGTCCACCCCGCCGAAGCGCACGGCGCCGTCACGCGGCTGGTACAGGCCGATGGCCAGACGCCCCAGGGTGGATTTGCCCGACCCCATGCGCCCGATGATGCCCACCCGCTCGCCGGGGCGAATGGTGGCGTTGACGTTCTCCAGCGCCAGCCGTTCCGAGCCCGGGTAGGCGAAGGAGACGCTTTCGAAAACCATGGAATGTTCCAGCGGGCCGAAGTCGACATAAGGACGATCTTCGGGCCGCTCGGTGGGCAGGTTCATGAGCATGTCCAGCGACTTCAGGGCCATGCGCGACTGTTGCAACCGCGCCAGCATGGCCGCCACCTGGCTCAGCGGGGCCATGGCGCGCGAGGCCAGCATGTTGCAGGCGATCAGCCCGCCCATGGTCAGCAGGCCGTCCGAAATGCGGTACACGCCCCAGATGATCACCGTCACGCTGACCAACTGGGTGAACAGGATGGACATGGTCACCGAGATGTTGGCCAGCCCCTTGGTATGGGCATTGGAGACGGCGCTCATGCCCACCACCTTTTCCCAGGCGTGCTGCATGCGGCCTTCCGCCAGCGACGACTTTACCGTTTCCAGCCCGTTGATGATCTCCACCAGCAGGGCGTTCTTCTGCATGCCTTCCTTGTAGCCCGCCTCGGCCACCCGCTGGAACGGCAACTGGAGCAGCATGCCGATGCCCACCACGATGGGCACCGCCAGCATGGGCACCACGCCGATGGGGCCGCCGATGAAGCACACGATGAGCACGAACAGCACCAGGAAGGGCAGGTCCACCAGCGCCAGCAGCGTGGTGGAGCCGAAGAACTCGCGCAGCGATTCGAACTCGCGCAGGTTGTTGGCCAGAGACCCGGTGGAGTCGGGCTTGGCGTCCAGGCGCAGGCTCATCAGCTGGTTCATCAGGCGGCTGGCCAGCACGATGTCGGCGTTGCGGCCCGCCACGTCCACGAAGTAGCTGCGCAGGTTGCGCAGCAGAAAGTCGAACACGTAGGCGATGCCGATGCCTATGGCCAGCACCCACAGCGTTTCCGTGGCGCTGTTGGGCACCACGCGGTCATACACGTTCATGAAGAACAGCGGGCTGACGATGGTCAGCAGGTTCACCACCACGCTGGCGAACAGCACGTGCTTGTAGATGGGCAGGAAGTGCAGCAGCGTATCCCAGAACCAGCGCTTGGCCTTCAGCAGCTTTATCTCGCTGACCCGGCGGTCCAGCTTGCCTTCCAGCCGGGCGAACATGGCGTAGCCGGTGTATTCCTTGGTCAGTTCGTCCACGGGCACGCTGCGCGGTTCCATGCCCGTTTCGGGAAACAGCACCTCGGCCTTGTCGCCGTTCAGGCCCAGCAGCACGCAGGCCTTTTCCTGCCGCAGCAGCAGGATGCATGGCAGCGTCAGCGCGGAGATGCGGTCCAGGGTGGGGCGGTACACCACGCTGGAGGCCATGCCTGCCGTGCGCGCGGCGCGGATGCAGGCGGAGGGATGCACCGGCCCGTCCGACATGGGCAACCCGGCGACGAGAAACCGCGTGGACACGGGCTTGCCGTGCAGGCGGAACAGAAAGGCCATGCATTCGATGAGCGGCGGGGTGTAGTCCACGTCCGCCGGGTCCAGCCCGCGCATGTCGGGAATGCCGCCCTGCGGCACCGGGGGTTCCAGCGCGGCGTCAAGCTGCGGGCCTTCCAGCGCCGCGGCTGCTGCGGCAGCCGCAGCGCGCGGGATGGCCGAAGGCGGCGGGGGCGGCACGGGGCGCGGCGCGCCCACGGCGGGGATGGGCTCTTCCCGCGCGAAGGCGGCGGCGCGGTCAGGGTCCGGCGTCATGACCGCACGCGGCGCCGGGGCGGAAGGTCCGGGCACGGTCCCCTTGGGTGCGCCAGCCGGACCGGAAGCGGGAGCCGCCCCCCCTGGGGCAGCGGGGCTGGCGGGGCGGGCCGGATTGGCCAAACTGGCCGGATTGGCAGGATTGGTAGGACTGGCCGGATTGGTTGGATTGGTTGGATTGGCAGGACTGGCCGGTGCCCCCGGTGGGGGGGGGGCAGCCGCCGCAGGCCGGGGATGTTGCCCTGCTTGCCCGGCTTGCGCGGCTTGCCCGGCTTGCCCGGCTTGCGCGGACGGCCCTGCTTGCACGGACTGCCCTGCTTGCCCTGCTTGCACGGACTGGGCGGTCGTGCTGCCCGCGGGCTTGGCGGGCACATCGGAAATCTTGCCGCCACTCTCGGCAGGCCGGGCACCGGGTGGCGGGGTGGCGGGCCTGGAGGTTCCAGCCGGAGCAGCCGGACTGGCAGGACTGGCAGAGCCTGCGGCGCCAATCGGCGAAGCCGATCCCGCTGGCCTGGCGCCGTCGCTGCCCACCGTCTTGCCGGACTCGCCGTCGCTGCCCGTGCCGGAGCGTCCGGCAAAGCCGTACGAAGGCCTCGCGGGCCTCTCGCCAGATCTTTCCGAATTCTTTTCCGGGGTCCGCTCGGCAGGTCTGGACGCCGGAGCGTCCGCCGGTTTGCCCGCAGCCCTGTCCGATGCTTTGTCCGGTGTTTTCTCGGGGTTCCGCTCCGAAAAACGCGACAAGGGGCGCTCCGCAGGCCTTGCCGCATCGGGGCCAGCCGGACGCTGGGACGCCTTGTCCAACGGGCCGTGAGCCCCCTGGGAACCGGACGTCCCGGGGGTAGCGGGAGAACCGGCGCCGCCTGCGCCGACCGGAGAAGGCCGTTCGCCAGGCCGAGCCTCCGGCCGCGCCGCGGAAGACGCACCCAAGGTTCCCGAAGGCGAAAGCCCTGCTGCTGGTGAAGACTCTCGACCGGATGTCGCCTTGTCCGGCTCCTTGCCGGGCTGCGTGGCTTCGGGGCGGGCGGAGGGCGGGGAGGAAGACTTGTCTGACACGGCGGAACCCCTCATGAGGTGAATGACCAACGGCGCGGCGAGGGGACGGCAACTGCCCCCTCTTTCCGGACATTTCATCATATACGCGCGGGCACCCTGCCGCGCAACCGGATTATGGCGGCCTTTCCTGGTCGTTGCACCTGTTCCGCGCATGACGGCGCCCCGCCATGCGCGGCCACCGCCCCGCCACTCCCGCCGCGCCCTGCCCCTCCCAAAGGATAGGGAATCCCCTGCCGTTCCGCCGTGCCCCAAGACGGCAGGCCAATCCGGAAAAACCGGATTCTCCGCGCCATTCAACAATCCTGTGCATCGTCTTCACAGTGCGACGTAGGAAAAACCCTACCTCACAGCATCATGCATTTCATCATTCCCCCATCAAAAACTGTGCGCCATTACAATATTTCGCAACACGGTCACCGTCCCCGTGGGAATCGCTGCACATTTCCGTTCACGCAACTGCATGTTTCACCACGTCTCCCCCCATTTTCACTACACTGGCGTACATTTCCTTGCCGAAGTTTACTCAAACGCATATATGCCCAGAATCGGTCTTCCAGATCTTTCCACTGCATGACGGTGCATCGTGCATCGCCTACGCGAAAACGCGTCTTGGAAGTCCGCCCTGATGACTCCGGGCAGTCGCACCTGCCCGCCCAACCTGTGCCCGTACGGCGCGCAGATATCATGAGGTAGCGATGACCCGTTCCCCGCAGGGTGCCGCCGGGCGCGGCACCGCCCCCGCCACAGAGCCTGTCACGTTGCTCCTGCCCTCTGCCGGGCAGGAGCTTCATTTCGACGCCAACGCCGACTCCCGTTTCGCCCTTGGCTTTCCCACCGATGCCGCCAGCCTTGACCGCAGCGGCGACGACCTTGTCTTCAGCTTTCCCGATGGCGGCCGCATCGTGCTGTCCGGGTTCTTCGAAGGCAACAACGCCGACCTGCTGCCGGAATTCAGCCTTCCCGAAGGCGGCACCATTTCCGGCTACGACTTTCTGGCCGCGCTGGAGCCCGACCTGCTGCCCGCCGCCGGTCCGGGTGCGGGCACGGGTGCTGCCGGTGGGGGCGTCGGCGACTACAGCGACGACCCCGGCAGCCTCATCGCCGGGGTGGACCGCATGGATCCTTTGTCCCCGTTCTTCTGGAACAGCGCCGTGGAACCCACCCTGGACGCCGAAGGCCCCCTGGACACCGCGTCCGGCACGCTGGGCTTCACGCTGCTGCCGGTAAACCCCGACGGCAGCCTGGCCACCACCCTGGGCGGCTATGAGGACAACCGGCCCGACCAGCACCTGGACCCCACGGGCGGTCCCGAGCAGCCGTTGCAACTTACCGTGGCCTTCACCCCGGCGGACAACGAGGAACTGACCCAGCTCACCCTCACCGGCTTCCATGAAGGCACCACCATCAGCATCGGCGACCCGTCCTTCGGACCCGGCAGCTTCGTGGTGACCGGCCCCGGCCAGACCGTCACGCTGACCCCGGCCCAGATCGCCGCGGGCGTTTTCGTACGGCCGCCGGAAGACAGTTCCGCCGACATGAATCTTTCGGCCACCGCCGACATCCGCGACCCGGATTCCGGCATGACCAACGCCATCTCCGGCACCTTCACGCTGGTCATCGACGCCGTGGCCGACAAGCCCGGCCTGGAGGCCACGGCGCAGTCCGCCCCGGCTGCCGAGGAAACGCCCGTCACCGTGCATGCCACGGCCACCTTCACCGACCTGGACGGCTCGGAGCGCCACTACATCGAAGTGCGCGACATCCCCACCGACTGGGTGCTCACCGGCACCCTGCCGCAAGGCTGGGTGATCGTGGACCCGGTCACCCACCAGCCGGTCACCACGCCGCTGCACGCCCTGGGCGAAAACGCCACCTACACCCTGGTCATCGAGGTGACGGACGCCACCACCGCCAGCTACGGCGGCATCAATTCCGGCGACAGCGCCAGCATCGGCGCGGACCTCACCTTCGACCCGCGCGACTGGTCCGACGAACGCTGGGGCGACGGCACCCCGCGCGAAGGCGATGGCGGCGCCACCCTGACCGTGGCCGCCGTGGCGCAGGAAACCGTGACCGATGGCGAACTGACCACCGCCAACAACACTTCCGAAACCACGGACACCGTGGTGGTCTCGCGCACGGAGGACCACCCGGACATCACGCCGGATGGAACCACCGGCCATGCCCTGACCCTGGTGGCCGATGAATCCGCCGGGTTGCAGCAGTACGGCGGCAAGGGCGACGTGGACCCCTCTACACTGTCCGCCCCGGTCAATGCCGTGCTGGCGGGCCTTGACCTGTCCGCCGCCGATGCGCTGTCGGCCACGCGGGGCACCGTGACCTTCGACCTGCATTCCGACGGCAGCGCAGAGGCGGCTGGCAACCAGGCCACGCCCTCTGCCGTGTCCATCGCCTGGGACGCCACGCAGGCCGTGCCGGAAGGCACCGTGCTGCGCACCGCATCGGGCGCGGACATCACGCTGACGGTGGATGAAAACGACCCGCACGTGCTCCACGGCGTGTACACCGAGGACGACGTGCAGCACACCGCCTTCGTGGTGGTCATTGCCGATGCCAACCTTTCCGGCGCGGGCACGGCCACGGTCACCTTCGTGCAGTATGCCCCGCTGGCCCACGGAAACACCGGCAACCACAATGAAGGGCAGGAGTTGCCCGCCTTCCGGTTCACCGTCACCGACGACGAGGGCGACACCACCTCGGCCACGGTGCAGGTGACCGTGCACGACGACGGCCCCACCGCCAACGCGGACAACAACACCTTCGACGAGGCCACGGTGACCGCCATCGACGGCAACGTGCTGACCGGTGAAAGCTCGCACGGCACGGACAGCACGCCCGACGCCTCCGGTACTGATGGCTGGACGGGCAGCGGCGGCCCGGTGACCGGCTTTTCCGTGGTGGTGGGTTCCACCACCTACGGCGGCCTTGCGCTGGACACCCCGGTGACCATCTACAACCCCGGCAGTTCGGTCCCGGCGGGCACCTTCACCCTGCACGCCGACGGCAGCTACACCTTCACCCGCGTGCCGGGGCAGGACATTGCCGATTCCTTCACCATGAAGGTTAACTACACGGTCACGGACGGCGATGGCGATTCCGCCTCGTCCTCCCTGACCCTGCACCTGAACGCCGCGCCCACCCTGCAACTTTCGCTGACCGGCGATTCGCAGGTGTACGAGGACGCGGCGTACGGAGCGCGCGTGAACCCGGCGGGGGGCGGCAACGATGGCTGGAACGCCAGCGGCGACAACAGTCACGACATCGCCACCTACACGGTCAGCTGGGCCTACGCGGGCGGGCGCGCCACCGACGGCACCTTTGCCGCGGGCTCGTTCAGCTTCGACGTGACCCTGAAGGACGGCTCCGCCAAATTCGACGCCGACACCACCGACAACACCACCATGGCCAACACCGGCGACGTGACCTGGGCCGTGGCCGACGGCAACGGCGGGTGGACGGCCATGACCTTCAACCTGACCACCGCCGACGGGCGTGCCGCGCTGGTTGCCGCCCTCAACGCGGAACTGGCCGAACGCTACGGCAGCAATGCCGAAGGCGAAAGCTACGTGCGCGTCGCATCCGTATCCGCCGACGGCAGGACCCTGACCTTCACCGTGCTGGACGGCTGCCCGCTGGACGACGCACTGCCCGTGCGCGTGGCCGCCATCGACGACAGGCTGGGCGACAACGGCGAAACCTACTCCGTACAGATCGGCAACATCCACCCGGTGGAAGACACCCCGTCCACCATGGACGTGGTCATCGCCGGGCAGCGCAACCAGTCCACCACCGTGTACGATGAAGGCAACGCGGCGGAAGGCGACGGCTTCCGCGTGGGGCTGGAAAGCCCGGTACACGTGCAGGAAAGCGACGGTTCGGCCCAGCTCACCGTGGTGCTCTACGAAAAGGACGGCGACCTGTACACGGTGGACGAAGGCCCCGTGCAGAACATCACCGTGTCGCTCAAGTTCGGCGCCACGGGCGACACCGCAGGGGCCGACCAGGACTACTTCACCACCACTTCGTACACGCTGAAGCCCTCCGACTGGACGTGGAACGCCACGGAAGGGCGCTGGGAAGCCAAGCTGCCGGTGAAGCTGGCCGACGACCGCCTGAGCGAGGGCAGTGAAAGCTTTACCGTGAAGCTTACCGGCGTGTCCGGGCACGAGGCCGGACTGAACGACGCCAGGACCACCGCCACGGTGACCATCACCGACGACACCGCCGCCGGACACGAAGCGAAGCTGGACGGCCCGTCGCTGGAATACTTCGGCCCGGAAACCGTGGTGCGCGAACCCGTGGCCCCTGGCGAATCCGCCGAGTTCGCGGGCGGCGTCAACACCACCGACACGGTGAACACCGTGGGCTACACCATCATCCTCACGGAAGTTGCCGCGCAGGACGTGGTGGTGTGGCTGAAGCTGGGATCTGAAGGCCTTGGCACCGACTTCCGCACCGGCACCGGCCTGCACGCGGCGTCGGAAACTTCGGGTCTGCCCGGCTACGCCGACAGGCCCGAAGGCGCCGACTACTACGTCATCGTCAAGGCGGGCGAGGCATCGGCCCGGTTCACCGTGGACATCCTGCACGACCACGACACCGCCGCGGACGGCCATGGCGTGGACGCAGGCACGGACACCGTGTCGTGGACCATCGTGGACATGCAGGGCAGCGAGGTGCGCTTCACCCCCGGCGAATCCGGATCCACCAGCACGGAAACCATCGCCGACGACATGCACGGCCCGGTGGTCTCCATCACCGAACTGGACGTCACCCAGAACACCGCCGACGCCACCACCACCATCAAGGTGGGCCTGGGCAACGACGCCGAAGGCCACGCCACGGCCAACGAGGACGTCACCGTCACTGTGCAGATGGTATACAGCGACGGCAGCGTGCACGAATACACCGTGACCATCCCCGCCGGGCAGGACATGGGCAGCCTTACCCTGCCCATCCCGCACACCGACTACTACCACGTGCGCGTGGTGGGCGCCGATGGCGGCGAAACCCGCTACGACGACGGGTTCCGCTTCGTGGACGTCACCGGCCCCGGCGGTGGCGGCGGCACGGATCATGGCCGCGTCACCCTGGGCCTTGCCGCGCACGACCTGCCGGAAAACGCCAGCCACGACGGGGTGAACCAGTCGGTGTACACCGTCACTGGCAGCCTGTCGGACAATTACCGGCCCCTGCAGAACGGCGACGTCAGCTTTACCCTGAAGACCTTCGACAACAGCGCGCACAGCCCCGACGACTACACGGCGGGCGACGTGACCGTGACCGTGGATTCCGGCCTGATGGTACTGGCCAGGATGTCCGCCACCGAGAGCTTCTCGGTGGATGTCATGGAGGACGGCACGGCGGTGTTCACCATCCCCGACCTGCAATTCCTGGGGGGGACGCACGCGGTGTCCATCAGCTTCGCGCCCGACGGCGCGGCGTCCATCGTGGTGGACGGCAAGCCCGCCGACGGGCTCATCGCCACCCTGATCGAAGACCACCTGCTGCACGGCGCGGTGACCGTAACCGGCACCACGCCCATCGTGAACGTGGTGGACGACAACCGCGTGGAAGGCGACGAAACCTATTCCGTGGTGCTGTCCAACCTCAGCGGCAACGCCACCGTGGCCGGTGACGGGCACGGCAGCATGGACACCGCCACCATCATCGACAACGACGCCCCCATGGTGCAGGTTACCATCACCGACCATACCGGCGCGCAGACGGACACCGCCACCGAAGGCCAGGCCCACCCGCTGACGGTCACGGTCAACCTGGTGGACGCCGACGGGCACGCCCTGGCCCTGGGCGACGGCCCGGTGACCTTCCAGCTGACCTTCAGCGGCACGGCGGAACAGGGCAAGGACTTCGCGCCCTACACCACCCTGGTCACCATTCCCGACGGCGGTTCCGCCGCTTCTGTGCAGGTCAGCCTGCCCGACGATTACATCAGCGACGGCAATCGCACGTTCGTCGTGACGGCCACCCCCGTGGCCAACGATCCGTACAACGGCTACCCCGCCGGGTTCATCGGCAGCGGCAGCAGCGTGGAAGTGACCATCGTCGACCACGTCAACGGGCCGGACGTCACGCTGACGGCGTCCACCACCAGCATCTCGGAAAACAACGGCACCGCCAGCTTCGGCATTTCCATGGACAAGGCCGTGGAAGAGGACGCCACCTTCACCGTGCGCGTGGACTTTGGCCCGGGCATGACCGAGGCGGACCTGGCCGGGGTGAAGATAGGCACCGGCACGGTATCCACCGACGGCATCGTCCGAATCTTGGGCGGCCCCGACGGCGCCACCGTGGTGGGCTGGGAATTCCAGGTCAGCGTGCCCAAGGGCAGCGCGGGGGGCGGGGCCTTCAGCGTGGTGACGCAGAACGACTACCAGACCGAAGGCAAGGAAACCTTCACCGTGTCGCTGGTGGACAGCCACGGGGGCGAAATCGGCTCCCTTGGCGATGCCCACACGGTCACCGTCAACGACACCCTGGACGGCCCGCAGGTGTATCTGGACACCAGGGGCGACTATGGCACGGCGGAAGAAGGCGGCAGCGCGGAACTGCACATCGGCATGACCAAGGCCGCCGTGGCCGACTTCAGCGTCGACCTTACCGTGCAGACGCCGGAACTGCTGACGCCCGGCTCCACCGCCACGCTGTGGATCAAGACCGCCAGCGGCGACTGGCAGGCCGTGGACACGGCGGTGGCCATCGGCGCGGACGGCTCGCTGCGGGTCACCGTGCCCGCCGGGGCCGTGGACGCCAAGGTCAGCTTCGACCTGGCAGGCAACGACGTGGTGGGCGACAGCCATACCCTCACCGTCACCCTGGACGGCGTTGCCGACGGCGAAAGCGCGGTGCGTTCCGTGGGCTCGCTCACCTCCACCTTTGCCGAGGAAAGCCACAACTCCATCACCTATCAGCTTGCGGGGTCCGCGCCGGACAGCAACGCCGTGGTCACCTACACCCTGAAGGGTGTGGCCTTCGCCAACGTTGCCTCGGTGACCGTGGACGGCCAGGCGGTGACCATCACCAACGTGGGCGGCAAGGCCACCTTCTCGGTGACGGGCGCGGCGGGCGCGGCCATATCCGACCGCATCACCGTCACCTTCAAGGATGCCGGGGCCGCCGCCGACAAGGCCGCCCTGACCATCGGCAGCAGCGTGCGCCTGAGCGCGGACATCGCCGTGGCGGACGCCACCCCCGGCCTCGTGGCGGCAGCGGCCACGCTCATCGCGCTTACCGGCGACGATGCCGCACTGGCGGCCACGGGCGTGCTGCATGTCAGCGACCTGCTGGCGGGCGTGGACGACCCCAGTCCCCACGCGGCGGGCATCGGCTTCGGTGACAACGCCTCGGCCAGCGACGGCATGGGCCACGCAGGTTCCGGCTGGACGACGGATACCGCCAGCGGCGAACTGCATTACAGCCTCACCGGCGACGGGCACTACACCTGGACCGCGCACGACCTGGGCGATGCGGCGGACAAGGCCACCTCCACCCTGACCACCCACGTGCAGACGGGCACCGTGTTCGACGGCTCCGACGATGCGCACGGCATCGGCCTCATCGTGGCCGGATCCAGCCATGGCGACACCATCACCGGTTCCAGCGGCGACGACCGTATCCACGGCGGCGCGGGCAACGACCACCTGTATGGAGGGGACGGCAACGACGTGCTGCATGGCGGCGATGGCAACGACCATCTCGACGGCGGCGTGGGGATGAACACCCTGTATGGCGATGCGGGCGACGACACCCTGGTGGCACGCGACATCAGCGGCGACGGGTTCATCACCAGCGACGACTTCGGGGGGCTGCACGGCGGCACCGGGCACGACACCCTGCTGGTGCAGGGCGAGGACGTAACCCTGGACTTCAGCCGCATCACGGCGGGCACGGTCACCGGCATCGAGGCCATCGACCTTACCGCCCACGGCGCGCAGCACGTCACCCTCAGCCTGGACGACCTGACATCCAGCGACACCGGGTCGCTGTCGGTGGTGTTCGGCGAAGCCCCGGTGCTTTCCGCCAGTTCGGCGGCCAGCTCGGACCACGCGGCCGACGGCTCGGTGACCTTCACGGCGGCGGGAGGCGATTCGGTGACCCTGACCGGCCTTACCGCCACCCAGATCGCCAGCATCGGCGACCTGACCGATACGCAGGACCACCAGTTGCTCATCCACCAGGTGGTCAGCTCCACGTCGGGCGGGTAACCGCAGACAGAACCTCACACCAGCAATGACGCGGGCCGCTCCGAAAGGGGCGGCCCGCTTGCGTTGTGACGGCGACCGGAAACCGCCCCACCCACCCTGCGAGCCCTTCTGCGCGCGCCCCTGCAAAATGCAGATCTCCACATGCAAATGCACCGTAACAGTTTGTTACACAGCGAAACAATTCACACAACAAGGTGCCATCAACCAACACATGGCGCTTAACACTTCTTTGCATGAATTGTTTTATTTTAGCGCATACTCCTATCGTATCCACTATTGAAATGCAGTACACAATGAACATCCATACCCTTGGCAAACAACCAAGGGCACATTTTCGCACAGCACCCTTCAGTTTTTACGACATTCAACACAACAATCAATCATAACAGTGTGGCATGTCCCATCTTGCCTGCCGCACCAAGCAATCCACAACCGTGGCAGTCACCACAGAGGGGGGAACCATGGAAACGTCAGCCAACATCCAGCCGTCAGGCCGCCAGGGTGGCGGAGCAGGCACGCCCCTGCACGCACCCGGCGCAGGACAGGTCCAGGTGGTAGAGGCGGCCGCCGGGTCGCTCTTCGAGCTGTCTTTCGCCGCCGAGGACGCCAGCCTGGCGCGCAGCGACAACGACCTTGTCTTCAACTTCGAAAACGGCGGGCGCATCGTGCTGGCCGGGTTCTTTGCTGCGGGCGATACCGACGCCCTGCCGCAATTCACCCTGCCGGAAGGCGGCACCATCTCCGGCTACGAATTTCTCGCCGCGCTGGACCCCGACCTGCTGCCCGCCGCCGGACCGGGGGCAGGGGGGGCGGGGGGCACGGCTGGCGGCGGCGTGGGTGAATACAGCGACGATGCAGGCAGCCTGATCGGCGGGGTGTCCGCGCTGGACCCGCTGACCACCACCGGCCTTGGCGCCGCCGCCCTTGTCGCCCTCACCGACGACGCCACCACGCCGGACATCGACTATGGTGTCAGCATCATCGGCTCTGCCGTCACCGTGGCGGAACGCGGCCTGCTGGCCGACGTGGAGGTGCATGAATCCTCGTCCGCCGCGCAGACAGGCACCTTTTCCGTATCCGCACCCGATGGCATCGCCACGGTGACCGTGGGCGGAGTCACCGTGGTTTCCGGAGGCTCGCTGGTGGCAGACGAGGCCGCGCGCACCGTCACCACCGAAAACGGCACCCTGGTCATCACCGGGTACGACGCGGCCACCGGCATCTTCAGCTATACCTACACCCTGACGGACACCGTGCTGGCATCGGGCGATGCGTACACCTTCGACGTGGCCGTCACCGCAACGGATACCGACGGGGACACGGCCTCGGGCGTCATTTCCGTCACCGTGCTGGACGACGCGCCCACGGCCGTTGCCGATACGGCCAGCGTCACCGAAGACACCTCCACCACCGCCACCGGCCACCTGCTGGACAACGACACCCAAGGAGCCGACGGGGCCACGGTGACCGCCGTGGGCACCACCAACGTGGCCGAAACGGGCAACACCATCATCGAGGGCGACTACGGCACCCTGACCATCGCCGCAGACGGCGCCTACACCTATACCCTGAACAACAGCCTTGCGGCGGTGCAGCACCTGACCACCGGCGAGACGCTGACCGAAACCTTCTCCTACACGCTTACCGACGGCGACGGAGACACCTCTGCCGCCGACCTCACGGTAACCATCAACGGCAGCGACGACGGGGTCACCCTGTCCGGCCTGGGCGAAAGCTGCGTGACCGTGCCCGAAAGCGCCCTGGCGGACGGCAGCCACCCCGATTCGGCTGCGCTGGTCCAGAGCGGCACCTTCACGGTCACCGCCGCCGACGGGCTGGACACCATCAGCGTGGCAAGCGTCACCGTCATCTCCGGCGGCGTGCTGGTGACCAACGAGGCCGACCGCACCATCACCACCGACACCGGCACGCTGGTCATTACCGGCTACGACGCCGCCACCGGCACCGTCAGCTACACCTTCACCCTCGCCGACAACCTGACCGTGGCCGGGGATTCGGCGGACATCTCCTACACCGTCACGGCCACCGACAGGGACGGAAGCTCGGATACCGCATCGCTGACGGTCACCGTGCTGGACGACGCGCCCACGGCTGTTGCCGATACGGCCAGCGTCACCGAAGACACCTCCACCACCGCCACCGGCCACCTGCTGGACAACGACACCCAGGGCGCCGACGGGGCCACGGTGACCGCCGTGGGCGCCACCAGCGTGGCCGAAACGGGCAGCACCATTATCGAGGGCGACTACGGCACCCTGACCATCGCCGCAGACGGCACCTACACCTACACCCTGAACAACAGCCTTGCGGCGGTGCAGCACCTGACCACCGGCGAGACGCTGACCGAAACCTTCTCCTACACGCTTACCGACGGCGACGGCGACACCTCTGCCGCCGACCTTACGGTAACCATCAACGGCAGCAACGACGGTGTCACCCTGTCCGGCTTGGGCGAAAGCTGCGTGACCGTGCCCGAAAGCGCCCTGGCGGACGGCAGCCACCCCGATTCGGCTGCGCTGGTCCAGACCGGCGCCTTCACGGTCACCGCCGCCGACGGGCTGGACACCATCAGCGTGGCAAACGTCACCGTCATCTCCGGCGGCGTGCTGGTGACCAACGAGGCCGACCGCACCATCACCACCGACACCGGCACGCTGGTCATCACCGGGTACGACGCCGCCACCGGCACCGTCAGCTATACCTTCACCCTGACCGACAACCTGACCGTGACCGGGGATTCGGCGGACATCTCCTACACCGTCACGGCCACCGACAGGGACGGAAGCACGGATACCGCATCGCTGACGGTCACCGTGCTGGACGACGCGCCCACGGCATTCCACGACACCGCCAGCGTCACCGAAGACACCTCCACCACCGCCACCGGCCATCTGCTGGACAACGACACCCAGGGCGCCGACGGGGCCACGGTGACCACCGCGTCTTCGGACTACGACACCGACGGCGCGTCCATCGCCCAGGACGGCACCATCACCGTGCAGGGCCAGTACGGCACCCTGATCATCGCCGCAGACGGCACCTACACCTACACCCTGAACAACAACGCCGCAGAGGTGCAGGCCCTGAACGCGGGCCAGAGCGTGGCCGACGTGTTCAGCTACACCCTTACGGACGCCGACGGCGACGCGTCCGCCGCCACACTCACCGTCACGGTGCACGGCACCAATGAAAACACGCCGCCCGTGGCCCTGTGCGACACGGCCACCATTCATGAAAGCGACGTGAACCCGACCACCGGGGCGGTGACGGTAAGCATCGGCAGCAGCGTGCTGGGCAACGACAGCGACGCGGAAACCCCCGACACCCTGTCGGTGGCCAACGCGGGCACCTACGACCTCGACTACGGCACCCTGGTCATCCACGCCGACGGCACCTACACCTATACCGTGGACATGACCGACCCGGCGGTGCAGGCCCTGTTCGCCAGCACCTCCACCAGTGCGGAATCGCTGTCCGACACCTTCACCTACACCGTCTCCGACGGCCATGGCGGCACCACGTCGTCCACGCTTACCCTGTCGCTGGTGCCGGACAAACTGGCCACCGGCACATCCGGTGACGACACGGTGACCATGGGCGGCGCGGGCAACGACGTTCTGGTGGGCGACCCCGGCGGAGTTACCGAAACCACGGTGTACGCCACCTACAACGTTGCCATCATTCTCGATTCGTCAGGCAGCATGTCCGAATCGCAACTGGAAAAGGCCATCGAGGCGCTGACCAACCTCATCCAGCAGCTGGAGGACTACGAAGGCACGGTGAACCTGAAGGTCATCGACTTCGATACCGGCATCAGCAACACCTGGAGCGGCGTGCTGACCGAAAGCACCATAACCGAGGTGCTGGCGGTGCTCGACAAGGTATCCAGCGGCGGCGGCACCAACTACGAAGCCGCGTTCAACGAGGCCGCCGGGTGGTTCGCTTCCTCCGGCATCTCGGACAACGGCGGCGAGAACGTGGTGTACTTCGTCACCGACGGGGAACCGACGTACTACTACAAGGACTCGGTCTCCTACACCTACACCACGGGTGGGCCGGGCCAGGGCGGCGGGCCGGGTGGTCACGGCCAGGGTCAGGGCCAGGGCCAGGGGGGCGGCCAGTCCACCACCTACGCCGTGGACGTGCCCGACGACTACGTGCTGGGCACGGTGGTGTACAACAGCGCGGGCACGGCGCGCATCAACGCCGAGGGGTACCTGGAATACTCCACCAACAACGGGACAACCTGGACCACCACCAACGTTTCCGTGCTTGGCGGCTCCGGCGGTTCCACCAGCGACACCGAGACGGATCAGTCGGAAGCGGCGTTCGCCCACCTGCTGGCCCAACTGGACAACGACGTGGCGGTGAACGCCATAGGCATCGGCAGCAGCTTCATGGGTGGCCCCGGCGGCGGCAGTACGACCACCTCGCTGCTTGACGCGTACGACAATACCGGCGGCGCGCAGATCATCACCGACGCCTCGCAACTGGCCGCCGCCCTGGATGCAGGCACCACCGACCTCAACCCCGAGGCCACTGGCTCGGATACCCTCAGCGGCGGTGCGGGCGACGACATACTGTTCGGCGATGCCCTGAACACCGACTACCTGCTGACCCAGACCGACTGGGACCACGGCTCGCTGACGTCGGGTGACTCGCTGGCCATTCTCAAGGCCTATCTGGCCGCCACCCTGGGGCACGAGGCCAGCAACGACGAGTTGCGCGCCTACATCACCGAGCATCAGGACGCACTGTCCGGCGGGGCCAGTGAATCACGCGGGGCAGCCGACGTGCTGCACGGCGGTGACGGCAACGATACCCTCTACGGGCAGGGCGGCGACGACACCCTGTATGGCGACGCGGGCGACGACCACCTGTATGGCCAGGGAGGCAACGACCACCTGTATGGAGGGGACGGCAACGACCATTTGTATGGGGGCGACGGCAACGACTACCTGGACGGCGGCATGGGCGTGGACACCCTGCACGGCGGGGCAGGCAACGATACCCTGGTTGTGCACGACACCAACGCGGACCTCACCATCAACGGCTCGGACTTCGCCGGGCTGCACGGCGGCGAGGGCTACGACACCCTGGTGATCGACGATGCCGGGGTGACCCTGGACTTCACCAGCATCGACAGTTCCACCGTCACCGGCATAGAGGCCATCGACCTCACCGCGTCCGGCGCGCAGACGGTCACCCTGTCGGCAGCGGACCTGCTGGATCTTTCCGCCACCATGGATGCGGGCAACTCGCTGACCATCAGCGGAACCTCGGACGACCACGTGAACCTTTCCGGTTCGGGCTGGACCAATACCCATACCAGCCAGACGGTGAACGGAGTAACCTACGACGTGTACACCGGCGCCTCGGGTTCGGAAGCCCACACCCTGCTGGTGCAACACGAGATCATCGTGAACACCACGGGGTAACCGGGCCACCCGGCCCGTACATGAACGCAAAACGGGCCGCCCTTTCGGGCGGCCCGCTGCATTTTCGTCGCAATGCCTGTCCGGCGTACTACCCGCCGAGATAGGCCTTTTTCACTTCCGGGTCGTTCAGCAGCGAATCGGACGGGCCTTCGGCCACGATCTCGCCGGTGTCCAGCACGTAGCCACGGCTGGCCACCTGCAAGGCAAGACGGGCGTTCTGTTCCACCACGATGATGGTCAGCCCCTCGCGGTTCAGTTCCTTCAGGGTGCGGAACATCTCGTACATCAGCAGCGGGGCGAGGCCCATGGACGGTTCGTCCAGCAGCAGCACCTCGCAACTGGTCATCAGCGCGCGGCCCACGGCCAGCATCTGCTGTTCGCCCCCGGACAGGGTATCGCTGCGCTGGGTGCGCCGCTCTGCCAGACGGGGGAACAGGTCGAAGATGCGTTCCAGGTCGCGGCTGATGGTCGGGTCGTTCTTGCGGGCGTAGGTGGCCAGCATCAGGTTTTCCATCACCGACAGGTTGCCGAAGATGTGCCGCCCTTCGGGCACCAGCGCGATGTGCAGCTTGCTGACCACGTCGTGCGGTTCCACGTTCAGCAGCGACTTGCCCTTGAACAGGATGTCGCCGCCGCTGACCTTGGGCGCCTCCGGCGGGGGCAGGCGCATGATGGACTTCAGCGTGGTCGATTTGCCCGCGCCGTTGGCCCCGATGAGGGTGACGATCTCCCCTTCGTTCACATGGAACGAAAGGCCGTGCAACGCCTCGATATTGCCGTACTTTACGTAGAGATTCTCGATGGAGAGCAGCATCAGATCGTATCGTCTCCCAGGTATGCCTTGATGACGACCGGGTTGGACTGGATTTCCTCCGGCGTCCCTTCGGCAATGGTGCTACCGAAATCGATGACCTTGATCCATTCGCACAGGCTCATGACCACCTTCATCTGGTGTTCGATCATCCAGATGGCGATGTCGAACTCGTCGTGAATCCAGCGGATGAGCTTGATCAGCCCGTCCACGTCCGCCGAGTTCAGCCCCGCCGCCGGTTCGTCCAGCAGCAGCAGCTTCGGCTTGATGGACATGGCCCGGGCAATCTCCACCCGGCGCTGCAACCCGTAGGGCAGGTTGCGGGGCAGTTCGTGCGCGGCGTCCTTCAGGTCCATGGCCTCCAGCATTTCCCAGGCGATGGCGTCGATGTTGCCCTCGCTCCTGGTAAAGCGGCCGGTACGCAGAAAGGCGTCCCAGATGGTATAGCCTAGGCGGTGGTGCTGGGCGATGCGGATGTTGTCGAGCACGCTCATCTCGTGCCACAGCCGGATGTTCTGGAAGGTGCGGGCAATGCCCCGCGCCGTCACCTGGTGTGGTCGCAAGCCCGCCGTGGGCTTGCCGTCGAAGATGATCTGCCCTTCGGTGGGCTGGTAGAACCCGGATATCAGGTTGAATACCGTGGTCTTGCCAGCGCCGTTGGGACCGATGAGCGCGATGAGCTTGCGCTCTTCCAGCGATATGTTGAAGTCGGAAACGGCCTGCAACCCGCCGAAGCGTTGCGTCACGCCTTTCATTTCAAGCAGCGGCATGTCCTCGTTCCCCTATTTGAACGTGTAGAAGCGGCGCAGCTTCGGGAAGACGCCCGAAAGCTCGCGGTTGCCCATGATGCCTTCGGGCCGGAACTGCATGAGCAGGATGAGGATGAGCGGGATGAGCACCCACTTCCACACCTGGCTCAGTTCGTATCCGTCGGGCAGCATGTGCACGGCGTGCAGGGCCGCATCGATGCCGGGAATGATGAAGCGCAGCGATTCGAGCAGCAGCGTGAACAGGATGGCCGCCATGACCGAACCGGACAGCGAGGCCATGCCGCCAAGGTAGACCATGACCAGGCCTTCCGTGGACTTCAGGATGTTGAAGGCCTGCGGGTTCACGTAGCCGTACACGTGGGCGTACAGCGCCCCGGCAACCCCGGCGAGGCCGGACGAGACCATGAAGGCCACCAGCTTCACGTGGTTGGTGTCCACGCTCATGATCTCGGCGGCCACCTCGTCCTGACACACGGCGGAAATGCCCTTGCCATAGGTGGAATTGACCAGGCGGCGCAGGATCCACACCGAGAACAGCGTGCCCAGAATCACCCAGATGAACATCCAGGGAATGTCCACCAGGTCGCGCATGCCGTTGATGACCCGCTTCATGCCGTGAAAGCCGCGCGGCCCGCCGATGATGTCCAGGTTCTCGATGACCGAGATGACGATGTAGTTGGCTGCGATGGTGATGATGGCCAGATAGTCGCCGCGCGTGCGGAACGAAGGCAGCGCCACCAGCAGGCCGAACACGGCGGAGATCAACCCCGCCGCCACCAGCACCAGCGGGAACAGCATGGGGGCCAGTTCCGGCGGCAGCAGCGCATCGCCCACCATCTTGTTGGAAGTGAACAGCACCACCGACAGCACGGAAGAGGCATAGGCCCCCACGCACATGAACCCGGCGTGCCCGCAGGAGAACTCGCCCATGTAGCCGTTCACGACGTTGAGGCTGCTGGCGAAGATGATGTTGATGCCCATGAACATGAGCACCGTCTGGGTGTATTGATCTATGAGATTGAACTGCGCCAGCAGCACAAGGCCAAGGCACAGCGCCGCCAGTGCGACGTTGAGGGTGTATTTCTGCATGCTCGGATATCCTCTGGCGTGCGTCGCGGGTTAGATCTTGGTGGTCTTTGCCACGCCGAAGAGCCCGGTGGGCCGTTGCCACAGGATCATCAGCAGGATGGTGAAGGCGAACAGGTCCCTGAAAGTAGAGGGCAGGAACGCCGCCACCATGATCTCGATGAACGCCAGCAGAAAACCGCCGATGAACGCCCCGCGAATGTCGCCGATGCCGCCCACCACCGCCGCGATGAAGGCCTTCCAGCCCACCATGGCGCCCATGTAGGGGTCGAGGATGGGGTAGGACATGGCAAAAAGCAGCCCGGCAAGGCCCGCAAAGCCCGACCCCAGCACGAAGGTGAACACGATGATCGAATCCAGCGGAATGCCCATCAGCGGCAGCGCAAACTTGTCCCACGCCACCGCGCGCATGGCCATGCCGATGCGGGTGCGCGTGACGATGAATTGCAGCAGGAAGAACACCAGGAAGGCCGCCACGATGACCCACAATTTCAGGTTGGTCACCGACACGGAACCGAAGGTGTATACCACCTTGTCCACCATGTCGGGCAGCTTGCGGCGGCTGGCACCCAGCAGGGCGAGGTTGCCGTTTTCAAGGACAAGGCCGCACATCAGGGCGGTAATGACCACGTACAGCCGGTGCGCGCCCTTGCGCCGCAACGGGCGGTAGGCGATGCGCTCCAGCGTCACGCCCACCCCCGCGGTGAGCAGCATGGTCAGCGGCACGGTCAGCGCCAGCGCGGCCCAGCCGGGCAGGTTGAACACGCCCAGCAGGTCACCCAGCAGCAGCGACGAGACGAAAAATGCAATGTACGCGCCCACCATGAAGATGTCGCCATGGGCGAAGTTGATGAGCAGCAGCACGCCGTACACCAGGGTGTAGCCCAAGGCGATCAGCGCGTAGAAGCTGCCCCACTGCAGCGCGTTGAACAGGTTCTGGATGAAGATTTCCACAGTCCCGAAACCCTCCGTGGAACGGTTCACCCCTTGGCGCACGCCGTACGCGCGTCAGGGGGGCAGAACACGGGCGGCGCGTCGTGCGCGCCGTCCGTGAAAGGTGATTCGTATGTTCCGCTTCACAGGTGCCAGGTTCCGGATGGGAACCCGCGCAGGGCGGCACCAGGGCCGGGCGGCAACCCGGCGCGCCGCATGGGCGGCGCGAGGTGAAAGCGGAAGCCGCAGTGTGCGTGCGGCAGGAAAGGCCCCGCGCGGCCAAGGGGCCGCGCGGGGCATCATGCATTAGTTGGGGCAGACCGATTCGGCGAAGGTGAATTCGCCCTTTTCGCTGATCTTGACGACCACGGCGCACTTGATGGGGTCGCCTTCGGCGTCGAAGCTCATCTTGCCGGTGATGCCGTCAAAGGTCTTGATGTTGGCCATGGCATCGCGGACGGCCTTGCGCATCTTGCGGGTGTCGGAATCAACCTTGCCCACATTCTGAATGGCCTGAAGCACGATACGGGTGGCGTCCCAGGTCAGCGCGGCCACGTCGTCGGGGATGTAGCCGTACTTGTTGTTGTACTTGTCGATGAATTCCTTGGTGGCGCCGGTGGCGCCAGCGGCGGCGTAGTGGGTGGAGAAGAACTGGCCCACGCATTCCTTGCCGCACAGGTCCATCAGCTCGGCAGAACCCCAGGCGTCGGAACCCATGAAGGGACCCTTGTAGCCAAGGTCACGCGCCTGCTTCACGATAAGGGCAACGATGTTGTAGTTTTCAGGCAGGAAGATGAAGTCGGGCTTGGCAGCGATGACCTTGGTCAGCTGGGCCGAGAAGTCCTGGTCCTTGGTGCCGTGCGATTCCATGCCCACCACGGAACCGGCGCCATGCTTCTTTTCCCATTCCGACTTGAAGAACTCGGCAAGGCCCTTCGAGTAGTCGTTGGAAATGTCGAACAGCGCGGCGGCCTTCTTGGCGTTGAACTGCTTGGAGGCGAAGTTCACGACCACGGGAGCCTGGAAGGGATCGAGGAAGGCGGCGCGGAACACCCACGGACGGCCCTTGGTGGTATCCGGGTTGGTGGACCAGGGCGAGATCATCGGGGTTTCGTTGTCGTTGGCAACGCCGCCGGCGGGCACGGCCTGCTTGGACGACTGCGGGCCGACCACGGCCAGGACCTGGTCGCGCTCGATGACCTTCAGCATGGCGTTGACGGCGGATTCGGGCTTGGCTTCGTTGTCCTCGAACACGAATTCGAGCTTGTACTTCTTGCCGCCCACGTCCAGGCCGCCCTTGCCGTTGATTTCTTCGCGCAGCATTTCGGCGGCGAACTTCGCGGCCTCGCCCACCTTGGGGATGTCACCGGTCAGGGGGATGACGAAGCCGAGCTTGATGGTGTCGGCGGCGAACGCCTGGCCCGACAGCACCAGCAGAAGTGCCAGCACGAGCAATACTGTCTTCTTCATCTTTGCCTCCTCGCAGGGAAACTAGGGTTTTTGATAGCGGTTTAGTATCGCAATCGGCCCATGAAGGGAACCGCTTTCTTCAATAATGTCTTTTTTGTAAAAGACAAATCATATAAGCATGTTGCGTTTTAACCATTTTGTCACCCTAATTTCTGCCGTCATACTGGACAGTTAGCTAACCATAAGGCATCATGCACAAGATGCAGCGCCAGCGGGGCAGCATCGCTTCCACGCTCCGCTCATTCCGCTGCTTGGCGTGGTAATCCGGCATGTTCCGGAATTTCGACAGCGTTTTCGCCCCGGCAGTCACCCTGCACCCGCAGGGCGGCGACCGCTTGACACGACAAGATTGTTCATTCAACCCATCCTCGTCATGCACCACCAGAGCGCCCTGCGCTTTCACAAGTTCAGCCCCGGCGGCAACACCACCATCCTCGTCACCGATCCGGTGCCCGCGCCCCTGCGCGCCGCCGTGGCGGCGGAACTGATGGGCGAGCATCACGTGCACGCGGAACAGGTGGGCTTTGTCACGCTGGCGGGCGTGTGCCCGCGCATAGACATGATGGGCGGCGAATTCTGCGGCAACGCGTGCCGCTCGCTGGCCGCGCTGCTGGCGCTGAAACATGTGCTGCACTCCGGTCCCGGCGGGCTCATGTCTGGCGTAATCGCCAGTTCCGGCGTATCCGGCCCCCTGCCGGTGCGGGTGGTGCACACCCCCCATGGCCCGGACGCCGCCGTGCGCATGCCCCTGCCGTCTTCCGGCAGCCCCGGCGCATCCGCTCTCCCGGACACGGCGGAAAAACCGGGCGCGGGCACGGATCGTCCAACCCCGGACGATACGACGTTCCAGTTTGTCCAGCCGCTGGCCGAGGGGCTGAAACTGGTGCGCCTGCCGGGCATCACCCATCTGCTGCTGGACGCCTCCGTGCACCCCTTTCCCGCCGATTGGCAGCCCCAGGCCCGTGCGCTCATTGCCCGCCATGGCCTTGATGACGAACCGGCAGCCGGGTGCATCTGGCACCACGGCCCGCTGGCCACCCCTTCCATCACTCCGGTGGTCCGGGTGCGCGACACGGGCAGCATCCTCCTCGAATCCGCCTGCGGTTCCGGCTCGCTGGCCTATGGCCTGCACCGGGCCGCCATGGCAGATGGCGAAATCGCGCTGGCGGTGCGCCAGCCCAGCGGCGCCGCCATCCGCGTTTCGGTCAACCGCCGCGACGGCCTGACGCCAGAGGCCTGGATAGGCGGCACGGTACGACACGTGGCCAGCGGCACCGCCTACCTGTACGGGGAGCCGCACGCATAGCCCCGGCGACGTGCCCCAGGGCGCCCCAGTCGTGACCCAGTCGTGACCAGTCGTGCCCCAGTCGTGCCAGCCGCACCCGCCCGCCCCGCTCCGCACGGCTTTTCCTGCATCAACGGTGCATTGCCGTGCGTCACCCCCGTGCCCCGATTGACGGCGTCGTAACCTTTCCGTAACAATGCATGCACGGGAACCTCCCGAAATCACGGAAGCTCGCCCCATCGTTTCCGGCACCGCCAGACCGCGCCTGCCGGAGGTACCGCAACCTTCACGGACGCACGGCGTCACTGCGACATATCCATGGCATTTCGCTCGCTTTTCTTCGACCAGCAGGACCACGAGCTGCTGCTCATGGTCAACAAGGTGCTGGAGAAGACCCGCACCCCCAGCCCCTTCGTGCGCAAGCTGTTCGATGCCAGCCTGCACCCGCACGGCATCAAGGAACTTTCCGTCTCGCGCGAACTGCGCGTGGCCTACGCGGTGATCAACCTGCTGGACTCGCTGGAGGCGGGGCTGGCGGAAGACCGCCTGCTGGCCTTGCAGACCCTGCGCGACGAGGTGCTGTACAGCGCGCAGACGGGCCTGCGCCGCAACACGGCGCGCGTGCTCATCCAGATCATGAAGGATCTCGTGCGCGCCCACGGCGACACCTGCCGCCAGCTCAAGCTGGCGCACGACTTCCGCCGCGCCGCATCGGGCAAGCCGCGCATCGTGCGCGCCCTGCTGGCCCAGTACCACCTGCTGGAAATGCCGGAAGAGTGGAACCAACTGGCCTTCGACAACCACGTGCACGACGCCAACACCAAGGGCCGCAAGAACCCCACGCACCTGATCATGGACGCGTGGATCAAGGGCATTCGGCACCTCACGGTGATCTACTACAACTTCGTGGAGTCCGCCGCCGCGCGCGAACTGATGCAGGCCGCCGACATCATGGGGGTTTCCGTCCGCATCGGGGTGGAATTCCGGGTACCCGTGCGCCACAAGTACGCGGAACTCATCTGGGTGCCGCGCGGCTTTTCCGACGCGCAGGGCTTCCTGTCCTTTCTGGCGGAAACGCCCACCCAGCACCTGATGCAGGAAGGCCGCAAGGCCTCGCAGTACCTCGCGGAATATGTGCTGCAGATATTGCGGCGCTACAACGAGCGCCACCGCCGCGCCATCAACGAGGAATTCGGCCTGACCCTGGAACCGCTGCACCGCGACGAGTTCCTGGCCTTCGTGGGCACCGGGCAGCCCTCGCTGCTGCATCTGGCGGAATTCATCCACAAGCGGCTGGTGCCCGCCCTGCAGGGACGCGTCGAGGAACTGCGCGACGAATGGGCCATCGGCACCCAGCCGGATCGCGACGCCATAGAAGCCCTGGTCCGGCGCCTGGACAGCCTGGATGCCGAGACCGTGCACGACCTGTGGCTGGCCCCGGACTGCAACCCGGACATTCCCTCGCCCTTCGTGCCCCACGAAGGGGCCGACGTGCCCGACATTTTGCGCACCCCGCCCCGCGCGCTGCTGGACTGGCTGACCAGCCTGCACAGCGGCTACCGCATCACCCTGAACCTCTCGGAACTTACCGTGGCCGACGTGCTCGAGCTGCTGTGGGACTGCGAGGGGCTGATCACCCACCTCGAACTGTTCAACCTCAAGGACTGGGCGGAAGGCGACGAGGCCCACGTGGCCAACATCCGCGCCATCAACGAACTGCAGCTGGCCATCAACAGCGGCAGCGCCCCCCGGCTGAAGCGGCTTATCCGCGCGCTGATCCGCGACTACGCGGAATCCGGCGTGGAAGACGCCTGCGAACGCTGCGAAAAATTCCGCCGCATCCTGCGCAACATCCCCCGGTTGCAGGCGTTCTACAAGTCGGTGCAGCTGAAATCGCGCATCGGCAGCGATTCCACCAGCCGCTCGCACCGGGTACACGGCATGGGGCTGGTGTTCCGCGAAACCCTGCCCCCGCGCGCCCAGAAGCAGATCGACGACCCGCGCGACACCATGCGCCAGATCATCCCCGTGCACACCGAGGTGTACCTGCGCGAAAGCATGCTGGAACGGCGCACCCCGGTGCTGCCCAGTTCCACGCTGGTCGGCCTGATACGGCGGCTGCCCGGCTGTTCGCGGTTCGGCTTTCGCCGGTCGCGCGAATGGGTGGTGCGCACCGACACCTCGCGCGTCACCCCGCGCGGCAACATCGCCACCCTGGGGGGCTTTGCGCGCAGCGGCGGCAACGGCCTTTCGCTGCACGTGCGCGGCGGAGCGGTGTGCAAGCGCTGGATGGGCATGCGCTACCTGAACACCGGCGTATCCAACGCGCTGAAGGTACTGGCCGGGTTCATTCCCGCCGTGCTCTCGTTCATGCAGACCCAGGACAGCCTGCTCACCGCCATGCTGTGGACCACCATCTGGTTCGGCATCACCGGGGTGCGCAACGTCATCCAGGCCGTGACGGGCGGCGGCGGAGTGAGCCGGTCGCCCCTGCTGCGCTGGAACGACTACGTAAGCTGGAGCCGCATAAGCGATTCGCTGCTGTTCACCGGCATTTCCGTGCCGCTGCTGGAAAACGTCATCCGCGTGCTGCTGCTGGAACAGGGGTTCGGACTGACGGTGAGCAACAACCCTGCCCTGGTCTATGCCGTCATCTCCGCGGCCAACGGGGCCTACATCGCCGCGCACAACATCTACCGGGGGCTGCCCAAGGAGGCGGTGCTCGGCAACATCTTCCGCAGCGTGCTGGCCATCCCCACCTCCGTGCTCTACGGCGAACTGCTGGTGGAACTGCTGGTGCTGATGCACATGCCCAACCCCACCATGCTCATCCAGCCCTATGCGGCGGTCATCTCCAAGATGGCGTCCGACACCATCGCCGGGGCCGTGGAGGGCTACGCCGACCGCAACAACAACATGCGCATCCGCCGCTGGGACTACGAAAGCAAGCTGTACCAGCTGTTCGACACCTTCTCGAAGCTGGAACTGCTGTTCCCCGAAGAAGACGTGCTGGAACTGCTCTCGCAGCCCAAGCAGCTCATCCGCGCCGTGGAGGCAGAGGCAGAGGACCTGGAGCGGACCATCATCATCAACGCCCTGGACCTGATGTACTTCTGGATGTACCAGCCACGTGCGCGCAACGTGCTTTCGTTGCTGGTGCGCGAGATGTCGCCGGAAGAAAAGGCCATCCTGGCCCGCTCGCAGATGGTGCTGACCCGCGAGCGCGAGGTGAGCCAGCTGTTCGTGGACGGCATCGTGGGCAAGAACTTCTCCAAGCCGCTGGCCTTTTTCCTGGACCGCAACGTGGAATACCTGACGGCCATGTCGCGGCTTACCGGCGTGGACACGGTGGGCAACCGGGTGGCTTCCCCCGTGTAGCCGCCCCCCTTGCCCGGCTTGCGCTTTCGTGCCATACAGGCCGCGCGAGCCGCGGCTTGTCCGCCTTTGCTCGCCCCACTGGCCCCGCTTCGGCGGGGCTTTCCTTTCCGGGGGGGCCGGACCGTGCCCCGTGCCCGGCGAGCCACCGTCATTCGCCGCCTCCCGCCATTCTCCCGCCTGCCTCTCGCCTGCCTCCCGCCAGTCCCGCTCCTTCCCGCCTGCCGCCCGTTTCCGCCAGGGAACCCGGTTACTTTTCCGGACCTTCTTGTGCGAACCCCCAAGCTGCCCTACCATACAGGACAAACACCCACCTCTGCCCCACGCGGGAGGCACCCATGTCCGCATCGACCGAAACATCCAAGGCCATCTTCTTTCACGAAACCGGCGGGCCGGAAGTGCTGCGCTGGCAAGACCACACCCCCGGCACGCCCGGCCCCGGCGAGGCGCTGGTGCGCCACGGGGCCGTGGGCCTCAATTTCATCGACGTGTACCACCGCACCGGGCTGTACCCGCTGCCCGTGCTGCCAGCCATCCCCGGCATGGAGGGTGCGGGCACCGTGGAGGCCGTGGGCGACGGCGTGACCGAGGCGACCGGGGTGAAGCCCGGCGACCGGGTGGCCTACGCGGGCAATCCCGTGGGGGCCTACGCCGAGCGCCGCCTGATTCCCGCCCACCGGCTGGTGGCGCTGCCCGACGACATCGACTTCGTCACGGCTGCGGGCATGATGCTGCGCGGCATGACCGCGCGCTACCTGCTGTACGGCTGCTACCCGGTTACGGAAGGCGCCACCATGCTGGTGCATGCGGCGGCGGGGGGCGTGGGGTCGCTGATAGTGCCGTGGGCGCGGCATCTGGGGGCCACGGTCATCGGCACGGCGGGCGACGAGGCCAAGGCCGATCGCGCGCGGGCCAACGGCTGCCAGCACGTGATCCTGTACCGGCAGGAGGACGTGGCGGCCAGGGTGCGCGAACTCACCGACGGGCGCGGCGTGGACGTGGTGTACGATTCGGTGGGGCAGGCCACGTTCATGGCCTCGCTGGACTGCCTGCGCCCCATGGGCACCATGGTCTCGTTCGGGCAGTCGTCCGGCAGCGTGGAGCCGTTCAATCCCGGCCTGCTGGCGGCCAAGGGCTCGCTGTTTCTCACCCGTCCCAGCCTGATGCACTACACGGCGAAACGCGACGACCTGCTGGCCCACGCCCGCGACCTGTTCGACGTGGTGCGCGCGGGCATCGTGCAGGTGCAGGTGAACCAGACCTTCCCGCTGGCGCAGGCCGCGGACGCGCACCGCGCGCTGGAATCGCGCCGGACCACCGGGTCCACGGTACTGCTGGTGTAGGGAACGGAAGAAGAGGCGCAATCCCGCCGGGTCAGCCCCGGCGGCGGAAGGGCAGGCGCAGCAGCGCCCGCAGGCGGTTGCGCCACAGGGTCAGGGCGGTGTCCGCCGGAAGGGACAGCGCCCCGTCACTGGGGCGTACACCCTCGGCCAGCAGTGCGCGGGCGGCCAGCACGGCCCCCTTGCCGGTCAGGCTGCGGCATTGGGCAAAGTGGGCCGCCTTGTCGTTGCGCACATGGCGGATGAGCACCCGGCAGCAGGTGGCCCCGCAGTCGGCGCGAAAGGCATCATGCATTCTCCGGGCCAGGGCGCGACCTTGTGCGCCCCCCGCGCCGCGCTCCGGCCTGCCCCGGAACAGCCCCACGGCGGCCACGGCACCGCTCAGCGCGCCGCAGGTGCACCCCGCGCCGCCCATGCCCTGGCAGAACGGCGTGCCCAGCGCGGCGGCCTGGTCCGGGGAAAGGGGACCGCCCAGCGCTTCGGCCACGGCATGCAGGACGGCCTCTGCACACAACAGCTGGCGGGTATCGAACAGGTTCTCGGCCCGGCGACGAATGGCTTCGACTACCGGATCGGACAAGACGGGATCGGCCTGAACGAAATCAGGCAGGACCAAATCAGACAGGGCGGGAGCAGACAGGGCGGGCTCGGGCACTTCGCCATCCGGCAGGGGGGACGTGATGCCGCGCGCACCGTCACCGGGCGAGGCGCAGCCACCGGACCCGCCATCGCCGCACGAAACACCACCGCAGCCTCCATCCCCGCTGCCGCAGGCAAGCTCGCACGCGTCCGGACAATCGGCGCGTGACGCGCCATCCGCGTCGGTATGGGGGGGAATGCCTGCCGTCATGCGTGTCCTGCCGTGCATCGTCAACGAACCAGATGGAGACGCGCGGAAAATCCGCCTGCGCCCGGGCCGGGGGAACCGGCCGGAAAAGGAAGAGGCGGGGCGCCGCATGGTGCGCCGCCCCGCCGGAATCGGCTAGTTGATGGTCTTCACGGGGTACTGGGCTTCCTTCCAGGCCACGATGCCGCCGGGCAGGCGGTACACCTTGTTGTAGCCCAGCTTCTTGGCCCACACCGCGCCGTTATGCGAACGGGTGCACTTCACGAAGCCGCAGTAGAACACCAGCGGGCGGTCCTTGTCCGGGCCGAGCAGCTTTTCGAAGTCCTGCTCGCTCTTGTCGCCGGTTTCGGTCATCTTCCATTCCGGCATGTCCGGGATGGGGAACAGGAACTGCACCGCATTGGGAATGTGGTTCTTCTTGTACGAGTCCTCGAAGGGCATGGTATCCACGATGAGCATGTCCTTGCCCTCGTCCTGCCACTTCTTCAGCTCCGCCACGGTAAGCAGCTCGTAGCCGCCCTTGACGGTGTCACGCGCCAGCTTCACGGCCTTGGCTTCCAGATCCACCTCGGACGGCCCGGCAAACGGATTGTTGCACCCGGCAAGGCCAAGCGCGGCAAGCAGCACCAACGGGGCAACCAGCTTCTTCATGGACATCGCAACCTCCTCAAGAGTTTATGGAACGAAACATTTTACCCGCCCGTCTTCACACCATGCCACCGGGCCTTCAGGCCATGCGGCGGCGCGGCCGGCGCAATCGGCGCCACGCATACAGGTAGGCCACACCGGCCAGCAGCGCGATGTCGCGCACGAACGCCCCGCGCAGGGCCGAACCGTCTTCCACCCCTTCCGGCAATTCGCCGGGCGCAAAACAGCCGCAATCGCCAATGGACAGCCCCGTGGCCAGCGCGTATCCCAGCACGCCGAGAAACAGCAGACACATGGCGGCGATGGCCGTCAGGCTGCCACGCACGGCGAACAGCAGACCCACCCCGGCGACAACCTCGGCCAGGGGCAGCAGCAGCGCCACCGGCCCCACGGTCCACACCGGCAGTATCCCGTAATGATGGATGATTTCGGCAAAGCCGCGCACATCTGCCAGCTTGGCACCGCCCGCCGCCACGAAGACCAGCGCCAAGGCCACGCGCACCACGCGCTGGCACCACACGCCGGACAGCAGGCGCAGCAGGGGGCTGTCGCTCGGGCCGGAAGCCCCAGGCCCGTCAGAGATGCCGGGCAAACCCGCACCACCGGACGGGACGGAAACGCCGCCCGTTACCGGCCCGGCGCACCCGCCTTCCCCACTGCTGCGTGACGAGGCGTTTCCTGATAGCATCTTCCGGTGCTTACAGAGCAACGCCCCCGCGTCAAATAGATTGTTCCAATATGCAAATATGAAAAGTATTTACACGGACAATATGCCGCCCGACACCTCCGGCGTATCCGGCACGCCCGGCGATCCGCCTGTCGACGCACCTGTCGACGCGCCTGTCGACGCGCCTGTCGACGCACGGCCGCAGGGCGCGGAACTGCGTGAGGGCTTCACCACCGGTTCCGCCCTGACCGCCGCGGCCATCGCCGCGTTGCGCCTGTTGTTGCGCGGCGAAAGCCCCGTCGGGGTGGCCGTTCCGCTGCCGCCGTTCTCCGCCGACGACCGTGAAGACAGGCAAAGCGGGAACAGCGGGGGCGATGCCGCCCCGGCTGGCTGGCTGGACGTGCCCGTAGAGAAGGTGGCGCGTTGTGATGGAGGGGGCGCGGACGCCCGCGCGGCACTGGGCGTGGTGATCAAGGATGGCGGCGACGACCCGGACGCCACCCACCGGGCGCGCATCGAGGCGCTGGTGGAGTGCGCCCCCGCAGGCATGGCCCTGCCGAAACCGGAGGCCGGTCACGTCCTGTCGGACGTCGATGCAGGGCTGACCGGATACGGCCCGCCCAATCTGCCCGATCTGCCCGATCTGCCCGACATGCCCGACATGCCCGATCTGCTCCTGCCGCGTCCCGGTTGCGATGCATCCCCCGGCACACCGGCCATTTCCCCGCCGCAGGCTGCGCATTCGCCCGCCGCCGGTCCCCGGCACGGCGGGGTTACCGTGCTGCTGCGCGGCGGTACGGGCGTGGGCCGGGTGACCCTGCCCGGCCTGCCCGTGGCCGTGGGCGAACCGGCCATCAACCCCGAACCGCGCAGGCAACTGGCCTTCGCCGTGCACCGCGAATGCGCGGCGGCGGGCTGGCGCGGCACGGTGCGCGTCACCGCGCGGGTGCCAGAGGGCCAGCGCATTGCCCGGCACACCCTGAACCCGCGCCTGGGCATCGTGGGCGGTATTTCCATTCTGGGCACGCGGGGCACGGTGCGCCCCTACAGCCATGACGCATGGCAGGCCGCCGTGGCCCAGGGACTGGACGTGGCCCGCGCCGCCGGGCTGACCGACATCTGCCTGTCCACCGGGCGCCGCAGCGAAACCCTGCTCATGCGCACCTACCCTGCCCTGCCGCCGCTGGCCTTCGTGCAGGCGGCGGACTTCGCGGCCTTCTCGCTGGCCGCCGCCGCGCAGCGCGGCTTTGCCCGCGTTGCCTGGGGCTGCTTTTTCGGCAAACTGGTCAAGCTGGCGCAGGGACTGCCGCACACCCACGCCCACACTGCCCCGCTGGACCTGCCCCTGCTGGCCCAGTGGTCCGCCAAGGCGGGCGCGCAGTCGGAAACCTGTGCGGCGGTGGCTGCCGCCAACACCGCCGGGCAGGCTCTTGAACTGCTGCTGGCCGACCCGGTCCACCCCGCCGTGCTCCGCGCCGTGGCCGAGCGTGCCCGCGATGCCGCCCACGGCTGGACAGGCGGGGCGGAAAGCGTCACGGTGACGGTGCATCTTTTTCACATGGACGGCAGATGTCTGGTGACGGCATGACCCACGCAACGCCCCCCCACGCCACTTCCCATGCCGGGCAGGCCGACGCCGCGCCTGCCGCGAGGCATCCCGTCACCGTCATCGGTTGCGGGCTGCGCGGCTCTCCCCTGCCGCCCGGCCATGCAGCCGCCCTGGCGCAGGCCCAGGTGCTGGCGGGTGGGGCACGCCTGCTGGAATCCTTTCCGGAACATCCCGGCCAGCGCATCGTCATCGGCGCGGCGCTGGATGCGGCACTGCACGCCATGGACGCGTGCCGGGCGCGCGGGCTGCGGGTGGCCGTACTGGCCGACGGCGACCCGCTGTTCTTCGGCATCGGCGCGCGACTGGCGAACCATTTCGGCCCCGACGCGCTACGGGTGCTGCCCGCCGCATCCTGTCTGCAACAGGCCGCCGCCCGGCTGGCCCTGCCCTGGCAGGACGCACGCTGCGTATCCCTGCATGGCCGCAACGACTACCGCCCCCTTGCGTCAGCCCTGCGCCTTGCCCTGCACCGGGGCGATCCGGTCTGCGTGCTGACCGACGGCCACAACACGCCGGGGGCCATCGCCCGCTTCCTGATCGAGCGCGGGGTGACCGGCCTGCGGCTGCATGCCTTTGCCGACATGGGCAGCCCCGACGAACGCCACGCAACCCTTGCCCTGCCCTGCGACGGAAGCGGCACGGATGCCCGTGCCGCCGGAGCGGGGGAACGCGGAGAACCGGATCGACGAGACATGCCGGACGAATTGGCCCAACTGGACGCATTGGGCGGCAACTGTACTGTGCTGCTGGTGCCCCGCGCCGCCCCCGCCCGTTCTCTCCGCCCCGGTTCCCCGCAGGACACGAGCGGATACGCCACACTGCCCGTGCTGGGCATCCCCGACACCGATTTCGCCGTGCAGGCCCGACTGATCACCAAATGGCCGGTGCGCGCCGCCGGGCTTGCCGCCCTGCGCATCGCCCCCGGCGATACCGTGTGGGACCTGGGCGCGGGCAGCGGGGCCGTTTCCGTGGAGGCCGCAGCCCTGGCCCGCGACGGGCTGGTGGTGGCCGTGGAACGCGACCCGGCCCGCGTGGCCCTGATCGAACAGAACCGCCGCCGCTTCCGGGCCCCCAACCTGCAGGTGATCCACGCCGCGCTGCCGGACTGTCTGGACGACCTGCCCGATCCGGACCGGGTGTTCATAGGCGGCGGCCTGGGGGGAGAAAGACCGGAGGGCGGCGACCACTCGCCGCAGGCGGACCCGCTGCTGGATGCCGTGTGCCGCCGCCTGCCCCCCGGCGGTCGGCTGGTGGTGCATTGCGTGCTGCTGGGCACGCTGGAACGGGTGCGCGCCGCGCTGGTCCGGCACGGCTGGCCCGCCGAAGTTGCCTGCATCCAGGCCAGCGAGGCGGTTCCCCTGCTGGGCGACCTGCGCCTTGCGGCCCTGAACCCCGTCTTCATCGTGGCGGCCACCCGGCCCGGAGGTGACGCAGCATGACCCGGCGCCCCTTCCCTTCCCGTTCCGGCGGCAACACGGCGCAGCCCAGCCTGCGGCCAGTCCCCCCAATCCCCCCTGCCCTGCCGGTCCTGCCGGTCCTGCCAGCCCTGCCAGCCCTGCCAGCCCTGTCGGTCTCGCCACGTCTGCCCGCTCTGCCAACCCTGCTGCTGGCCCTGTTCATGCTGTTCATGCTGCTCATGCTGCTCATGCTGCCCGTGCCGGGAACAAACCGGGCGCAGGCCGCCGAAATCACCGTTTCCGGCGGCACGCCCGGCACGGCTGCCGCCAAGGGCGCCACCGCGCCATTGCGGGTGTTCATCCTGGACCAGCCGCCATGGAGCTACCTGCACGAGGGCCAGCCGTACGGCGCCGCCGTGGACGTGGCCCGCGCCGTGCTGCACCGCCTGGGGCGCGCCGTGGAGTTCGTGGTCACGCCCTTCAACCGAGGGCTCTCGCTGGTCCGTCAGGGCAAGCTGGACGCGGCTCTCGCCGTCTACCGCACCCCTGAGCGGGAACAGTACCTGCACTACACCACCGTGCCCCTGTACGACGAGGACGTCATCCTCATGGTGCACCCGGACGACAGGCATCTGGCCGCCGACACCAGCGGCACCGCGCGCGATGCCGTCCTGTACGGCGACAAGCCCGTGGCCCTGGCCCTGGGCTACAGCTACGGCCCCACGCTGGACGCCATCATCGCCCGCAAGGGGCTGATCCGTACCAGTTCCTTCTATTCGTTGCAGGAAGGAGTACAGGCCGTGCTGCGCCGCGAGGCGGCTGCCGTGCCCGGCACGGAACCCACCCTGCGCGCGCTGCTGCACCGCCTTGCCCCCGGCAGCGTGCCGGTGCTGCTGCGCCCACCCTACGACTACATTTCCGCGTACATGGCGTTTGCCCCGACCAACGCCAACGCCCTGCTGGCTGCGGATTTCGACGCCACGCTGGGGCGGATGCGCGCCAGCGGCGAATACACACGCATTCTGGACGAAGCCGACAGGACCCTGCATGCCCATCAAGGACAGTGATCATTCAGGCGGCGCAGCCGCCATGTCTCCTTCCGGCTCCCGCGCCGATTCATCCGCGCCAGCCTCCGCCAGCGCGGGGCATGTGTGGTTCGTGGGGGCTGGCCCCGGCGATCCGGAACTGCTCACCCTGAAGGCCCGGCGGATCATCGCCGAGGCCGACCTGGTGCTCTATGCGGGCTCGCTGGTGCCCCCGCAGGTGGTGGCCTGCGCCCGGTCCGACGCGCGGGTGATCGATTCCGCGCCGCTCACGCTGGAACAGACCCACGCCCTGCTGCGCGAAACGGCCCTGGCGGGCGGCACCGCCGCGCGGGTGCACACCGGCGATCCCTCGCTGTACGGCACCGTGCGCGAGCAGATGCGCCTGCTGCACGCGGAGGGCATCGCCTGCTCGGTGGTGCCGGGGGTGACGGCGGCCTTCGCCGCCGCTGCCGCCGCCGGGGTGTCGTTCACCGCGCCGGAGGTTACCCAGTCGCTGGTCATCACCCGACTGGAAGGACGCACCCCGGTGCCCGACGCGGAACAGCTGCGCGAACTGGCGCGCCATGGCAGCGCCATGGCGGTGTACCTTTCCGCCGCCGCCCCGGAACGCCTGCAAGAGGAGCTGGCGGCGGCGGGCGTGGCCCCGCTTACCCCGGTGCTGGCGGCCCACCGGGTGGGCTGGCCGGACGAGGCGCTGGCCTGGACCACGGCGGGCGAACTGGCAGAAACCGTGCGCACGCGCGGTTTTTCACGCCAGACGGTGTTCCTGGTGCTGCCCGGCGAGGCGGCGGGCGAAACCGCATCGCGCCTGTACGCGGCGGACTTCGCCCACGGCTGGCGCGACATCCCCCCCACGCATGAAGGCGGCGGCCGACATTCGGACGATTGAGCCCTCCCGTTGCGTGCCCTATCCGCGAACGTTGTGTGACAATGGCGCGCACGGTTGCATCGCCGTGCGGATGCAGGCATCATGACGGCAGTGTCCGGACACGACGGCAGCGTCCGGACTCCGCATCCCTGGAATCCCCCGCCCGCCAACGGGAGGACCCATGCGTCTCGCCAACATTCCCCGCTCGCTGTCCCGTGGTCTGCTCCGGCTGCTGCTGGCGCCGTTGCGCCCCTCGGCCCGCACCTTCTGGTGCGAGGCCCTCACCCGCCCGCACGGCAGCTTCATAGAGGCTCTGCACGGCTACATCTACCTGCGCTGGCCGCTGTTCTACATCGGCATGGGCACCGGGCGGCATCCGCTGTCCCGCTGGCTGGCCGGGCCGCTGGCCCGGCTGGGCGGACTGCTGGGCGTATGGGGCACGCGCGAGGAATTCGGACCGGAATTCGCCCAGAGCTACCACGGCAAGGTCATGCCGCCGGGCACCGTGCCCCGGCTCATCGCCGTGGAGCGCCCCGTGGCCACCACGGTGCCGGAAACGGTGCTGCCCTTCCGCATGGCGCGCGACATCATCCTCGACAATGCCGACGCCCTGGCCCTGCTGGACTGCCCCTGCCGCCTGACAAAGGAAGACCACTGCACCCCGGTGGACGTGTGCATCCTGGCGGGCGGCCCGGTGGTGGACTTCGTGCTGGAGCACCACCCGGACAAGGCCCGCCGCGTCACCCCGGACGAAGCCATCCATGTGGTGGAGGCGGAAAACCGACGCGGCCACGTCTCGCACGCGTTCTTCAAGGAAGCGGTGCTGGGCCGCTACTACGCCATCTGCAACTGCTGCACCTGCTGTTGCGGGGCCATGCAGGCCCACCGCGAAGGCACGCCCATGCTGGTTTCATCGGGCTACGTGGCCCGCGTGGATGCGGACGCCTGCACCGGCTGCGGCCAGTGCGCGCGCATCTGCCCCTTCGACGCGGTGCGCATGGCCGCAAGGACCACGCAAGGGTGTGCACCGCCGGATGGCGGATCGGGCAACGCTTCCCCGCCGCGCCCCCTTCAGGCTGTCCGGCGCGATGCGGGACAGGATGCGGCCTCCGGCGCACGCCCCGCCGCCCGGCATGCCGCCATCCCCGTCATCCCCATCATTGATGCCGCCGTGTGCATGGGGTGCGGGGTGTGCGAACTGCGGTGCCCCGGCAAGGCCCTGCGCCTGGAACTGGCCCCCGGCAAACCCGCACCGCTGGTGCTGCCGGGCGAAGCGGTCCCGGTGTCGCTGCATCACCCCGATCTGGCGGGGCAAAATCCGCCCGGCACGGGCGGCGGACAGGGGATGGGACAAAACGGGCACGGCGCAAACCGGAACGCCCCCGGCGGCGCGTCTGCTGCGGGGTAGCAGCCGTACGGTCCGATACCCCCGACAGCGGCCAGGGTGGGCAAAAGCAACGAGTGGCGCAACGGGCACACCGCAGCGCGATACCGCCCGCGCTTCACTTTCGCGAGCATCCGCGCTACCATCCGCATATCATTTCGGGACATTGCGCATCATGTCGGCGTCCGTGCGTCCGCAGGCCATGGCCGACGCCACGCGGAACGCTGCCAAAGCCGCCGACACATGCAACGCACCCACCGGAAACGCAGGAGCAACCATGCGGCGCATCGGCAGACGACGTTTCCTGAAGCTGGCCGGAATCACCGCGCTTGCCGGGGCAACCTGGGCACTGGCTTCGACAGGTCCCGCCTTGGCGGCGCAGGACGCCCCCGCCCCGCGCCCGCCTGCCGCGCTGCCGCCGCGCCCTCTGGTCGGGCTGCAATCCGCCGCCAGCTTCGATACCCCCCTGCCCCTGCCGGGCGACCATTCGTTCATGGGGCTGATGGACGGTGCGGCACGCATCGAGCTTTCCGCCACGTCCGAGCCGCGATTACCCGACGGCATCCCCCCTGCCCCGCCATTGTGCTTCCAGACCGAGCACGGCAGCCGCCCCTACTGGAACCCCACCCTGGCCATTCAGCACGGCGCCTCGCTGCGGGTGCGCCTGGTCAACCATCTGGACGCCCCCACCTTGCTGCGCTGGCACGGCCTGATCGCCGACTGGCGCATGGGCGGCCACCCGGTGATGATGCTGCTGCCTGGCGCCAGCCTTGAATACCGCGTACCCGTGCGCAATCGGGCGGGCGTCTACCCCTACCATGCTATCGCCCCGGGGTTTTCGGGCCGCCAGACCCATCAGGGCATGGTGGGGCTGTGCATCGTGGACGATGAGGAAGAACGCGCCGCCCTGGCCGCCATGGACATCGAACCGCTGGGGGCAGGCGGCACCGGAGCCTTCCGGGCCACCCTGCCCGCACCGGGCAGCGGCCCCTCGGACGTCCCCCTGCTGTTCCAGGACCACCGCCTGGACCGCAACGGCGTGCCGGTGTACGCGCCCGGCCTGGACGACCGGATATCGGGCCTCATCGGCGATGTGCTCGCCGTCAACGGCGTGGCCGGCGCCCGGCTGGACGTGGTCACCCGCATGTACCGTCTGCGCCTGGTGAACATGTGCAACGCGCGCATCCTGCATGTGGGGCTGGCCAGTCCCGACGGCGCGCCGCAACCCTTCACGCTGATGGGCACGGACGGCGGCATGCTGGAGCGCCCGCTGCCCTTGCAGCGCCTGTTCCTGGGCCCCGGAGAGCGGGCGGACGTGCTGGTGGACCTGCGCGCGGCAAACCCCGGTGACGAGTGGCATCTGATCAATCTGCCCTTCGATCCCATGCGCCGGGCCGAAGCGGCATCTGGCGGGACCGGAGCTCCCGGTGAAGGCGAGGCGACACGCCTGCTGCGGCTGCGCGTGATGCAGCGCGTGGACTATACCCAGCCCCTGCCCGTACGGTTGTGCGAATTCCCGGCAATGCCCCCCCTGCCGCAGGGACCGCCGCGCCGCCTGCACGTCTCGCGCGGCGAGGTGCTGGGCCGCCCGTCGTGGCTGCTGAACGGCCAGCCGTTCGCCCTGCGCCACGATACGAGGGCCGACCTGCCGGACGACTTTCCGGCGCCGCGCGTGCCCGAACGCACGACCGAGGTATGGGAGTTGTCCAACGACGCGGTGTCTATCCCCCATGCCCTGCACCTTTCGGGCTACCAGTTGCGGGTGCTGGAGCGGCGCGACAGTCCGCCCCAGGTGGCGGCCCTGGCCGTGACGCCCTCGGGGTGTTCGGCCACCGACACCGGCATCAAGGATACCGTGCTGGTCTGGCCCGGCGAGACGGTGCGGGTGCTGGTGGACTTTCGCGATGCCCCGCCCGAGACGCAGCGCGCCGCGCTGTATTCGCGCGTGCTGGAATGTCTGGATGACGGGATGGTGCAGGATGTCGCCGTGCCCTGAGGCTGCCGATGCCACCGCAGGCAGCAGCGCCGACGCCCCGGTGGCCGCTCCCGCCAAAGGCATCGGAGCGGGCGCCCGGCAGGAGCGCGATGCCCCGGCACGGGGAGAGGCCCGCCGAAGGCCCACCGGCGTGCTCCGCTGGCTTTTGCTGGCCGTGGCCCTGCCTGTGCTGGCCGCCGCACTGGCCCTTCCCCCCGGCGCACGGGCCGACGATGCCCCGGCTGCCGCCCACCCGGCAGGCGGCGCCGGATCAGCCCTTGCGCCCCGGCACACCCCGCCTGCCTCCCCACCGCTGCATGTGCTGTGCGATGAAGACCTGCCGCCCTACGCCTACAAGGAAAAGGGGCCGCTATCCGGGGCGCGCGGCATCTATCCGGAACTGGCCGCAGAGGCGTTCCGCCGCATGGGCCTTGCGGCAACCATGGTGCCCACGCCGTGGGCCAGGGCCATCGCGGAACTGAATCGCAAGGACTCCGAGGGGGATTCCGGAGGGAAAGCCGGGGAACGCGTTGCGGTGTGCGGCCTGTACGCCACAACCCAGCGCCGGGCGATGCACGACTTTTCCGCACCACTGTTCGAAGAACGCCTGCACCTGCTGCTTCCGGCAAGCGCGGCGGTACCCCAAGCCCCTGCGGGATATGGCGAAGCGGCCCCTGCGGGATATGGCGGAGCGGCCCCTGCGGGGCTGGGCGGGACGCCCCTGGCCGCGTTGCGGGGCATGCGGCTGGGCGTGGTGCGCGGGTGGAGCTACGGCGACACGCTGGACGCCGCGCGCGCGACGGGCGATCTCATCACCGAGGAAGCGGGCAGCGAGGCCCAGAATCTGCTGAAGGTGGCCGGGGGGCGGCTGGACGGCGCCATCATCACCCGCGAAGGGGGCCTGTGGCTGCGGGAACGGCTGGGGCTGACCCGTCTGGTCATCATGGCCCCGCAACCGCTGGCGGTCATGCCGGTGCACCTGGCCTTCCGCAGGCAGGACGGGCAGCGCCACCTGCTGCGCGCCTTCGACGCGGCCATCCGGGACATGAAGGCCGACGGCAGCTATGCCCGCATCGTGGAACGCGCCCTGAACAGCCAATAACGGCAGACACGGCTGCAGCCGTGGGCGGCGCCAGCCGCGCAACGGCCTTGGCCCTGCCACCGGCCACCCCCAATGCGGCCACGCCGCACCGGAGCATGCGGACAAACGCCGTGCCTCCACGCCGTAAAGCCCGGACCGGCAACGCAGGCAGTGGCCCCGCTCCGGCACGGACATCCATCGGCACGGCCCACACGGGTGCGCACTGGCCCATACCCGTCCACACGGCCCACCCAGGTCCGTACTGGTGCGCACTGGTCCGTATCGGCAACCGCGGCAGGGCGGCCTGACGCCCTATCTGCGCAGCGTGGCCACCAGCCGCAACGGGTGCAGCAAAAGATCCAGCCCGTCGCAAATATGGCGCACGGCCACGTCGGCGGCGCACAGCGTCTGCACCGAGGCGCCCTCGTCCCCCAGCACCGCCACGGAAAGCCCCGCTTCCAGCAGCATGAGCAGGTCGTTGCGCCCGTTGCCCATGGCCACGGTGCGCAGCGAACCAAGGTCTGCCACGTAGCGCCGCTTGGCCTCGTCCTGCATGCCGGGCGGCAGCACGTGCAGCCGCACCGGCAGCCCGGCCAGCGCCGATGCCACGGAACCGAAGGTGTCCGCCGTGACCACGTGCACGGCCAGTTCACCGGCCAGCCGGGTGATGCGGTCGGCCACGCCGTCCACCAGCGCGCCGGATGCGGCGATGGTGCCGTTGTAGTCCAGAACCAGATGGTCCAGTTCAAGGGCCTCGCGGCCCGGAATCTCCAGTCTGAGCATTCGTCTACCCCGGTTGCGCGTCCCTTTCCGGCGGGCACAAGGGCACACTCACGGTCCCTCCCCGTTGGTGCCACCCGCGCGGTGCGCGCTCCGTCCCTGTAGCCGGTTGCGCCGGGTGTGGCAACGCGTGCGGACCCGCCCGCCGGAATGCCCCCGCGCCCGGCGCATCCGGTCCGCCCGAAGCACGCCGCACGCCCGCGCCCGCCCGGTTGGCGCGCTCCCGCATGCGGGCCATTTCCCGCTCCTTCCCACTGGACAGCCCCCGCACTGGGGGCTAGAAACCGGACGACGCGCCGCCTCCCGGCGCGCATCCCCGAAAAACACCCCTTCGTGACGGAGGAACCATGGCGTCCATCACCGGCGCTCTCATACTGGCAGCGGGCAAGGGCACCCGCATGCATTCCGACAAGCCCAAGGTATTGCAGTCCATTCTTGGCGAACCCATGCTGCGCTTCGTGTACGATGCGCTGGAGCCGCTGTTCGGCGGCAACCTGTGGACCGTCATCGGCCACAAGGCCGACATGGTGCGCGCAGCGTTCAAGGGCGAGGACCACCGCTTCGTGGTGCAGGAAAAACAGCTGGGCACCGGGCACGCCCTGCAGGCCGCGTGGGAAGAACTGAAGGCCGCGGGCCTTGAGCGCGTGGTGGTCGTCAACGGCGACACCCCGCTGCTGCCCACCTCCACCGTGGCCACCTTCCTGAAGGAGGCCATGGACGCGGACGTGGCCTTCATGACCCTGACCCTGCCCGACCCCGGCGCGTATGGCCGCGTGGTGCGCCACAACCGCCGCGTGGTGGCCATCGTCGAGGCCAAGGACTACGACGAAACCCTGTACGGCCCGGAACCGGACGAAATCAACGCGGGCATTTACTGCCTGCGCATGGACGCGGTGGAAAAGCTGCTGCCCCGCCTGACCAACGCCAACAAGAGCGGCGAATACTACATCACCGACCTTGTGGGCCTGGCCGTGGCGGAACGCATGGACGTCATCGGCGTGGAATGCGGGCAGGATCCCAACCTGCTGGGCGTCAACGACCCGGCGGAGCTGATCCGGTCGGAAGCGTTGGTGCGCGCGCGCATCGCCCTGAACTGGATAGAAAAGCGCGTGCTCATCCACGCGCCGGAAACCGTGCGCATCAGCCCGCGCGCGGTGCTTGAGCCGGGGGCGGAAATCTATGGCCCCTGCGAAATCTACGGGGCGTCGCGCATCGCGCGCGCGGCCGTCGTCCATTCGCACTGCTGGCTGCGCGACGCCGTGGTGGCCGAAGGCGCCGCCGTGCACCCCTTCAGCCACGTGGAACAGGCCGAAATCGGCCCGGACTGCGTGGTGGGCCCCTACGCCCGCCTGCGCCCCGGCGCGGTGATGGAGGAAGGCGCGCGCGTGGGCAATTTCGTGGAAATGAAAAAGGCCCGCCTGGGCAAGGGGGCCAAGGCCAACCACCTGACCTACCTTGGCGATGCGGAAGTGGGCCCCGGCGCCAACATCGGCGCGGGCACCATCACCTGCAACTATGACGGGGTGCACAAGCACAAGACCGTCATTGGCGAAGGGGCGTTCATCGGCAGCAACAGCGCGCTGGTGGCCCCGGTGACCATCGGCGCGGGCAGCCTGGTGGGGGCCGGTTCCGTCATAACCAAGGACGTTCCGGACGATTCGCTGGCCATCGCGCGGGGCCGCCAGACGACCCTGCCGCGCCGCAGGAACTCTTGATTTCACGCCGTGAAACGGCTAGTTAACGGACATGGAACTGATTGACCTGCTTGAAACCCGCGTCACGGCGCTCCTGTCGCAGCTCGAAACCCTGCGCGAGGAGAACAGCCGCCTTCGGGAAGAGGTAGAAGGCGGACTTTCGGCGCTGGCGGAAGAGAACCGGATACTCAAGGAAGCCCTTGACGAGGAGCGCACCGTGAAAGATGCGGTGTTGACGCGCATCGACGCGCTGCTGCTTCGCCTCAAGGACCAAACCGGCGACGCCTAGGCGCGTCGAGGCCCCATGCGTACTTACAACCTCACCGTCCTGGGGCTTGAGGTTTCCTTCAAGGCCGAGGCCGACCCCGCAAGGGTCGAAACCGCCAAGGCCCTGGTGGAAGAACGGTTCAACAGACTGAAGTTCCACGGAAGACAGCTCAGCAAGGAGAAGCTGCTGACCTTTCTGGTTCTGGGACTGGCGGACGACCTGTTGCAGTCTACCCAGCAAAAGGACGAAATGCGCACCCGCATGGAAGCCCTGCTGGCGAAAATAGAGGAATCCGCGTAACTCCCGTTGCGCGGATGCATAACGACCCCTGGAGTGTGCGTGATTGATTTGCCATCGCTGACCTCACAAGAAACAAACAGGGAACCTGTACGGCGGACCGGTGTGCATACCCGGCCCCGCGCCGGGAAGCCTGAAGGCCCGCCCGAGGTTCCCACCCTGACATAGTCAGGTCCTGCTTTGGCACGTCACACGGCGCTCCGGGGCTCGCTCATGCCCCCTCGCCCCCAACATGGCCCGCCCGTCGGGGAATCCGCGTTTAGCACAAGAGTGCGCGGACCCCGGCGACGCGACCGTCCGTCCCCTCCTTGCCCGAGCTCCCGTCTTCCCCGTGCTCATGGAATCGGCACGGTGACCTGGTGCGTCCTGACGCCGCGGCACTGACCGCCGTCCCCACCCCCGAAGGGAGAGGGCGGCCCGCGCGGCCCCAACGGCGCGCCCGGCCCGATTGCCGGACGCTACATCGGACGCTGGTCCGACACCATAACGGGAGTTGCAGTATGGGGCTCATCGAAATCATCTACGTCGTCGTGGGAGCGATCATCGGCGCGGCATCAGGCTATGCCCTGCACCGCTACGTAAGCTCCAAGCGCATCGCCGATGCCAACGAACTCGCCAAGCGCATCGTCGAGGAAGCCCGCAAGGAAGCGCAGGCCCAGAAGAAGGAGATTCTGCTTCAGGGCCAGGACGAAATCTTTCACCAGAAACGCGAACTGGAACACGAGTTCAAGGAACGCGAACGCGAACTGAAGGCGCGTGACCGCAAGATGCAGGAACAGGGCGAACGCCTGGAGGAAAAGCTCGAAAAGGCCACCGAAAAGGAGCACGAGGTGCTGGCCGCCGAAAAGGAGCTGACCCGCCGCGAACGTCACCTGGCCGGCATGGAGGAACAGATTTCCTCCCGCATCGATGAACAGGAACGCCGCCTGCAGGAAATATCCGGCCTGACCGCCGAAGAAGCGAAATCGCGTCTTTTCGAAGACATCGAATCGCGCACCCGTCACGAAGCCGCCAAGATGATCCGGCTCATCGAAACCGAGTCGAAGGAAACCGCCGACCGCAAGGCCAAGGAAATCATCGCCAACGCCATCCAGCGCTACGCGGGCGACTACGTGGGCGAGCAGACGGTGACCGCCGTCACCCTGCCCAGCGAAGACATGAAGGGCCGCATCATCGGTCGCGAAGGGCGCAACATCCGCGCGCTGGAAGCGGCCACCGGCGTGGACCTGATCATCGACGACACCCCCGAGACGGTCATCCTTTCCGCCTACAGTCCGCTGCGCCGCCAGGTGGCCAAGATGGCCCTGGAACGGCTGATCCAGGACGGGCGCATCCACCCCGCGCGCATCGAGGACATCGTGCGCAAGTGCGAGCAGGAGCTTGAGGTGCAGATCCGCGAGGTGGGCGAACAGGCCACCTTCGACGCGGGCGTGCACGGCATCCATCCGGACATCGTGCGCCTGCTGGGCCAGCTGAAATACCGCACCAGCTTCTCGCAGAACGTGCTGCAACACTCGCTGGAAGTGGCCGCCCTGTGTGGCATGATGGCCGCCGAGCTCGGCATGGACATCAAGAAGGCCAAGCGCGCGGGCCTGCTGCACGACATCGGCAAGGCCGTGGACCACGAGGTGGAAGGGCCGCACGCCATCATCGGCTCGGACATCGCCAAGAAGTACAACGAGAGCAAGGAAATCATCCACGCCATCGCCGCCCACCACGAAGACACCCCGCCCAAGTCGGCCCTGGCCGTGCTGGTGCAGGCCGCAGACGGCCTGTCCGGCGCTCGCCCCGGCGCCCGCAAGGAACTGCTGGAAAACTACGTGAAGCGGCTGGAAGACCTGGAGAACATCGCCACCGGCTTCGACGGCGTGGCCAAGGCCTACGCCATCCAGGCGGGCCGCGAGATCCGGGTCATGGTCAACTCCGACAACGTGGACGACGACCAGACCTACATGCTGTGCAAGGACATTGCGGGCAAGATCGAAAAGAACCTGACCTACCCCGGCCAGATCCGGGTCACGGTCATCCGCGAACGCCGCGCCGTGGGCTTCGCCAAGTAGCCCGCGCGGCCTTGCCGCCCCCCGTTCCCCTTCGCAGACACGATGAAAGCCCGGCCAATGGCCGGGCTTTTTCGCGTCTTGCCTGTTGACGGGGCAGGCGGCCCGGAGCTCGTCAGCGCAATACTCCTTATCCTATATTTATTCTGGTTGCGCCTTCCTGAATCCTGACCGCCGCAGGGATTCATTGTCGCATCGTGCGGCGACGGGAACCGCCCCTGGCAGGCACAGGCCGCGCCGGGGGCGGTTCCCACCATTTTCGGGGACAGCAGGCCGTTGCCCGATCATAAGCTATCCCTCGCCGCGCGCCACCGACAAGGATGCTCCGGCGAACGTATCGTCCTGCACGTTGCCGCCCGACAAAACACCGCCAATGTCCTGCAGACATCGGCGGCGACATGGCGCGGAGGCAGCCCCTCCGCAGCCCGAAAAATGGCCGTCACGGTTCCAGATAGCGCTGCACGATGCGGCGCAGGGTGCCGTCCTCGTCCATGTGGCGCAGGGCCCCGTCCACGCGGCGCACCGTCTCGTCCGGCACGGTGAGCGGCCAGAACACGTGCACCGGCAGTTCCAGCCCCACGCGGACCGTGCGTGTGCGCGTCGGCACGGCGGGGTCCGGCAGGCGCAGGGCGCCGGCCTCGCCCACCAGCGCCACCTGCACCCGGCCCGCTTCCAGCTTGCGCAGGCACAGCGCCTCGCTGGGCGCGGGGTCCAGGTTCCAGCCGCCGTCCACCAGGGCCCCATCCAGCGGCGGCCCGTAGTTCCACCCCTCCACGATGCAGGTACGATACGGCTTCAGCTCGGCCACCCGGGTGGCATGGAACGTGGCGTCCTGCGGCAGCACGGCCACGATGCGTTCCAGATGCAGGGGCAGGCTGACCCGCCACTGCCCGCGCGCGCGGGTGGTGGAAAAGACGCCCCCAAGGGCCGCCTCGCCCATTTCCAGGGCGCGCAGGGCCCGCGTCCACGGGACAACGCGAACATCCAGTTGCACGCCGGATCGGCGCGCGGCCTCGCGCAGGATTTCCGGATACATCCCGGCGGGCTGTCCGGCGTCATCGCGGTAGGAAAGGGGAAAGTGCTCGTCGTTGCACAGCACCACTGAGGGCGCGGCACTGCCCGCCGCCGGATGCATCAGCAGCGTCAGCACCATGACCACGACCATGCGCAAGGCCGTCATGAATCGGTGCGGCAGCAAATCCCATGGCAGCATCATGGGTTCCCCCGACGGTATGAAAACGCCCCGGCACTTGCCCCGCCGTGCGCGTTTTCGGTGGCAGGCGCCCGTCACGCCCTTCCCCCCGGCGGAGTGACATGCCGGATCCCCTTGGGTGCTCCCGGCGGCGTGCCGCTGAGTGTTCGCCCAGTATTATACTGAGCTATGATGCACCGGAGTTATTGTCAATGCTGCGCCCCTCAGGCGAACAGGGGCAGGTCGGGCAGGTTCTTGCCTGGCCCGTCTGCCTCATCAGGCTCATCAGGCCCATCTGATCCACCCGGTCTTCCTGACATGGCAACGGCCTTTTCCAGCAGCGCGCGGATGGCGGCGCGCCCCTCGTCACGCAGGTCCAGGCTGAAGTCGTTCACGAAGGTGCGGATGTGGCTGTCGGTCACCTCATCCGACATTTCCTGGGCATGTTCGCGTATCCACGCGCGCGAGGCCGCCGGATTGGCGTTGGCGTATTCCAGGCTGCGCCGGATGGCGTCCTGCACGGCAAGTATGGTGGCCTCGCCCAGGTCCCGCCGCGCGGCAATGGCCCCCAGCGGCAAGGGCAGCCCGTAGGCGGATTCCCACCACTGCCCCAGGTCCAGCACGCAATGCAGGCCGTAGCCGCCGTAGGTGAAGCGGCCCTCGTGGATGACCAGCCCGCAATCGGCCTTTCCTGCGGCCACGGCGGGCATGACCTGGTCGAACACCATTTCCTCGCGCGGGCCTTGCAGCATGCCGTGCAGGGAAAGCAACAGGTTGGCCGTGGTCATGCGGCCCGGGATGGCCACCCGCGCCCCGGCCAGATCGGCGGGCGACAGCGGCTCGCGCGCCACCAGCAGCGGTCCGCAGCCGCGCCCCAGCGCCGCCCCGGCATTGAGCAGCACGTAGTCGTCCAGCACATGGGCCATGGCCGCCAGCGACAGCTTGGTCACGTCCAGCGTGCCCGCGCGGGCGCGGCCGTTCAGCACCTCCACGTCGGCCATGAACAGGTCGAACCCGCAGGGCAGCGGAATGCATCCCCTGGCCAGGGCGTGAAAGATGTAGGTGTCGTTGGGGCAGGGGGAAATGCCCAGCGACAGGGTGCGCGCCGGGGACAGGGAAACTGCCGGAGTGTGCTGGTTCTGCGAAGACATGGAAGCGACCTTGCGGGGCCGCCCGGATGGCCGGGCGGGTGGGAATGGACGAGGGAATGATGGGCAGTAATGCCAGATGAAATGGTCAGGCCCGAAGCCCGGTGCAATGCACGAAAAATGGACAGGCCCGGTGCGCCGGGCAGTCGCCCCGGCGTGCCCACGGTGTTGACACGGGGCCACGGCGGGTCGATACTCCGCCTTCCGTCAGCGGGATGCAAGCCCCTGACCGGCAAGATCGGACCCGATCAGGCCACTCGGTTCGGGTTGGCCCCGGACAGGAACCGCTGCCTCGCTCACCATCCGCAAGACATTTCAGTCCCGCCACACCGGAGGACACATGCTCGACGCTGCCCATTACGCCCGCCTGGGCCTTGGGACCGCCTTCGAAAAGGTGATGGAAGGCGCGCGCCTTTCGCCCGAAGAGGGTCTGGCGCTGTTCCACTGCCCGGACATCACCGCCGTGGGGGCTCTTGCCCACCACGCGCGCACCCGCCTGCACGGCGACAGAACCTATTACGTGCTCAACCGGCACGTCAATTACACCAACATCTGCGTCAACGGCTGCCTGTTCTGCGCCTTTCAGCGAGAACGCGGGCAGGCCGGTTCCTTCGCCCTGACGCCGGACGACATCCTGCACCGCGTGCTGGACGACCGGGGCACCCCGTTTTCCGAGGTGCACATCGTGGGCGGCTGCCACCCGGACCTGGGCCTTGCCTGGTTCGAGGACGTCATCCGCCGCATCCGTGCAGCACGCCCCCAGAGCATCGTCAAGGCCTTCACCGGCGTGGAGATCGCCCACTTCGCCAGCATGGAAGGCATCAGCACGCTGGACGTGCTGCGCCGCCTGCAGGACGCGGGCCTGGCCATGATGCCCGGCGGCGGTGCCGAAATCTTCGCGCCGGAAGTGCGCACCAGAATATGCCCGCGCAAGGCCACGGCGGACGAATGGCTGCGCGTGGCGGGCGAGGCGCATTCCCTCGGCATCCGCACCAACTGTTCCATGCTCTACGGGCACATTGAAACCTTCGAGCACCGCGTGGACCATCTGTGCCGCCTGCGCGAACAGCAGGACACATCCGGCGGGTTCACCTGCTTCATCCCCCTGCCCTTCCTGACGGAAAACAGCCTGCTCAAGCTGCCGCCCGAACGGGTGGGCGAACACGTGGGCCTCGACCGGCTGCGCACCGTGGCCGTAAGCCGCCTGATGCTGGACAACATCCCCCATGTGAAGGCCTACTGGGTGATGATGGGCGTCAAGATGGCCCAGACCGCCCTGTACTTCGGGGCTGACGACCTGGACGGCACCATCGTCGAGGAACGCATCGGCCACGACGCCGGGGCCGATTCCGCCCAGTCGCTCACCGTGCCCGAACTGGAACTGATGATCCGCCGTTCCGGCTTCACCCCGGTGCGCCGCGATTCGCACTTCAACCCCGTGGCCGACCCGGACGCCATCCGCAACGATACCGGGCACGCCGATACGCCGGAGGTCCGGGCATGAGCGCCGCCACTACCGCCGCCACCGCCACCAACAGGCCCATCATGCCGGGCGGCTCGTCCATCAATGAGCCGACCGGGGTCCGCGCCGTGGCCGAACGGGTACTGGACGGCCAGCGCCTTACCCGCGCCGACGCCGACCTGCTGTACGACCACGCCGGGCTGCACACCCTGGGGCATCTGGCCCACGCCGTGCGCCTGCGCAAGCATCCGCAGCCCGTGGTCACCTACGTGGCCGACCGCAACATCAACTATTCCAACATCTGCGTGTGCGCCTGCCGCTTCTGCGCCTTTTTCCGCGCCCCCGGCCACCCCGAAGGGTACGTGCTGACGCGCGAGGAACTGGGCAGGAAGATTGAGGAAACCCTGGCCCTCGGCGGCACCCAGATCCTGCTGCAAGGCGGCCACCACCCCGATCTGCCCCTGTCGTTCTACGAGGGCATGATCGGCTGGATTCGCGACACCTATCCCGCCATCCACATCCACGCCTTTTCGCCGCCCGAAATCGTCTTTTTCGCGGAGTTCGAAAAGATCACCGTGGCCGAGGTCATCGCGCGGCTGCGTGCCGCCGGGCTGCACTCCATCCCCGGCGGCGGCGCGGAAATCCTGGTGGACGAGGTGCGCACCCAGGTTTCGCCCAACAAGTGTTCCGCCGGGCGCTGGCTGGGCGTGATGGAAGAAGCCCACACCCAGGGGCTGCGTACCACCGCCACCATGATGTTCGGGCACGAGGAAGAGCCCCGCCACCGCCTGGACCACCTGTTTGCCGTGCGCGAGGTGCAGGACCGCACCGGCGGGTTCACCGCATTCATCCCGTGGACCTTCCAGCCCGCGCACACCAATATCCACCGCGACCCGGAACCCGCGCCCGCCTACCTGCGACTGCTGGCCCTGTCGCGCCTGGTGCTGGACAACGTGGACAACGTGCAGGCCTCGTGGGTGACCATGGGGCCGCAGGTGGCCCAACTGGCCCTGTACTTCGGCGCCAACGACTTCGGCTCGCTCATGATCGAGGAAAACGTGGTGGCCGCCGCAGGCGTCAGCTTCAGCCTCTCGCGCCGCGAAATCCACAACTGCATCCGCGCCGCCGGGTTCACCCCCGTGCAACGCACCATGAACTATACCCCCGTTTCGCCCCAACCCGTGGTGGAAGGGGAGATACAGGAGTTGTAAAGGCAACAACCGGGGAAGGGACCCTTTGCGGCAGCCGTTAGGTGAGCGCGAAGCGTGAACCTTACGGATGGCGACCGCAACGCGTAAAAGGGTCTCCTTCCCCCGTACCCCGCTCTGCTGTCTTCATCCGTAATGCTCGAAGACTCGCATAACGGCTGAAGCTCCCCCCAAAACTTTTTAATTGGGGGGATACGGAACATCAGGCTTCCTCTTCTTTATCAAAAAACGCCCCAAGCCCCCCAATATGGGGGTGCAGGGGGCAAAGCCCCCTGCCCGCCGGAGGCGTAACAAACAGCCAAACCGGCAGGGGATACAAACGCGATACATGCCATGAACAAAGCTACCACCACGCCGTCGTCATGCGCGCGCCCGCTGCGCCTGGGCCGCATCGGGTACCTGAACGTGCTGCCCATCTACCATCCGCTGGAGTCGGGCATCATCCCGCACGAGTACGAACTGGTGGCCGGGCCGCCTGCGGTGCTGAACAACATGATGGCCCGGGGCGACCTGCACGTGTCGTCCAACTCGTCGGTGGAGTACGCGCACCGGTGGAGGAACTACCTGCTGGTGCCCGATCTCGCCATCGGCAGCCGGGGGCCGGTGCAGAGCGTGCTGCTGCTGTCGCGCCGCCCGGTGGAGGACCTGGCCGACCAGCCGGTGCTGATCAGCGCCGAGACGCACACCTCTGCCGCGCTGCTGCGCCTGCTGTTCCGCGATTACTACAAGTTCCCGGTACGCTACGAGGTGGGTTCGGCCACCGGACGCATCGCGTCGGGCAACCCGCCGGAGGCGTTCCTGGCCATCGGCGACGAGGCCCTGCGCCTGCGCAACCACCCGGAGTTCCCGTACCGGCTGGACCTTGGCGAGGCCTGGCGGCAGTGGACCGGCCTGCCCTTCGTGTTCGGGGTATGGGTGGTCAGCCGCGCCGCCGCGACAGCAGGCTGTTTCGCCAATGACCCGTGCGAACTGTTGCAGCGCGCCCGCAACTGGGGCGAACTGCACATGGACGTGATCCTCGACCTGACCTTACAGGGCTGCCCCCTGACGCGCGAAGAACTGCGCCAGTACTACCACGGCCTGGTCTTCCACATGGGCTTTCCGGAAATGGAAGGACTGCGCCTGTTCTACCACCGGCTGGCCGAGGCGGGCGAAATACCCGTGGCGCCGGAACTGGAATTCTTCAGCATGTAGCGCATGGCGGCCCCGCGAACAGGACGCGGGGCCGTTTTGCGTTTGCGACCCGCCATGCATACCAGCGGAAACCCCACGCAACTCGCCAGTCAGGATACGCCCGTCGCGTCGCACCCCGCCCACACCCTGCCCGTGCGGATTCTGGGCCTTGACGTTACGGCCACCCCCGGCCCACGCAAACCGCTGACCCTGGCGGTGTGCGACCTTGCGCCGGGGAGCGGGAACGCGCCGGATAACGGAATGCCGGACAGGCCAGGCTTGCCAGACTGGCCGGACTGGCCGGACTGGCCGGGCCTGCTCGGCGCACCCCCCGTGCTTACCCTGCACGAACTGCGCGAACTGCACGCGCTGGGCGACCTGGACCGGCTGTTCGGTGGGTTGTTGGATGCGGGCTTCGCGGGGGGCGATGTTCCGCCCGACGCGGGCTGGGTGCTGGGCATCGACGCCGCGCTGGCGCAACCGCTGGAACTGGTGGAACAACTGGACTGGCCACGCGACTGGGCCGGATATGCCGCCCTGTGCGGAACCATGGACCGCGCCACGTTCCGCGATCTGTTGCGCGGGGTGTCCGCCGCCCGGCCCGCCGGGCAGAAGTACCTGTACCGCGCCTGCTGCCGCCGCGCCGGGGCCGCCAGCCCCATGAACACGGTGCGGCCGCCCGTGGCCCTGATGTTCCACGCCGTGGCTCCGCGTCTGGCCGCGCACCAGGTTCACGTGCCCCTGCTGCGCCCCCTGCCCGATCTGTCGGCTTCGCCCCGTGCGGCGCTGGAAACCTACCCCGGCTGGCTGGCCCGCCAGTTGATAGGCCGTACCCCGTACAAGGGTGGCGAGAGTTCAGACCGGGCAGCCCGGCGCAAGGCCCGTACGGACCTGCTCGGGAGCCTGGCGGGGCTGGCCGGATCGACGAACGCCACCGGCCTTCCCTTTCTGACCATCCGTTGGAACGCGGACCATGCCGCCCGCATGCTGGACGACCCGGAAGCGGACCTGCTGGATGCCCTGCTCTGCGCCGTGCTGGCCGCAGCGTCCACCCTGCGGCCCGGCTATGGCCTGCCAACACGATCGGCCCCGCCGCGCGGCATCACCGCCGCCCAACTGGGCGTGGAAGGCTGGATCGCCGGACTGCCGCCTGTGGCATAGTCTCGCCCCCTGCATCCCCTCCGCAGATACTGCGGCGCACCCATGCAAAAAAACGGCGCGTGACGATCATCCGCCACGCGCCGTATCTGCGCAAAGTTCGGGGTGCCCTCGCGGGGTCAGCCCCGTGTGTTGCCCGCCTCAGTCTGCGGCCATTGTCCTGACGGCAACCTGTGTCCGCCTACCAGCCCGCTCCGCCGCTGAACAGATAGGACAGCATGGACCAGGTAGCCCCCAGCAGCCCAAGCAGCAACAGCCCCAGAAACAGGCGCAGAACGCATCCTGCGGCGGCCAGCAGTCCGCGCACCAGCAGCCAGCCGAGCACCAATGCCACGGCGGTCACGAATATCAGGCTCAATATCTGCACCGTCATCCCTCCGTCCGTTAACGGCGCAGCGCGCCCTGATTGTCATGCATCCTCATGCGCCGCCGCATCGGAATCTTCAGCCATCTCGCCCGGACGGCATACCCGCGCGCCCGAACCGCCAGTTCCGCCAGTTCCGCCAGTTCCGCCAGACGCACCCGAGGCACCGGACAGGCCCAGCCAGATGGCGAACAGGGCGATGCCCGCCCCGGCCATACCCCATCCGTCGGTGGGCCGTTTGAACAGCACGATGTCCCACATGAACGACAACGCGGGCTGCACCAGCATCACCAGCCCCGCCAGCGAGGCGGGCAGGCGCGGCAGCCCGGTGGACAGCAGCACCCAGCCAACGCCCTGGCACAGCACGCCGTAGGCCACCAGGTAGCCGCCGCTGGCCGCATCTGCAATGGCAAAGCTGTCGCCGCGCACCAGAATGCCCGCGCCGCTCACCGCGGCGCAGGCCAGTGAAATGACCGCCATGTTGGCCACCGGCGAAAGCATGCCCGCCATGCCGCGCGACTGGCGCAGCAGCAGGATGAACCCGGTGTAGAACAACGCCGTGGCAAAACCGTAGCCCACCCCGGCCAGCGAATCGCCCACCACCAGCCCGCCATCCGTCGATGTGGGCAACAGGTCCGCCGGGCTGACGCCCAGCAGCAGCCACAGCCCGGCCAGGGCCAGCGGAATGGCCGCCATGTGCCGCCCGGACAGCTTTTCGCCCAGCAGCAGCGCCCCGGCAATGGCGATGAAGAATACCTGGAAATTGCCGATGATGGTGGCCAGCCCCGGCCCGATGAGCAGGATGCCCCGGTGCCAGCACTCCAGGTCCAGCGCGAACAGCACGGCGGCTCCCACCATCACGCCCCACACGCCGGGCCGCGCGCGCAGCCGTTCGCGCCGGGCCAGGGCCACGCACAGCAGGGCCAGCCCGCCGAAGAACATGCGGTAGAAGGCAGACTGGCTGGGCCCCACCTGCACCAGCTTCACGAACACGGCGGAAAAGCTGATCAGCACGCCGCCCCCGGCAACGCGCAGCAGCCCGCCCGCATCAAGGCAGGGGGAACGGTGTGTACTCATGCGGCCCCCCATACTGCGAAGCCGGGTGAAGCGCAAATGGTGTCGGTGCCCCAACTGGCATCAGGCAGACGCCGGGCTGACCCCGGGCAGACGCCGGACAGGTGACCGGCAGCCCCACGGCCCGTTTTCCGGGTTCCTTCCCGGCGGAAACGCGAAGGCGGCACGTCCCGCCGGGGGACGTGCCGCCTGATGTCCGCATTGCGTGCCCTTTGCTATCCGGGCGCCTATTCCGGACGCCTATTCCGTACGGCTTACGGTGACCTTGGCGGGCCGCAGCAGGCGTTCCTTCAGTCGATAGCCGCGCTGCATCAGCGCACACACGGTGTTTTCCGGCAGGTCGGGGCGCACTTCGGCCCCGATGGCCTCGTGAATTTCCGGGCTGAACGGTTCGCCCGCCTCGCCCACGGGTTCCAGGCCGTGGCGCTTCAGCGCGTCCAGCAAGAGCTTCTGGGTCATCTCCACGCCGATCAGCATGTCCTTGCAGGCCGCGTTGCCGCGCCCGTACTGCAGGGCCAGGTCCAGGTTGTCCAGGGTGGGCAGCAGGTCCGCCAGCACCACTTCTGCGGCGTAGCGCACCTGGTCGTCCTTTTCGCGCTGCAAGCGCTTCTTGAAATTGTCCATTTCCGCCAAGGCGCGCAGGCGCTGCTCGTCGGCCTCGGCCCGCTCGGGACATTCCGGACACAGACGGGCGGCGCACTGTTCGCGCAGGCCGTCATCGTCGATCACCACGGCGGAACCCGCAGCGGCCTGATTCCGCGAGGAGGCATCGGCCTCGGTACGCAGGGCCTCGGCCTCGGGGCTGATCTCCACATTGTCCTTGAACACATTGCTGGGGGGCATGTTCCTGAATCTCCTTGAAATCCTGAAGCGTGACGTCGTCGTTGAAATATCCCGCCGGGGCGGGTCGCATGTATCGGGCGCTGTCCGGAAAATGGCCGGGATTACGGCAGTCGGGAAGGGGCTGCGGCAAACCGTTCGCTGAACAGTTGGGTGAGCGCCCGCGAAACGCACTGCACCACCGGAACGATCTTGGCGTAGTCCATGCGCAGCGGCCCCACCACGCTGACCACGCCGCGCGGCGCGTCCCCACCGTACGGGGCGCTGATCACGCTGCACCCGCGCAGCCCGTCGGGCGCGCCGTTGGCCACGTCCTGACAGAAGGTGATGCGCACGTCGCGTTCGGACAGGGTGCGGTCCAGAAGTTCCAGCAGGCGAGAGCGTTCCTCGATGGCGGCCAAAAGGTCGCGCATGCGGCCCACATCGGTGAATTCCGCGTGCTCCAGCATGTTCAGCGTGCCGTTGACGATGAGTTCGCGGTCGTCACCCATGTGTTCGACGGCGCGGCGCGACAGGGCCAGGGCGCGCACGCACATTTCTTCCAGCCGCGACCCCGCGCGGGCCAGTTCGTGGCCGATGCGATCACGCGCTTCGGACAGGGACAGCCCCCGGAAATGGTCGTTGAGATAGTTGCCGAAGCGCACCAGTTCATCCTGCCCGTAGCGCTCGTCCACGCGCACGGTGCGGGTGCGCACAAGGCCGCCTTCCAGCATCAGCACGGCCAGCACCAGCCCTTCGGCTGCCGGGGCGAATTCGATGCTGCGCCAGCGGGCCTCGTCCTCGCTGGGGGCCACCACCATGCCCAGTTGCCGGGCATGCCCGGACAACAGGTTGGCGGCGCGGCGCAGGATGCCGGAAATCTCCAGTTCCTGCCGCGAAAGCTCGTCGGCTATGGCCTCCCGCTCGACACTGCCCAGCGGCAACGGTCGCAGCAGGCTGTCCACATACAACCTGAAGGCGCGCGCGGTAGGCACCCTTCCTGCGGACGTGTGCGGCTGCTCCAGATACCCGAGGTCGGTCAGGTCGGACATGGTGGCGCGCATGCTGGCCGGGGAAAGATGCAGACCGGAGTGCTCGGCCACGGCGCGAGACCCCACGGGCGAGGCCGAGGCGATGTAGCTTTCGATGATGGTGGCGAGCACCTGGGTTTCGCGCTGTCCGAGGCTGGGCATGAAGGCTCCGGCATCATGAGGATGCAGTTCTTGCAGTAGCACAAACGGGTAACAACGGGGGTGGGGGCTGTCAAGGTTGGCAGGGGTATGCCCGCCCCGTTCCGCCAGACCGACACGCCGGAACAAGGCGGCGCCGGCGTGCCGGACGCGCCGCACACGACGTATCGGACCGAACCGGTCCACCAATTGTGACATATTTCACAATGACTTTGCCAAGAAGACCTGAATGCACCGTAATACACTGTTATTTCAGACTGATAACAAAAACGAACCCACCACTGCCATTTTCAGCCTTCGCAAAGGTACCCCACTGTATGCGGCATGTTGTGCCCACTCACGACTAGTGCATTATTTCACATACATTGACACAGTTCCGACAACACACTACAGTGCCACCTGTCACCGGGGAGTGGAAATGCATCATGGCATGCATCACTTACCCTGCCCCACATAGCAAACCCCATACGGCCCGTAATGCGCCCATCCTGCCGGGCATGTTGCGGCTGGTGAGCAACTGTTTACACGCTCACCTGTAGGGGGCTGTAATGCTTGCCGAAAAAACACCCACGCCTGCCTTGAATTTTTCATGACATTGTGGCATCTTGTGCCTCGTCCGCATGTCTGGAACCCGGAAAAACCCGCGCGATTCGGTTCTCCGGTACCCGTGTTTGCGTCCCCCTTCGGGGTACGTTGCGGGTTCACCAGCGAAGCGCCCGCATGGGAGCCTCGTTGACACGCCGGGTGGCTGCGGTTTATCCAGCGGGCAGAGTCTGCCCATGGGCGACCATCATTCGGATAGAGGCAGCGGATCGCTGCTTATCATCGGCCGGCGCATCGCCGCACGATGCGAAGGTCAGGCGTTTGTCGTGCATCCCTTTCACTGCCAAGAACCTGTCCAAGGAGGACACGCATGGCTGAAGTCACTTACAAGGGCAAGAGCTTCGAAGTCGATGAAGACGGCTTCCTTCTTCGCTTTGATGACTGGAGCACCGAGTGGGTTGAATTCGTGAAGGAATCCGAAGGTATCGCGGACATCACCCCCGATCACCAGAAGATCATCGACTTCCTGCAGGACTACTACAAGAAGAACGGCATCGCCCCGATGGTTCGTATCCTCTCCAAGAACACCGGCTTCAAGCTGAAGGAGATCTACGAACTGTTCCCCTCCGGCCCCGGCAAGGGCGCCTGCAAGATGGCCGGCCTGCCCAAGCCCACCGGCTGCGTGTAGTCCATACGGCCCATTGTTCACGAAAGGGCGGGAGCGCAAGCTTCCGCCCTTCTCATTTCCCTGGCCTGGCCACGCAACGCCGTTGCGCCACGCCGCAAAGGGCGGGAGCTTGCGCTCCCGCCCTTTGCGGCTTTCAGTGGCACGCCTGGCCAGTTCAGGCGCGCCGGTTGCGGGCTTCGTACTGCGAAGCGTGGTTGCTTGTGGGAAGGACGACCGGAATCAATGTTCGGTGCCGTCCTCAGCGGCGTCGAACAACGTGTTCAGCGCCTCTTCGCGGCACAGGACGCTCGACGCCATGGCGATGCTGAACGTCGAGTGGGCCTTCTTCCACAGGGAAAGTATCTGCTGCACGGAATGAACCATGGACAGCAGCACCGATGCAGGCACGATGTACGCGCCGTCCGGTGTGCGTTCCAATCCGTCCAGCGATACGGAAAGGCCCGTCAGTTCCTTGCCCACGTTACCCAATAGGCCGTCAATGTCATGCTTCACGTTGCGAACCCCATTCTGCGAACTTGGCGCCGTGCGCGCTCGCGCCGACGCCGCTACTGGTCTAGCAGGGGCACCCCGCGCCGGTCATTTATATTTTCCCCGCCGGGCCAGCGGTGCGCGGCCGCACAGCTTGACGCGGCCCATGCCGCGCAATACACCGGGGAATACGCCATGTTCGATTATACCAACGCCACCACCGATGCCATGTCCTGGCTTGCCGCTCTCTCGCCCCTGAGCGAGCAGGATCTGTGCGACCTGTGCCTTGCCTTGCGCACGCGCGGCCCCGGGCAGCGTTTTTGCTGCACCCAGGACGCCAGCCTCCTGCTGCTTGAAGCACAGGGAGCGGATACCCCCCTGCTGCTGCTGTCCGACAGGGCCGCGCGCAACCTGCTGGACTACCTGGTGACCGGCTACCTGCGCGACAAGCCTCGCGGGCTGCGCGCCTGGCATGCGCGCGAATACGGCGGGCACGACTAATCAGCGCCTTCCATATCTTCTGCCTGCCTTTACATTCCCCCCTTACGCCCGCCACGGAACCCCACATACAAGGGCCGCCCCCCTTCGGAAGCGGCCCCGGTGGCATCTCTTGTCACGCCGGTACCCGGCCCGAACCCGGGACCGGAACCGGCGGGCTACCTGCGCAGCACTTCGGCGTCCCAGCCGCGTTCCAGCGCTTCCAGCCAGTCGGCGGGAATCTCGGGCACGGCGCGTTTTGCCAGCACGTCGGGTGACAGGGTTGCCTCGCCCATCTTCATGGCGGCGAAGCGCGCGCGCCATTCCTCGGGCAGACGCCCCACCTCGATGGCCGGAAAATCGCCCCACCAGGCCGGGTCCATCTTGGCCAGCTGCGCCTCGGGCGACAGCAGGAAGTTGGCAACCACCATGGCCCCCGCCTTGTTGGGTGCGTTGAAGGGAATGGCCACGAAATGGGTGTTGAAGATGGACCCGTCGTCCAGGACCACGGTGCGCACGGTGGCCGGGTAGGTGCCGTCATCGATCAGCGCCTGGGCGTGGGCCGGGTGGTACGAGACGGAAAAATCCACCTCGCCCCGCGCGAACAGCGCGTCCAGCGCGGCGGCATCGCGGGGGTAGGCGCGTCCGGCCTGCCACAGGTGCGGGGCCAGGTCGCGCAGCCACCCCCACAGGACAGGCGCCTTGCGGCCCAGCAGGTCCTTGTCCAGCGGACGCATGTACTGTGCGTGGCCCCCGGTAAGGGCATAGAAGGCCTGGCGGATGAAGGCCGATCCGGTGAAGTCCGGCGGCTGGGGATAGGTGAACCGTCCGGGGTGGGCTTTCACCCATTCGCCCAGTTGGGCCATGGTGCGCGGCGGTTCGGGGATGCGGGCGGTATCGTATTCCAGCACCAGCTGGGCGCGGCCATAGGGGGATTCATAGCCGTCCACGGGATAGCCGAAATCGGTGGAGCTCTGCACCGGGTCGGTCAGGGCCATGTTGGGCAGGGCCGGGGCATACGGCCCCCACAACACGCCGCCCAGCCGGGCGTTGCGAAAATTCTCGCCGTTGATCCACAACAGGTCCATGCTGCCCGTGGCGCGGCCAGCCGACTTCTCCGCCAGCAGCCGATTGACGAACACCGGGGCCTCCATGGGCACCCGCACCAGGGTGATGCCGTACCGGCGCGCCAGTTCCGGCGCGACGAAGCCATCCACGTAGCGGTTGGCCGTGGCCATGCCGCCGTACATGTGAAAGCGCACCGTGGTGCCGCGCGCGGCGGCTTCCACCTCGGACCAGGGGAGTGACGCGGGCTTGGGCAACGTCGCGTCTACGGCCGCGGCAGGCCGCCCCAGACACAGCACGGCCAGCAGCACAAGCGCCGCCATGCGGAACAGAGGGAACAGGTGGGACTGAAGGAACCGGGGAAGCAAGGGGACGGAACGGAACGGTCGGAACGGGTGGCGCGCGGTGGCCGGACGGCCGGAAGGCGAGCGGAACGGATGCATGTACCCTCCCTGTGGGTGCCTGACTGTGTCTGGATATCGTGCGGGGAGCAGGCCCGAACCACGCCTGAATCGGGCCCAACCAGGCAGGATCATGCCGGATCAGACAGGATCAGGCCAGGGCAGGCCAGAACCGGACCAGAACCGGGCAGAACCGGGCGGGGAGCGGTGCCGCCCTACTCCGGCGGGCTCTGCTCCGCCTGCCGTGCCGCCCTTTTGGCGATTTCGTACAGCGTGGGGTCCACCCCCACGAAATCCACCACCTCGCGCTCGCCCAGGCGCAACCGCTCGCGCCAGCGGCGCAGCACGGCGTCGTCGGGCACGGCGAAGGCCAGCCCCTGGGCACGCAGTTCATCGCGGGCCTCGGCCTGCGCCTCGGCGGCCTGGGCGCGCGCCTCGTCCACATGGTCTTCCCAGGCGTCGCGCAGCACGTCACGCATGTCCTCTGGCAGGCGTTCCCAGAACGTCCGGCTGACCAACGGCACGTACATGGCGAAATAGGCGCGGTCCTCGAACACGTGGGTCACCCCGTAACGCCACAACTGGCCGGACACCGCCGTCTCGTGGGTGGTCATCAGCCCGTCCAGGTTGCCGCCCTGCAGCCAGTGCGGCAGGTCGGGCCAGGGCACCACCAGGGGGCGTGCGCCCATGGCCGCCAGACGCAGTTCGTTGGCCGGGCCGCCCGCCACCCGGATGCGCAGGCCCGCGAGGTCTTCGTGCCGCCGCACGGCGTGGTCCACCAGGTACAGGTTGGCGTGCCCCAGTTCCAGCCAGCGACCCAACACGGTGACGCGCAGGTTGCGCTCGATGCGCGAATCGATGATGCGGCCCGTCGGGCCATCGGCCACGGCCAGGCTGGCACGGGCCGGGGCGCCGTAGAAGACGGGCAGCATGAACACGCCGCAGTCGGGCACCACGGAATGCAGCACCCACGTGCCCGGCAGGGCCATTTCCACGCGGCCAAGGTTCAGCGCCTGCAACACGTCGCGGTCGCGGTACAGGCTGGCGCTGTCGTACACCTCCACCCGCAGCCGCCCGGCCAGACGTTGCCGGACGTCATCCGCAAAGCGGCGCAGGGCCTTGACCTGGAAATGCGTGGGACCGTTGTCCACGGAAATGCGCAGCACCGGCACGCTGTCCTCGGCGCGGGCGGCTGGCGGGGAATCGACGGAAGGGTCGGCGAGGGACTCGGAAACAGGCGATGCGGAGGGGGAAGGGGCATCCTGCGCCCGCGCGGGCGGTACGGCGGCAACCAGCAGCGCGCACAGCGCCATGGCCAGACAGGCGACCAGTGCAGCGACACGCGGCGCAAAGCGGCACCGGGATACGTGACTGTCGGGCAAGGGACGCGCGGTGCGCGCCGGGCAGCGGCGCACCGACGGGGCTCGCGGAACAAGGTCGGTCATGCAGCCTCCCCCAAGGCGGTCTCGAAACGATGCTTGCGTGTCGGCCAGTATGCCACAACAGCCTGCGTCAGTACACCTTTCTCCGGGCAAACTGGCCACCGAGCACGGTGAAGGTGTTTTCCACGATGAACAGCGCCTCGGGGTCCACGGTAAACACCAGTTCCTCCATGCGCTTCAGTTGTACGTTGTTGGTCACGGTCATGACGATTTCCCGGTCGTCGCCGGAATACCCGCCCCGCCCTTGCAGGAAGGTTGCCCCCTGTCCCAGTTCGGAAACCAGATCGTGCCCGATGCGCCTGCTGTGCTCGGAAATGACGAACACCACCTTGCGCTGGTTGAACAGGGCCAGCACGTATTCCATCGTCACCGCCGCGATGAATACCTGGATCAGCGAGGCGATCACCGTGTCCACGGGCATGGAGACGAGGCTGGCGGTGAACAGCACCGCGTTGAAGCAGAAGCCGAACCGTCCGATGCCGAGCCCCAGGCGCCGATGCAGGATGATGGCCGCCACGTCCAGCCCGCCGCCGGACCCCAGCGACCGCAGCATGATGCCGCCCCCTGCCCCGCAAATGACCCCGGAGGCCACGGCGGCGTACAACTGGTCGTGCACGCCAAGGTCCACCCCCTGAAACACTTCCGCGAACAGCGAGGTGGCCAGCATGCCGTACAGGCTGTAGAGCAGAAAACGCCGCCCCACGTGCAGCCAGCCCAACGCGAACAGCGGGATGTTGCACAGCAGGTACCAGGCCGCCGGAGACAGCAGGTGGGTGTGGTACCAGGAAAGCAGCGCGATGCCATAGATGCCGCCGGTAAGAAACCCGTGCCGGGCCACGATGCCCTGCGCCCCAAGGGCAAACAGCGCCGACCCCACGGTGAGCAGCAGCAGGTTCCAGCGGACGGAATAGGCCAGTTCCTTGCGGGTGAACATGCAAACCTCCCTGCCCGGCCCGGTGCCTGAACGCACACGGCCGACATGAAAAAAACAGGGGCGCGCCCCGCCATGCGGCAGGCGCGCCCAGCTCAGCCCGATTCAGCCAGATTCGGGCCAATCCAGCCCAGTCCTCCGCGTACCGTCGAGACCGTCAGACCATCAGACCGGGGGCGCGTTGGCCGTGCCTCTACCCCGGATGCGGCGCGCGGGCAAGGGTGCGGCCTGGATCAAATGCAACGGAAACGCCGTCCGCCGCCTGCTGCGGCACGTCATGCGACGTCCGACGTCATGCGATGATCATTTTCAAATTCAACATGTTACATCAGCATGACATTACGAAGACCACCGCACACCGCTACGGCAAGATCCTTGGCGCACCCGGCAAAGATGAAAAGATATACCACGAATGGCGCGCCATAGACAGCGGGACGGCAGCGGGACAGGAGCCGCATGCAGGGAGGCGATGGGGCAGCGTCGGCCGGGCGCAGGCGATGAGGGAAAGACGGGGAAGGCTGGAACGGGTCGGCGTGTCCGAAGGTCAGGGGCGGTCGCAGTCGGGCCAGACCAGGCCGGGCACTTCGGTGCGCAGGGTGCGGCACAGGGTGCGGCCATTCTCGGCCATGAACAGCGCCTCGTTTTCCAGGCGCAGGCGAAAGCCGGTGGAGTCGACGCGTGCATCGCCCCCCTGACGACAGATCGCCCCACCACCGTCCAGGGTACGTTCCAGCCGCGAGGCGGATTCGTTGGCCCGGCGAAACGCACTGCGCAGCATTTCCTGCTTGGGGTCGTTCTCCACCAGCAGCAGCCGTTTCATGGCCGCCTCGGACGCCCGGCGCACGCCCCGCACGCTGTCCATGTCCCGGACGATGCGATCACACACCGGGCCTTCGCCATAGGCATCCGCAAGCTGCGCGCCGGTGCGAATGAACTGCTGCACGGCATCGGCATCCTGCCCCAGGGTGCTGCCCGCCGCGTGGACGATGGGGCCGGGCAGCAGCAGGCACACGGCCAATGCACACGCGGCCAGGACATGTGGCACGGGCATCCTCGGGGCGCCCCCCCGGGTGACCATGCCGCCTTTCCTTGCCAGGCATGGCGCCATGCCTGGAGCCGGGCCTGGAGCCAGGGCGGAAATGCAGCCAGCACCGTCGCGGAGCAAATGTAAAGTTTTGTAAAGATGCGCGGGCATTCAGCCCCTCTATATGCCCCGCCCTGCGAATGCAACCCTCTGCTCCGTTTGTGCTCCTGCCCTGCCCATTCCATCGGTTCCGCCGTACGGAATCGCACGGCGTGCGCGGTGGGCCGCAAACGCAGCAGCCCCCGGCGTGGGGGCGCCGGGGGCCGTGCGTGAGAATACCTTCGGTAGGAGAGAGCGTCGTCTACAGCAGCTTCAGCAGCATGCGCGTGGCCACAACGATGAGCAGCACGGCAAAGATGCGCTTCAGCCGCGCGACCGGCAGGTTGTGCGCCAGCCGGGCTCCCAGTGGAGCCGTCAGCACGCTGGCGCAGACAATGCCGACCAGGGCGGGGAGGTAAACGAACCCGAAGGTGTTCGCGGGCAGGCCCTGGGTAGCCAGCCCGTTAACTATGTAGCCCACGGTGCCGGACACCGCGATGGGAAAGCCGATGGCGGCGGAGGTGCCGATGGCCGTGTGCATGGCCACGTTGCACCAGGCCATGAACGGCACCGACAGCGTACCGCCGCCGATGCCCACGAGGCTGGACACCCCGCCGATGACGTTGCCCATGCCGAACATGCCCATGGCGCCGGGCAGTTCGCGCGAGGCCTTGGGCTTGATGTCCAGCAGCATCTGCGCCGCCACCCAGTACAGGAAGCAGACGAAGAAGCCCTTGAGGAAATTCGTGGAAAGCTGGGCCACCACCCACGTGCCGATGAGCGTGCCGGTGATGATGCCGGGGGTGATGCGCCACACCACGTTCCACAGCACGGCCCCGCGCTTGTGGTGTGCCCGGAAGCTGGAGATGGAGGTGAACATGATGCTGGCCATGGACGTGCCCAACGCCAGATGCTGCAGATGCTCGTTCGGAATGGACTGCCATTCGAACGCGAAATTGAGCATGGGCACGATGACCAGCCCGCCGCCCACGCCGAGCAGCCCGGCAAGAACGCCCGCCAGGGCGCCGAGAATCAGATAGACCGCGAGGGAAAGAAGCATGTCTGGTTCTCCGCGTTGCGGGCAGTGCGCGGCCCGCGTGGTTCCGGCCATGGCGCGCGGCGTGCCGCCGGACACCGGGTTGCCGGACATCGGGGTGATGGTCCGGCGGCAGCCTGCTCAGGCAGCCGCCGGACCGGATATCCGTCAGGATTGCACATGCGGATGCTCGCATGTTGGCGCGCCAACATGCGAAAACGCCATGTGCAACTACATGCGCAGGGCATGGCGGCCAATGGACGCCACATTGGCGCTGCCGGTCAGCACCATGGCCTGCACCAGCTGGCCCTTGATGGTATCCACCAGCATGACCACCCCGTCCTTCAGGCCGCCCACGGCGGCAATGGAGAAGGGGCGGCCCAGCATCACGGCGTCGGCCCCCAGGGCCAGCATCTTGAACACGTCCACACCGTCGCGCACGCCGCCGTCGGCCAGGATGGCGATGCGCCCCTTCACCGCGTCGGCGATTTCGGGCAGCACCTCGGCGGTGCCGGGGGCATGGTCGAGCACGCGGCCCCCGTGGTTGGACACCACGATGCCGTCAGCGCCCACCTCGACGGCCAGGCTGGCGTCGATGGTGGTCATGATGCCCTTGAGGATGAACGCCATGCCCCTGGCCTTGACCTTGGACACGATGCGCGAAAGTTCCGCCGGGGTCTTGGGGCCCACGGGGCGGCCCATCTTGCGCAGGGTGACGAGACCCGCCGCGTCGATGTCCATGCCGATGGCCGGGCAGCCCAGTTCCATCGCCCGGTCGATCTTTTCGTCCAGTTCCGCGCCATCCCACGGCTTGATGAACGGGATGCCCCGTCCGCCCGCGCCTGTGATGGCCGCGAAGCCCGCGTCGATGATGAACGGGGGCACGCCGTCGCCGGTGCCGCCGATGATGCCGCGTTCGGCGCAGCCGCTCACCACGGCGGCCGCGTAGTCTTCTTCGCTCACGCCGCCGCCCATGTTGAAGGATACGCCGCCGATGGGCGCTGCCAGCACGGGCATGTCCAGGGCGATGCCACACACGGTGGTGGAGGTGTCGGGCTCCTTCACGTCGTGCACCAGGCGCATGTTCAGGCGCACGGCGGCCAGGGCATCAAGGTTGGCGCCAAAGGTTGCGCCGGTGCCCAGGCCGCCCATGCCGGGCACCTCGCCCGAGCAGGCCTTGCCGTTGCACACCGGGCAGACCCGACAGTAGCCCTTCATCAGTTGGCGTGCCTTGTCGCGAACTTCCTTCATCATGTCCCTCCGTTGCCAGGCGAACATGGGCGGCGCGGGCCGGGCCCGCACCGGGCGCGGTTCGCCCTGGGCGTCGTTGGCGTGATGCGCGCCCGAGACACCGGAACGCGCGGTGAGTGGTCTTGCCGCCTGCGTGGTCATGCGTGGTTGCTCATGGGGGGTCATTCCCCCGACCATTCGAGGGCAATTTCCTCGACGTGCAGAATATGTTCGTGCATGGCGCGAAAGGCCGCCTGGGGGTCGCGCGCCTCCATGGCGGCGAGAATGTTGGCGTGGGTCTCGACGGCCCACTGGCGGCGGTCTTCGGTCTGCAGGGTGAAATCGCGGCTGTCGGTAAGGATGTCGTGCAGGCGCGTCAGCACTTCCTGCACCACCGTGTTGCGGGTGGCGCGGGCGATGATCATGTGGAATTCCACGTCGGCGTCGGACCCGGTGTTGCCGCCGCCTATCTCGGCGATCTGGGCATCCAGGGCGCGGCGCAGGGCCGCAAGGTCGCCGTCGCTGACGTGGGCCGCGGCCAGCGCGGCGATCTGCGGTTCCAGCAGGCGACGGAATTCCAGCACCTCGCGCAGCTTGGCGCGGCGCTGCTCGATGATGGCGGCCAGCGGCTCGATGAGCGTTTCTTCCGTGTCGTCCAGCACGTAGGTGCCGTCGCCAAGGCGGCTGGTGACGATGCGCTGCTGCTCCAGCGAGCGGATGGCCTCGCGCACGCAATGGCGCGAGACCCCGAACAGTTCGGCCAGACGGCGTTCGGGGGGCAGCTTGTCGCCGGATTTCAGTTCGCCCTTCTCGATGAGGTCGCGGATCTGCCCCACGATTTCCTCGTGCAGGCGGATGCGGCGCGCGGGCTTGAAGGCGGGGGTCATCTGCGCTTTCACGCAACGGCCCTCCCGGGCAGTGGGGTGTGCGAACGGATTGCAGAATTGGTACAACCATTCACTGGTTGAACCAATTCACCCGAACATGCCCCCCCTGTCAACGAAAATCCGCGCCGGATGTGGTCCGGCGGGCAATGCAACCGGTCGGGCGTCATGAGCGGACAAAAAACGCGCGGCCCCGAAGGACCGCGCGTTACACCTTGAATATCTATCTGTCTCAGCCGCAAAACCGCGAAAGCTGCTGGCACGTCGCAAGAGGGACTATTTCACGCCGCCGATGACCTTCCCCTCCGTAATGAACGAGATGCCCTGCGACGACACGGTGCCGATCATCACCCCCTGGGCCAGGGGTTGCGACACCGGTCCGGCGGCGCGCCACACCACGATGAATGCGGGGCCGGAACCGCCCAGGGTGTCCGATTCTTCCACCACGAACTGGGCGGAACCCAGCGGCGGCAACTGGCGGGGGCTTTCCAGGTAGCTGCGCACCGTCTTGCCCTGTTCGTCCACGTAGCGCACCTCCATCAGGGTGATGGGCACGCGCTGGTCGGTGTTGCGCACCGAAAGCATGGTGGTGATGTTCAGGGTGCGGCCCCGATTGCCATAGACCACCGAGGAATACACCGGCACGTAGATGGTCTGGCCCACGGCCATTTCCGCCCGGGCCTCACCGGGAAGAACGGACAACGCGGGCAACGCGGACAACGCGGACAACGCGAGTTGGGCCGTTTGGGCGGTCGCCGCCCGATACTGCGTGGGCACGGGCAGCGCGGCAAGGCCGCAGCACAGCGCAAGGCAGGCGGTCACACGCAGGGCAGCCCCGCGCATGCGCGCAATCATGGGCCGTAGCCCAGCCAGGCAGGACAGACAGGACAGGCGGGACATGTGAAACGCTCCTTGCGCCGCCGGTCAGCGGCTTTCCTGCACGTGGTCCAGCGCCTGGCGGAACAGGTGCAGCACGTGGTCGTCGTCCAGGGAGTAGAAGGCGTTCTTGCCGTCGCGGCGCACCCGCACCAGCTTGGCCGCGCGCAGCAGGCGCAACTGGTGGGAAACGGCGGACTGGCTGTGCCCCACCACGGCGGCCAGGTCGCACACGCACAACTCGTCACCGGCCAGCGCCTCGAGAATGCGCACTCTGGTGCGGTCGCCCAGCAACCGGAAGGTGGCGGCCAGTTCGGCCATGTCCTCGTCCGGGGCCATGCGGGCGCGTACCCGCGCGATGACGTCGGCATGCTCGCAATGCTGCTGACATACCGGGGCCTCGGCAAGGTCAAGGTCGCCCGCACCCGACCCTGCGGCCCTGCCGGGCACGCATGCGGCCTTGCGGGCACGGGCGCGTCCGGAACGGGGCGCCGCGCCGGGGCTGGCGGGTTGCGTGGCGTCTGGGGCGTCTGGGGCGCTCACCGGTTGCGGACTCCTGCGGCGGCATGCCGCCTGTTGCGGGCCGGGCCCACAACGCAGGAAATCGCGGCGGGCAACGGCCAGTGTCGCAAGGCTACCCGGAACACCGGGACGACGCAAGGCCCCCGGCGCCATACGAAAACGGGCCGGACGCATGCGCCCGGCCCGTTGCGGATGTCGTGTACGTTACGCCTGCGGCGTGTCCGCGTGCTACGAGGGCGGGCCTTCGCCGCCAGCCATGGCGGCGGCTGGCATGCCGCCGTCGCCCGCCAGGGGTACGCCGCCGATGGCGGCCCCGGTGGCGGCCAGTTCTTCCACCGAGAAGATGCGGTTGCCATCCAGGATGATCACGAAGCCGTCGTTGCGGTGCCCCATGCCCTTGATGAAGTCCTGCCGCACGGCGGTGCCCATGCGCGGGGCTGGCTCTATGGCGTCGGACGGAATCTCTATGACCTCGCGCACCGAATCCACCAGCGTGCCGATGACGGCGGCCTCGCCCTCGAGTTCGGCCTCGACGATGATGATGCAGGTGTTCACCGTGTCGGTCGTCGGCTCCATGCCGAACTTGCGGCGCAACTCCAGCACGGGCACGGCGCGCCCGCGCAGGTTGATGACCCCGCGCATGAATTCCGGCGTACGCGGTATGCGCGTGATGGCGGTCAGTTCAAGCACCTCGCGCACGGTGCCGATGTCCAGCGCGAACACCTCTTCGCCAAGGGTGAAGGTCAGATACTGGCTGCTCTCGTACATGCTGCCTCCCGAAGCTGGCCAGCGCTAGAAGCGCTCGAACTCACTGTCATCCGCATCGGAATCCATGTCCAGTGCGATGTTGCCGCCCTTGCCGGACACCGCCTTGCGCGGGGCCTGGCCCGCAACGGCGCGGGACGCCGCCTTGGGCTGCGCCCGACGCGGTGCGCGCACCATGCCGTCGTCCAGCGCCGCCACGCGGAAGCGCGAGACGGTGGCCTGCAACTGCTCGGCCTGGCTGGACAGTTCTTCGGACGTGGACGCCATTTCTTCCGAGGCGGAAGCATTCTGCTGGATGACCTGGTCGAGTTGGGCAATGGCCTTGTTGACCTGTTCCGCGCCCACGTTCTGCTCGTTGCTGGCGGCGGCGATTTCCTGCACCAGTTCGGCGGTGCGGCGGATGCCCGGCACCATCTTGGTCAGCATTTCGCCGGCATGTTCGGCCACGGCCACGCTGGACGACGACAGATCGCTGATCTCGGCGGCGGCCTGGCCGCTGCGTTCCGCCAGTTTGCGCACTTCTGCGGCCACCACGGCAAAGCCCTTGCCGTGTTCACCGGCGCGGGCAGCCTCGATGGCCGCGTTCAGGGCCAGCAGGTTGGTCTGGCGGGCGATTTCCTCGATGATGGAAATCTTGGCCGCGATCTCGCGCATGGCGCCCACGGTATCGCCCACGGCCTTGCCGCCGCCTTCCGCATCGGTCGCGGCCTGCATGGCGATGGTTTCCGTCTGGCGGGCGTTTTCCATGTTCTGGCGGATGTTGGCCGCCATTTCTTCCATGGACGAGGATATCTCTTCAATGGACGCGGCCTGCTCCGTGGCCCCCTGCGACAGGGTTTCGGCCGAGGCGGAAAGTTCCTCGCTGCCGGAAGCCACGTTTTCGGCGCCGGAGCGCACCTCGGTGATCACCGAGACAAGGCCGTCCACCATGTCCTTCATGTCGGCGTACACGCCGCGCAGTTTGCCGCTGCCCGCGTTGAACGACACGTCCAGATCGCCCGCGGCGATGCGCCGGGTAACGGAGGCCAGGGCGGCAGGGTCCGCCCCCAGTTGAGCCATGACCACCCGGATCAGCAGCCAGGCAATGGCCACACCCGCCGCCACGGCCACCACGGCAAGGACGCCGGTCAACAGTTGCGCCTGATCGTTGGATGCCTGCACGCGGGGGCCGATTTCGCGCTGTTCCGCCTCGTAGCTGTTCTGGATGGCATCGCAGGCCTGGGCGATGGCCGGCCCGAGCTTGGACAGGCGTTCGAAGAATATCGCGTCGCGCTTCAGGGCCGCGGCGGACATGCGCTCGAATGCGGAAAAATAGTCGGTGCGCTGCTGGTACAGTTCACGCGCCTTGTCGCGCAGCGCCGGGTTGCGCACGTCGGCAACAAGCCGGCTGAAGGCCTCACCCACCACCACGGACTCCTGCTTGGCCCGCTCCAGCCATTTGACGTCGGTGTCGGCCATCATTTTGACCACGATCACCCGCAGTTCCAGCATGGCGCGAATGACCGCTTCCGCCCGGGCGGCCCCCACCGTGTCCCCTTCGCGCTGGGCCGCCTCCGCCAGTTGGGAAAGAGCCTGCACACGCTGCGGCCCCATGGTGTTCAGGGCATCGATTTCGGCATGGCGTGCCTGGTTGAACTTCTGCAGTTCGACCACCCCCTCGCCATACTGGGTGAACGCCTCGGCCACTATGGCCAGTTGCTTGCGGCGCTCCGGGTTCTTGATGGACTTGTCCGCCTCGTCCAGCCCTTTGGCCAGGTCCGCGCGGGCTTCCTCGTATGAACGCAGCGCAGCTTCGGACGAGGAATTCATGTAGCTGAACACGCCCAGGCGCATCCGCAGCATGTCCGCCAGAATGCCCCCGCTCATGAGCGAGCCGCGTGCCGTGCGGCGGTAGTCCGTGAAGCCGAACGTGGCGTCCGACAGCGCCTTGTAGGAAATGCCTCCCATGGCAACCAGCAGTACGAGTACAAGGCCGAAACCCAGAATCAGCTTTTTGGCGAGCGTCATGTGTTTCTCCCGTCCGGAACGTTGACGTCACGGCATCGCGGGGCGGCCGTATCACCACCCGGAACGCCGTCGGGCCGGGGCTGCCCGAACGCATCCACCGAATGTATCCGCCGAATGCATCGGCGGGCGCCACGTGAGGACGCACCCGGCAACGGCCTTCGGCGGACGCCTTCGAACAGGGAATCCCCCATCCGGCCCCTTGTCCAACCCAACCCCGCTCTGGTCAGGCGGCACGATACTGCCTGACCAGCCTAGTCATGCCCCCGCATGCGCGACATGATTTTCACGTTGCCGTCAGGCTGACGTGCCCCCGCACAACCTGACCGCAAGCTGCACGGCCCGTTCGTCATCTGGCGTTGCCAGCAGATCGTCGAACAGTTCACCCGGCAACACCGCCGGATCGTAGTCCAGCGTAAGCGTGGAGGAGAACACGTCGAACCGTGTTCCGCGCAGCCCCGGCCATGTATCCGGCGTCAGGGCGCGCAGTTGCGCCGCGGCCGGATGCCGCAGGACGGCAAGGTCCACCTTGAGCCGCAACCGGCCGGGAATATGATCGGCAACTTTCAGAAATTTCCTAAGGTCCGCAAGTACACGAGGGTTCATATTTCGTTGCATTCTCCTGTGCTGCACGGCGATACGGGGCACCACACCCTACGCCGCAGGCCCCGCAGACGCAAGCGAATGCAAGAAAACATGTTCCCCCGCCATCATTTGCGAGCCTATACCCCCATGCATCGCAGCGCCACCCATGCGGCAGCGCATCGGCGCCCAGGCAACGCACCGCCACATGCCGACGCGCCCGCCCCCGACCACGGCGGCGGTACCTTCGCACACTCCGGCGCACACTCCGGCGCACACTCCAGCCTATCTCCGGCATTCCCCAACGGCATGACCGGCGCGCATCGCACCGTCAGGACGCATCCCGCGAACCGGGCACGCCCTGCCCCGCCACCGGCTGCGAAGGGGGGGCCAGGCGGCGGCGCTGCGCCACCGAGGCCACCTTGCGCAACATGGAATCCATGTCGAAGGGGATCAGGATGTCATCGTCGATTCCGCGCTTCATGCACTGGATGGACAGCCGCACCTGGTCGGGGCGGACCATCAGGATCACCCCCATGTGCGGGGCCAGCCGCCGCGCCGAGTCCAGCAACCCCAGCGGGCAGGGCGGGCCTTCGGCGCAGCCGAACAGGAACACGCTGAAGCCGCCGGTGGCCAGCAGGCGGCGGGCATCGTCCGGCTCCGCCGCCACCACGCAGGCACTGCCGCCGCCACCCAGCAATTCGGCCACATGCCGGGCGAAGGCGGTATCTGTATCGAACACCAGCACCGAGGTCATCCACATGGTGCACCGGTCCCTGTATCGTTATCCCGTTAGTGCGTTGACTGTTGCCGCACCAGTCCGTTGCCCCGCCGCGATGCACGGGAACAAGCGCCCCGCCCTGCACCGTTCAATCCCATCCTGACCGGGCATCGCTTGCGCCGGGTGGGGAATGGCGCCCGGAAGCAGTGCTTACACGCCCCGGCAACAGTGCTTCGTGAAAATGGTAGCAATGTCTGTTCCAGAAGTCGTTACTTCATGGTTGCAGCATGTTGCCGAATGGAAGCACCGGCAGTGTTGGCCGAAATTCAACCGGTGCACGCGGCAACACGCAGCCGCTGCATCATAATGCAACATTTTGCAGCGCAAACACCGGCCCCCGGAGGGGGGAATCGCCACGGGCAACGGCACTCCGCCACGGACAAGGCACAGCCGCGCCCCCCCTGGGTACGCCGGGGTCGGACATGCTCTCGGCAAAAAAAAGGGAGGAAGGGAGGAAGGAGGCTGGAAAAAAAGAAGGAGCCACGACAGACAACGGCAGCGCGGCAATGAAAAGTGGTCGGCAGCGCCCCGCTGGCGGCGGCACCCGCCTCCGGAAATCAAGGCCTGTCGCCCGTCAGCCGTTACACCCCGCCGAGCACGGCATCGGCCTTCAGGGTATCGGCCAGCAGCGCCCCGATGATCGCGTCACGCCCCCCCACCACGCCATCCAGCACGGTGATGCGCTTCCAGGTGAGGTAGTCGTGGAATTCCTGCTCGATGCCGCAGCAGACCACGGTGGTGACATTTTCCGTCAGGATGATCCGGCACAGTTCCTCGGCCGAGGCATTGGCCAGCACCATGGTGCGCGAACGCGCCAGCCCGCCCTCGCTGTCGATGCGCCCCAGCCACGCCTCGGTGGCCTTGTCGAAACGGGGCGCCACCGCGTCGCGGTGCAGGGCCACCAGCACGTTGCCGCGCGCGCCTCCCCGCCGGGCCGCCCTGGATGGCGCCATGCCGTTGTCGTTGCTGCTCATTGGTCCAACCCGTACTGGCGCATCTTGCGCCACAATGTGGTTCGCGCCCAGCCCAACGCCGTGGCCGCCGCGCCGCGCCGCCCGCGCGCCCGCACCAGCGCCTCCATGATCAGGCGGCGCTCCGCCTCGGCCCACGTGGCATCCCCCTGGGAGGCCTCGGTCGGGGGAACTTTCCGGTCATGGCTCACGGCGGAACCGGGCGCGCCGAGAGGGGCGGGGCAATCGGAGCGGCCAGGCTGGCCCGCATCCGCAGTGCCGGAAGCCGGCCAGCCCCGCCCGCCGCCAGGCGGGGTCTGCGCCCCCACCATCGGCACTCCCTGCCCCGCCCGCAGGCCAGCGTATGCGCCGCCCCAATCCGACGCCTCGGATTCTCCGCCTTCCTCCAGCAGGTAGCGAGGCAGATGCGGCAGATCCACGTGGGTTTCCTGGCACACGTTGACGCAATATTCCACAATGTTGCGCAATTCACGCACGTTGCCGGGGTAGGCGTGTTGCTGCAGCACCCGTTCCGCCGCCGGGGTGAAACCGGCCAGCCGCTTGCCGAACATGCCCGCGTACACCTTGAGATAGTGCGCCAGAAACAGGGCAATGTCGTCGCCGCGCTCGCGCAGGGGGGGCAGGTGAAAGCGCACCACGTTCAGGCGGTACAACAGATCCTCGCGAAAGCGCCCCTCGCGCACCATGCGCCGCAGGTCGCGGTGGGTGGCGGCCATGATGCGCACATCCACGTGCACCCCGCGCGTGGAGCCCAACGGATGGATGACCTTGTCGTCCAGGAAGGTCAGCAGCTTGACCTGCAATGGTAGGGGCAGGTCGCCCACCTCGGTGAGAAACAGCGTGCCGTTGTGGGCCAGCCGGAAGCGACCGGGCTTGTTTTCCGACGCCCCGGTAAAGGCGCCCTTCTGATGGCCGAACAATTCCGATTCCAGCAGGCTTTCCGGCAGGGCGCCGCAGTTCACCTTGACGAACGGCCCCTTGGCCCGGTTGGAGGCATTGTGCAGCGCCTCGGCCAGCAGATCCTTGCCTGTGCCCGTTTCTCCGGTGACCAGCACGGAGGAATCCGTCTGGGCGATACCCGGCAGCAGCCGGAACACCCGCTCCATCTCGGGGCTGTGCCCCAGCATGTCGCCGAACCCTTGCGGCCACTCGGGCCGGGCCTCCACCGGACGGAACAGGCGCAAATCTTCCAGCGTCTCGAAGTAGCCCACCCGGCTGCCGTCGGGGGCGGTCAGCGCGCCGCAGGTCACCCGAACGGGAATGCGCGCCCGGTCGGCGTTGACGATGTCCGCCTCGCGCGCCACCGGGGCCACGGCAGCCGCAGGCGACTTGTCCACCACGTCCAGCGGGCAGCCCCCGGTGCACAGGCTGCACCGGAACACGTAGCGGCACGGCAGGTTCCGGGCCCGCTCGCGCGACATGGCCGTGAGGGCGCAGGCCGCCTGGTTCAGGAACACCACCCGCCGCTCGGCGGAAACCAGCGCCAGCGGCAGGGGAATGCGGTCCAGCAGGGTGCGCGCCGCCACCGGCTGCTCGAACAGCCCCTGCAGCAACGGTCCCAGCGTTGCGGCCATGTCCTGCGTCGTTCCTTCGGCCATTCCTGCTCCCCTTGCCCGCCCTGCCCGGCATGTCCGGCCTATCTGCCCTGCCCGGCATGTCCGACATGCGCGGCATGCGCGGCATGCGCGGGGCCAGGTCGGCTTCCCGGTTCACCCTGCCCGCCCGCCTCATATCCGCTGCATTGTGCAACGGTGCGCAACACAGCTGGTGCATAATGTTGCAAAACTTTTCACAGCGCTATCCCATTCCGTGCCCCGGAGCAAGCATGACCTTGCATAGGCAAATTAATACACCGAAATAACAAGCCAACCTAGCCATGTGAATTATGGAACGAAGCTTGCTGACTCTCTGACCATGAACCGACGCAGCGCGAGCGCACACCACTGGGGACCGTGTCGCCACCGCCGTCGTTTCCCAAAGGGAGCACATTCATGGGGATCAAGACCAGACTGTATCTGCTGCTCGCTTCCGTTCTCGTGGCTCTGGCCGCCATCGTGACCGCCAGTTGGGTGGGCTCGGCCAAGGTCGAACGGGCCCTGGAACTGCGCGCCCTGGCCGTGGACGCCAACACCGAGCTGTTGCAGGCCCGCCGCCAGGAAAAGAACTTTCTCATGCGCAAGGAAATGCAGTGGGCCGACAAGACCCGCAAGCACATCGGCACCGTGGATTCGCTGTTGCAGCGCATCGCGGCGGCGGACCCCGGCAACGCCGCCATGTGCGACAAGGGGCGTTCCGCCCTTTCCCGCTACAACGCCTCGCTGGACGAAGTGTTCCGCACGGTGGCCGAAACCGACGCCATGATCCAGGCGGGCCGCGCCGTGGAACCGGCCCTGGCCGACATCCGCAAGGCGTATGAAGACAAGGCCGACGACATCTCCGGCCTGGTCAAGACGGTGAACACGGTCATCGAGGCGGGCATGGGCGTGCTGATCACCCTGTTCGTGCTGGCCGTGATTTCGGGCATCACCCGTTCGCTGGCCGCGTTGCAGGCCTTCTCGCGCGAGGTGGCGGCAGGCAGGCTGGACGCCACGGCCAGCGGCAGCATGGCGGGCGAATTCGGCCTGCTGCGCGACGACCTGACGGCCATGGTCGGCAGGCTGAAGGAAACCCTGCACGACTGCTCCGCCAAGGGCGACGAGGCGCGCCACCAGGCCGAGCAGGCCCGCGCCGCCATGCAGGCGGCCACCACGCGCGAGCAGGAAGTGAACGCGCTGGTGGACACCATGCGCCGCGTGGCCGCAGAGGCCGCCGCCATCGCGGGCGACCTGACCGACGCCTCGCAGGAACTGGCCGCCCAGACCCAGCAGGTCAGCGCCGGGGCCGAGGTGCAGCGTGCCCGCATGGCCGAGACGGCCACCGCCATGGATCAGATGAACGCCACGGTCATGGAGATCGCCCGCAACGCCACCCTGGCCGCAGACGCCTCCAGGTCCACCCGCGAAGAAGCCCAGAAGGGCGCGCAGGTGGTGGAAAACGCCGGGCGGTCCATCTCGCGCGTGCATGAAATCGCCACCCGCCTGCGCACCGACATGCAGTCGCTGGGGCGCGACGCCGAATCCATCGGCGAGGTCATCAACGTCATCAACGAAATCGCCGACCAGACCAACCTGCTGGCGTTGAACGCCGCCATCGAGGCGGCCCGCGCCGGTGACGCCGGACGCGGCTTTGCGGTCGTCGCGGACGAAGTGCGCAAGCTGGCCGAAAAGACCACCAACGCCACCAAGGAAGTGGAAACGCGCATCTCGGCCATCCAGACGGCGGCCCAGCGCAACGTGAACAACATGGATACGGCCACCCAGGCCGTGGCCGACGCCACCGGGCTGGCCGACGAATCGGGCGGGGCGCTGCGGCGCATCGTGGAATTCGCGGACAACACCGCCGGGCAGGTACAGTCCATCGCCGCCGCCAGCGAAGAGCAGTCCGCCGCGTCGGACCAGATCAGCCGGGCCGTCACCGAGGTCAACGACGTGGCCACCGAATCGGCACAAGGCATGGAGGCGGCCAGCGAGGCGGTGCGCGCCCTGGCCATGATGGTCCAGCGGCTGCGCACGATCATCCAGCAGATGGACGGCAGCAAGCGCTGACCGCCACGGATTCGCGCCTTCTGCATGCACATGGGGCATGGCCGGAAACTCCCGGTCATGCCCCGTTCATCTTGCGGAGTATCGCGCCTGCCGCATGCGAGCCCCGCCCTTGCAAAGCCTACCCCGCGGGCAGCGCCGCATACGTGGCGGGCAGCCACGAATAGCCGCCATCCCTCGCCCGCAGCCGACCGATGCCCGGAAACGGCAAGTGCGCCCCGGCCACCCAGTGCCGCTCGCGGGCGGCGCGGGCCATGACCTTTTCGCGCGCGGGAAAGGCCTTGGCCTGGTCCGCGTCGAAGTCGATGGTCACCCCCGGGCGGGGAAACTGCACATCCATGCAGTGCACCACGTCGCCCCAGCACAGCAGGCTGGCGCCGCCCGATCCGATGCGAAACCCGTAGTGCCCCGGCGTATGGCCCAGGATGGGTTCCGCCGCCACCCCGGGCACTGTCGTTTCGCCCGCCCTGAAGGGGCGCAGCGTCCCTGCGGCACGGTACGGCTCCACGGCGGCACGCAGCGCGGGCAACACGACACGCTGCCCCTCGGTGACACGGTTCTCCGCACCGGCGCTGAGCCAGTAGGCCACTTCCGCCTCGTGCACGCGCACCTCGGCACCGGTGAACAGGGGCTTGCCCGATCCGTCCACCAACCCCAGGGCATGGTCGGAATGCAGGTGGGTGAGCAGCACGGTGTCCACCTGTTCGGGCCGATACCCTGCCTCCGCCAGACTCTGAGGCAGCAGCCCGGCCTTGTCGCCGAAGTAGGCGCCTACACCGGTATCGACAAGGATCAGGTTGCGCCCGGTGTTGACGAGAAACGCGTTGATGGCGGTGGGTATGCCCGCCTGCGGGTCGACATAGGCGTCGTCCAGCAGCCTGTTCACCTCGGCCTCCGGCGCGCCGTGCAGAAACTTCGACGGGATGCCCACCCCGCCGTCATACAACGCGGTAACCTCCACGTCGCCCAGCAGCATGCGAAAATAGCCGGGCGCCTGCCGCCCCACCCTGGGCACGGGCGCCGCCATGGCCGGGGGCACGGCTTTGCCCAGCGCGGCACCCGCCACCGCCAGCAGGGCCCCCTGCATGAACCTGCGTCTTCCTATCATGTTCCTGCCTCCTGTTCGCCATGGTGCGCCTTGCCCGGAGCGGGCGATGCCGGAACTCCGCGCGGCGATGGCGCGAACCCGGCAGACATGTACATGACGAAATAGCAGCTGACGCATTTTACTCAAGTACGCACCATTTTGTTTCATTGTACCCAAAAGGATAGCAAGGAACAAAATGCATACCTGCCATGCCACGCGGCCACCAGGCAACGCGTGCAAGTCGGCACGAAATGCGGTGGCACGCGCGGCACTGCCAGGGGCCGGATGCAACGGCAAGAGGGGATGGGGACAATACCGGGCGGCTGGCGCGGGATTGTCAGGGAGCAGAAAAGGCAACAGGCCCGGTGCACGGGGCACCGGGCCTGTCCTGCGTCGTCTCGCCTGTTCCGCCGGAGCGGAACCGGGAAGCGGCGGACGCGCACCGCCTGTCGCTATCGATCCGGGACTGCCGACTCACCGGACCGTGCAAGGGCGGATTCGCCGTGTGGAGGCAGGCGATGTGGAAATTCGTACCGTGCAGAAAGGCGGCAACAGGGAGGAGAGGGTGGGGCCAGGGGTGTGGGCGTCCCTGGCCCCGCAGGGCAAGAGGGAGAACCGAACAGGCATGATCGGCGGGGCCGGGAGCAATGGCCCCGTTGTTCTCGTCTCTCAAATCGCCCCCGGCAGGGCGGCGGCCCGCCGTTGGGGACGTGGGTACTCTCGTCTCTCCATGCATGGGTGCGACAGGGCACCCATCCCGGCCCATGGCCGGTCGCGGCAGTTGCTGCGGCGTGGGTCCGGCTGAAACACAGACTGTGCAACCAACCAGACACAATTCCTGCTTAGTCGAGTTCCCGACAGGAGTCCAGCATTTCGCCGCAGGTTTTTGTGATTTTTTTATTTAGCTATTGCACAATGTTAGAGCGCACTCTCCACTACTTCCGGCAGAAGTGGCCACATGCTTTTGCGGCAATTCCTACTCCGCAAGGCGGATGACCACTTCCGCGCCCGGCGAATAGCCCTTCAGTTCCGCCAGCATACCCTTCAACGCGCCGGAAACGATGCGCGCCACAAAGGGATTCAGTCCCAACTGGTGCCCGTTCACCGCCACCGTCAGCGGCCCGTCCACGGAACAGCAGTCGCCCGGCACGGCCTGATGCGCCACCACCATGCGGGCAAACCCGGCACAGTCCTGCTGGCCGCAGGCCCCGCAGTCCAGCCCCGGCAACACAAAGCCCTGCTCGGCCACCAGTTCCGCCAGTGCGTCCACGCTGCCCGCGTCGAACCGGGGCAGTTCCGGCGCGCCCACCGCGCCGAAGGTGGCCAGCGCCAGCCCCCTGTCCAGGGCCTGGGCCTCGCCCGCCTCGCGCAGGCACAGCACGCGCGGCAGCCAGCCCAGGCTCTTGCCGCCTTCAACCAGCAGCACGTCGGCCCGCACCAGCGGCAGCAGGTCGGCAAGATGCCGCCGGGTAGACCAGAACACCGCGCATTCGCCCTCGGCAATGCCGATGACCGTGCGCCCCGGCTTCATCAGCCGTGCGGTGTCGGTTTCCGCCTTGTCCAGGTTGTGGTGGGTATGCTTTGCCACGGCAACGGTCAGGCCGCGCGCCTCCAGCGCATCGGCCAGCAACGCGGTACAGGTGGTCTTGCCCGAATTCTTGAACCCGATGATGCTCACTGCCTTCACGGCGTCCTCCGTATGGCTGATGCGGCCAGTGTGATCAGTCCGCCCGCTTCCGCGCGCTGTTCCGCGTGTCGTTCCTTTGCATTCCATCCTAGCGTTGCCCCGGTTCCGGCACAAGCCGGGGCGACAAAAAGGAGCGCCGTCCGCCCGCCCGCATTTCCCACACGGGAACGCGGGCGCACGGACGGCGCGGGCTACCACCTTGTGCGCTGCCCGGCGCCATGTACACAGCCAATCGCCACGTGCATGACCTACGGGCACCGCCCGGCGCGAAGCAGGCGGGAAACCGCTCCGCGCCCAAGGAGGCAGGGATGATGGGAAAACATCGGCCCGCCGCGCGCTGTCGAAAACGCGGCGCGGCGGGCCGGGTTGTGTTGTCAGTCTACGTTACGCGCGCGCCCGGAACAGCCTGGCGAACAGCTGCTTGCGGGTGAGCGGGCCGGATTCCAGCTCGGCCACGGCGTGCTCGAAGTAGCTCTTCGGGTCACGCTGGAACAGGTACACCACACGCACGTCGTTGGGGTCGCCCAGGACGGCGTTGGGGTGCTTCTTCTTCACCTCGGCCAGACGCTTGTTGGCCAGTTCGGTCATTGCCGCCTCGTCGCCGAAGTTCATGCACCCTGTGGGGCAAGTCTTCACGCAGGCGGGCAGCAGGCCGTTCTGCACGCGGTCGTTGCACATGTCGCACTTGGACAGCAGGCCGGTGGCCTCGTCGCGGCGCGGGATGTCGTACGGGCAGGCGGAACGCACCATCTCGCCGTCCACCTTGGCGGTGAGCTCGGTGAAGATGACGGCCCCGGTCTGTTCATCCTTCAGCACCGCGCCTTCCAGGTCCACGTCTGCCTGGCCCTTGCAGGGGGGCTCGACGCAGTGGCGGCACTGTTCGGGAAAGAACAGCCAGTCCAGCTTCTTGTCGAACACCCCTTCCTCGAAGCGCACCGTTTTAAGGGTGACGTACGAGAGGTCCGGCGGGTTCTGGTGCGAACCGGTGTTGCGGGTTTCCTCGGCGGGCAGGTTCTTCCACTGCTTGCAGGCTATCTGGCAGCCGCGGCAGGCGGTACACCGGGTAAGGTCGATGAAGAACATCTTTCCCATGACTACTTACCTCCCACCTTGCGGATATCGACCATGAAGGCCTTGGTCTCGGGGATGCCGGTGTTCGGGTCGCCCGCAGACGGCGTGAGCAGGTTGGCCGTGTCGCCGCCGTTCTTCGGCACCATCCACCCGTAGTGCCAGGGCAGGCCCACCATGTGGATTTCCGCGCCCATGACCTTGTAGGGCTTGATGCGCTCGGTGACGATGGCCACCGCTTCCAGCGAACCGCGCAGGCTCGAAACCTTGACGCGGTCGCCATTCTTGATGCCGCGCACCTTGGCCAGTTCCTTGCTGATTTCGGCGAAGATTTCGGGCTCCGCTTCCACCAGCCATGCGCAACGGCGGGTCATCAGGCCGGTCTGCCAGTGCTCGGTGACGCGGTAGGTGGTGCCGATGAAGGGGAACTTCGGATCGCACACCGCCGCCTTTTCGCCCTCGATCTTGAAGGCCACCGGGTTGTGCAGCTGCTTCGAGAACGGGTTCTTGGAAACCGGGCACTCCAGCGGTTCATAGTGCTCGGGGAAGGGACCTTCCTCGCGGCCGGGGCCGTACAGGGCGCCGAAGCCGTGCGTCTGCATGATGAAGGGGTGCTTGGCGCCGGGGTCGCCGCCGCCGTCCACCACGTCGCCCACCCACTTGCCGTCCTTCCATTCGATGACGGCCTTGGCCGGGTTCCACGGCTTGCCGGTCTTGTCCACCGAGGCACGGTTGTAGATGATGCGCCGGTTCACCGGCCAGCTGAACGACCAGTTGGGGAACAGGCCGATGCGCGCCTGTTCCGGCGTCTGCGCGCTGTCGCGGCGGGCCATCATGTTGCCCGCGTCGGTGAACGACCCGGCATGCAGCCAGTTGCCGGAACAGGTGGAACCGTCCGCCGTCAGGAAGGCGAACGAGGGCACCTGCTGCCCGGCCTTGAACTGCTTGCCGCCCACTTCCGTGTCCTTCAGGAAGTAGCCGTTCATCAGCTTGGCCGTCTTGGCCGGGGAGAACTCGTTGTGTTCTTCCCAGTCCTTGATGTTCAGCTTCAGGATGGCATCGGCGTGCACGCCGCCTTCCTTGGCGTACAGTTCGCGGATCTTGTGCATCATTTCCAGCATGATGTCGCCGTCGGGCTTGGTCTGGCCCCAGGGCTTCGGACCGCGATAGCGCCACTGCATCCAGCGGCCGGAGTTGGCGACGGAGCCTTCCTTTTCGATGGACACGGCGCACGGCAGGAAGAACACTTCCGTGCCGATTTCCTCCGGCTTCATGTTCGGGCCCTTCCAGAACGACGACGTTTCGTTCTCGAAGATGTTCACGTTCACCAGCCAGTCCAGCTTGCCCAGGGCGCGCCGGTTCTTGTTGGCGTTGGCGCCGCCGCAGGCGGGGTTCATGCCCCACGCAAAGCAGCCCTTCACGTCGCCCTTGTCCATCTTGTCGAAGATGTTCAGCCAGAAGTAGTAGGTGGCGGGCTTGGTGGCATCGAGCTTGGGCATGACGGCATAGGCGTCCGCCGGGGCAAGGTCCGGATACAGGGCCTTCAGGTAGCTGGCCATGTACTTGGGCCGGTTCTGCCACCAGTTCACGCTCATGGGGTCTTTGGACTGCGGAGTGGCCGCATTGTAGGCGTCGAGCGTGGCGGCCTTGGTGGTGGGGGTGGGGTTGTACCCCGGCCAGATGTGCGACAGCAGGCCCTGGTCGGTGGAACCCTGCACGTTGGATTCGCCGCGCAGCGCGTTCACGCCGCCGCCAGCCACACCGATGTTGCCCAGCAGCAACTGCACCATGGCCATGGAACGGATGTTCTGCACGCCCACGGAATGCTGCGTCCAGCCCATGGCGTACATGATGGTGCCCGCCTTGTCCGACTTGCCCGTGGCCGCGTAGGCCTTGTAGACCTTCAGGACCAGGTCCTTGGGCGTGCCGGTGATGTCGGCCACCTTGTCCACGGTGTAGCGCTCGTAGTGCTTCTTCAGCAGGTTGAAGACGCACCGGGGGTGCTTCAGCGACGGATCGCGCTTGGGCACGCCGTTCTCGTCAAGCTCGAAAGCCCACTGCGACTTGTCGTACTTGCGCTTGTCCGCGTCGTAGCCGCTGAACAGGCCGTCCTTGAACGAGAACTTCTCGCTCACGATGAGCGAGGCGTTGGTGTACTCGCGCACGTACTCCTCGAAGTACAGCTTGTTATCGAGGATATACTTGATGAGGCCGCCAAGGAACGGAATGTCCGCGCCCGACCGGATGGGGGCGTAGATGTCACACTTGGCGGAAGTACGCGTGAAGCGCGGGTCCACGTGAATCAGCGTGGCGCCCCTGTCCTGCGCGCGCAGCACCCACTTGAAGGAAATGGGGTGGTTTTCGGCAGCGTTGCTGCCCATGATCAACACACAATCACTGTTCGCGATATCGTTCCAGTGATTCGTCATCGCACCTCGACCGAACGACTCTGCCAGAGCCGGTACAGTGGGGCTGTGTCAGATCCGCGCCTGGTGTTCGATGAACACCAGGCCGAGGCTTCTGAGGATTGCCTGGTAGGCCCAGCATTCCTCGTTGTCCATGGCGGCGGAGCCGAACGACGCGATCGCTTCCGTCCGGTTCACCGCATCACCGGCCGGGTTGGCCAGTTGGAAGGATTCGTCGCGGGTCTTCTTGACGCGCTTGGCGATTTCGGTCAGCGCCCAGTCCCATTCCACTTCCTTCCACTCGCCGCTGTTGGGCGCGCGGTACAGGGGCTTGGGCGAGCGGGCGTTGTTTTCACCCAGCTGAAAGATGGACGCGCCCTTGGGGCACAGGGAGCCTTCGTTGATGGGATGGTCCGGGTCGCCTTCCACGTTGACGGCACGGCCTTCGCCATTCTTGGCGGTGTGGACGATGAGCCCGCAGCCCACCGCGCAGTAGCAGCAAACCGAGGTGGTCTGCTTTGCCCACTGGAGTTTCTGGAGTTCGGCCCGCGCCACCGAGGGCGCAAGGCTGATCCCCAGCCCGCCGAACGCGCTTGCCAGGGTGGCCCCCGCGCTCAGCTTGAGAAATTGCCTGCGATTGACAGTCATCGTGCCTCCTTGCGTACCGGTTACACCGTTGCCGCAGGGCGTCCTGATGCGGATGCGCCAGTGGCGCCCCGCCTTCAGCGCCCCCTGATCTCCCGACCCAGCTCCACCAGCAGCGCGTAGCCTGCCCGACGGGGCGCAAGCCCCGCATGGCGACGCCACGCCGCGTGCGACCGGACATCGCGCGGCCGCCGCACGGGAATCCATGCCAGCAGTCGGGCGCGCGACGCCACGGGCGCCAGGTCGTGTCCCAGGCCCGAGAACGGCAGCGGGGTTTGCCCCGGCACCTCATGTGTTGCAGGGTATGCGAACATGGTAGTCCCCTTTCCCTGTGAAGGTCCGGCGGCATGCCGGGCCCCTGCCCCCTCCGCGCCGTTCCCGGCGGCGCAAACGAGACATCTTTCCTGTTACAGCAGGGTGTTAGACGTGACCACGCAAGGCGGCAACGGGCGTTTTCCTGCGCACGGTTCTGCACCAGGGCCAGATTTTTTGTGCCATCATTCGCACCCGTTACATGATGTCAAAAAGCATATAATTACGCTTTGACACCAAGCCGCACCGCACCCGACAACAGCGGCACTCTCGCAACATGCCGGAATACAAAAGAGAAGGCCCGCACCCGGAAAACCGGGCACGGGCCTGAAAATCACGAATCTGGTGTAAAACGGTAAGGAATTACCAGAGGAGGGATCCGCGAGGGAAAGCTCAGTCCAAGCATTTCCGGGGGGGTGTTTCTGGATTAGGATTTTCGTTCATTGGCAAGGAAAACGAGCCTGCCATGAGGGAGTGCGGCAACCGTTAGGCGAGTTTGCGAGCCTTACGGATGGCGACCGCAACGCATACTCTTATCGTATTCGACCGAGCCTTAGCCGTTAGGTGAGCGAAGCGAACCTTACGGATAAGGACAGCAGAGCTATGGCAGGCGAAGTTTGACCGCGTTGCGCACGATGACCGTAAGACTCGCGCTACGCGCTCACCTAACGGGCACGCTTCGCGCCCTTCGGGTCGGATGCCAATGGACGAAAAGACAATCCAGAAACACCCCCCTACGGGCGGGATTCATCCAACTCCGGCACATCAGGCACCATGTCGCACAGATAGCGCACCAACGTGGCGAACAGGTTCTCGCGCCGATGGTTGAAGCGGAATTCCAGTTCCTTGAGATACAACGGAAAACGCTGGGCCGACACGCCCTTGAAGGCTCGCAGCCGCCCCCCGGCGAATCTCCAGAACTCGCCCGGAGGCTCGGACGGACCGTCGGCCCGCCGCCGGATGTATTCGTAGGGCAGAGAATCGTCGCCGCACAGCACCAGGGCGTCGTAGTGTCTATAGGGCGCGGTGTGCACCAGGTTGCCCGCCCGTTCGATGCGCAGATGAAAATTGTGATTGAAGTGGAACACCGTCTCGGCGGACAGGCCGGAAACAAGGTCGATGAACACCCACCCGTTGCGTTCCAGGATGCCGAACACGGGGATGGGCACCTGCCCGCCCCCGCCCTTGGGCTCGCCGGTCAGCTTCTTGCCTTTCAGATAGCTGCCAAGGCCGGTTTCCGGCCCCAGCAACTGGCGGGCGTCGGGGGCGTGGGCCAGGATGGCAAAGCGCGCCGTGGTCACGGCCTTGTAGGCCGCGTTGTACGAAAGGCCCAGCTCGGCGGCCAGGGTGTGCACCGTGGCCTCGCCCGCGTACAGGTGCAGCAGGCGCAGCCAGGTCAGCGGCGTGAGGTTGCCGTTGTTGATCCAGCGACCGGAAAAGGGATGGAAGGTGTACTTGCAGCCCGCGCAGCGCCAACGCCCGGCAGACAGATCATACAATCGCCCGCCGCCGCAACGGGGGCAGAAACTGCGCCCGCCCGGCCAACAGTGCTCCAGCAGATGGGCAAGGGCCGCCTCTTCCGAGGCAAGACACGGCTCGTCCAAGGCGAAATCCTGCCCTTCGGGGGCAGGGGACGACTGTTCGGGCAACAATTTCATGTCCTTCTGGTAGCCCAAGTCACCCCGTGCGCGCAATGCGCCCTCGCCCCGCTCGACCCGACTCACCCTGTCGCGCGCCCTGTCGCGCGCCCTGTTCCGGCCCCCGTCACGCATGTCGCTCACGGCAGCGCCCCTGCCGCCGCCAGCACGCGGTCCAGGAACTCCGCCGGAGTGCCGGAAAGCGCTCCGGCATGGGTGAACAGCACCCGGAATCCGTCGGCCTTGCGCCGCAGCACCCAGGTGAACGGCACCGGCAGGCCGCCTAGCTGACCGTGCAGTGCCAGTTCCGGATCGGCGAACAGGGGAAAGGTCAGCCCGTGCCGCTGGCGAAAGGCCTGCACCAGATTCCAGTCGTCACCGGCGGCAATGCCCACCAGTCGCACCCGCCCGGCCAGATTGTCCGAACTGCCCGAACTGGCCGAGTTGGAGGAACTGGCCGAACCGGCGGACGCGATCAGCGCATGCAGCGCGCGCAGGGCCGGGGCTTCTTCCTGGCATGGCGCGCAGAACCAGCTGTACATGTTCACGATGAACACCTGACCGCGCAAATCCGAAAGATGGGCAGGCAGTCCTTCGGGGGCTTCAGGCGCATGTTCGGGCATGGCCACGTCCGGGCCGCCGGTCCATCCGGCATCCGGCGAGGGGACGCCAAGGGCGATGTCCGGGAAGCGCGCACCCGTCGGCCAGACAGCCGACCCGGCTGTTGCCGTACCGTCCGTCCCGGACCCGGACTGCTCCAGCGGCGCGGCAGCCTGTCCCGCCCGGGCCGACTGAACCGGAATAACGACAAGCGCCAGCAGACAGACCGCCGTCAGCACGCCGCAACGCAACCATGACCGCGCGCTCCCACGCGGCCAGGCCCCCGCAGTCATGGGCGAAAAAAACAATGCCATCCGGACTCCCGTGTACGACGCGGCAGGTGGTGCGCGGTGCCGGGCCGCGCTTCGCGGCACCATCATAAAGTGTAGCCATGCTCCACGCTTCTGACAACGGTCAGCGCAGCGCACCGTCCCCAGCCGCCAGCCACTGTCCTTTTCCTGCCATTCCGGTTGGTTTTGCGCCACATGGCGAAACTGCGCGCGCTCCGTTTCGGGGTCGCGCACCCTTGAACTTTCCACCATCGTCAGGCTACAGTCCGCACGGCGCGGCCCCTTGTCGCGCTGCGCCCCGGAATCCACCCCGGACTCCGAGGGGCAACGCCCGAGAGCAGGGAGAGCAAGTGTGACCACGCGCACCGCAGCATCGCGCGCCGCCGCCCGGCATCCGGCCCCCTCGCGCCGGGCCGGGGGAATTTTCCGGTGCGCATCGGGCACTCCGCCCACGCCTGCCGTGCGGCCTGTTCCCGCGCCCTCCTCCGCGCTCTGCTGCGTGTTGTCACGCCCCCTCCGCCGCCCTGCATGGCGCCGCCTGCTGGCGCTGCTGCCCGTACTGCTCCTGCTGGCCCTGCCCCCCCTGCTGGCCGCCTGCAACAGCGACAGTCCGCGCCAGCAGGAAAACGCGGCCACGCCGGGGGTCACCGGCGACACCATCCATCTGGCCTCGTCCCTGGCCCTGACCGGGCATGCCAGCTACCTTGGCGTGCAGACCCTGCGCGGCGCGCTGTCGTACATCCACCACATCAACGACACCGGCGGGGTACACGGGCGGCGCATCACGATCACCGCGGACGACGACGGCTACGATCCCCCGCGCTGCCTGGCCAACACCCAGCGGTTTCTCATCGATGGCGACGTGTTCGCCCTGTTCAGCTACGTGGGCACCCCCACCACCATGCGGGTATTGCCGCTGGTGGAAGAGGCGCGCATCCCGCTGGTGGGCATGTTCACCGGGGCCAACGGCCTGCGCGAGCCGTTCAACCGTTACGTGTTCAACGTGCGTGCCTCGTACTACCAGGAAACCAAGGCCGCCGTGCGCCATCTGGTGCGCGACCTTGGGCTGACGCGCATCGCCGTGTTCTACCAGTACGACGCCTATGGCTTCGACGGGCTGACCGGCACGGAAATAGCCCTGCGCGAACTGGGGTTGGCCCCGGTGACGCGCGGCTCGTACGTGCGCGGCACCACCAAGGTGGAGGAAGGGTTGCGCCGCATCCTGGCCGCCAACGCCCAGGCCGTGGTCATGGTGGGCACCTACGAGCCTTCGGCCCGGTTCATCCGCCTGGCGGAACAGGCGGGCCTGCGCGCGGTATTCCACTGCCTGTCGTTCACCGGGGCCGAGGAACTGGCCCGGCTACTGGGCAATGCGCCGGTGAACCCGGTGACCATGTCGCAGGTGGTGCCGCCCCCGCGCGCCAAGGAAACCCCCGACCTGCTGACCGCCGCCGCCGACTACGTGCAACTGCTGCACCGCTACTTTCCCGACGAGACGCCCAACACCATCGGCCTTGAAGGCTACGTCAACGCGCGCATCCTGGTGGAAGGGCTGCGCCGCGCAGGCCGCGACCTGACCCGCGAAGGCTTCGTGCAGGCCCTTGAATCGCTGCGCGACTACCCGCTGGGCGGCAGCACCTACGTGTCCTTTTCGCCCGAGAGCAGGCAGGGCATGAACCAGGTGTACTTCACCCGACTGCACGACGGGCAGTTCGAACTGATTCGCGACTTTGGCGAAGTGCGCCCCCTGCCTGCGCCAGCCCCCGAGGCCGGGCCTGAATCTGCGGTCGGACCTGACGCTGCGGTCGGGCCGGATGTTTCGCCTGATCCGGATTCCGTTTCTCGGCCTGACCTTGCGATCGGCGCGGGTGGCGGATCAGGAACGGATTCCGCCCCGAGTCCCGTTCCGAGCATTGTCCCGAATTCTGGCCCGAGCCAGGGCCCGAATCCTGCGCGGACCCCCGTGCTCTCCCCCGCACCGGGCAGCGCGGAGGCACGGTCATGATCCTGCGCCGCTTCCAACGCCTGGGGCTGCAACAGAAGTTCTTCATCACCATTCTTGTGGTGATCATGGCCATCAGCGGCACCATCGCCCTGTTGGCCCGGTGGATTCTGGTGTCCGGCCTGACCGCGGAACTGGAACTGCGCGGCGCGGCCATCGCCCACAGCGTGGCGGCGCGCGGGGCGGGCTACATCCTGGACAACGACGTGCCGCAACTGGTGGGGCTTATCTTCGACGAGGCCCAACTGCGCGAGCGGCACCAGTTCATCGCCTACATCTTCGTCACGGACCCGCAAGGCGCCGTGCTGGCCCACACCTTCATCAAGCCCTTCCCCGAATACCTGCGCATGGCCAACCCCCTGCCCGACGGGATGGCCAAAAGCGTGGAACTGGTGGACGTGATGGGGGTGTCGGCCTACGACATCGCCGTGCCGGTGAAGGAGGGGCTGTACCGCATCGGCGACGTGCACGTGGGCCTCAGCAAGGACCACATGGACAGCCTGGTGGGCAAGCTGCGGGTGACCTTTCTGGGGTTCATCACGGCGGTGGTGGTGATCACCTTCTTCATCAGCCACTATCTCGCCCGGTACATCACCGCACCCGTGACGCGCCTGACGCGCATTTCCGACGATCTTTCACGCGGCAACTTCAACACCGCCGTGGACCTGGACGTGCCCGACGCGGGCTGGGACATCCATGACTGCCCCGCCTACAGCAACACCGACCTGCCGTGCTGGCACTTCGACGAGCAGCGCCGGGGCCCGCGCCAGACGCCGGAGCGGCTGCACAGCTGCCCCACCTGCGTGTTCTACCGCAAGCGCGGCGGCGACGAGGTGATCCAACTGGCCGACTCGTTCCGCAACATGGTGTGGTCCATCCGGCTGTACCGCAAGCGGCTGCAGGAGTCGGAGGGCAAGTACCGCTCGTTGTTCGACAGCGGGCCGGACCCCATCTTCGTGGTGGACTGCACAGACCTGTGCATTCTGGACGCCAACCCGCGCGCCGTGGAAATGTACGGCTACACCCGCGAGGAACTGCACGGCCTGCCGCTCACCGCGCTGGGCGGCGACGTGATGCGCGAATGCAGCGCGGTGTTCGACACCGTGTTCGATGGCGGCGATGCGGCGGGCGGCTGCCTGAACATTCCCAAGGCCATGCAGGTGCGCAAGGACGGCAGCGTGTTCCACGTCAACCTGCATGCCTGCCCCATCAGCTATCGCGGGCGGCCCGCCATCATCGTGTCCACCACCGACATCAGCGAAATGATGGACAAGGACGCCCAGATCATCCAGGCGGCCAAGATGAAGTCGCTGGGCGAAATGTCCGCCGGGGTGGCCCACGAGTTGAACCAGCCGCTCAACGCCATCCGCATGGGCAGCGACTTCCTGTCGCTGGTCATCGAGCAGGGGCTGCCGCTGCCGCAATCGCGCCTGCACGAGGTTGCGCGCGACATCTGCACCCAGGTCGACCGCGCCACGGAAATCATCAACACCCTGCGTTCGTTCGGCCGCAAGTCCGACGCGGTCATAGAGCCGCTGGACATCAACCGGCCCACCCGCGCCGTGCTGCCGCTGGTGGAGCGCCAGTTCCTGCTCCAGAACGTGGAGGTGAAGCTGGACCTGGCCGAGGGCCTGCCCCCGGTGCGCGCCCACGAGAACCGCCTGCAGCAGGTGTTCTTCAACCTGGTGACCAACGCCCGCGACGCCATTCTGGATCGCGCCCGCAAGGATGGCGGCCTGCGCGGGGTGATCACCATCGCCACGCGGGCCGAGGCCGACGGCGACGCCGTGGTGGCCACCGTGTCCGACAACGGCGCGGGTATTCCCGAGGCGCTGCGCGAGCAGATATTCCAGCCGTTCTTCACCACCAAGGTCACGGGCCAGGGCATGGGCCTTGGGCTGTCCATCGTGTACGGCATCGTGCGCGATTACGGCGGCGACATCCGCATCGAAAGCACAGAGGGCAAGGGCGCCGCATTCCACGTGCGCCTGCCCGCCCACCGCGATACCCCGCCCCACGGCGGCAAAAAGGACGACAGCCATGCGCATCCTGGTGATTGACGACGAGGCGCCCACCCTGAAGATGTTCGGCCTGCTGCTGGAAGCGCTGGGGCACGAGCCGCTGGCCGCGGAATCGGGCGAGGAGGGGCTGATCCGCTTCGACCGCGAACGCCCCGACGTGGTGCTGACCGACATCAAGATGCCGGGCATCGACGGCATGGACGTGCTGCGCGCCCTGAAGGAAGCCGACCCGCGCAGCGAGGTCATCGTCATCACCGGACACGGCGACACGGAACTGGCCATAGAGGCGCTGCACCTGGACGCCACCGACTTCATCAACAAGCCGGTGCGGCGCGAGGCCCTGGAACACGCCCTGGCGCGGGCCGAGGAACGCATCCGCCTGAAACGCGTCAAGGAAGAGGAAATCCGGCTGGTGGCCGGACCGGGGGTGGCGGAAACTGGCGACGCGGACACGGGCGCGGCGCAGGACGGCGTCGCAGTGGTGCGCATACGCGGCACGGTGAACAGCCCGGCGGAACCGGTACTGCGCCACGTGTTCGAAGAGGCGCTGCTGACCGGCGCACCAACGGTGGTGCTGGACTTCGAGCCGTCCGTTTCGGTGAACGGCGCGGGCATCGCCGTGCTGGCGGAACTGGTGCGCCACGCCCGCACCCTGGGCCGCGCGGTGCGCATCAGCGGGGTGTCGCCCAATCTTTCCACCGTGTTCGACGTGGTGGGCATTGCCCGCAACGCCACGGTGCAGGTGGGCACGGCGGCGGAATAGGCGAATGGATGCGCCACCCGCGCGACCGGACAGGAAGCGACGGGCGCAAGAAAGGGCCGCATGCACAGGGCATGCGACCCTTTCGGCATACCTTTCAGGCCAGATTATGATCGTGCGGCACAGCGAGGGAATTCCTTCAACGCCGCCTCGACCACATCTCCTTCGATATCACCCGCGACGATGGTCAGGGAAAGCTTGACCAGCCCTTCCACAAGCCCCGGTGCAGGGCGCTCGATGTTCTTGATCCACAACACGGTGCCATGCTGCGCGTCGATCAGGCGCGCGGCCACGGACCGCACGTCGAAATATTCCTTGCCCTGATTGTAGCTGCGGTAAATGGACGTGGCCTCGATGACGAACATGGCCTGCACGTTCAGCAATTCCGCCAGCTTGACCCGGAAGTCCTTTTCCATGAGCTGGTTGTATTGCAGCTTTTGCTCCCGCAGGATCATGTCGATATCCGACCTGCTGGCCAGCAGGTAGCCCTTGTGCGTGAGATCCTCCAGCGCCATGTTTTCCGCGCGCACCGAATTGAACCCCTTGTCGGGGATGACGATCACCGCCACCCGCTGCAGGGGAGCCCCGGCGGAGGTCACGATGGGTGGGGGTGGCGGCGGCGGAGTCCCTGTCGTCCCCTGCGCGGCTCCGGTCGACCTGGGCGTACATGCCGCCGCCAGCAGCATGCACGCCATGGCCAGCGCCATCGCCCCGCCGACCACCACACTACGGAATCTGTTTGAACGCGGATTCAAGTGCATCAGAAAGCGCCTCCTTCTTCATCGTGTCCACGGGTTTTGCCTGCCCCTGAAAATAGACCGGGGAAGCGCCTTCGCTCCGCACGGAATGCAGGGTTTCACCCGAATCCGTGGCATATGCGACAAGCCTCACGACCGCATATGCCTTTGTCGAACCGAAATCTCTCCCCACGGGGCCCTGCTGGTCGCTCATGTACAGATCACTCACCTCGACCTTCACGTACCTGCCTCGCAATGCCTGCACCGCGCCCACCCTGTCCGTGACGATGCTACGCACGTCTTCGGCAAGCAGACTGTCCACGCCCCTTGCGCGCACGTTCACCGTCACCCCTTTGCGATAGACATCCCGCGGGACGGGGGAGGCAGGTGGCGACTTGACGGATGCCGTCGATGGACCGCGTGCTTCGGCCCCGGCGCCTGTGCCATCGGAAGCCGAACGCCTCGATGGGTCTGGTCCTGGCTGCGGGTTGGGCTTTGGCTCAGGCAGAGGCTCTCGCTGCGTTTTTTGCGCGAACGCACTCTTGTGGGGCTCCGTGTAGAACGCCTTGAGAGCACTGGAATGTTTGTTCCACCAGAAGGCAAGAACGAACAGCAGTACCATAATGGACAACACTGCCCGAAACGGCCCCCCCCAACGGAGCTGCCACACGGCGGCCAACACAAAGTAAGCGCCCCCGACCATGCCCACCAATTCGAACATCGGGGCTCTCAAGGGGCCGGACGAGAGCGCCGCAGCACATGCCGCGCTGAACGCTGCCGCGAATAGCGCGATTATCGCCGCTGGCGAAAACAATATGTCGCCCAGACTGCCCGATGCTCCGTTACCGTTGTCCACGCAGCCCCCTTGCCTAGACCGCCCGCACGCGTTTTGCCCCGCCCCGTCGGCACCCGGAGCGGACTTCTCGAACCAAAGGATACAGGATATACAAAAGACGCCGCCCCGAAACCGGACCGGCCTTCCTGCCGCAATAGACGAACACAACCCACAGGGCTGGATGCGACATCAAAACCATTAAATGATGTTTATTTACCTATACAAAAATCAGAAAAATGTAAATACGCCAAAAGGCAATGAACTTCCCTTCTGAAGGGGCTCACCATGACCATCCGCGCCCTCATCGTCGATGACGAACGCCCCGCCAGGGACGAACTGGCCTACCTGCTCTCGGCCTACCCGGACGTGGAGGCCGCCGAGGCGGCATCGGCCAGCGAGGCGTTGCGCAAGCTGGCGGACGAAAAGTTCGACCTGGTCTTCCAGGACATCCAGATGCCGGGGCACGACGGCTTCCACGTCCTGCGCGAGGCGCAGGCCCAGTCGCAGCCGGGCGAGGCCCCGCCGCTGTTCGTCTTCGTCACCGCCTTCGACGAGCACGCCATCCGCGCCTTCGAGGAAAACGCCCTCGACTACCTGCTGAAGCCCGTGGCCCCGGCCCGGCTGGCCCGCTGCCTGGACCGGGTGCGCGGACGACTGGCCACCGACGGCGCACAGCCGTTGCAGAACGCCGTGGCCACCCTGCTGGGCGCGTTGGGTCATTCCAAGCCCGTGGACCGTCTCGCCGTCGAGCACGGCGGGCGCATCAGCCTCATCCCCACGCGCGACGTGGTGATGATAGAGGCCGAAGAAAAGCGCATCGTGGCCGTCACCGACGAGGGCCGCCTGCCCTGCCACAACATGAACACCCTGGCCCGGGCGGAAGAACGCCTGGCCGGGCTGCCGTTCTTTCGGGTGAACCGCGCCGTGCTGGTAAACCTGGAGCGCATTGCCGAATTTTCGCCGTGGATCAACGGCAAGTACCATCTGGTCATGAACGACCCGGAGCGCACCGAGGTCACCGTCAGCCGCAACCGCGCGCGCGACTTCCGTTCCCGGCTCGGCGTCTAGGCGCTGCCGCCGGATTGCCCTTTCGCCCGTTGGCTGGCGCCTCGAAAGACAGATCACGTGTACGTCAGGTGAGCTTGCGAATCAGACGGGCATCGTACAACGCGGTCAGGCTCCACCTGTCAACGAACACAACTCCTGATTGAAAAACAGCCCCTAGCGAGGGCACCGCATGGACCCGATACTTTCCCCCCATGTTCCCGAACTGTTCATCACCCTGACCCAGCGCTTCGGCCTGCTGCTGGCCGGGGGCTTCGCCATCATGACCTTTGCCCCGCTGGACAAGGTGGGGCCCGGGCGCTCGCGCCCGTTGTGGGCCACGGCGCTGCTGGTGGTCATGTTCGGGCTGTTCGGCATTCTGGGCACCTACACCGGCAACTTCGTGTTCCAGTCCTTCGCCAACCTGCGGGCCATGGGCGTGATCACCGCCGGTTTGTTCGGCGGGCCGGTGGTGGGCGCGGGGGCGGGCATCATCGCCGCCGGGCACCGCTATCTCATCGACGTGGGCGGATTCAGCGCGCTGCCGTGCGGCCTTGCCACCCTGAGCGAAGGGGTGCTGGCCGGGCTGGTGGCATGGCGCTTTCCGGAACGGCGGCTGGACTGGGCCACGGCCCTGACCCTGGGGCTGATCGGCGAAACCTACCACATGGGCCTCGTGCTGTGGCTGGCCGAACCCTTCACCGAGGCCGTGGAACTGGTGCGGGTGATCAGCCTGCCCATGATCCTCATCAACGCCATGGGCGCGGCGCTGTTCGTGCAGGCCCTGCGCCTGCAACTGCATTTCCGCGACCTGCGCGACTCCACCCAGGCCCGTCAGATCCTGTCCATCGCCAACCGGACACTGTCGCACCTGCGTTCCGGCCTGACGCGCGCCTCTGCCCAGGCCACGGCGGACATCATCCTGGACGAGACGCACGTGGCCGCCGTGGCCCTGACCGGGGGCGACATGGTGCTGGCCCACGTGGGCGCGGGCGACGACCACCACATGCCCGGCTTTCAGGTGCGCACCCTGGCCACCCGCCGGGTGGCGGAAACGGGCGAGCCGCTGTTCGTGCGTGACCGCGATTCCATCGGCTGCCGCCAGCCCGGCTGCCCGCTGACCGACGCCATCATCGTGCCGCTGCGCAAGGGCGGCCAGATTCTGGGGTGCCTGAAGCTGTACGGCACCAAGAACCGCCCGCTGGACCAGACCCGCTTCGAACTGGCCAAGGGGTTGGCCGACCTGTTCTCCACCCAGATCGAACTGGAAGAGATCGGCATCAAGAACCAGCTCATCGCCCGCGCCGAAATCCGACGCCTGCAGGCCCAGATCAACCCGCACTTCCTGTTCAACTCGCTGAACACGGTGGCCTCGTTCTGCCGCACCGCGCCCGGCCAGGCCCGCGACCTGATCCTGGACCTGGCCCGGTACATGCGCCGCAACCTCGACTCCAGCCGGGGGGCCATCCGCCTGTCCGAGGAACTGGAGCAGGTGCGCTCGTACCTTGTCATCGAGCAGGCCCGCTTTGGCGACCGCATCCGCGCCGACATCGACCTGGCCCCAGGCACCGCCGACTGGCTGATACCGCCGCTGCTCATCCAGCCGCTGGTGGAAAACAGCGTGCGCCACGGCATCCTGGCCCGCGAGGAAGGCGGTCTGGTGCGCCTGTCGGCCCATGCCGACGGCGACCACCTGCTGGTGACCGTGGAAGACGACGGCGCGGGCATGGACGACGACACCCGCAACGCCATTCTGGCCCCGGACGCCAGCGACCTTTCGCCCCGCATCCTCCCCGTCCCCCCGAGCGAGGCGCAGAACGACGCCCAGTCCGGCCCCCAATTCGGCACATCCTGCACCGACATCCCGGGCGAAAGCCTGCGTGACGGCATTGGCGCCCGCAACTGCAACCAGCGGCTGCTGCAGATGTACGGCCCCTCGTACGCCATGCGCATAGACAGCGAACCCGGCAGGGGCACGCGCGTCTCGTTCCGCATTCCGCGCCAGCAGTTGCAGTAGCGCCGGGCGGGACGGCCCATTGCGCGAGCCCCCGTGGCCGCGCGCTCCCCGCCGCGCAGGCCGCGTTGCCATGCGCGGCGGTTGCGGGTATTTTCCCCCCGTCGCCGGTCGCCATCCGCCCTGACCTCAGTCATGCCATCCTCATGACGACCCCGCCATCACTCCCCAAGGAGCACCCATGCCGCCCGGGGCATACCTTGCCATAAGCCTTGCCGCACTCATCTGCGGCTACCTTCTCTACGGCCGACTGATGGCGCGCCTGATGCGCCCGGACAACGCCCGTCCCACCCCCGCCTGCACCATGGCCGACGGGGTGGACTACGTGAAACTGCCCGCAAAGACCGTCTTTCTCATCCAGTTGCTGAACATCGCGGGCATCGGACCGGTGTACGGCCCCATCCTGGGGGCGCTGTACGGCCCGTGGGCGCTGCTGTGGATCGTGCTGGGGTCTATCTTTGCCGGGGGCGTGCACGACTACTTTTCCGGCATGCTTTCGGTGCGGCGGGGCGGCCTTTCACTGCCGGACGTGGTGGGCGACCACCTGGGCATTCCCATGCGCCGCTTCATGCAGGTCTTCTCGCTGGTGGTGGTGGTGCTGGTGGGGGTGGTGTTCGTCACGGGTCCGGCGCGCCTGCTGTCGGACATGACCGCCATTCCGGTAATGACCTGGGTGGTGATCATCTTCGCCTACTACTTCCTGGCCACCATCCTGCCCATAGACGTGGTCATCGGGCGGGTCTACCCCATCTTCGCGGGCTCGCTGCTGGTCATGGCCGTGGGCCTTACCGCCGCGTTCTTCGTGGAGGGCTACGCCACCCGCGCACCCCTGAACTGGACAGCCCCCCCCGCCGATCTGCCCATGTGGCCGCTGCTGTTCATCACCATTGCCTGCGGGGCCATTTCCGGCTTCCACGCCACCCAGTCGCCCCTGATGGCCCGCTGCCTGCCCGACGAACGCAGCGGGCTGCCCGTGTTCTACGGGGCCATGATCGCCGAAGGCGCGCTGGCGTTGATCTGGGCCACCCTGGGCATGGCCCTGTACCCCAACCCGCAGGCGCTGCACGCCGCCATCGCCGCCGGAGGGCCGGGAAAAGTGGTCAACGACGTGTCCATGGAACTGATGGGGCCGGTGGGGGGCATTCTGGCCATTCTGGGGGTCATCGTGCTGCCCATCACCTCCGGCGACACGGCCTTCCGCTCCGCCCGCCTGACCATCGCCGACGTGCTCGGCGTGGCGCAGCGGGAACGCCGCCGCCGACTGCTCATCGCGGTGCCGCTGTTCGCGCTGGGCGCCGCCCTGTCGCAGGTCAACTTCGAAGTGATCTGGCGCTACTTCGGCTGGGCCAACCAGGTGCTGGCAACGCTGGTATTGTGGACCGTCGCGGCTTTCCTGGCGCGCGGGAGCAAATTCCACTGGCCCGCCAGCCTGCCCGCCAGCTTCATGACCGCAGTGTGCGCCACCTACATCTGCCATGCCCGCATCGGCCTGAACCTGCCGCTGACCGTATCCTCGTGGATGGGGGGTGCCGCCGCCGTGCTGACGCTGGCCCTGTTCCTGTCCCGCTGCCGCCGCAAGGCCTGACATCTCTCGCATGCACACCAGGCGCGCGGGCTGACCAACGTAGCGCCACACTGCCCCGGCCTTGCCCCCGCAAGGCCGGGGCAACGTTTTCCGGCCCGCCCCTGCGCCTGCCCCCTTCACGCCCCCCCGCGTCCACACCCCAAAAGATATGCGGAGAAACATTCCCTCCGCACTCCTCCTTGCGCCGTCCGGCATTCCGCCGTGCGGCGCCTTGATCTTTTCGCATGTGCACGGAGTGTGCTCCAAACATTCCCCCAGTCTTCCCACACCTGCAAACAGGCACTTCACCGACAAAATACTACTTCTCGGAATATGCACATTGTCTTGCCTTTCAAAACGTGTAGTAGGTGCATCATGAACGTCCTGGTGCGCCATCAATACGTTTTCATCACCCATTTTCTCACATGTGAATACAAAAATACAAAAAAATATTCATATTACGAAACAATAACACCATTTTATGACCATAAAATTATTTGCATGAATATATTATGAACAATAAAGCTTCATAAAATGACAATATTCTAACATCATGCACCAATATGCACATGAAAATAATCACCATCACATCCAAAACCACAATGTATCAACTGTGTTTATCCCTCATGATATTCGCGCACAATAAGCAGTTCGCATAAAATTTTCAGGAACGTTCAGCAAAAGGAGGACTGAAATGCCACCTGTCATGTATTTTCTGCTCAGCCTCGCGGCACTCATAGTCGGATACTTCGTCTATGGGCGCATTGTGGAACGCATGTTCGGCGCCGACAACTGCAAGGCGACTCCCGCCTGCACCATGGCGGACGGCGTGGACTACGTGAAGATGAACCCCAAGAACATCTTCCTCATCCAGCTGCTGAACATCGCGGGCCTGGGCCCCGTGTTTGGCCCCATTCTGGGCGCGCTGTACGGTCCGTGGGCGCTGGTGTGGATCGTGCTTGGCTCCATCTTTGCCGGGGCCGTGCACGACTACTTTTCCGGCATGCTTTCGGTGCGCTACGCGGGCAAGTCCGTGCCCGACGTGGTGGGCTACAACCTTGGCAACGGCTTCAAGCAGTTCATGCGCTTCTTCTCGGTGGTGCTGTTGCTGCTGGTGGGCGTGGTCTTCGTCACCGGCCCGGCCAAGCTGCTCGACAACCTGACCGGCTGGGGCCTGATGGTGTGGGTGGCGATCATCTTCGCCTACTACTTCCTGGCCACCATCCTGCCCATCGACAAGATCATCGGGCGCATCTACCCCGTTTTCGCGGCCATCCTGCTGATCATGGCCGTGGGCCTCACCGCCATGCTGTTCATCAAGGGCTACGCCTTCTTCCCCGCCGCGCAGTGGACCAACCAGCACCCCACCGGGCTGCCGCTGTGGCCGCTGATGTTCATCACCATCGCCTGTGGCGCCATCTCGGGCTTCCACGCCACCCAGTCCCCCATGATGGCCCGGTGCATCCCCGATGAAAACTGCGGGCGGCCCATCTTCTACGGCGCCATGATCGCCGAAGGCGTCATCGCCCTGATCTGGGCCACCCTTGGCATGACCTTCTACCAGACCCCCGAGGCGCTCAACGCCGCCTTGACGGCGGGCGGCCCCGGCAAGGTGGTCAACGACGTCTCCCTGACCCTCATGGGCCCCATCGGCGGCGTGCTGGCCATCCTGGGCGTGGTGGTGCTGCCCATCACCTCGGGCGACACGGCCTTCCGCTCCGCCCGGCTGACCATCGCCGACTTCCTGAACTTCTCGCAGGTGGAAAACGGCAAGCGCCTGATGATCGCCGTGCCGCTGTTCGTCATCGGCGCCGCCCTGTCGCAGGTGAACTTCGACATCATCTGGCGCTACTTCGGCTGGGCCAACCAGACCCTGGCCACCATCGTGCTGTGGGCGGCTGCCGCCTACCTGGTGCGGCGCGGCATGCTGCACTGGATGGCCAGCGTGCCCGCCACCTTCATGACCGCGGTGTGCACCACGTACATCTGCTACGCCAAGATCGGCCTGAACATCCCGCTGAACATCTCGACATGGATCGGCATTGCCGTTGCCGTGGTGTCGTTCGGGCTGTTCCTGTCCAAGCGCAAGGCCTTCGAGGCGTCACCAGCCTAGCCGGCCCCGCTCCGACACGGTGACGGGCATGCGGCACGACGCCGCACCCCGTCCGACAACCAGCCAGCGCCCCGCCTGCATACGCAGACGGGGCGCTTCCCTTTGGCGCGGCCAGAAAGGCGAAGCCAAGAACACCACCCAGGACAGCGCCGAAACGACAACGGCATGACCCGCCCCGCCCCCTCTCGCCCGTGCTTCGCCTCGAATGCCACCCGCCAGCCATGCACCCGGCGTCCGTTTGGCCCCCAAAAAACACCTCTCAGAAACGAAAAACGACAAACAGGCAAACGTCGGTTGAAAAAACAAACCGCAACACACTACTAATGCCCACAAAAGCATCACTGAAAGGCCACGGCATCAAAAAATTTCAGAACTTGTAGCACTCCACCATCCAGCACAAAAATACAACAATAGACACATGCACCACTACAAAATCAACACCAACACAAATACATCTATGATGATTTTCAAAATCCACTCAACATAAAAGTTCATGAAATCACAAATTTATCACGCAAAAACAGACAATACTCATGCATAATTCTGCTCATAAACCAGAAAAGTCACACAAAATATCAATATAACACGCACAGGAAACACTCCGTCAACGTCAAATCACGATACGGCGGGGCAACGAAAGGAGAAGAGTATGCCTTCTGTAATGTATTTCATCATAAGCGTGGCTTCGCTTATCATCGGCTACATGGTGTATAGCCGTGTCGTCGAGCGGTTCTTTGGGGCAGATAACTGCAAGTCAACCCCTGCCTGCACCATGGCCGACGGCGTTGACTACGTGAAAATGTCCCCGGGCAAGATATTTCTCATCCAGCTGCTGAACATCGCGGGGCTTGGCCCGGTGTTCGGCCCCATTCTGGGCGCGCTGTACGGCCCGTGGGCGCTGGTGTGGATCGTGCTGGGCTCCATCTTTGCCGGGGGTGTGCACGACTACTTCTCGGGCATGCTTTCGGTGCGCTACGCGGGCAAGTCCGTGCCCGACGTGGTGGGCTACAACCTGGGTTACGGCTTCAAGCAGTTCATGCGCTTCTTCTCGGTGGTGCTGTTGCTGCTGGTGGGCGTGGTCTTCGTCACCGGCCCGGCTGCGCTGCTGGCCAGCATGACCGACTGGACCCTGCTGGTGTGGGTGGTGATCATCTTCGCCTACTACTTCCTGGCCACCATCCTGCCGGTGGACAAGATCATCGGGCGCATCTATCCGCTGTTCGCCGTCATCCTGCTGATCATGGCCGTGGGCCTTACCGCCATGCTGTTCATCAAGGGCTTCGACTTCTACCCCGCCGCCCAGTGGACCAACCAGCACCCCAAGGGCCTGCCCCTGTGGCCGCTGATGTTCATCACCATCGCCTGTGGGGCCATTTCGGGCTTCCATGCCACCCAGTCGCCCATGATGGCCCGTTGCGTGCCCGATGAAAACTGCGGTCGCCCCATCTTCTACGGCGCCATGATCGCCGAGGGCGTCATCGCCCTGATCTGGGCCACCCTGGGCATGACCTTCTACCAGACCCCCGATGCGCTCAACGCCACCCTGGCCGCTGGCGGCCCGGGCAAGGTGGTCAAGGACGTGTCCATCGCGCTGATGGGCCCCGTGGGCGGCATCCTGGCCATTCTGGGCGTGGTGGTACTGCCCATCACCTCTGGCGACACGGCCTTCCGCTCCGCGCGTTTGACCATTGCCGACTTCCTGAACTTCTCGCAGGTGGAAAAGGCCAAGCGCCTGCTCATCGCGGTGCCCCTGTTCGTGGTGGGCGCCATCCTGTCGCAGATGAACTTCGACCTGATCTGGCGCTACTTCGGCTGGGCCAACCAGACCCTTGCCACCATCGTGTTGTGGGCGGCCGCCGCCTACCTGGTGCGGCGGGGCATGTTCCACTGGATCGCCAGCGTGCCCGCCACCTTCATGACCTCGGTGTGCACCACCTACCTGTGCTACGCCAAGATCGGCCTGGGCCTGCCGCTGGATGTCTCCACGTGGATCGGCGTTGCCACGGCTGCCGGTTCGCTGATCCTGTTCCTGTTCAAGCGCAAGGCGTTCGAGGCGTCCCCGGCGTAACCGCGGGATCGGCCAACGACGCACAGGCATGGCCGGATTTCCCCGGCATGCACGAAACGAAGGCGGGGTCCACGTGGACCCCGCCTTTTCGTTGGCTGCAACTATCTGTTCCGTCTGGCGCCGTCCGGAACCTGCCGGACGGAGGATGGCAAAATGGCGTTCCCTCTACCCGCCGATGGCGCTCATGCGGCGATTGGCCACGGCGGTGCCGCCCTCGCACGGGGCATTGGGCAGTTCCTGCCCCGCCCCCCGCAGTTCGGCCAGCTGGCCCGCGCGCACCCTGGCCAGCAGCTGGTAGCCCAGGGGTTTGCGGCGGTTGGCCAGGCGCAGCACCTTGCGCACCGCGTCCATGCCCAGTTTCGGATGGCGCAGCAGCGGGCGCAGCCGGTATTCGCGGTCGGAGAACAGGCAGGTGCGCAGCCGCCCGTCGGGGGTTACGCGCAGGCGGTTACAGTCGCCGCAGAAGTGGTCGGACAGGGGCGTGATGAGGCCGAAGCGGCCCAGCCCCCCGGCAATGCCCCACAGCTTGGCCGGTCCCTTGCGCCGTTCGCCGGGGGCCAGGGGCACGAGGTCCGCCAGACGCTGCGCCGCCGACAGGATGTCCGGCGCGCCCCAGAACTGGTCTTCTGTCCAACTGGTGCCGCCGCCCATGGGCATGAATTCGATGAACCGCACGTCAACGGGATTCCGGCGCGCAAAATCGATGAAGGCGGCCAGTTCGTCGTCGTTGACGCCCTTCAGGGCCACGGCGTTGATCTTCACGGCCAGGCCCGCATCCAGCGCGGCGTGGATGCCGTCCAGCACCTGGGGCAGCATGTCGCGCCCGGTGGTGGCGGCAAAACGGTCGCGCCGGAAGGTGTCCAGCGAGATGTTCACCGTGCTGACGCCAAGGCCGCGCAGTGCGGCGGCGTGCGGGGCCAGCAGGGTGCCGTTGGTGGTAATGCGGATGTCCAGGGCCGGGTGGCGCTGGTGCAGCATGTCCAGAAAGCCGGTCAGCCCCTTGCGCACGAAGGGCTCGCCCCCGGTCAGGCGCACCTTTTCCACGCCCTCTTCCACGGCCACGTCCACGATGCGCGCCATTTCCTCGTAGCGCAGCACGTCGTCATGTGGGATGAAGCGCATTTCCGTGCAGCCCCAGCAGTACGAGCAGCGCAGGTTGCAGCGGTCGGTGATGGACAGGCGCAGATAGCGCACCTTGCGACCGTGGGCGTCGGTCAGGGTGGCGCGGTCTGCCGCGGCGTCCTGATCGGAGCCGGGTCTGGAGCCGGGCGCTGCGGATGCGCTGGTGGTGGGTGCGTCGGCATTCCTGGCCATCACGGTGGTACTGGTCATGACATTCCAACTCCCGGCATTCCGGTTTCCGGCGTTCCCGCTCCCGGTGTTCCGGAAGAGGGGCATGCGCGCGGCCCGTGCGGCCTGCCCGCTACAGCCCGCCGATGATCCGCCGGGCCATCTCGAGGTCGGCGGGATAGTTGATGTTGAAGAACGGCAAGGCTTCGCGCACCGTGTAAGGAATATGCTCGCGCAGATCCGGCGGCACCACCCGGCTCAGTTTACGTTCCCCGTCCTCCAGCGCCTGCCGGAACAGCGGCAGGGCCTCGAATTCGTACACGGCCACCAGCGATTCGATGAAGCCGGTCTCCACCTGCTGGAAGGTGGTCATCACCGCGCCCGGCCTGCGCGCGGCCCGGTGGGCCAGCAGCCGTTCCAGCACGGCGCGCTCCATGAACGGCAGATCGCACGACAACACCAGCACCGGTCCCTGGGCCACGCGCAGGGCGGTGATCACCCCGCCGAACGGTCCCATGCCTTCCACCTCGTCGTTCAGGCGGTAGTAGGGGCCGTCAACGCCCGTTTCGGACACCGGGCAGGGGCGGTTGCCCCGGCAGGATATCCAGACCTCGCCGGTGACCGCGTGCAGCAGCGCCGCCGTACGGGCCAGCATGCCTGGCGCGGCATCACCGTGCAGGTGCAGCCGGGTCTTGTCCTGCCCCAGCCGGGTGGACAGCCCACCCGCCAGCACCACGCCGACGATGCCGTGCGCGTCGTCGCGGCCAGACATGTTATCACGGCCAGACATGTCGTCACGGCCAGACGGGTCATCACGAACCGGCGAACCGTCAGGCGCGGGGGCCACGGCCACGTCGACACCAGCGCCGGGGGTGGCGTCCCCCCCTTCCTCCGGCATGTCCGCCGCGTGTTCCGTGCCCCGTCGGCTCATTCCAGCACCCTGCCCCCGGCATCGGCAAACACGGTAAAGCGTTCCTCGCGGTCCCGCGCAAAACCCACCAGGGTCACCCCCTGTTCCGTGGCCATGTCCACCGAACCGGTGGTCACGGCGGAACGGCTGACGATGAACGAAAAGCCCGCCCTGCGCGCCTTGGCGAACAGGCTGGCCGTCACCCGCGCGGAAACCAGCAGCAGCCGGGGGCCCAGGTCCACGCCTTCACGCGTGGCCCATCCGGCCAGCCGGTCGATGCAGTTGTGGCGACCGATGTCCTCGGCCCGGCGCAGCAGGCGACCCTGCACGGGGTCGTACACGCCCGCGCGGTGAAAGCAGCCGGTGCCGTCCCACAAGCCTTCCTCGCCCATGAAGGCGCGCATGGCGTCCAGCAGGACGGCGGCCCGCATGGGCATGGGCGGTTGCGGCGCCGTGACGCGCGGTGTGGCACGCAGGCTTACGGCAAAGCCAAGGCTGCCGCCCTCGCTCACTTCGGTCACCGTGCCCGCATGGCGGATGCCCCACGCCCCCGGCTCCTGCCCGGTCACGGCGGGATGCACCCGGTCCAGCAGCACATGGCCAAGGGCCAGGTCGGCCAGGCCGTGCGGCCAGGCCCACAGCCGGGTGGCCCCGGCGGCAATGCCCAGTGTGCCCGCTGTGCCCGCGTCTCCGGGTTCCGGCCCCCACTCCACGCGCACCGGCACTTCGCGGCTCAGAACGTCGTCCACGTCGCCCCAGGCCGCGTCCTTGTAGCGGCGCACGGAAACGTGGCGCGGAATGGCCCCTGTCGGCAATCCGGTCGCGTCTCGCCCGGCCATCAGAACCCCCAGGCCGACGGAGTGGGCCGCGCATAGCCCTGCTGGCGGGCCACGATGTCCAGCGCCAGCGATTCCAGGTCGTCCAGCACCGGGATGGAGATGCGGTCGAACTCGCGGAAATCCGCCACCTTGATGTACCCCTTGCACGACTTGCAGACGTGCACCTGAAAGCCGGGTTCGCCGTCGGCGGTGAAGTATTCGAGGTTCTTCGATTCACCTTCCAGGCAGAACGGGCACTGCAACCGCTTGGCGCGGTATTCGTGACGGCAGAACGAGCAGGTATGGTGCAGCGCCCCTTCCTTGCCCACCAGACGCCCCACCAGCGGCGCGCTGCCGCATACCGGACAGTGGCCGTGCTGCCACACCACCGGGGTGGCGCCCGGCTGGTCCGCGCCCGTGCGGCGGGCGTGTTCCGCCGCCACCGCCTGGGCCAGCACTTCCACCGATGGCACCACGCTGCCCATGGCCAGAAACCGCACCAGGCTGGGGGCGTCGTTCAGGCGCAGGGCCCAGGCGTCGAACCAGGCCGCATCGTCGCGCAGGGCCGCGTCACAGGCGTCCTCCACGGCAAGCTCGCCCTTTTCCATGGCCTCGCGCACCACCTCGGCGGCGGGGCCAAGGCTGCCCCCTGCGGCGCGCATCATGGCCAGCAGCCGACCGAAGGTGGCCGCCGTGCGCGCCCGGTCGTAGGTAAAGGCATCGCGCGGGAGCAGCGGCGCGCCCTGGGCGTGGGCCTCGGGCGTGGCCAGTTCCGGCAGCGGGACAGCGGGTTCGGCGGCGCGCGCCTCCAGCTGGATGGCGGCGGTGCGCGCCACGATTTCCAGCAGGGCGTCGGGGATGTATTCCTTGCTGCGCAGGGCTTTCAGTTTGCCTTCAAGGCGTTGCAGCTCGCGTTCGGAATCGAAGGTCATGCGTTCTCCTGAGTGGAACGTGGATGGGATGTGGCCTTGGCAGGCGAATTTGCCGGTCACGGATTTCCGCCAGACCGTGTCTTGCGAAGACACACCCCTGACAGGCACCCTACAGCCCTTGGCGGGCCCGTTCAATGGCGGGGGCTCCTGCGCAAGGTCTTGCACCGGACCGGCTCCGCATCGGGCGGTCCGTCTCCGGTCCGGGATGTTACGGTAACCATGTTCCGGGCCTCTGTGAACCATGCGGGCGCATTTCACCCCCGGCCCGCCGCGTGCGTGGCCTGTCTGGCCTGTCCGGCATGTCCTGCTTGTCTGGTCTGTCCGGCATGGCCGGTATGCTCCTTATGCCCTTGTGGTTGCCCACTGCGTCTCACCGCCAGTCCTCCCCCTGCCTTGACACAGCCCCCGCAGGCTCTACCTGTACAAGAGAGGCCCGCCCTACCCGGAAATGCCCCGGCAAGACGCAGGGGACCGGAGCAGGGCCCCGGGCCGGGCGGCGCACAGGCACCGCCGGGAGGCAACCATGCACGCTCCACGCGCCACCACGCGCCCCCTCCGCCGTTCACCGAACGCCATGCCACGCCTGTTCTCGCGGGTTGCCGCCCGCCTGCCGCGCGTTCCGCGCCATCGGCCCGGCAAGGAAGCGGCGGAAGCCACCCCGCCCCGCACCGTTCACGGCCGCTTCCGCGCACGCGACGGCCTGCCCGACCTGCTCTGGCTGATGCTGGCCGTATTGCTGTTCGCCCTGCTGGCCGGGCAGCCGGGCATGGCGGCGCAACAATCCGCATCGGCACCCGTTGCGGCAGCGACGGACATGGCCGCAACCGATGCCGCCCCCCTTCCGACACACTCCCCGGACGTCGTGCCCAACGGCACACATGACGCACCCGGGATCAAGGGAGACAATCCCATGACCACACCCGCACCATGGCAGCGCTTTTCCAAGCCCGCAGACAAGGAACTGCGCGCCCGCCTCACCCCGCTGCAATACGAGGTCACCCAGAAGGAAGGCACGGAACGCGCCTTCCACAACGAATACTGGGATGAAAAACGCCAGGGCATTTACGTGGACGTGGTGTCGGGCGAGCCGCTGTTCCTTTCGTCCGACAAGTACGATTCGGGTACCGGCTGGCCCAGCTTCACCCGGCCCGTGGCATCCGACGTGGTGACCGAACACATGGACCGCACCTTGTGGATGGTGCGTACCGAGGTGCGCAGCCGCATTGCCGGGTCGCACCTGGGGCATGTGTTTTCCGATGGCCCGGCGCCCACGGGGCTGCGCTATTGCATGAACTCGGCCGCGTTGCGCTTCGTCCCGCGCGAGGCCATGCAGGCCGAGGGATACGGGGAATTCCTCAAGATGCTTCCGTAACACACCGGCAAAATACGCACTTGCCGCACCGTTCCGGCTCTGCTACACGGGCCGGATGAAGCACACCATCCGCCCGCTCGTCCGCCCGTTCATCCGCCTGTTCGCCTTGGCCGCGTTGCTGTCCCTGACCCTGCCCTGCGCCGCCATGGCGTGGGACGGCTTTGACACCGAAACGGGCCATCTCGTGGAAGTCGACGTGGATGCCGTGCCCATGCGCGGCGAGATCGTCGATGTGTTCGACTGCGACACCAAGGAGACGGCCACGCTGATGGTGGACGCCGTAAAGAACAATGCCCGCACCGTGGAGATTACCGTGCGCGAGTCCGACACCGGGCGCACGCGCATTCTGGTGATGGAAGCCCGCTAGGACACGCCAGTCCGCCCGCCGGGGTCATCGCCAATTGCACAGCCGGACACCAGAAAGAAGGGCCGGGCATTTTCATGCCTGGCCCTTTATGTCGTCTCTTTTCCACAGGTTGCGGCTACTGCCCCGGCAGTTTCATTCCCGGCGGCATGCCCATGCCTTCCAGCGCCTTCATATCCGGCATGCCTTTCATATCCGGCATATCCTTCATATCCGGCATCCCCGCCATGCCGGGCATGCCCTTGCTCCGGGCATACCCCTTGGGCACCTCGAACAGCGCGGCAGGCTGCGTCCCCACCTTGATATTGCGGAACTCCTCGGTTTCGCCGGTTTCATCACGCTCCCGCAGGGGTACGTCGAACTCGTCGGCCGTCCACACCGTGGACACGGTGGTCTGGGCGTGGCCCATGATCCTGGAGGTTGTGGTAACCCGCTTCTTGTGCGTGACGTAGCCATTCACCGTTTCGGCGCCCAACGGCTCTTCCTTCACGGTGCTGTCGCCCATGGGCATGTGCATGGAGGGATTCAGGGGCGCCGCGTCGTCCAGGGGCTGCTCGAAGTATGTCTTGGCCGCCTCGTCGATGATCCACTGCACCTTGCGGTCTGGCCGCAGGATGAGCACCATGGGCCCCATGCCCTCTTGCGCGGGCACTTCCACGCGCACCTTGCCGCCGGAAAAGAACAGACGGCTGGTGTTCTCCACCTTGCCCGCCTCGTCCAGCGACACCATGTCCCCGGCATAGTCGCTGACGCTGCCCGCCCGCGCCGCCACGGCCCACCCGAAAATCGCCGCGGCAAGGCACGTCGCGATCACGATCTTTCTGGATGCGGCCAGCATCCCGTACATGTTCTGCATCCGGCTACCTCCGAGCCCGTGCGCGCGGCATAGGGCGTGGTTCGGCCATCCCCGCCTCGTAACATAACGCACCTGCCGCGATTCGGGCAAACCCCTGATAACCGGAGCCTGATAACCGGAGCCTAAGAGCCGGAGCCCAAGAGCCGGAGTGGGACAGCCAGCCCCTGGCAGCACGAAGGCCCGCCGCGATCGCGACGGGCCTTGCTGTCAGGCCGGGCAAAAAGCCGGTACGGGGAAACCGGAAATCGCCATGAAGGACGTACCGTGTCCCCTACGGGCGCACCGGTACCGTGGATACGGAGTTGTACGGCGAACCTTCGATGACCCGGCGGCTTACCGCCAGATAGACCAGGGTGTTGCGTTCCTTGTCCCACAGCCGGGTAACCCGGGTGGCCTTGAAGAACACCGAGGTCGATTCCTTGAACACGTTTTCCTTGGCGGGCAGCTTGTCGGGAATGGTGATGGGGCCGGTCTGGCTGCACGAGACGGAGAAGTTGGACGGGTCTTCAGCCAGGCCCAGGCTGCCGCTGATGCCGCCGGTCTTGGCCTGGCTGATGAAACACGACACGCCGGGCAGGCGCGGGTCCTGGAAGGCGAAGACGCACACCTGATGGTTGGCGCCCAGCAGCTTCCATTCGGTGGTCACGCAGCCCACTTCGCTGTCGTCGGCGCGCGCCGGGGCAGCCAGCGCCAGCATGCCGAGCAGCAGAAGCAGGACGACGGAGGCCAGCAGGACGACGGACAAGGTATCGTCGCGGGTGGCGGCAAGGGCCACGGCGCGGGGGCGGGCGGTGCGGGTACGGGGATGCATGGCGATGCTCCTTGGGCTTCGTGACGTCGGATGAACGCAACCAGCTTTCAGGATAACGCATCGCGCGGATGATGCAAGGCCGGGATGGCGGCGGAGGGGACATCACCCCCCTCCCACGTTATCGCGGAGCGACGCGCAAACCTGCCCGTCGGGCGCGCTTCGTGACCTTCGGGGCCGATGCCAACGGGCGACCGGGCCCGTGGAAGCAGCCCCTACCGCCAGCGCACCAACCCCAGCGCATACCGCTCCACGGGGGCGTAGTCGTCGGTCAGCGGGGGCACGTCGTCACGCGCAGCGCCCGACCCCACCGGGGGCAATTCCAGACGGCGGGCCAGCATCTCGCGCACGTCCGGCGTCAGGGCGGCGGCGGGCGTTTCCGGCAGCCCCGTCACGGGGCGGGCCACCAGCATCAGGTTCTGCACGTAGTCCGTCGAATCGGCTGTGGCCACGGCATACACCCGCACGTCCGCGAACGAGGCGGCGAACGCCGCGCGGATGGCCCGGAACAGCCGCCCGTCCTCGCCCCCGGCGGCGGAGATGATGTTCATGACCACGGCCCCGTCGTCGGCCAGCAGCGCGCGCATGCGGCGGGCCGCCTCCACCGTGCCCACGTGGAACGGCACGGAATAGTACGAATTGAAGATGTCGGTGAAGATCAGATCGTAGCGAGTCGCGCCGTCCCCTCTTCCTGTGGCGTCGCCGCCGGAAAGGACGTCAGGCCCGGCCTCCGCCTGCCGCGCCCGCCGGTTCAGGAAGGCCCGCGCGTCCTCGTGAAAGATGCGCAGCCGCGCGTCGTCGATCAGGCCGAAGTGCTGACGGGCCACCCCGGTCATGCCGGGGTCCAGTTCCACCACGTCCACCCGCAAGTTCTCCGCGTCCAGCCCCGCCCGCCCGGAAAGCAGCCACTTGGGCACGGAATACCCGCCGCCGCCCAGCATGAGCACCCGGCGCGCGCCGGGCGCCAGCGCCGGGCCCAGGGCATAGAAGCGGGTGTACGGCAGGGCCAGTTCGGCCATGTCGTCGGGATAGGCGGCGGACTGGTAGCGGCCCGGATCGGTGGCCAGCAGGCGCAGGGGCCGCCCGGCCAGGGTGGCGTCGTAGACACGGATGTGGTTGTACGGCGTCTCGGTCACCCGCACGCCGTAGTAGCGTTCCGCAAAGGCGGCATAGGCGTGCGAGGCCCAGGCCAGCGCGCCCACCCCGGCCAGCAGGGCCAGCCGGGCCAGCGGCGCGCGGGGGTGCGCCAGCAGCGAGGCCGCCAGCAGGCAGGCCGCCACCCCGTGCAGGATCAGCGTGCTGCCGAACCACGAAACCAGCACCATGCCCCCCAGAAAGGTGCCCAGGATGCTGCCCGCCGTGGACACGGCGTACAGCCGCCCCACCACCGCGCCGGAGGTGTCCATGTCCGACAGGGCCAGGCGCACCACATAGGGCGATACCATGCCGCACAGCATGCCCGGCACGGCGAACAGCAGCACGGCGGCCACCACGGCGGCGAGGTACAGCGAATCCAGCCCTCCGGCCACCCAGCCCACCACCCGGCCATGCGTCAGGGCCACGGCCAGCACGGACAGCGCGGCCCCGGCCAGGATGCGCGACAGGGTGCGACGCGACAGGGTGCGACGCGACAGGGTGCGGTCGGCCAGACGCCCGCCCAGCCAGTAGCCCGCGCTCAGGCTGGCCAGCACCACCCCGATAAGGCTGGTCCAGACGATGACCGAGGTGCCCAGGTGCGGCGCCAGCAGGCGCGCCCCCACCATTTCGAGCACCATGACCATGGCGCCGGACAGGAACATGATCGCGTCGAGCATGGGGCCTCCAGCGGGGAAGGAAATGGGGGATGGAGAAAAAGCGGAGGGATGTCCTGTTTTTGCTGTAACAGGGGGCGGGGCGGAGAGGCAACGGGGACGGCGGGGAAAAAGGCAGGGAACGGACGTGGCTGGCGGGCCCGGAAGGCCGGGCGAAACGGGGAGACGGGCGAGACGGGGAGTTCCGGGCATGCAAAAGGGGCCCCGCCAATGCGGAGCCCCCCTGTCAGAACACCATGGGCCGGGCCTGCACCCCGCGCTCTTCGCGCGCGGACATGCAGTGCACGCAGCGGTTGGTGGTGGGCACGGCCAGCAGCCGCGCGGCGGGAATCTCGTTGCCGCAGTCGTCGCAGTAGCCGAAGTCCTCGTCGTCCAGCCGTTCCAGCGTGGCGCGCAGCACCTGCAAGCGGGCCTCGGTGCGCTGCTTCCACGAACGGTAGGTCATGCCTTCCACATCGGGCAGCCGTTCGGGGTCGTTCGCATCCTCCACGCCCTGCAGGCCGCGCCAGCGGTCCAGGGCCTCGCGCAGGTCGCGGATTTCCTGCTTCAGTCTGCGCCGTACCACGGCAATGGTTTCTTCGCGCATGTCGTTCCTCCTTCGGCGCGGCCTTGGCCCTGCCCGTGCAGTGCGCGGGGGGCGGCCAGACGCCGGGTGCCCCTTGGGGCAAGTTTGTCGGGTGGGGAAAAAGAAAAGGCCCCGTCTACCAGGCTGGTGGACGGGGCCGCGTGTTGCGTGTGCGTGCGGAATGCCGCTATGCGCCCCCTCCCGTCCCGGTGGCGCGTTCACCACGGGCATAGGACCGGTCGGAACCGGTGAATGCGGTGGCGCGGACGGAAAGGGAAATGAAACGCATGGGAGATTCCTTGTTCAGCTTCTGAGGGTAAATGCCGTGTGCTTCACGAAAGAACTGTTTCGGACGCAACGGCCCTACTATACATCTTCCTGCGGGCAATGCAAGCCCTGCTGCGCAACCTGTTCCGTGCTTCGCACCATGCTGCACCCGCAGTGCACAACGCCATGAATTATCTTGCGTTCGACGCTGGCAGCATATCACCCGCAGTGAACTCACGACGAGGGGTGACAAACCGCGGCTTACGCAACGCGCCAGCCCGGCCCGGACCTTCCACAGGGCGCAAGGCATACGGACGCACCCCGGACACCGAAAAAACGGAACGCGCCGACCGGCCCGAAGGCTGGTCGGCGCGCTCGCCGGCGTGGAACGCCGCTTGGCTCAGCGGTCCTGCGTTGCTTCAAAGGGCGCGGATGCCGCAGCATCGCGCGTTACCTCGTTCTGCGCATGGACGAACGTGAACAGGGCCGAGGTGAGAATGATGATGGCCAGCAACAAGTACCTCATCGAACGGACATCCTTCTGCGACGGTTGAAGGTGGCGAGGTGCGGCGCCCTGGGCGCCTTCCTGCGCAATGCGGTCCCCGTTGCATGCGCTATAGTCCGGGATGGTCTGTCGCGCAAGCCAAAATGCGTTTCTTTTCCGCACGGTGCAAAACATTGCGCAACGGCGTGACGGCCACGTGGCAAGCCGTTACCGGATGCCCCGCCCCTTCTGGCGCACCGGCACACCGTACGGCAATGCGGCAACGCCCCGCCCGACCGCCGCGTTGCGTCCATGCCGCCATCCTGCTAGATTGCGAGCATCGAAAAGCGTCCCCGCAGGCCAGCACCCCCAACGCGTGGCCCGGCGCGCGGTTTCGCACCGCTTCACCCCATGCGACACCATCCGACCTAACCTGGCAGGGAGAACATACATGTCCGGCTACATGCTCTGGGGCGGCTTCAATCTTTTCGTGCTCGTCCTGCTGGCCTTCGACCTTGGCGTGCTGCACCGCAAGGACAAGGAGATGTCCCTGTCCGGCGCGCTGTGGATGAGCCTTGCCTACTTCGTGCTGGCACTGGCCTTCGGCGGCGGCGTGTTCGTGTTCATGGGCGAGCAGAAGGGGCTGGAATACATCACCGGCTACCTCATCGAAAAAAGCCTCAGCGTGGACAACATCTTCGTGTTCGTGCTGGTGTTCACCCATTTCGCGGTGCCCGCCGCCTTGCAGTACCGGGTGCTGTTCTGGGGCATTCTGGGCGCGCTGGCCATGCGCGCCGGGCTTATCCTGGCCGGGGCGGCCATCCTGAATGCCTTCCACTGGGTGATCTACCTGTTCGGCGGGTTTCTGGTGGTTACCGGCATCAAGATGCTGCTGGCCGCCGACAGCGAGCCCGACCTTTCCGGCAACCGGGTGGTGCGGCTGTTCCGCCGCCACCTCCGGCTGACGGAAGGCTACGAGGGCGGGCATTTCGTGGTACGCAAGAACGGCCTGCTGCACGCCACTCCGCTGCTGGTGGTGCTGGTGATCATCGAGGTGTCCGACCTGATCTTTGCGCTGGATTCCATCCCCGCCATCTTCGCGGTGTCCACCGACCCGTTCATCGTCTACACCTCCAACGTGTTCGCCATTCTGGGCCTGCGGGCGCTGTACTTCGCGCTGGCGGGGGTCATCCACCGCTTCCGCTACCTCAAGTACGGCCTGTCGCTGGTACTGGTGTTCATCGGCGCCAAGATGATCGTCAACGCCGCCTTCGACGCCAAGATCATTTCCACCGGCGTGGCCCTGCTGGTGACCTTCGGCATCATCGCCGGGTCCATGCTGATTTCGGTGCTGAAGACGCGGGGGGCGCCCGACGGGGGGGACGAAGAAAAGGCAGCCCCGCCCCTGGGCTGGGTGCCGGGCACCCCGAGCAAGGACGAAGAGGCCACCGGCGGCACCGGCAAGCCCCCGCGTTGACACCCTACCCACCCCGGAATATCTTTTATCCACGATCAACCGATCTTCAGGCTGCTCCGCCTCCGGCCCGCAAGGGACGAAGGCGGGCATCCACGATCGGCTGCGACTGGTCGCAGCTGATCGAACTGGACGCACAGGCCCCACGACAACCGCCCCGGCTCCGGAACGCACCGGCTTTCATGAATACCCGCACCCGCCTCGCCACCCTGCTGGACCGTCTGCGCGACAACGGGCACCGGCTTACCCCGCAGCGGGCAGCCATCATCCGCGCCCTGGTCGAACACGATGGGCACCCCACGGTGGAACAACTGCACCAGGCCATCCTGCCGGACTTTCCCACCACCAGTCTGGCCACGGTGTACAAGACCATCGCCCTGCTGAAGGAAGACGGCGAGGTGCTGGAACTGGGCTTTGGCGAACTGGGCAGCCGTTATGACGGCAGGCACCCGGAACCGCACCCCCACCTTATCTGCACACGCTGCGGGGCCATCGCCGACTACTCGTTGCAGGGGCTGGACGAAATGGTGGCGCGCATGGCGGCGGAAACAGGCTTTACCGTGGACAGCCACCGCTTCGACATGTTCGGGCTGTGCCCAACCTGTCGGAATACGGATCAAAAAACCCAGGATTGCGCGGTGACCAAGACGAAAGCCGCCCGCACCCGAGACACAGAACATCCTTCAGACTGAAGCGGCCCGACCACGCTGTCTATCCACATTTCACTACATTTACAGGACATCACCAGCACATCAGGCCCGGCCACGCCGGGCCTTTTCATTTTTATTGACAGGGTTTCCGGCTTATGGATAATAATTATTACGAAAGTATTTTTATCATCTTCTATAACGCCAGTCTCTCCGGACTGCTACCCGCTGGCCCCCCCTTAACAGCCACCCCCAACAGGAGGAATCCATGACCAAGCACAAGCTCACCACCAACGCAGGCGCCCCCGTACCCGACAACCAGAACGCCATGACCGCCGGGCCGCGCGGCCCCATGCTGCTGCAGGACGTGTGGTTTCTGGAAAAGCTGGCCCACTTCGACCGGGAGGTAATCCCCGAGCGGCGCATGCACGCCAAGGGGTCCGGCGCGTACGGCACCTTCACCGTCACCCACGACATCACCAGGTACACCAAGGCCGCCCTGTTCTCGAAAATCGGCAAGAAGACCGACCTGTTCGTGCGCTTTTCCACCGTGGCGGGCGAACGCGGCGCGGCCGACGCGGAACGCGACATCCGGGGCTTCGCCATCAAGTTCTACACGGAACAGGGCAACTGGGACCTGGTGGGCAACAACACCCCGGTCTTCTTCCTGCGCGACCCGCTGAAATTCCCCGACCTGAACCACGCCGTGAAGCGCGACCCGCGCACCAACATGCGCAGCGCCAAAAACAACTGGGATTTCTGGTCCTCGTTGCCCGAGGCGCTGCACCAGGTCACCGTGGTCATGAGCGACCGGGGCATCCCCGCCAGCTACCGGCACATGCACGGTTTCGGCAGCCACACCTTCAGCTTCATCAGCCCGGACAACCAGCGCTACTGGGTAAAGTTCCACCTGCGCACCCAGCAGGGCATCAAGAACCTGACCGACGCCGAGGCCGAGGCCATCGTGGCCAGGGACCGCGAAAGCCACCAGCGCGACCTGTACGACAGCATCGAGCGCGGCGACTTCCCCCGCTGGACCCTGTACGTGCAGGTCATGCCCGAAAAGGACGCGGACACCTGCCCCTACCACCCCTTCGACCTGACCAAGGTATGGTTTCACAAGGACTACCCGCTCATCGAGGTGGGCGTGCTGGAACTGAACCGCAACCCCGAAAACTACTTCGCCGAGGTGGAGCAGGCCGCGTTCAACCCCGCCAGCGTGGTGCCGGGCATCGGCTTTTCGCCCGACAAGATGTTGCAGGGCCGCCTGTTCTCCTACGGTGATGCGCACCGCTACCGGCTGGGCGTGAACCATCACCTGATCCCGGTAAACGCCGCGCGCTGCCCCATGCACAGCTACCACCGCGACGGAATGATGCGCGTGGACGGCAACCACGGCAGCACCCTGGCCTACGAGCCCAACAGCTACGGTGAATGGCAGCAGCAGCCCGACTTCGCCGAGCCCCCGCTGGCCCTCAGCGGCGAGGCGGGGCACTGGGAATACACCTGCGACGACGTGGACTACTTCGACCAGCCGGGACGCCTGTTCCGCCTGATGACCCCGCAACAGCAGGAAGTACTGTTCCAGAACACCGCCCGGGCCATGGGCGATGCACCGGAAGCAATCAAGCGCCGCCATGTGGGCAATTGCGCCAAGGCCGATCCCGCATACGGCGCGGGCGTGGCCAAGGCCCTGGGCCTGAAGATGTAGTGCGGCAGGCGGCGGGCACTCCCTTGCGGGCAGGCCCGCCGCCTTCCCCCATCGCCCCGCTTTTCCGATCCGGAGTTCCGACGGCGCGGGCTGCACCCCGCAACCGGCGGAATGCCCGGCGGAATACCGTGATGCATCCGTTCCTTGGTGCATCCTCCTGTCCGCGGGCCACCCCTGCACGGCCACGCGGAAAGGCCCCCGGCGTCACGTGTGGACGTGCCGGGGGCCTTGTGCGTCGTGCCATTGAACCTGAGAACGGGGAACGGGACCGCCTTGTCAGGCCGGTGTACCTTCCGGTGGGCATCCCCGCCATCTGCACGCCGGAGATGCGCGAAATCCGGGGACGGCCCGCCCACGGGCAGGTCAACGCGGAACACGCTCCCCACACCATTGACGCACGACCCGGCGCGGGGCCACGGGCCAGTCGTTTTCGCCTGCCGCCGCCACGCGAAAAACCCCGGCGCGGGGCCGGGGCTTCAGACTATTAACAAACGACAACTTTCCCAGAGAGGCCCCCGTTACGGCAGCCGTAACCGCGCCCCTGAACAGTATAAATAGTGTACACAACGCGTGGGGAAGGCTCCTCCGTCCCCCTTTGGCACCTGGCATTGCCATTCCAAAAGCTGCAAATAAATTTATTGACTTTGACTTTCAATATCGACAATGTGCCTGTATAGCTTCCCGCCTAAACCGAAAATAGGAGCAGAAATGAAAACCTTGATCCAATTTCTGGCTGCTGCCTCTGTGGTTTCAAATCCACTTCTCACGAACGCAAAGGATATAAATTACGCGAGACGCGTTCTGGACATATGGAATCATGACATAAAACAACTCAACAGTAACGAGGTCGTAAGCACTGCCCGAAATTATTCAACAGGAGACACTCACAAACTTTATGTAAACAACGAGGACTGCGTGTATGTTTACGTAGTTAGGCATAATGGAAAATTAAAAATAGCATCTAACGACTACAGAATAACTCAAGAATTCATGGACTATATAAATTCAGACAGCCGAATTTTTGAAAAATTTATCGAAAAACCAAATATAATAATGAAAAAATCCCACGGCCCAACTTCGTTTGAAATAATACCAATCCATCCAGACGCGGATAACAATAACTTAATAATTCCAAAGAACCCTGTAAACATGTTACAGGCGTATGAAATCGAGCTACATACAAAATCAATAACGTCCGTCGCAGACTCTACAACATGTTGCGCAACAGGAACATGCGACAACGTAATCATTCCCGGGGGAAGCAGCGGAAGCGCAGCCTGCCAATCTTGCCACTCTTAGACGAGGAGAAAATGCAAATGGAGTTTTCTATAGTTGACAAAGCAGACCTCACCGAACAGACATGCACACACATTGGGCATATCTATGTATCATGCGGATGGGGAACCGCATACGATTGGAAAAAAATCAAAGAAGCGTTCACAAACACAGACTACTATCGCATTGCAATCAACAAATCCAAAGAACCTATTGGTTTTATTCGAGCTTTCACCGACAACGTATTCGCCACATGGCTTGCCGAATTGGTTGTCGGAAAAGACATGCAAAGGCAAGGCATCGGAACCGCACTGTTAAGCAAATTTGTTCAAGACTTTGAACATACAGCTATATACCTGCTCCCTCTAAAAGGCACAGAAATTTTCTTTACACGCGCAGGCTTGACCCAAAGAGACAAGTTGTCCGCCCATGCTCGCCGGGCTCTGCGGTGAACCTCCACTCCCAAAGCATCGAACAAGCCCTGACTGATTCTGTAAAAGAGCTTGTTCGATGCTACTTCAAAGAATTTCCAGTGCGTACACCTTTCGAGTGTGATCTAAAAACACTTGAACAGCGGCTCGTTAAAATAGGCATCGAACTATACGCGCCATCGATCACCTTGATGGCTGGCATTAACAACAATTTCGACACAAGACTCGCAGAACTTATCTCGCTTAGCTACATTGACGAGACATTTCAGCGCATAGTTAAAAACAAAACAAAATACATCACCGTTGCCCTCAACGAAATACATGCCTTCATCAGAACAAAATTTCCCACACAGCCTTACTCTCTTGAAATACAATTCCCTGGAAGCGACTCACACAACCTTGGAAGAGAGACGCTGTTTTTTAACGTCATCCTTGCATATTCAAAAGAAAAATACGTATTCAAACCGTCATGCTGCGCAACCCAAAGGGTCATAAACAGCTTCATCACCGAAGCATTTCACGATAAAATATGCAACAATCCTCCAATCCAAAAAATTGAAGCACACGAAAATGGAAATTATTGCATCAAAAAATTTATTAAAGTAGAAGGAATAAACAACGGAAACGACATATCTGGGTTTATGTTTGCACTTGGAATGGTAATGTGCATTTCTTTATACACAAAAGCAACAGACCTTCACTTCGAAAACATCATTGTCACAAACGGAATGCCCTACATTATCGACGGGGAGATCATTCTGGATGACACCCTGCCAGATCACTCAGAAATCGTATTAAATTCAGGAATATTGCAATATTTGCACTACGCCATGAACGACATTTACCAATTTACAAACATTGAAGCGAATATACTCAACAATGAACTAAGCTTTTTAAAAACGATAGAATACACACATCACTCATTAAACAAAAAAGATTCAATACCCTTGGATAACAAAAAAAACATCTCCGCACTCGTCGATGGTTTTGCAGCATGTTTCAACTTAATTAAATCACGAAGAAAACACTTTATAGATACGTCAGCAGCCATTCTATACGAAAAAAATATAAAAATCAGATACCTGCCAAGATTTACAGCATTTTACAAAATAACACAATTACTGCTTTGGACGCCTTTCCCACAAAGCACAGCAATGCGCATATCTGAAGTACAAAAAAGACTGCTTGCCCACACATTAACAGCAAGAGAAACGCGAAATCTCACCAGCAACATCCATCGCCTTACAAAGGCTGAGATAGCAGATTTCGAAGAAGGAGATATACCTTATTTCTGGGCGAATCGTAATGGGGCTCTGCACCACAGGACAGGAGTGATATCTAAAAATCACAGTAAACCACCAGCGACAATACTTGAGCGTACGATACGAGACGCGAGCGCAATGTCACTTAAGAAAACACTCATCCCAAAACTCAAGGATGCATTCAAGAGTGTCGTCAGAATAATAGAAGAAAAAAATCACTAGAGGGATGGGCATGCACTAAGGCAATAGTCAGACACGGTCTTACCCGTACTGAATTTGTGCTGGAGATGCTAAGCCGTTCTCCCGCCGGGCAAGGGCCAGCCACGCCGCCGCCACCTTGCGGCAGAACACCTCGGAGGCTTCAACCAGCAGTGGCATGTCGCGGGCCAGGTCGTCGAAGTACACGTCGTCGAACTTCTCGCGGTAGGTTGCGTATTCGCTCATGCGCCCCTTGCGGAATATGTCCACCCAGTCCTGCACGATGGCGGAATCCACCTCCAGATGGAACTGGAACCCGTACGAGGCGTTGCCCACGCGGAAGCACTGGTTGCGGCACCGGTCGCCCCGCACCAGCAGGGTGGCCCCCTGCGGCAGGTCGAAGGTGTCTTCGTGGAAAGACATCAGGCGCGGCAGGGGCAGCGCCCCGGACAGAGCCGGACCCAACACGGGGTCGCTCAGACCCGCGTCGGTGGGCATGAAGGCCACAAAGCCGAACTCCGGCGCGTCCATGGTCCACGGCCTGCCGCCATGGGCGCGGGCCAGCAGTTGCGCTCCCAGGCAGATGCCAGCCACCGGCTTGCCCGCCGCGTCGAAGACGCGCAGCAGATCCATCAGGTGCGGGAAATGGGGCGAGCCTTCGTCGTCCCAGCAGTGCTGCGGGCCGCCCAGGACCACCAGCGCGTCGTACCCGGCCAGGGCTGCGTCGAGCGACGGCAGCGCATCTCCCGCCGCAGGCAAAACATCACCTTGCCCCGGTCGCAGGGTGGTCAGCGCCGCGCCGCAGCGCGCCAGTTCCTTGCAGAAGTTGCCGCAGGGGGCGTCGTCGCTGTGCCGCACCACCAGCACGCGCAGCCCCGTGACACCATCGTCGGGCCACGGGGTTACCCGCACGCAGGTTTCGTAGTACGGCGTGCCGCGCCCCACCAGACTGGCCAGCGCGCGGGTGAGCAGGTTCAGCCCGTGTCCGGCCTTGTTCCAGCCGCCGCGCTCGGCCACCAGGATGTCCGCCCGCTGGCCGTCTGCGGTGCGCAGGACGGCCTTCACCGCGCCGACCCTGCTTTCCACCCGCACCACCGCCCCGTCGGACAGGCCCAGCCGGGCGGCTTCTTTTGTGGCCAGCACCACCTCGGTCAGGGCGTCGTGCTCGGCCATGGTGCGCTCGGAGCAGATGTACCCGTGCGGGGCGATGGTCAGCAGGCGGTAGGGATAGTCCGGCTCCACCGCGCCCAGCCCAGCGGGGTCGAAGTCGGTCATGAACCGGAACTTGCCGGACGGCGTGGGAAAGGTCTTGTCCGCGTAGGGCGCCATGGGCGCGTCCAGCCGGTAGGCCCCGGCGCGCAGCCGCTCCAGCGTGCAGCCCTGCGCCCACATGGGCGTGCACAGGTCGCACAGCCACTCGTCCACCCCGCGCCGAAACCGTTCGGCAAAGGGAAAGCGCGCCGCAAGATCGTGGAACATCATGAATTCCGAACGGCACTCTCCCACCGGCTCGATGGCCTTGTTCACCGGCCCCACGTAGTTGTGGCCGTAGCTGGCCATGGCGTCGTCTTCTTCCAGAAAGGTGGTGGCGGGCAGGAATACGTGGGCCAGATCCGCCGTGTCGTCCATGAAGTGGCCGGAATAGACCACGAATTCCGCCTTGCGGAAGGCGCGGGTAACGGCCCCGGCATCCGCCGCCATGCAAGCCGGGTTGCCCGCCGTGACCATGATCATGCGGATTTCCGGGTCGCGCGCGTCCAGAATCTCGCGGCCAATCTCGGGCAGCAACAGGGTGCGCCGGGGCGGGTTCAGCCCGTCGCCCCAGTACTGCTGGTCGTAGGGGCCGTATTCCTCGAAGCCCTGGCTCACCCCGCCGCCCGGCACGCCGATGTTGCCGCTTATGGCCCCCAGCGCGTCCACGGCGCGGATGGACAGGTGCGCCGCCTCGTGCCGGTGCATGCCCCAGCCTAGCAGGATGGACGTGGGCCGCTGGCGCAGCACCATGTCCGCCAGAAATTCCGCGTCGGCCACGGGTACGCCGCAACGGGCGCACAGGTCGTCCACCGTGTACCGGTCAAGGATGCGCAGGTATTCCGCCGCGCCCTCAGCGTGATGCTGCATGAATTCGCGGTCCTCGCCCCCGGCATGCAGGATGAGTTTGGTCACCGCCATGGCCAGAAAGGCGTCGGTGCCCGCGCGCGGGGCGATATGCCGGTCGGCCAGCGGGGCCGAGCGATTGCGGGCCGGGTCCACCAGAACGACCGTTGCCCCTCGCTTGCGAATCTCGCGCAGGATGGGCACCAGGCTGATCTGGGTGGATGCCGGGTTGCGGCCCCACAGGATGAGCGAGTTGCAGTTGTAATGGTCCAGCGGGTCGTGCGAGACCCGTTCGCCAAAATCGAGGTTCTGCGAACCCTGCCCCGCCCCGCCGCACAGCGAGCCGCGCAGGGTGGTCACCCCGCCGAACAGGTTGAAGAAATAGCGGTTCAGCAGCTTCAGCGCGGTACGTTCGCCGTAGCCCTGATAGTACAGAATGGCTTCCGTGCCCGATTCGTCGCGGATGGCGGTCATGCGCGCGGCGATGCGGTCCAGCGCCTCGTCCCACGTGGCCCGCCGCCACGGCTGGGTGCGGTGGTCGCGCAGCAGCGGGTGCGTGATGCGTTCCGGGCTGTACACCCGCTTCACATAGCGCTGCGCCTTGACGCAGGCCTTGCCGCGCGTCAGCGGGTGGTCCGGGTCGCCCGCAAGCCGCACCAGACGGCCATCGCGCACGGTGGCCACAAGGCCGCAGCTGTTGGGGCAGTCGCGGGTGCAACTGGTAATGATGCGCTTCTCACCGGAAGCCTCGCCCCCGTCATGAGCAAGCGCGAGGCCCGGCGCAATGCCGGGCGCATGAGCCGCTGTGGTGCACATGTCGTTCCATCCCGTGGCGCAACCCCCGGATGGCGGCCCGAAGGCCGGAACGGGGCGTGCCCTGCCCGCGCGCCCGCAGTCCCGTTCATGGCACAGCCCGCCCGGCGGGGCAAGCGGCCCCGTGCCCCGTGTAGCCGCCTCTCCCTCCCGCCGGGCGCCCGCCACCCGTCCGCACCGCAGCCGTCTGCCCGTAGCCGTCTGCCCGCAGCCGTTCGGGATGCGCCATCCCCTTGTTAAGGGAGCGTCCCGGCGCTACAACCATGGCGGCGCCCGCGCTATCCCGCGCGCCGCGCATCATCGTCATTATCGTCATTATCGCCATTATCGCCATTATCGTCATTATCCACATGGCGGGCCGCATGGCCATGCGCCGCGCCCGCAAACCATACAGGAAGCCATCATGTCCAACGGCAAAATCCGCGTCGCGGTCTTTTTCGGCGGGCGTTCGCCCGAGCATGACGTCAGCATCGTCACCGGATTGCAGGTCATCCAGGCGCTGGACGCCGCGCGGTACGAACCCGTGCCCGTCTACGTGGACCGCTGCGGCGTCTGGCGCACCGGCGAAAAGCTGCTGGACCGCTCCACCTACATCCCCGCCCGCGACGCCGACGGCCTGCCCGCCGTCTCGCTGGAGATCGCCCCCGGCAAGGGCGGCATGCTGGTGGAGCAGACCTCCAGACTGTTCGGCAAGCCCAGGCGCATTCCCTTCGACGTGGCCATCCCCGCCTTCCACGGCCCCTACGGCGAAGACGGCGACATGCAGGGTCTGTTCGAAGCCGCAGGCATTCCCTACACCGGCATGCGCGTGTTGGCCTCCGCCATCTTCATGGACAAGGCGGCCACCAAGCAGGCCCTGGCCGGTACCGGCATTCCCACGCTGCCCTGCGCGGTGCTGCGCAAGCCCGTGGGCGGCCTGCTGCCCCCGCGCGCCGACATCGAGGCCGCGCTGGCGGGCATCACCCTGCCCGGCTGCCTGAAGCCCGCGCACCTTGGCAGCAGCATCGGCGTGGCCAAGGTGGATTCCATCGAAGAAATAGAGGCGGTGCTGCCCGGCCTGTTCACAAACGACACCGTGGCCATCGTGGAGCCGTATCTGGACGGCTGCGTGGAATACAACATTTCGGTGCGGCGCAACGGCGAAGGGCACGCCACCTCGGCCATCGAACGGCCCAAGCGCGACAGCGAACTGCTGGACTTTCGCCAGAAGTACCTTTCGTCGGGCGGCAAGACCGGCAGCAAGACCGGCGGAGCGGGCGGCGCCAAGAGCGCGGGCGATTCCGGCAGCGCGGGCATGCTTTCGCTGACGCGCGAGATCAACCCCGACCTGCCCGAAAGCCTGGAGGGCCGCATCCGCGACTTTGCCGTGCGCACCTACGCGGCCTTTGGCGGCACCGGCGCGCCGCGCATGGACTTCATGTACGACGCCACCCGCGACGAGGTGTGGCTGAACGAGGTGAACCCCATCCCCGGCTCGTTCGCCTTCTTCCTGTGGGAAGCGGCGGAAACCCCGGTGCGCTTCACCCGGCTGCTCTCGCTGATGATCGACGAGGCGCGGGCCATGGCCCGGCACACCGCCTGTCCGGAAGATCCGACCCCGGAGGCCGCCCGGCTGTTCCCCCGCCGGTAGCCAGAGCGTCAGCTTGCCCGGGGTATGATGCCCCCCGCGTGCATCGCGCGCCGTCCCACCGGGCGGCGCGCGTTTCTTTTGCCATGCCGCCTCCGCCTTTGGCCTGCACCTGTCCGCCATGCAGGTGCTGGTCCGCCACGCCCCTTGCCCCTTCGCGCGCCCCCGGTGTACACCACGGGGCGCGCCACGCCGTTGATCCCGCCCGTTTTCGCGGCACCTTCCGCACGCGGGCAATGGCCGCAGCGCCGAACACACCACTCCGAGGCCAGAATGGATTCCGCCCAGTTCAACGCCACGCCCTCCGCCGCCGCAGACCCGGCAGCCCCCTGCATGTACGTGGTGCACCTGCCCAACGCCGCGCCCGCCCGCCGAAAGCCGGAGGACACCGGCGCAGCAGATGCCGCGCAACAGATCGCCCCCCAGATCGTTCCGCAAATCATATGGGCGCACGGCTGGATGCACACCCACGCCAACCTGCTGCCGCTGGCCAATACCTGCACCCACGGGCGCGACAACTACCTGCTGGACATGCCCGGCTTTGGCCTCTCCTGCATGCCGCCCGCCACCTGGGGCACCCAGGACTACGCCGACCACGCCGCCGCCTGGCTGCGCACCCTGCCGCGCGGCAGGCGGATATGGGTGGGACATTCCTTCGGCTGCCGGGTGGGTCTGCAACTGGCGGCCCGCCACCCGGACCTGGTGGACGGACTGTTCCTGATGGCCGCCGCCGGGCTGCCCCGCCGCCGAACCCCCATGGAGAAATTCACGCGCGGGTGCCGCATCGCCGCGTTCAAGACGCTGAAGCACCTGCACTGGCTGGGCTTTGGCGCGGAGCGGGTGCGCCGCTTCTTCGGCAGCGCGGACTACGCCAACGCGGGGCCGCTGCGGCCCGTGTTCGTCAGCGTGGTCAACGAGAACCTGTCCGACGTGGCCGCCCGCGTGGACTGCCCCGTACACCTGCTGTACGGCGAAAACGACACGGAAACCCCGCCCTCCATGGGGCAGGACTTTGCCCGGCTGCTGGCGCACGCGCACCTGCAGGTGCTGCCGCGCTTCGGGCATCTGGATATTCTGACGGCGGGCGGCCATCAGGCCGTGTACGCCCTGGACACCTTCTGCGAGGAAATCTTCGGTGGCTAGCTCTCTGTTTCTGGGCGCGGCGTTTCTTGCGTTCGCCGTGCGGCGCGGCCTGACCTACCTGCACATCTTCCAGCAGGAAGAATACGACGGCCCGCGCTTTTGCCGCTGGATGGCCGCCTCCCGCGCCTTCGACAAGCGTGCCACCCTGCCCCTGCTGGCCTGCTGGGGCGCGGCGCTGGCCGCGCCGGAATCCGCTGTGTACGCCAAATGGGCGGCGGGCCTTGTCCTGCTGGCCGTGGCCGCCGTGGAAGACAATCCGCTGAAGGCCGCCAAGAAAAAGCTGGTGCTCACCGCGCGGGTCAGGCGCATCCTGTCCGTGGCGCTGGGGCTGACGGCGGTGTACGCGGTGTTGCTGGCCCTGTGCCCGGCCGCGCCCGCAACACTGCTGCCGTTCTGGATACTCGGGGTGCAGGCGCTGCCGCTGACGCTGGTTGTAGCCAACGCCTCGCTGGCCCCGGTGGAGGCGCGCATCCAGCAGGGCTTCTGGAACGAGGCGCACGAAAAGCTGCTGCGCCTTGCGCCCACGGTCATCGCGGTCACCGGCTCGTACGGCAAGACCAGCGTAAAGCACATCCTGGCCCACGTGCTGGGCTGCTACCATCCCACGCTGATGACGCCGGGCAGCATCAACACGCCCATGGGCATTTCGCGCATCATCCGGGAGCGGCTGACCGACGCGCACCGCTTCTTCATCGCGGAAATGGGCGCCTACGGCATCGGTTCCATCGAACGGCTGTGCAGGCTGGCCCCGCCCGATTTCGCCATCATCACCAACGTGGGCCCGGCGCACTACGAACGCTTCAAGGACCTGGCCACCGTGGTGCGGGCCAAGTTCGAACTGGCGCACGCCACCGTGGCCCGTGGGGGCCGGGTGGTGCTGCCCGCCGCCCTGCTGGCGTACGACCACGCGCGCGACTTTGCCGCCGTCAACGCGGGCGCGGTGCTGCTGTGCGCGGGCGGGGACGGCGGCGCGGGACCCAATGTGGCGGGCGATGCGGGCGTGACGGACACGGCGGATAGGGCGGGAACGACAGAACCGTCCGTGCGCGTGCTGGAAGCCGGGCAGGACCTTTCCGGAATCCACGCCCGCCTGCTGTATCAGGGGCAGGAATACGAAGTGCGCGCGCCCATCCACGGCATGCACCACGTGGACAACGTGGCTCTTGCCTTTGCCGCCGCCTGCGGGGTGGGCGTGGAGCCGCAGCGGGTGGTCAGCGCCCTGCGCAGCCTGCCGCAGATCACCCACCGGCTGGAAGTGAAGCCCCAGCCCGACGGTTCCGTGCTCATCGACGACGCTTACAATTCCAATCCCTCCGGCTTCGCATCCGCCCTCGACCTCCTGGACCTGTACCGCAAGTCCGGGCGGCGGGGCGTGCTGGTAACCCCCGGCATGGTGGAACTGGGCACCCTGCACGACAGCGCCCACGCCGACCTTGGCGCGCGCGCCGCAGCCTGTGCCGACGTGCTGCTGGCCGTGGCCCCGGCCCGCATCCCCACGCTGGTGGATGCCTTCCGCGCCGCCGCCGGGCCGGATCAGCTGGTGGTGGAATGCCCGGACTTCGCCGCCGCCCGCGCCTGGCTGGCCGCCAACATCGGCCCCGGCGACGCCGTGCTGCTGGAAAACGACCTGCCCGACCTGTACGAAAAGAAGGTGCGGGTGTAGAATTTTTTGAAATGCAAACAAAACCACACAAAAAAACGACGACACTGCTCAATCTTCCATTTGGTTCTACTATAGTCACCCATATGCTCCCTTTGACTCTCTCCCCCCTCTTCTGTTGAGCAATAAAGCATCCTAGCGGCAACATTCAAAACAGAAACACCTAGAACCCAAAAGGCATTGAGTGAATTATGAGCTTCACAAAACGCCAACTCGACAATTTATTTACAGAAACAGGCTCCACGATTTGCCCAGAATGCATACATGAAGACTATTTAGCAAACCACATTATAAAACTAAATGGCAAAAACACATGTAGTTATTGCGACAACAAAAACGCCGTTCCACTTGATGACATCATACCTCTAATACATCAAGGAATATCTCGCTGGTATGAAGATCCCACAGATAGCGTTGGATGGTGTTCTCAAGAAGGCGGATGGATAGGTGTCGACGGATTGCTGTCGGATATTACGGATATTATCTTTGATCATATTGGATGTAATGACGATGTCGCCAATGATATATGCACCGCAATCCCTCAAGAACAATGGGTCAGACGTGATCCGTATGGAATGACAGAAGACGATGAACTCACTTATACATGGGAAAAATTCTCACAGATCGTTAAGCATAACATGAGGTATGTTTTTTTCAGGTCTGAAAAAATTAACAACACTTCCGCACCTGCATCACAAGAATTGAATCCATTTGAGATACTAGATATAATTGGAGATATAATCGAACAATGCGGACTTATAAAAGACATACAACAGGGACACTCTCTTTATCGAGCTCGATGCACTCATTCCAAAACTAAAACATTCACTACAGCGGCAGAACTTGGCCCCCCACCTGCGCAGCACGCCTTATCATCCCGCATGAGTCCTAACGGAATATCAATGTTCTATGGCGCATCAGATGAAGAAACATGCAAAAATGAAATTGTCTACGAAAATAACACATACGTAACAACTGCAAAATGGACAACGTGTTCTAAAATAAAAGCAATAGATTTTTCTAATGGCATATCTGTACCAAGCATATTCAACATCGATACAAGCAGAATTCGCCCATGGATACTTTTTTTAAACAAATTCCTACATGATTTCTCCAAAAAAATAGAAAAAGATAACATAGAACACATTGAATACGTACCAACGCAAATCGTTACTGAGTTTTTCAGGCATATATATTACACAAAAAACAACGAGAAAATACTTGCAATAAAATACAAGAGCTCGCGTGGTCCTGGAAATTGCTATGTGTTTTTTTGCGGACAGGAAAATTGCACAGATGGCATTGCAAACGACTCTAAACAACTACTTCAACTTGACCCCAAGAGCATCACAAGGCGGCTTATTAAAAACACGTATAAACCATAAAAGAGAGAACCATTCACATCTCTACAGCATACACACGAACCAATCAAAATATAAAAACCAAAATTAGCCCCCTCTAAACAAGATGCCAAATATGCATAAATCCATCCATCTTGAACATTTTAGAGACCACTCGCACATATACAATCTCAGTATTTACACGTCTATCAGCACATCGAAACACATACTACATGTCACGCAACTGCAACAGCATGTGGCCCCGTACGCACAGCAGACACACACTCCATGACGTACCTGTCCACCATCCACGTCGACATTCTCATGTGCCTTGCGCTGTTGCCCGCCATCATCGTGGCGGGCATCAAGCTGGACAAGAGCATTCCCGCCCATCGGCATCTTGTTGCCGTCATGACGTGCGTCCTCATCCTGCTGGTGCTCGAGGCATGCAGCGTGGCGCTGGACGCCAACTTCAACGGCGCGATCCGTGACGACGCACAGCTTGTGCCCTTCGGCAAGCTGGTGAACAGCATCGGTTTTCTGCTGGTGCCCGTGCCCGCCTTTCTGGCGTGGACCTTCCTGCACCACTGGACCGGTGTGCGCCTTTCCGCGGTTTCCGTCCTGCTCTGGGCGCTTCCCCTTGCATGCAACGCAGTGCTGGCCCTGCTCAGCTACGACGCGGGGCTGCTGTTCTCCATCGCGCCCGACAACACCTACTCGCGCGGGCCATGGTTCGCCATCTCTCCTGCCGTTTTCTACGGCTACCAGGCTCTGGCGGTCAGTGTCCTGGTCCGCCAGCGCAACCGACTGCGGGCGGAAGAGGCGGCCATGTTCGCCCTGGCCCTGGCCTTGCCCGCCGTAACCGCAGCCATCCAGCTGCACTACTTCACCTTTCTGACCATCTGGAGCAGTTGGGCCATCTCGTGCATCATCCTGCTGGTGACCGTGTTCATCAATTCGTCCGAGCGCGACGAACTTACCAAGCTGGCCAACCGGACGGCGTATCGCAACGCCATCGCAAAGGCCCGCCGCATGCGCGAACTGAAAATGTGCGTGGCCCTGCTGGACATGGACGGCCTGAAAGCCATCAACGACAGGCACGGTCACGCAGCCGGGGACACGGCGTTGCTGGCCCTTGCGGAGGGATTGCGGGAAACCTTTGACGAAGGTTTCAGCGTGATGCGCTTTGGCGGCGACGAATTCGCCGTGGTGCAGTTCGACAACGACCCCGCCGCGCTCTACGAACGGCTCTGCACCCTTGAAAACACCCTGGCGGAGCAGGATGCCACCTCCGGCAGGCCGTACCGCGTGGCCTTCAGCTACGGATTGGCCTGCTCGCGCGACGACGAAAGCGTTGATGCCCTGCTGAAGCGGTGCGACACGCTGATGTACGACCGCAAGCGGCAGAAGCACCTCAAGGCAGGCGCGACCGCCCCCTGAACTCCCCCCTACCCCGCACCTGAACACATTCCGGGAAGCAGCATGCGCACCTTGCCCACCATCTCCTTCGGCACCCCCTCCGTTTCCGGCAACGCCTTCTTCCTCGCCCCCGGCAGCCCTGCCTTCCGGCTGCTGCCTTCCGGTCTGGCGACCGTCCTGCTGCTGGCCGCCCTGACGTTGTCAGCCGGGTGCGCGGCCCGGCATGCAAACGCGCCGGACGCCCCCCAGACCAGCCCGCGGGCCCCCAGTCAGACTGCCAATCAAACCGCCAGCCCTGCCGCCAGCCAGACCGTCACGTCCGTCCAACTGGTCCAGTCGCAGCGCAGTTGGGACGGCGCCATGCTGCCCGCCTATCCGCAGGGCCAGCCGCAGGTCACCATCCTGCGCATCACCATACCCGCCGGGGCACGCCTGCCCCTGCACCACCACCCGGTGATCAACGCCGGGGTGCTGACGCGCGGGCAACTCGTCGTGACCACGGAAGACGGCAAGGAACTGCGCCTCGCGGCGGGCGACCCCATCGTGGAGGTGGTGAATACCCCGCACATGGGCTTCAACCCCGGCAGCGAGCCCGCCGAGATCATCGTCTTCTACGCCGGCCAGGCAGGCACACCGCTGGCCGTCAAGCACGGGCAGTAGGCCGGACCGGCCCTTCCCCATTCTCCTCACGCGGCGCAGGCACCCCGCCCGCGTCCGCCCGCTCACGCCTTTTTCCTCACCTTAGTCCCCGCCTTCCCGTTGCTTCGCCGCCCCCCCCCAAAAAAAATCAGGGACTCCACACGGCGCAAAGATAGACTACAATGGTGCTTCGGGCGCTTGCCCGGCTCCGGGCTCCCGCATGTCCCCACGCTCGGCGTTCTTCCGCCTTTTCCAACGGGCAACGTGCGGCGTATGGCACGCCGCCGCGCCGCAGCAGACCGGACACCGCCATGAGCACCCGCACCGCCCGCGTCTTCCTTACCCACCATTCCACAGATATCGCCACGCCGCGCCTTTCCGCCGCACGCTCCGTCCTGCGCCTGCCCTGCGCCCTGATTCTCGTGGCGGCCTGCGCGTTCCTGCTGGTTGCATGGCGCACCCCCGGCCATGCAGCTCCGCAGCGCGCACTGCTGATCAGTTCCTACCATCCGGCATTCCCCACCTTCTTCCAGCAGATCGACGGCATCCGCTCCGAACTGGACCCGGCGAGCGTGGCTCTGGACGTGGAGTTCATGGACAGCAAGCGCTTCAACGATCCTGCCAACCTGACCCACTCTCTCGACCATCTGCGCTACAAGCTGTCCCGCGTGGCCCCGTACGACGTCATCATCACCTCGGACGACAACGCGCTGAACCTGGCTCTGGAACACCGGGACGCCCTGTTCCCCGCCACCCCCGTGGTCTTCTGCGGGGTGAACAACGTGGCGCTGGCACAAAGCCTGAACGGCAACGCCGCCTTTACCGGTGTCATCGAGGCCGTGTCCATGCAGGAAACGCTGGACCTGATCCGCCAACTGCGCCCCGGCGGCACCATCCACGCCATCTCGGACACCACGCTGTCCGGCCAGGCGGACGTGCTGACCTTTCGCGAACTGGCGGCCCGCAACGCCCCGGCACCCAGCAAGGAACTGTCGCTGGAAGACCTGACCTGGGACGAACTGGCCCACCGCATGGCCGCCCTGCCGCCCGGCGATGCCATCCTGCTGCTTTCGGCTTACGAAGACGCGGCGGGCACGCCCAAACAGTTCGAGGAAAGCCTGGCCTTCATCCTGCGCCACGCCGGGGCGCCGGTGTTCCACCTGTGGGAGCACGGCCTGGGCAAGGGGCTGGCGGGGGGCAAGGTCATCTCGCATTTCGAGCAGGGCCGCATGGCGGCACAACTGGCCCTGCGCATCCTTGACGGCACGCCGCCGGGCGACATCCCCGTGGTCGAGGGGGATGCGGCCAACAGGTACATCTTCGACCACAACGTGCTGGCGCACTTCGGCATCGCCGAAAGCCAACTGCCGCCGGACAGCCGCATGCTCAACGCGCCCTCGTCGCCGTGGGTGGTCTACCGGCGCGAACTGCGGGTGGCGGCGGCATCGCTGGTGGTCATCCTGGCCCTGACCATTTTCCTGTTCTTCCATGTCATCCGCCTGCGCCAGGCCAGAACGGACATCCGCCACAGCGAGGAACGCTACCGCATCCTGTTCGACCAGTCGCCCGTGGGCATCGCCCACTTCGACGGCGAAGGCCGCATCATCGACCTGAACGCCAAGTTCCAGGAGATCGTGGGCGCGCCGCGCCACAAGGTGCTGGGGCTGGACATGCTGCACGACCTGCGCGATCCGGACATGCTCCGCGCCGTGCGTACCGCCTTCGAAGGCGGCATCGGCCTGTACGAAGGCAACTACACCTCGGTGACGGGCAGCAAGACCACGCTGGTCAGCTGCATCGTCAAATGCATCTTTGCCCCGGACGGCGGGCACCTGTACGGGCTGATCATCGCGGAGGACATCACCGAACGCCGCCGGGCGGAAGATACCCTGCGCGAACGCGAGATGTTCCTGCTGGAAACCCAGCGCATTGCCCGCGTGGGCGGGTGGAAAGCGGGCACCCGGTCCGACACGCTGGTCTGGACCGACGAGATAAACCGCATCCTTGAAGTACCGCCGGACTACAAACCGGGTCTTGCCGAGGGCATCTGGTTCTTCGCGCCGGAATACCGGCCCAAGGTGTGGGAAATGCTGCAAACCGTGGCCCGCGACGGCACCCCCGTGGACCTGGAATGCGAGGTCATCACCAGCCGGGGCACCCGCAAGTGGACCCACCTGCGCGCAGTGGGACGCGTCGAGGAGCGCGGGGAACAGCTCATCCTCGGCACGTTCCAGGACATCACCGCGCGCAAGACGGCGGAGATCGAACTGCTCAACGCCAAGCTGCGGGCAGAGGCAGCCAGCAAGGCCAAAAGCGAATTCCTGGCCAACATGAGCCACGAGATACGCACCCCGCTCAACGGCATTCTGGGCATGCTCCAGCTCATGCATACCACCCGGCTTGATACCGAACAGAAAGACTACGCGGACATCGCCATCCAGTCCGGCAGGCGGCTGGCGCGGCTGCTTTCCGACATGCTGGACCTGTCGCGCATCGAATCGGGCAAGCTGGAAATCCGCCACGTTCCCTTCCAGCTTGCGGCATCGGTGCAGCAGGTGGTGGAACTGTTCCTGCCCATCTCGCTGCAAACGGGGATACAGCTCGACGTGCGCATGGACCCGTCCATCCCCGAAACGTTGCGGGGCGACATCGTGCGGGTGCAACAGGTGCTTACCAACCTGCTGGGCAACTCCTTCAAGTTCACCAGAAGCGGCGGCATCACGCTGGCGACCCACCGCCTGCCCCCGCTGGCCGGCCCCACATGCCGGGTGCTGTTCACCATTTCGGACACGGGGTGCGGCATACCGGAGGACAAGCTGGGCGAACTGTTCGAGCCGTTCACCCAGGTCAGCAACGGGATGCGCCGCTCGCATCAGGGCGCCGGGCTGGGGCTTTCCATCTGCAAGCGGCTGGCGCACCTGATGGGCGGTGAAATCACCATCGAGAGCGAGGAAGGCGCGGGCACCACGGCATGCGTCAGCCTGCCCTTCACCGTGGTGTCCGACCACGGCGAGGAAAAGGATGTGCCGGGCACGCCGGATGCACCGGCGGAACCGGGAACGCCAGAGGCTTCGGATGCACCAGAGGCATCGGGCGCGCCGGATGCATCGGGCACGCCGGATTGGTCGAATGCAACATGCGCGACGGGTACGCCGGACATGGCGCCCGGCATCGTGCCGGACACGCCCCCTCCCTGCCGGATCCTGCTGGTGGAAGACGACCCGGTAACCCAGATGGCCGTGCGGCGGATGCTGGAAAAGGCGGGGCACACCGTCACCGTGGCGGGCGACGGGCACGCTGGCCTGCACGCGCTGGCCAGCGGCTCGTTCGACATGGTGCTCATGGACATCCAGATGCCCGCCATGGACGGCATGGAGGCTGTGCACCGCATCCGCAAGGGCGAGGCCGGGCCGGACAGGGCGGGCATTCCGGTCGTGGCCCTGACCGCCTACGCCATGGAGGGCGACCGGGAACGGTTTCTGAATGCAGGCATGAACGCCTACATCGCGAAACCCGCCGACATGGCCACGCTGAACGCCGCCATTGGCTGCTGGTGCGGGCAGGGGCTGGCCACACGGCAAGGGTAGTCGCGCGGCAAGGAGGTGCGGGAGTGCTGCGCCGGACACGGCACCGGGCGAAAGGCCACAGGAGATGCCGGAACACACCCCCGGAAAGCGCGCCGCCCGGCAAATCGGGTGACAGGCCGGGCGCGACGTCTGGCATGATGGGCCATGATGGGGATGATGGGGATGCCGGGGATGACGGGGATGACGGGGCATGATGCGGGGCGAGCGTGCTCGCGAACGGGTGGCGGCTTCAGTCCGTCAAGTCCGTCAAGTCCGTCAGGGCCTGCGCCGGGGCAAAGGGCAGGTAGTCCCCCGGCATGTCGTCCTTCAGGTTCACGCCGGTCAGCCCGGCGGCAAAGGCCCCCTGCACCAGATAGCACAGCTTGCGCACGCCCTCTTCCATGGCAAGGCCGCCGGGGCGCACGTTGGAGATGCAGTTGCGGGCCTCGTCCGTACAGCCGGGGGCGGGCGAATGGGTCAGGTAGACACCCAGCGAATTGGGCGAACTGAGACCGGGCCGCTCGCCTATCAGCATCACCACAAGCCGCGCGCCCAGCAGATGGGCCACCTCGTCGGCCACGGCCACGCGGCCATGGTCCACCAGCGCCACGGGCGTGGTGGTGTACCCTGAGGAGCGGGCCTGTTCCAGAAACCGCAGGGCGAAGGGCGCGGCGTTCTCGTGCACGGCGCGGGCGGAAAGCCCGCTGCTGATGACCACGCAGATGTCCGCCCCTTTCGCGCCCTTTGCGCCCTTTGCGCCAGACGTCGTGGCATCCGCAGCCTCGCGCAGGGCTTCCCGCGAATCGTCCGAAAGCTGGCGTCCCTTGTCGGGCCGGGCCAGAAATTCCGCAGTGTCCGTCGCCGCGCTGTGCAGCTCCAGACACTGCACGCCGCCCTGTTCCAGGGCCGCGCGTACCCCCGCCATGTCGAAGGGGGTCAGCACCGTGTAATGCCCCCCTTAAATCAAGCGGCCTTTAAGGGAGAATTCCGCCAGGTTTTGTTTGCCTGCTGATGGACGCCTTGCGGAGTCTTCCAGCCAAGCGCCGAATGCAGGTATGTGGTGTTGAAGTTTTCTATCCAGTCAGAGAGGGCGCGGTCGAGGTGTTCCAGGCTACGCCATTCGTGCAGCCAGAAGAGCTCTTCCTTGATCGTACGCATTGTCCGCTCGGTATCCGCGTTCCCTTTGGGATTGTTGTAGCTGGTAAACGCCTGCGTGATGCCGAGAGTCGCGCAGTCGCGCATAAAAGCCGTTCCTGTCGGTTGGCAGCCGTTGTCGCTCATCAGGCTCAGGCCGTGCCCCCGGACGCCTCCGGGAAAGTGCGTCTGGATAGCCGTATCCAGAGCTCGCAGCCACTCATGGCTCCGGCTCCGGTAGTCGGCATGGTGGCCCACGATCTTCTTGGAAAACCAGTCCACCACCAGCACGATATACACCCAGCCGCCTTCCGTCATGACCTTGGTCATGTCGATGCCCCACCACTGACACGGGCGGACGGGGCGCGGCTTGCTTCCGGAAGGGGTGCGCTTTGCCCGCAAGGCTGCGCGCTTCACCCCAAGGCCATGCAGACGCATCAGGCGTGCCACTCGTTTGACGTTGATGATCAGGCCGTTTTTATACCGAAGGGTGGCCCATACGCGGCGATAGCCCCAAAAGGGATGTTCCATTTTCAGGGACTCGATCAACGGCAAGAGTTCGGCATCGCGCTGAAGCTGGGCCTGGCCGGATCGGCGCTTGCCGCTTACCAGTCGTTTTTTTTTAACTCCAGCGTCAGTTCGCCAACGGCTTGCTTGAGTTTTTGGTTCTCTGTCGCAAGGCGTTCTTCTCGTCGGTTAGTGGCGCCCACCTCAAAAGCCAGGGCGGCATTGGCCAACAACGTGTCGCGCCAGCGGTAATACATACCCTGAGTGATTTGATACTCACTGCAAATGCTTGCCACAGAGCGACCCTGCAATCCCTCAAGCACAATGCGGGCCTTGCTTTTGCTGTCCCAGACTCGGCGTTTCATGCTTCCTCCAAGGATGGAAGAAAACTACCTTAACAGAGCCACCTTGTTAATGGGGGGCAGTATACGGGCACTGCCGTGGAACCGCCCACAACCTTGTCTGGAACCTACCCTTCACGACGGAGTTGCAGCCACTGGTGCCCCTTGTCCGTCAGTCGATACCGCTGCAAGCGGCTATTGGGCTTTTCGGGAACTGTCATCTCGATGAACCCATTCGCCAGGGCTGGCTTGAGATAGCGCTCCCGGAAAGACTTGCGGTCTTGCAGACCAAGTGCATCCTGCAACGCCTCACGGGGCATTTCGCCATGTATGGCCTGCAATAGCTGCCCGACTTGGGGGGTGACTTGGGGGGCGACCTGGGGGGCATCTGGAGCAACGGACGCGATCACGGCATCGAAAATCATCGAGAGCATGAACTCGATGAAGGGGGCACTGTCCGTCTGCCGCGTGCTTTCCTGCAACACCTCATAGTATTCGGACTGGTGCGCGAAGATCAGGTTCTCCACCGGGAGATCGGCGAACAGCCCGTTCCAACGGGCCAGAATGAGGCTCTGCCACAACCGCCCCATGCGGCCATTCCCGTCGGCGAAGGGATGAATGAATTCGAATTCGTAGTGGAACACGGAACTTGCAACCAACGGGTGGGCATCGCTGGTCGCCAACCAGTGAAACAGATCGCCCATAAGCACTGGCAACCGGTCCGCCGGGGGTGCCAGGTGGATAACGTGGGAGCCTTCCAACACGCCGACGCCACCCCGGCGATAGCTGCCTGCCTCGTCGATCAGGCCGGACATCAGGATGCCGTGCGCTTCCAGCAGATCCTTTTCGACGACAGGGTTCCAGTCATCGAAGCGCTCGTACGCGGCAAGGGCATTACGCACCTCCTGAACTTCACGGGGAGGCGCGATGACCCGTTTCCCGTCGAGGATGGCGGTGATCTGCGCTTCGCTGAGTTGGTTGCCTTCTATGGCGAGCGACCCGCGTATGGTGCGAATACGGTTGATACGCCGCAACCGGAGTGACGCCGCCTGTTCGCGGAGAATGGTCAACCGCCCCACGGCTTCGCTGATCCGGCCGACAAGGGTGACGATGGCTGGGGTGATGGAGAAAGGCGGCTGGTACTGCTGGCTCATGAAGCGCCCCTTCGGCATGTCTGGCGTGCCAATACCTTGCTACCATAGCTGAATTAAAGGGGAAATGCCAATCCGCATTATCCCTTGAAACCACGCTCCCTTTGTTCGCACCTTTTCCACCCAAGGGGAACTGCGCAATACCGCGCACCCCGCCCCAACAAAAACCGTTCATACCCATCAAGCGGAAGGAACGGCGGGTGAAATCAGCCCATGTCGACCCAAAGCAAAAGGCGCGGAACCAAGCCCCGCGCCCTCTGCTTTCACCTGGACTGCCACCAGGGTATTCCTTATAGGGGGGCAGGACAGTTGAGAAATGGCGCAGGGCCTGGATCGAATCGGAAGGATGCAGGAAGAATGTAGGAACGACGCGGGAAGGCGGGCGATGCAGCCGTGCGGATGCCGTCACGCGATGAGTTGAGAACGACGCGCCGTTTGCCGTGGTGATTACCACGAAACTTGAGAAACGAAAGCCCCGGAGTTTGCGCCAAAAGCAGCGCAAATTTCCGGGGCGTTTTTGCGTTCAACGCACGGATGCGGCGGCGGTGGTCAGCCCAGTTCGCGGCCCACCCAGACGGCCCGCCCGATGATGCGCACGCCGTCCGCGAGGTCGCCGCGCGCGTCGATTTCAAGCGGCGCGTAGCTGGCGTTGTAGCTCGTCAGCACGAGCTTTCCGGGCGAGGCGTTGACCACCTTCAGGTAGACCAGTTCCTCGACGCCGACGGCGTAGACCTTGCCCGGACGCGGATCGCGCTGGCTCTGGTCGACCAGCACCACGTCGCCGTTGAGCACGTAAGGCTCCATGCTGTCGCCATCGACGCGCATGAGCACCATGCTCGACGGCGAGCCCTTGCGCAGCAGGAAGTCGGTGCGGAAGGCGTAGCGCCGTTCCACATCGGCCCCCACCTCGAAGCTGCCGTTACCGGCGGAAAGCCGCGCCTCCACCATGGGCACCATGACCAGCTCGCAGTCCGCGCAGGTCACAGTTTCCGGGCCGAACGCCGACTTGCCCGCAGGCGCGGCCTGGGCCTGTTCCTCCACGCGCATGGGGCCGCGCCCGAAGAACAGCCAGTCGCTGCTGGTGCCGGTTCTTTCAGCGTAAGACTGAACCCACGCCGGAGGCACTTCCCCGCGCTTGCGCGCCCCGTTCACCGACTGGGGCGTGATGCCCAGTGCGCGGGCCAATTCGGAATCATTTCTGACCCCTGCTGCCTTCATGAGCCGCTCGAATATGGCCTCGAACGATTTCGCGGTCTGCATGGCGAACTCCGAATGGAACTGCGAAACGCCGCGCGAACCGCTCCTCGTTTAAATCCGAGGCCTTACACCAAAGACGTAAAATTTAAACTCCGAAGTGAATTTCGGGTTGAAATTTTAAATCTAAAGCTGTAAATCAGGTTTGCGGGCGGTTGTGATTACTATCCAGCGCGCAACCTATCCCGCCTGTTTACCACGGTCAACGGCAGTAGACTGATATCGTTCGGACGCTATCACCCCCTGCCGGACCAGAACGCGGACGGCGATATGCGGCAGCTCACCCTTTTCGACGACAGCACTCCCAATCTTTCCGGCGTGATCCCCGCCGTGCGTGCGGCCATGAACCGCGCCGCCGGTGAAAGCGCGGAAGGCCGGAAGCTGCTCGTCGACCGCATCAACGCCATCGCCAGATCTCACAACCTCAGGCTTACGCGGGGCAACGCCAGGGTCATTTCCAAAGACCTGCTCGACAAGTGGCTGGCCCCGCACGACCGCGACCACACGCCTTCGCTTCTGGCGATGGTGGTCTTCTGCCACGCCACCGGCGACTTCGGTCCGCTGGAAGCCATCCTGCGCACCTTCGGGCTGGGCATCCTCACGCCCGAAATTCTGCGCGACGCACACTTCGGACGGGCCGTGAAGGAAGAGAAACTGGCGCGCAAGCGCCGGAGACAACTGGAGGAAACCCTATGATGACCAGAGCCGATTGCGGCCACCGACGCGGTGACGCTTCCGATTTCATCAGGCGCGAACTGCGGCGGCGCAACCATACCATGCGCAGCCTTGCCGCCCTTATCGGCCTGTCTGGCGAAGCCGTGGCCAAGACCGTGCGCGGCGAACTGCACAGCCCCCGCGTGCTCGACGCGCTGCGCGACCTTGGCGTGCCGGAAAAATACCTGTTCGACCCGCGCAAGCTGGCCCAGCCGCAACCCCTGACCCAACCCGAACGGCAGGACGCCGCGTAGCGCCCCCCGCACCAGCAGGGCCGAACCATGAAGACCTTCAAGGACGCATACACCGCAGGCGAACTGGCCGCCGCGCTCGGGGTCACCGACCGCGCCGTCCAGATGCGCGCCCGGCGCGAAGGCTGGCAGGCCCGGCGCAGGCCGGGGCGTGGCGGCGGCAACGAATGGCTGGTCGTCTCCATGCCGGAAGGCACGGCGCTGGCCGTGCGCATGGCGGAAGAACGCACCGCCGTGGCGGCTGCGGCGTCGGACCATCCGGCCATCACCTCCGCCCCTTCCACAACCTCACCCGGCGCACCCACCCCGCTCGACCCCAAGCGCCGCGCCCTTGCCCTTGCCCGGCTGGACCTCGTGCGCCTGTATCTCGACTGGCTGCGCAGGCACGGCAAGTCCGTGCAGAGCCGGGCGGACTTCCTTGCCGCGTACGACGGCGGCGCGTGGCCGCAGCTGCTGGCCACGGTGGGGCCGGTCAGCTGGAAGACGCTGGAACGCTGGAAGGTGCAGCAGCGCCGCGCGGGCGACCTGATGGCCATTGCGGACAAGCGCGGCCTTGCCCACCGGGGCAAGTCGCTGCTTACCGAGCGGCACCGCCAGATCATCCTCGGCAAGGCGCTGCACATCAACAACCCGGCCATCAGCTACGTCTGCAATCAGGTAACCGGGCTCTGCAAGGCCGAAGGGCTGCACGTGCCGTCCGACGCCACCATCCGGCGCTTCCTGAACCAGTACATGGGCGACTGTTACGCGGAATGGACCTTCATCCGCGAGGGCAAGAAGGCGTGGAACGACAAGGCCGCCATCTGGTTCGAGCGCAACTGGGGGCTGGTGGAGGTGGGCGACATCCTCATCGCCGACGGCCACACCCTGAACTTCGAGACGACCAACCCGGACACGGGCAAGCCCTGCCGCATGACCATGGTGTTGTGGTTCGACGGGGCCAGCAACTACCCGCTGGGGTGGGAACTGATGCCCACCGAGAACACGGCCAGCATCAGCGCCGCCCTGCGGCGGGCCTGCATTCGCCTCGGCAAGGTGCCGCGTATCGCCTACCTCGACAACGGCAAGGCGTTCCGCGCCAAGCACTTCAAGGGCTGCGCCGACTTCCGGCAGGCCGGGATCGTGGGCCTGTACGAAGACCTGGGCGTGCAGGTGATTCACGCATGGGCCTACCACGGCCAGTCCAAGCCCATCGAACGATTCTTCGGCACCTTCCACGAACTGGAAAACTGGGTGCCCTCGTACACGGGCCGCAGCATCGACACCAAGCCCGCCCGCATGCACCGGGGCGAGGCGATGCACCGCAAGCTGTACGACGCCCTCGGCGGACGCCCGCTGACGGTGCAGGAAACCCACGCGGCCATCGCCCATTTCTTCGACGCCTACGTGCTGCGTCCGCAGCGCGGGCACCTTGCCGGGCGCACCCCGCACGAAATTTTCAGCGCCGGGCGCGGGCCGGGCCTGACCGCCGACGACCTGAACCGGCTGAACTTGTGGATGCTCTCGCGCGAGGTGCGGGAAATCGACCGGGGCGGCACGGTGCGCCTGCTTGGTCGCCGCTACTACGCGCCGGAACTGTACGGTAAGAAACACGCGGTCGTGGTGCGCTACGACGACCAGCGCCCGCAGAGCGTGCTGGTGTACGCCACCGACGGGCGTTTCCTTGCCGAGGCGCAGGAGATGCAGACCCTGCATCCCGCCGCCTACTACCTGGGCGAAGGCGAACACCGCGACCAGCTTGCCGACGCCCTCGCCATCCGGCGTGAGCAGGAGAAGCTGGCCGGGGCCAGTTCGCGGGCGCTGCTGGATGCGGTGGTCATCCCCGAACACCGGCAGCGCATGGCGCAACTGGCCAGCGACAACCCGGCGGCGCTGCCCGAAGGCGAACGTGCCCTGCCGGTGCCTGCCCGCCGCGAACTGCCCATCCCCACTGTTACCGACGACGAGCGCCGCGCCCACGACGCCATGCTGGCCGAACACCGCGCCCGCATGGCGGCCCGCCCGGCCTACGAGGCCCCGTCGTTCTTCGCCTCGCAGCTCGACCGCTACGAGTTCCTTTTCCAGATTTCCGAGGTTCAGGGCCTGCCCCTGACCGAGGCCGACGCCACCTTCAAGGCCGAGTACGAGCAATCGGACGAATACCTAGAGGTGGCCCTGCCCCGCTACGAACAGCAACGCCGCCTGATTGCGCGCATGGCGGCCATGGAGGCTCGCGCATCATGAAAAAGGGCATCTTCATCGAAACGGACAACGTGGCCCGCCTGCGCCGGGCCTTGCGGCAGGCGGAAGACGCCGAGCGCGGCCGCCCCGGCATGGTGGCGGTGTGGGGCGAGGCGGGCGTGGGCAAGACCATTGCCGCGCACAGCATGTACGCCCAGCACGGCGGGGCCTTTCTGCGAGTGCTGGAGGGCATGACCCAGCACGCCTTCCTACAGGAACTGTGCTGGGAACTGGTGGAGGCGCGGCCCCACGGCGCGCACCGCTGCCGCGCCGAAATCCTGCGCGCCCTCGATGCCGAACCCGTGACCATCTACGTGGACGAGGCCGACCGGCTGGATCTGCGCCGCCTTGAAGACCTGCGCGACATCCACGACATGTCCGGCTGCCCGGTGGTGCTCATTGGCGAGCAGCACCTGCCCGGCAAGCTGTCGCAGCGCAGCCGCATCGACGACCGCATTCCCGACGAATACCGGGTGGCCTTCACCGGCATCAGCACGCAGGACGTGGCCCTGTACGCCATGGAAGGGGCCGACCTTGCCCTGACCACCGACGCCGCCGCGCTCATCCACAAGCAGGCCAGGGGCAACTTCCGCCGGGTTCACAACCTGCTGCTGTCGGTGGAATCCGCCGCCCGCGCGAAGAATACCGGCACGGTGGATGCGGCCCTCGTCAAGGCGGCGCTGCCCGCCGGGCGGAGGCAGGCATGAGCAATGACGCCACGGATACCCTGCGCGCCGCGCTGCGGTCCTTCTGCCCCAAGGGCAGCGAGGTGGTGACCGCGCCCCAGCTTGCCGCCGTCCTTGGCCTGACCACCGAAAGCCAGAAGCAGGTGCTGCGGCGCAGGCTGCGCGAGATGGTGCGGCGCGGCGAACTGCGCAAGGCGGGGTGGGGCGCATTCGCGCGGGTGGCCGACTGGAAGCCCGTGCGACGCGGTGACGGGTGCACGCGCATGTGGCGCGCCATCAGGGTGCAGGACGCAGGCTGGACCCGGCAGGACATCGCGCTCATCGCGCGCGTGGATGCCACCGCCGTGGGGCGCTATCTGCGCTGGCTGGAAGGGGAAGGGCTCATCATCACCTGCGGACGGAAGGGCAATACCACGCTGTGGCGCGTGACCGGGCAAGGCCGCGAGCATCGCCAGACCCCGTACCCACCGGTGGAAGTCTCCGACCGCTACGAAGCCGAACGCCGCGCCACTGCCCAGCTCTGCCGCATCCTGCTGCTGGAAGACCCGGACGTTCCCGCCACGCGGCGCAGGATTCAGCAACAGCTTGCCGTGCTTGTCGCACGGTTCCCCATCACAACCACCGCAAACGGGGCCGACGCCCCGCCCGCCACGGAGGCATGACCATGGTGGCCGACAAGATCAGGGATGCCCGGCTGGCGCTGGGCGTGCTGGCCGGGAAGGTCAGCGACGACGAGTGGGGCCTCATCCGCTGCATCCAGAACGAACTGGATGCGGCGGCCGGGCAGGTTGAAACAATGGAGCAGATGTTCCCCGTGCCCGGCGCACCCGAGGACGCGGAAAACTAAAGGAGACGCACTGATGGCACGACGCAAGCCCAACCCGGTAATCATCGCCGACCGCCCACAGGCCGAAGGCGCACTGGCGGAAATCGCGGTCATCGACCGCAAGCTGACCGGCATCGAAACGGACATGAACACGGCCATCGACGCGGCCAAGGCTGCCGCCAGCCAGGCCAGCGCCCCGTTGCTGGCCCGCCGGGCAGATCTTGAAAACGCGGTGGCCACGTGGGCCACGCTGAACAAGGCCGAACTGTTCATGGACCGCAAGAGCATCGACCTCGGCTTCGGCGTCGTCGGCTTCCGGCAGGCCACCAAGCTCAAGCAGGTGTCCAGGGTAACGGTGGCCATGACGCTGGAACGCCTGCGCGAGCTGGGCTTTCTCGACGGCATCCGGGTGAAGGAAGAGGTCAACAAGGAAGTGGCGGCGGGCTGGCCCGCCTCGAAGCTGGAACTGGTGGGCCTGAAGCGGCACATCACCGACGACTTCTACATCGAGATCGCGCGCGAGGACGTGGAGCGCGCGGCCTGACGCACCGGAGGCGGACATGGCCCACGACAGCATCGACATCCCCCGCTACGCGCGGCTCTACGCCCAGCGCGTGCTGCGCAACACCAACCTGGACCCCGGCGACATGCCGGAACTGGCCCGCAACACCGAATTCAAGGCGCGGGCCGTGCGGGAAAAGGCCGACGTGACGCGCACCATCCGGCGAGAGGCGGGGCAACTGCTGGTGGCGTCGGGCCTGCCCGCCGATGCGGTGCGCAAGACCCTGCGTCTGGAGCACTGGTGGCAACCGGAACAGCGCGGCGCAAAGCACAAGGAAAAGGCGCGATGAATGCGAAACCGCCCCGTCCATGCGGCGGGGCGGTCGCCCGGCGGTGGCGCGCCGGGCCTGACGAGCAGCCACCCCGCACAAAGGAAACGGCATGGCCGAACATCGCAAGAAATGCGCGTCTGTTTGCGTCAGAAACGGCGCAATCGGGTCGGGCACCGTGGAATTCTTTCCCGCAGCGCAATGGGGCGGCCCGCAGGGGCTGTACCGCCTGCGCATGGGCCGCAAGTGGCTGGATGCCCCCCACGGCCTGCACGGCACCGGGCGCTTCCTGACCGTGGCCGAGATTGCCGCGCTGCTGGCCTACCACATCTTTGGCGTGGATCTGCGCCACGCCGCGCCGCCGCCACGACCGGACCACCTGTCCCGCAAGCGCCTTGTGGCCGTGCGCACCGGCGGCACCGACGAATACCCCCTGCACGACGTGACCCGCATCGCCAGCGAGGCTCCCGTGCTGGGGGCCGACGGGCGCTGGTACGTGGCCGTGCATCTTTACGGGCGGGGCACCGTGCTGGTGCCCGCCGAGGAGTGTCACCCGAAATGAGAACGAACGCCGCCCATCGCAAGGCCCTGCTGGGCAAGTCCTCCATCGGCGTGAAGCAGCTGGGAATCGATGCCGACACCCTGCGCGAGATGCTGCGCAACCTGTTCGGCAAGGAATCGCGGGCCGAGCTGACCGCGCCGGAACTGGTGCGCCTGTGCGACCACCTGGCGCAGCGCGGTGCGCGGTTCACGTCCGGCGCGGCACCACGGGAAGGCAAACCGTACAAGGTGAAGGCCGCCGGGCGGCGCAGCGACTGGTACGAGATTCCCGAAGGGCCGCAGGCCGCCCGCAAGCGCGGCATCGCGGCCATGTGGCGCAGACTGGGCTACGACATGACCAGTCTGGACACCCGCGTGCAGCGGGCCTTTGGCGTGGAGGCGTTTCGCTGGCTGGACGACGAGGGCAACCTGCGCACCCTTGCAAGGGATCTGGAAGCGCGCCTGCGGGCCAGGGACCGGCGGGAGCAGGATGCGGCGGAGGCCACCGCGTGACGGACGAGGAACGCGCGGCGCTCGATGCGGCCATCCGGCAGCACTACGGAACGCCGCACCGGTTCTGCAAGCACACGGGGCTGCCGCGCGGCACGGTCTATCAGGTGCTGGCCGGGCGCTACGCGGGCGACATGGACAGGCAGGGCGAGCGCATCCGGCAGGCATTGCGGCAACCCCGCCCCGCCGGGCTCGACGCGGCCAGCATCGGACGCATCCTGCGCCGGCACGCCTGCGCCCGGTGCCTGTCGCGCGGCTCCGGCCTGTGCGACCGCTGCGAGCCCATGTTCGCGGCGCAGACACGAGACATCCTTGCCCTTGCGGGCCAATCGACGGAGGAAACGGATGGCGACGCTGATAGATGACGTGGTGAAGCTGGTGCGGCACGGCTGGCGGCCCTATCAGGGCACCGTGGAGGCGGCGGTGTACGAGCGGCTGCGCTGCCCGCGCGCGCCCCTGCCCACGCCCGGCGCAACGCGGCGCGCCAGCGGGCCGTACTGGTTCCACCGGGCGGACGTGTTCCTGTGCATCGGTTGCGGTCGCCGGTGCAGCCTGAACCGCCCCGAAGGCTTCGCGCCGCCGCTGCCCATCCGTTACCCGTACAGCAGGGAACTGCCTTACACCCTCACCCCGCAGGAGATGGTGACCCGGCTGCGCCTGCTGAACGTGAACCAGGCAGCCTACTGCCTGAACGCCAGCTCCAGTCAGATATACAACTGGATAGCAGAGGGCAGGCTGCGGCGGTTGAAGGATCCGCCCGTGCGCGTCCCCGCCGAGGACGTGCGGGCCATGATGGAGGATTGGGAAAATTAATGTCGCTGGCAGCGACATTTTGTCTTGACTTGGCGACGGAGGTAGATTTAATGTCCACTTCAGGCAAAGGTTGGGCGAAACTCTCCTGAATCGTGGGGCCATCGGCCCCGTGGGGAGATTTAACTCCCTATCCCTAAACGCTGATCCTCGTCGCACGTCGAACGCGGCACGCCGGACCACCCGTCCGCATCCGAACTAAGACGGCCTGAGAGTCGGCCGGAACGTCAGAGAGGGAACAAACTTCCGAGCTCCCCCGGTCCATTGAGCCTCGGTCAGAGGAGAGGCCGCGCAAGCGGTAATCTGACAAGGAGGTACTAAGATGGACACTGAACAGCTTTTGCCCGCTCGGAAGCCGCTTTTGAAGCGACTAGCCGCGCGACTCTGCAAGCCAAAGACGTGGCTCTTTCTCGTGCAAGCTCTACGTTTGCTCGTTGATTGCGCCAAAAGCGCCGACAAGCTTGTAGAAATCGTGACGTCGTGGATGGGCTAACCCTCTCTGACTCTTTAAAAATGGTGTCGCTATGCTTGCCGAAGCTCTACGTTTATTGCGCGTTTTTCATAAGGTCCCCCAGATCGAATTGTCTGAAAAACTGGGGATTTCTCGGTCGTATCTTTCTGAAATAGAGTCTGGGAAAAAGAAAATATCTTTGGATTTGTTGGAAGGGTACGGGAGAGTTTTTGAGGTCCCCGTATCTTCTTTGCTTCTTTTTTCTGAGCAAATGAGCAAAAACAGTTTTAGTGAAAAGACACGTATTTTTGCAGCCCAAAAAGTATTGAATATCTTCAAGTGGATTGAAGATGGAGGCAGTGATACGCAGCATGTCGCGCGATAGATATGCAATAGATCAATCTCCACTCTTCAAGCTTAAAACCAAAAAAAAGCTTGCCACTCTTCTGGATAGTAGCGTCAGGGAGTTGCAAGCTTTATCTGTTTCTTCAGATAGCTACAGGGTTTTTGATCTCCCCGCTGAATCGCTTGTCCAGCACCCCCTATTTGCCAGGAAGTCTCGAAAAATCCAGCAGCTCAAGCCTGAACTCGACGCTATTCACCGTACATTACATAAGTATCTTAGCAGGATAAATGTTCCGGACTACCTGCATTCCGCTGTAAAATGTAAGTCGTATGCAACGAATGCAAAAACCCATTCCGGCTGTTTATACCTGTATCGAGTCGATATAAAAAAATTTTACGAGAGCGTAAATTGGAGAACAGTTTATCGGTTTTTCTACAAAACGCTAGATTGCGCACCTGACGTTTCAGCATTGCTCACGAATATTTGCTGCTACGAAGACAAGTTGCCAACGGGATCTTGTCTTAGCCCGATTCTGTCTTTCTTCGTAAATCAGGAAATGTTTGACGAGCTCTATGAATATGCGTCTCAGCGTGACCTTACCATGACAGCTTACGTCGATGACATCGTCTTTTCCGGGAGAGAGTTCCATCGAATTAATGCGCATTCGATACGCGGTATTATAAATTCATATGGATACGAATGCCATAAAGAACGAATCTGCCCACCCAGAAAAAGTAAAATCGTAACGGGTCTTTCCGTAACGCGAACAGGCGTTGCAATACCCCACAAGCGAATGGCAAAAGCCCGCGTCCTACTTCAAGAATTAGCAAAACGAATGCGGCAAAGCCACAAAGAAAAGCTTTGCGCATCGCTGACAGGGATGATTACTGAGATGTCTCAGTTTGACCGTGCCAAGGCGAAATATCTTGCGACGCTTGGAAAAAAATATTGCAGGACTATCCAGAACATACACTTCAAGCTGTGTAAGTAATTCCTCTGACGTCCACAGCTTACGGACGATCCTCACAGTTCCCCCTACGATCCTCCCCAAAAGGAGGATCGTATGCGTTTTACCCCCCGAAAACTTCCCCGCTTCCGTCCCCCGCGCATGAGCTGGTGCATGGCACTGGCCGTTGTGCTGCTGCTTGGCGTGGCCCGTTTCGCGCCGCAGAACCTGCCCGTCATCATGTACAAGGGTTCGCTGCTCACGCTGGCCAGCGTGGGCGGCTACTGGCTGGCCCGCTGGGTGTTTCCCTATGGCCGCCCCGACCAGTGGCTGACCGGTGACCGCGCGGTAACCCTTGCCGCAAGCGCCGGGGCCATGCTGTCGGAGCGCATGGGCGTTTCGCTGCCCGTCGGCCCCGGCACCGTGCTGGCCGTGGCCGTGGGCATGGCCTGCGTGAGCATGATCTGCCGCGCCCTGCTGATGCTGGGGGCCATGCTGGCCGTGGGGCTGGGCCTGTGATGAGGGGACGTTCTTACCCCGCATGCCGCGTCAGGCTTCGTGGCCTGCTTCGGGGCAGGACGGAAGAGTCCAGCCCCGAAGCAGCCCGCTTGCCTTCCTTGCCTGCGCGGCAACTCCGCCCCCTCATCCTGTGCGCGCTGCTTCTGCTCTGCGCACTCCCCGCCATCTCCCACGCCGTTACCATCCCGCCGGATGCCCAGCGCCACCGGGCCACGCTTACCCGTGAAGCCCGGTTCCGCTTCGGCATGGATGCGCCGGTGGCCACCTTTGCCGCGCAGATCCACCAGGAGAGCGAATGGCGCGCCGGGGCGGTTTCGCCCGTAGGCGCGCAGGGGTTGGCCCAGTTCATGCCCGGCACCGCCCGCTGGCTGCCCACCGTCATGCCCGATACGGGCCAGCCAGCGCCGTTCAACCCCGCGTGGGCCATCCGGGCGCTGGTGGCCTACGACTGGTGGATCCTGCAACGGGTGCGCGCCGCCACCCCGTGCGACCGGATGGCCAAGGGGCTGGCCGGGTACAACGGCGGCCCCGGCTGGCTGACGCGCGACGAGCGCAAGGCCGCCGCGCAGGGGCTGAACCCGGATGTGTGGTGGGGCAGCGTGGAAACCGTCAACGCGGGCCGCAGTCGCGCCGCCTTCCGAGAGAACCGGGGCTACCCCCGGCGCATCCTGCTGGTGCTGGAGCCGGTCTACATGGCGGCGGGCTGGGGCGCGGGTTCCTGCCCGGCGCAAGGGGGGCGTTCCTGATGTTCGACGCCATCACCGCCTTCCTTTCGCCAAAGCCCCGCCTGCTCGCGCTGGCCGCCGTGGCCGTGGCCCTGCTGGTGGCGCTGGCCGCCGTGGGGGTGCGTTGCGCCCTGGTGCAGGCCGAACTGCGCACCGAGCAGGTCACGCACGCCACCACAAGGGAACAGCTTGCCGCCGCCGTAACGGAGGGCAACCGCTGGGCCGCCGTGGCCCGGCAGGCCAACGCCACGGCGGACGCGCAGGCGGAATACGCCGCTGCCTGCATCGAACGGGAACAGAAAACCGCCACGGATGCCGCCGCCCGCGCGGCCATCCTTTCCACCGTCAAACCCCGCCCGCGCACCGATGCGGAGCGTCAGGAGGTTGTGGACGATGCCACGCGCATGGCCGCTGCTGATCGCCTCAATCGCCCTTGGTAGCGGCTGCGCGGCCCGGCCCGTGCCCGTGGTGCCCCCGGCCCCGGTGGTGGTGGGCGCAAAGCCCTGCATCGCGCCGCCCCGGCCCGCGCTGCCGCCCGTGGACCGGGCCATGCCCTTTGACGCGCCCGCCAACGTGGACGCGCTGCTGCGGCGCGACGACATCCACCGCACCTATGCCGAAGTGCTGGAAGCCGCGCTTGCCTGTTACAAACGCCAGATTCCGGAGGGTCGATGAACCCCGCAGACATCACCAAACTCGTGCAGGCCCTGCAAGTGATCGCAGGCATCCTGCAACAGCTCGGCGTGCCGGGCCTTGTGGCCATCATGCTTGCCGGGCCTGCCGCCGTGCTGATCACCGTGCTGGTTCTCGACCATTTGCGTGGCCGCAAGCAGGCCGAGCTGCTGGAAACCTACCGCAAGGACGTGGCCGCCATGGTGGCCGCGCTACAGGCCGAATCGGACAACCGGCGCGAAGAAGCGTCCGGCAGACTGGAAACCTACCGGGCCGACATGCAGACCGTGCTGCGCCAACTGGGCGAGCACCAGAAGGAAACGGCCCAGTATTACCGCGACAACGTGGAACTGGTGAAGGTGTACGAGCGCATGGCCAACGACCTGACCGACGTGGTGGTCAGCAACACCCGCACCATGGAGCGCGTGGTGAACCTGATCGAAAACAACATGAGCTGCCCGGCTGCACGGCAGGCCGCACGGGGGAACAAATGAGCGAACGCACCCAGTACATGGGCCAGCGTGTGGAGCTGCGCCAGCAGCGCCAGCGGGTGGCCCTTGATTGCGAGGCCCTGCGCGACCGGCTGCGCCTGGCGCTGCCCCTTGCGGAAGAAGTGTCCGCCATCGACCGCGAGGTGGTGGTGAACGCGGCCATGGCCCTGCACGAGCGCCTGGGCGAATTGCAGGGCATCGACCGCAAGCTGGCCATCCTCAACCGCGAACTGGGCGATTGACCCCGGAGCCACCATGGGCAGGGAGCACGAACCGGAAACCGTCTGGCGCGCGCAGGAGCTGTACTGCTCCGACCGCCTGACCTTCGAGGGCGTGGCGGCGGCCACCGGCGTGGCCGTCTCCACCCTGTGCCGCTGGGCGGACAGGTACGGCTGGCGCGAAAAGCGAGAGGAACTGGCCCGGGCCGAAAGCGAGATCCGCGCCGACAAGGTGCTGGCCCGGTCGAAAACGCTGAAGGCCCTGCTGAACAAGCCGGATGCGCAGAACGCCTTTGCCGTGTCCGCGCTGGAAACGCTGGCCCTGAAAGAGGCGGAGGCCGCCCGGCAGGGGCAGGCCCTGCCGGATGCCGCCACGGGCGAGCTGCCCGCCATCCGCACGCGGGCCGATGCCGTGGCCGCCGTGCGCACCGCCGTGGAGCGCCGCCTGTACATGCTGCTGGCCCGCCCGGAATCGGTGGACCTGCGCGCCCTGCAAGAGGTGCAACGCTGCCTGGACCTGCTGGCCACGCTGGAACGTTCCGTCGCGCCAGACGAGGACACGGCGGAAGCCGCGCGCACGCGGGGCATCCCTGCCGACATCGCCCAAACCCTGCGCGAAGCGTTGGGGCTCAAGTAGGAAACAACCATGTCCGCAGACATCCTGCTGGGCTACCAGCGCGCGTGGATAGACGACAAGCACCCCGTGAAGTGGTGGGAAAAGTCCCGCCGTATCGGCGCAAGCTGGGCAGAGGCGCTGGACGCCGTGCTGGCGGCATCGCTGGCGCGTGAGCACGGCGGGCAATCCACCTACTACCTGGCCTACAACAAGGACATGACCGAACAGTTCATCAAGGACTGTGCATGGTGGGCGCGCGCCCTGAACGTGGTGGCCGGGCAGATAGAGGACGGGCTGTGCCTGCTGGGCGACCCGGACCGCGACGTGCTGGTCTACCGCATCCGCTTCGCCAGCGGGCACGAGGTGGTCACCCTGCCGTCAGAGGCGCGCAGCCTGCGTTCCAAGCAGGGGCGCGTGGTCATCGACGAGGCGGCCTTCGTGGACAACCTGGAGGAGGTGCTGAAGGCGGCCATGGCCCTCTTGATGTGGGGCGGGCAGGTGCGCGTCATCTCCACCCACAATGGCGAGGAAAATCTGTTCAACGAGCGCATTCAGGAAATCCGGGCCGGTAAGTGGGACTATGCCCTGCACCGCACAACCTTGGACGATGCACTGGGCCACGGCCTGTACAGGGCCATCTGCCGCCAGCTCGGCACGCCGTGGTCGCCGCAGGCCGAAACCGCATGGCGCGCGGACATCGTGCATCGGCACGGCGACAACGCGGACGAGGAACTGTTCTGCATCCCCAAACGCAGCGGCGGCGCTTGGCTGCCCGGCGCGCTGATCGAAGGGTGCATGGCCGAGCAGGCGGCGGACGTGCCGGTGCTGCGCTGGCGGCCCCCGGTGGACACCTTTGTGGATGTGCCCCTGCCGCAGGCGGAGGCCATGGTGGCCGCGTGGCTGGAAGAACACGTGGCCCCGCTGCTGGCCCTGCTGCCCAAGGACCGCAACCACTACGTGGGCGGCGACTTTGGGCGTTCGGGCGACCTTTCGGTGTTCTGGCCGCTGACGGAACTGGTGGACCTGACCATGGCCACCCCGTTTCTGCTGGAACTGCGCGACGCCCCGTTCCGCACGCAGGAACAGATCCTGACCTACCTCATCAACGGATTGCCCCGATGGGGCGGCGTCTCCCTGGATGCGCGCGGCAACGGGCAGGCCCTTGCCGAATACGCCCGCCAGACGTGGGGGCCTTCCATGGTGGCCGAGGTGATGTTATCGGAGGGCTGGTATCGTGAGCACATGCCCCGCGTGAAGGCGCGCATGGAAGACCGCACCATCGTCCTGCCCCGCGATGCGGACGTGAAGGACGACCTGCGCAGCCTGCGCATGGTGCGCGGCGTGCCTAGGGTTCCGGAAACCCGCAACCGTGGCGGTAACGGCCAGCGCCACGCGGATTCCGCCGTGGCGCTGGCGCTGGTCCTGCATGCACAGGCCACGCTGGGGGCGGTAGAGCCGTGGGAAGTGGAGACGGTGGGGAGAGCACACATGTCCACTGCGTCTTTTGTATGATTTTCATACACTAAGAAAGGGATTTAGCGTGACTCAAAAATATACGAAAATGCCTTTTTATCGAACTCGTGCTGATTCAATTGGAGACTTGGTTGCAGCAGTGAGTATTTTTATAGCTTTTGTTTTTGTGTATTCGGTGATGTATGGAACATGGCTAATTGTCCTTCTCGGTGGAAGAATTCCATTCGGATACTTCTCTATTCAAGACTACGTTGCTGCAAATTTTTTTAGAGCTATAAATGGAACATTTATTCTTATTGTCTACGCAGTCGTCATATCAATATACATATCAAGCAAAAAACATGCTAGCATATTGAAATCTATAAATGAATTTTGCAGTGGTGGTATGTGGAATTTTTATTTGGCATTTGCATGGGGTATTTTAGGTTTTAGTATATTTGCTGGAAGTGCTTTTCTCACTGCAACATTTGCATCAAATGTAACTGTAGCCATAGCTCTGACGCTGGCTAAGCATATATTAAGACTGACAGGAGGGGGGAGGCGTTGGTTTTCATTCGTTTTTTCATCTCTTACGGTTATTCTTCTCGTTCTAACCACGTCATTCGCTGACGCATACACTATTGCGTTTAGAAGCGGAAAAGATTGCATTGTAAAGCTTGTCACAACCAACATTGAAGATCCAGAAACATTAAAAATTGTCATGTGCGGAGAGCGGTATACTGCCTTTTTTAGGACAAGCAGCATGACTTTAGTTGTTGTTAACAATGACAACATATCAAGCATTGAGATATTAGATCAAGACGGAATCATGTTTCTTGATGACACGTATCGCGAGACTTTAAAGCATTTCTATAAGCTCTTGAACCGTCATGGCGCATAGTAAATAAATACGGAGGTTAAAAATGTTATGCCTTGGAGACCATATACGCGTTTGGAGGGGAGCTTATTGGCATCATGGCATATACTGTGGAAGTGGAAATGTAATACACTACTCTGGAAAGAAATCGAATAATCCAGTAGTATGTCAGGTGAGTATCGAAAATTTTTGCGAGTCAAACCAGTGGTTTAAGGTTAACCATAAAATAAAAAATCAACCTATAGATATCGTAGGGAGAGCTATCAAGAGGCTTGGTGAGCCGCGCTATCATTTGCTATACAATAACTGTGAACATTTTGCGAATTGGTGCGTGACAGGAAAGCATACCAGTAAACAAGTTGCACTCGGTATAGTCGGATTGTTGGGCACATTTGCATTCGTTGTTTTCGTCAAGACAAAGTCTACAGAAAATAGAATTAACTCTGAATATTCATAGCGCGAACAACGATAACTCGTACGGCTTAGCATTGTTAATCAGCACACCGCCCACCACCTCCGGCATCCCCCTCCGCCATCGCATAGCCTCCTGTCCAAGCGACAGGAGGCTTTTTCATGTCCACCAATGAAGGCCCGCGCGGCCTGTACCTGCCGGATGGCTCGTTCCGCCCGTTCGATGCCGAGGCGCTGACCTCGGAACTGGCAACCCGCCAGCGGGCCGGGGATTTCCTTTCCCTTGCCGGGGGCTACCTCGGCATACTGCCGGACCCGGATCCGGTGCTGCGCACCCGCAACGACGACGTGGCCGTGCTGCACGACCTTGCCGCAGACGACCAGGTGACCACGGCCATGCTGGGCCGCAAGAACCGGGTGCTGAACCGGCGCGACTACGCACTGGCCCCCGGCCAGCGCAAGGGCAGCGATGCGGAACCGGACGCCGCCCAGCTGTGCGACCTGCTGACGGAAGACATGGAACGCTGGGACATGGCCGCCGTCATTTCCGGCATCCTCGATGCGCCGTTCTACGGCATGACGCCGCTGGAACTGCGCTGGGAAGCGCACGGTGGCTGGTGGCGGCTGGCAGAGGTCACCCCCCGCCCGCCGGAATGGTTCGGCTACAACGACCGCAACGAGCTGGTCTGGCGCGGGGCCAACATGGCCACGGGCGAACCGCTGCCCGTGGGCAAGTTCGTGGTGGCGCGCCACCACCCCACCTATCGCAACCCCTACGGGCTGCGCCTGCTGTCGCGCTGCCTGTGGCCCGTGGCGTTCAAGAAGGGCGGCATCACCTTCTACACCACCTTCGTGGAACGCTACGGCATGCCGTGGGCCGTGGGCGTGGCACCGGCAAAGGCCACGCGCGAAGACAAGCGGGCCATGGCCCAAGACCTTGCCCGCATGGTGCAGGATGCGGTGGCCGTCATCCCCTACGGGGCAGACGTGCGGCTGGAAACGGTGTCCGGGCAGGTGGGCGACCTGCACGACAGGTTCCTGCGCCGGTGGGACGCCTCCATTTCCAAGGTGCTCATGGGCCAGACCCTGACCGTGGAACTGGATGGCCGCAACGGCTCGCGCGCCGCGTCCGAAACGCACAAGGACGTGGCCGACGACCTTGCCGAGGCAGACCGCCGACTGGTGGAAGCCACCCTGAACGAAATCGCGTGGCTGTACGCGCAGGTCAACAGCCCGGCGGCGCTGGCCCCGGTCTTTGCCTACGACGAGCCGGAAGACCTTCAGGCGCGGGCGCAACTGGACAAGACCCTGTCCGAGGTGGGCGTGGTGTGGAAGAAACCCCACTTCGAGCGGGCCTACAGCCTGGACCCGGAGGAATTCGACGTGCGCGAACCGGCGGAGGATCCGGCCCGGCCCCCGTCCACACCCACGTCCGCGCAAGCAGACTCCCCCCTGTTCGCGTCCGCCCCCGCCGGTGCCCGCCCGTCCGCAACCGCAGCCGCGCAGGCCACCCTTGATGACGCCATCCAGCGGCACCTGCCCGCCGCCATGGCCGCCAACGCCGCCGCCGTCACGCAACTTGAGAAGGCCGCGCACGCCGCCGAAAGCTGGGAAGACCTGCAACTGCTGCTGGCCGAGCACCTTGGCGCGCACATGGGGCCGGACCAGTTGGAAGACCTGCTGGCGGAGATGATGCTGGCGTCCACGGCCTACGGGCGCGCGGCGGTGCAGGGCGAGGAGGCGTAGTATGCCCCGTTCCGCCACCACCGCCGCCCGCATCACCGTCGATCCGCTGCCGCCGCAAGAGGCGCTGTCCTTCTGGCGCGGCAAGGTGCCGGTCACGCCCGAAGCCTTCCGGGCCATGACAGACGCGGCCCGCACGCGGGCCTTTGCCGTTTCCGGCATGGCCCGGCTGGACAGGGTGGCGGCGCTGCAAACGGCGCTGGCCGATGCGCTGGAGAAAGGGGAATCGCTGGCCACGTTCAAGGGCCGCATCGGCCACATCCTGCAAGAGCAGGGCTGGTCCGGCACTGCGTGGCGGGTGGAAAACCTGTTCCGCACCAACGTGCAGCAGGCGTATCAGGCCGGGCGCTACGCCCAGCAACGGGCCACGGTGCAGGACCGCCCCTTCTGGCAGTACGACGCCGTGGGCGACCGGCGCACCCGACCAAGCCATGCCGCGCTGGACGGCATGGTCTACCCGGCGGACCACGAATTCTGGAACGCCAACTACCCGCCCAACGGCTTTCGCTGCCGGTGCGGGGTGCGTTCGCTGTCACGGCGGCAGGTGGAACGCGAAGGGCTGACCGTGCGGCGCGACATGCCCGGCCCCACGGTGTGGACCGACCCGGCCACCGGCATGGAGCACTTCGTGGCCATGCCCGGCGCGGACAGGGGCTTTGCAGTCAACCCCGGTCGGGACTGGCTGGCGGGGCTGGCCCCCGGCCCGCTCGATGACGGCGCGGTTACCTTTCCCCCGGCCCTCGTGCTGTGCAGGCGCGGCGGCCCCGCGTTTGCGGATGGTGACGACCCGTGCCGCCCCCCGCTGGCCAACCTGGACCCCCGCCACATCCTGCCCGTGACCAACGCGGACATCCTGCCGCGCGGCCTTGCCCCGGCGGACTACGTGCTGGCCTTCCTGAAGGAATTCGGCCTGACGGACATCAACGCCAGCACGGCCATCCGCCTGCCGGGCGTGAAGCTGCCCGTGGTCATCGGCAAGGGGCTGTTCATAGACAAGGCCACCGGCGACTGGAAGCTCTCCAAGAACGCCCGCGACCAGCACGTGCTGTTGCTGGCCCGCACCATCAAGTCCCCGTGGGAAATCTGGCAGGTGCCCGCCAAACTGTCGGGCAAGGCATGCACGACGCTCCGGATGATCCGGCTGTTTCGGGACGGCGAGAAGCAGGTGGGGGGATTCGGCGTGTGCAACCTGGTCAACGGGCGGGGCTGGGTGGGCACCACCGCCTTCATGCCCAAGGCCGACAGGTCGGAGCGGAGAATACTGGAATACCTCGAAGCCCAGCGCACCGGGGTGCTGCTGTACCGCGAGCCCTGAAACGAAAACGGCCCGGAAGTCACGCGGCCTTCCGGGCAGGCGGCACCCTTGCTTACGACCCCTGCTCGGTCAGGGCATTCAGGGTACGCCGCCACGACATTTCCACCTTTTCGGTAACGCGCCACGCACAAGGAGTCAACATGCCCACCCCCAACACCGCACAGGACGCCATCCCCCACGCCGCACAGGGCGCCGCCCCCCAAGCCAACCCGTGGATCCGCATCGCCCGCACCGGCACGTGGACCGACAGCCAGGGCACGCCGCGCACGTTCACCAGTGCGGACTTCGACGCCATCGTCCGCAACTACGACCCGCAGCAGGAAGAAGCCCCGCTGGTCATCGGCCACCCGGAAACCGATTCCCCGGCCTACGGCTGGGTGCGGGCGCTGCGCCGCACCGGGGCCGATCTGTTCGCACAGCTCGCACAGGTTCCGGAAACGGTGCGCGAAGCCGTGCACAGTGGCTCCTATCGGTACGTGTCCATGGCCCTGCACCCCGGCGGCAAGCGCCTGCGGCACGTGGGCCTGCTGGGCGGCGTGCCGCCCGCCATCAAGGGGCTGGGGCCGGTGCAGCTTGGCGACGGCTCGGACGCCATCGTCATCCGCTTTGCCGCCCACACCCCCGAACACCCCGCACCCGGAGGAACCCGCATGGATATGGAAGATCTTCAGAAGCGCATCGGCGCGCTGGAACAGCAGGTCAACAGCCTGACCACGGCCAACAACGAACTGAAGGACAAGCTGGCCGCCAGCGACAAGGCCCGCGCCGACGCCGACACGGCCAGAACCGCCGCAGAGGAAGGCAAGGCCAGCGCCGAACAGGAATTCGCCGCCTACAGGGGCGAACAGGCCAAAGCCGCGCGCACGGCCCGGCTGGAACGCCTGACCGCCGATGGCAAGGTCACCCCCGGCGAGCACAAGGACATCCTCCTTCAGGTGGAAGCCCTGTCCAGGGTGCCCGAACCCGTGGAGTTCAGCGACGGCGGCAAGGAAACGCTGGAGGAACGCTTCTGGAAGCAGCTGGAAGGCCGCACCCCCGCGCCGTTCCTGCAACCGGTTGCGCCGCCCGCCGGGGCTGGCCCGGCCTTCTCGGCCCCGACCGCTGCCGCCCCCGCCGACCTTTCCCGCAAGATCTAGCCGCAAGGAGGCACCCCCATGAGCCTGAACGAAGGCGTGCTCGGCACCTTTTCCTTCAAGGGCGACCACGCCCACACCATGGACCACCCGCCGGTGCTGTGCAGCGGCGCGGTGAAGCAGAACAACGGCATCTATCCCGCCGGGCTGGTGCTGATGCGCGACGGCGACGGCAAGCTGGTGCCGTGGGACGGCGCGGCCACCCCCACCGGGGTGTGCGACCTGCCGTGCGACACGGCCACCCTGCCCGCGTGCGTCTATCTGGCCCACGGCACCGTGCGGGCCGCCGTGCTGACCAAGGCTGGCGGCGCGGCGCTGACCGCCACGGAAACCGCCCTGCTCGCGCAGGCCACCATCCATTCCGTCTAGGCCCCCAATCAGGAGATTCCCATGCTGCTTTCGCTCAAGAACATCTTCACCCCGCAGGCCATCGCGGCCACGCTGACCAAACTGCCCGACCTTGCCACCACGGTGCTGGACACCGCCTTTCCCGACCGGCCCACCCACCCCTTTGCCGTGGTGGGCGTGGGCGAGCTGACCCGCATCGTGGGCACCGTGCCCGTGGTGCGGCGCGGCGGCCAGCCCGTGGCCGTGGGCGGCGAAGGGTACGACGTGCAGCTCATCGCGCCCAAGCCCGTCAAGCCGTCCATCGAAGTGACGGCGGCGGAGCTGAACGACCTCAGGCTGATTCTCGGCAACGCCGCCGCGCTGGAAACGTGGCGCACCAGCAAGGTGGATTCGCTGCGCCGCCTGGTGCGCGACACCACGGAGGCCATGGCATCCGTGGTGCTGTACACCGGCAAGGTGAACTGGCCCTCGCGCATCGATGGCGGCGGGCACGAAAGCTACGTCATCGACTACGGCCCGGTGCTCACCCACGCCCCGGCGGCCATGCTGACCGGCGATTCCAGGGCCAGCGCGGCCTACAACCTGCTGCTGGCCATGCGCACGGCCATCCGTCAGGCGGGCATCGGCGGCAAGGTGGCGTTCCATGCCGGGTCCGATGTGTTTTCCGTGCTGCTGGACATCTGCCAGGCGTGGACCAGCACCGCCGACGGCGGGCAGGGCCTGCGCGTGGAAATCGGCCAGGAGCAGGGCAAGCTGGTCATCGGCGGCTTTCCCGTCACCCTCATGGACGAGGCCTACCCCCATCCCGTCACCGGCCAGTGGACCAACAAGCTGGAACCCAAGGCGCTGGTGGCCTACGCCACCGACGTGCCCGGCAAGGTCTGGTACTGCGCCATCGACTCCATCAGCGCGGCCAACGCGGCCACGCCGTTCTACGTGGTGCCGGAGCCGCTGCCCGGCGATTCGGGCTTCCGCCTCATCGCCCAGTCCAAGCCGTTGCCTGCCCGCAACCCCAAAACCATCTGCAAGGCCATCGTGGTGGCTTAGGCGTGCGGGGCTTCCCGCCCGTCGGAAAAGCGGCGACCGCACACAGGCCCGCGCCAAACCCCTCACACTAGTCTGAAACCAGTCTGAAACACCCGGAACGGCCATGGAATACTGCACCCGCGAACACATCACAGACCTGTTGCTGGCCGACTACGTGGCCGTGGCCGAGGCGAAGAACCCCGGCATCGTGGAGCGCACCATCGCCGCCGTGTCCAGAGAGGTAACGGGCATGCTGGTGTGGCGCTATGTCACCCCGCTGCCGGAGGTGCCGGAGCTGCTGCGCTACATCACCTCGGTCATCGCGGCTTACCGCATCGTGCAGGCCATCACCTCGCTGGTGGATACCGAGGGCAGCACGGACAACGAATGGATTCCGCTGCAACGGCAGTGGAAGCACGTGACCACCATGCTGAACGACCTTGTGGACGGGCGGCTGAAGCTGCCGCCCCCGGCGGTGGAACTGAACCCCGACCGCGAGGAAGCCAGCGTGGCCGTGGTCACCCGGCCCCCGCTGTTCGATCTCAGGAGGTTCTGATGGGCAAGACCGGCGTGACCCTGAACTGGGGCGGACTGGACCGGGTGGTGGGCGGCGCGGCGCGCAGCCTTGCCGACCGGCGCGGGCTGCTCCGGTCCGTGGGCGAAACCCTGGTGTCGTCCACGGTCAAGCGGTTCCGGGACGGGGAAAGCCCGGAAGGCGACCCGTGGGATCCTTCCGCGCGGGCGCAGCAGGAAGGCGGCGTGACGCTGGTGGATACCGCCCGGCTGCGCAACTCCATCGGCTACGCCACCACGACCGACGCGGTTCTGGTGGGCACGTCGGTGGAATACGCGGCCATCCACCAGAAAGGCGGCCAGACCGGGCGCAACCATGCCGTGACCATGCCCGCCCGCCCGTTCATCGGCATTTCCGCCGAGGACAGGGCCGAAGTGGGCGACCTGCTGGCCAACCACATCGCCGCCGCGTTCGGAGGAAAGGGATGAGAACGCTGGCGCACGAGGTGATCCGGCAGGCGGCGGAAGCCGCCGGGCTGCCCGCCGACCGGGTGACCGGCCAGAGCGTGAAGGACAATGCCACGCTGCCACGCCCCCGCGTGGAGGTGCAGTACCTGACGGAAACATTCGCCCGCACCGGGCGCGTGCTGGACCGGCGGCGCGAGGTGACAGCCGCCCCGCCGGTCCAGCGCACCAGGCGCGAACTGTACACCGTGCGCCTGCCCGTGGTGGCCCATGTGCTGGCCGACGACGACGCATGGCTGGACGGCTTCTGCCCGGCCTTCGTGGCGGCGCTGCCGCGCGGGCTGGACGATGCGCGGGGGCTGTGGGTGGCGGTGCGCGTGCAGCGGGCGGAATATCAGGGCTACGCCGAGCGCCGCGTGGGCAACGCTGTGGTGGCCCCGTTCATCAAGCGTTCGCGCCTGTTCACCATAGACTTCACATGGCGGGTGGCCACCGAAGAGGAGGTCCGCCTGCTTACCGACATCAACATCGTTCCCCACGTGGGAGGAGGCAACTGACATGGCCAACACCGCGACCAAGAGCGCGACCCAAAGCACGCAGGACAAGACGGACAAGGCAACGACGCAGGACGCGCCCGACACCGCGCAGACGCAGGCAACCGCCAGCGATACGCAGCAGCAGGGCGGCCAGCAGGCCGCCTCCACGGGGCAGGAACAGGCCGCCACCGCCGAAAATGCCACCAGCGCGCCCGATGGCGATGACGCCGCAGCCACCACGGGGCAGGACCAGCCCGCGGCAACCCTGCATTCGCTGGACGAGCTGGCCACGCTGTACCGCGTGCCCAGTTGGCAGCAGGCGGCGCTGGCGCGCATGCAGGGCTGGGAGCCCGGCAAGCGCGTTGCCGCAGAAACCTACGAAGCGGCCCTGACCGCGCTGGGCGCACGTCCGCAGGGCGGGCGTTAGCCGTAAGGAGGCACCATGGGCGATGTACTGGAATATCTTGTGGACGGCACGTCGGGCCTTGCGCCCGGCGGCGTGGACGGCACGGCCATGATCGTGGGCGTGTGCTCCGGGGGCCAGCCCGGCAAGGGCTACCTGCTGGGCAAACGCAGCGACCTTGCGGGCCTGCTGGGCGTGGGGCCGCTGGTGGATGCCCTGCGCGACATCTTTGCCACCGGGGGGCAGAACCCCGTGGTCATCGCCGTGCCGGTGGCCGGGCAGCCCGCCGGGTACATCTCGCCGGTACGGCAAAGCGGCCCCGGCGCAGTTTGCGCCACCAGCGGCGTGCCGCAGGCCAACGCCGACGTGGTGGTGGAAGTGGTGGCCGACGGGGCCGTGGGCCTTGCGCCGGTGCGCATCTCTCCGGATGGGGGCGCGACGTTCGGCAGCCAGCAGGCATCGGCAACGCAGGTCACCATTGCGGCCACCGGCGTTACCCTGACCTTTCCCGAAGACGGCGAGCTGAAGGCGGGCACCGCCTACCGGTTCACCGTGCGCACGGCGGTGGGGCCGGTAACGCGCATCGGCGGCGGCCCGCAGATCACGCTGGCGGGCACCCCCAGGGCAGAGGCGCAGCTGGTGCTGGAAGTGGTCGGCGGCGGCGCGCGCAACGAGGGCACCTACCGCCTGTCGCTGGACGGCGGGGACAACTACGGCGCGGTGCGCACCATTCCGGTGGATGGCGCGGCCACGGCGGGCGACACCGGGGTGGCCATCACCTTTCCGGCTGGCGACTACCAGGGCGGCACCACCTACACGGCCACGTTGCAGGCCCCGGTGCCGTCCATCGTGGACGTGATGACCGCCATCGAACGCCCGCTGGAGCTGTACGACGTGGAGTTCGTACACATCGTCGGCCCGTCCGACCCGGTGGACTGGGCGGCGGCGCAGGCCAAGGCCGACGAGCTGTGGAACCTGCACCGGCCCACCTACTTCAAGATGGAAGGCCGTTTGCCCCGCGACGGCGAGGACATCAACGACTGGGCAGCCGTCATGCTGGCCGAGCGGGCCGCGTTTGCCGGGCGCTTCGTGCAGGTATGCACCCAGTACGGCGAGGTGGCCGATGCCACCGGCCAGCGCAAGCTGCGCAACTGGGGCGGCTTGCAGGCCGGGCGGGTGCTGTCCATCCCCGTGCAGCGGGCCACCGGGCGCGTGCGCGACGGGGGCATTACGCAGGGCACCCTGCCCGAAGGCTGGAACGAGGCGGTGCAGGCCGCGCTGGAAAAGGCGGGTTTTCTTACCGCCAAGATCTACGCCGGGCTGCGCAGCGCCTACTGGGGCGATTCGCGCACCATGGCCGAGGTGACCAGCGACTTCCAGTACGAGGAAGTGCTGCGCGTGGTGTTCAAGGCCGTGCGCAAGCTGCGCATCGCGGCGCTGAAATCCATGTACGACGAACTGGGCGACCCGCTGGTGCCGGAAAACGCGGGCGGGCTGGAATACCTGCGCACCAACCTTGAAACCGCGCTGACCACCATGACCGCCGCCGTGCCGCCGGAGCTGGCCGCCTACGTGGTGGCCATCCCGCCGGGGCAGGACTACGTGAACAACGGGGTGGCCGTGGAAACCACGCTCATCGGCATCCCCATCATCCGGCAGATCAGGCTGTTCGCCAACTACGCCTACGCGGGCAGTTCGTTCGACCCGCGCCTGACGGCAGCAGCCTAGGAGGCATGCATCATGGCCATCAACGGCAAGAACTACGACTGGGAAGACATCACCGTGCGCCTGCCGCAGGGCGAAACGGTGGGCATCACCGACATCAGCTACAAGGACGGCCAGGGCGTGGAGCCGCGCTACGGGCGCGGGGGCACCCCGCGCGGCTATGGCCGCAAGAACTACGAGGCGTCGGGATCGTTCACGCTGGACCGCGACGAATTCGAGCGGCTGAAGAAGGAACTGGCCAGCTCCGGCGCGGGCGGCATCTACGACCACACGCCGTTCCCGGTGGTGGTCAGCTACGCCAACAGCGACCAGCCCACCATTGTAGACACCCTGCCCGCGTGCAAGGTGACCAGCCACGACACCTCGTCCGCCCAGGGCGACGACAACGCCGGGCAGGTGAAGTGCGAGATCACCATCCTTTCGCCCATCCTGTGGAACGGCGTGCCCGCCAAGGTGGACCGGAAAGTGAGCAGTTTGACGGGGTAAGAGGAGGGAAGGACAGAGGGAGAAGAGAAAGGCCGGGGAAACCCGGCCTCGTCGTAACCATCCTCTTTTGTTGAAAATTACCCCTGAGTCATTGCGCATGGCTTTTAATTGCCCGCACTGTTTGATATGTGAAGACAAAATTAACCGGAGTGCGGACATGTCTACCACTATTATATATATTTCACGCCAAACGGATGCTGTATGGATTGATGTATGTGAAAGATTTGTTGAAAACTTCGAAGGGAGCAGTATTTCGTCTATAAGTAGTGGAAGCTATGTATCCATTCCGAAATCAGGGCCAATTTTTGAACTGATAAAAAATTCTGACAGCATGGTGATAAATCATTTGATCCTATTTCATGCTGGCGTATCAATTAACATAACACGAACTCAAGACCAACAATCACCGCATCCTTTTTTTGATAGAATTCATTATGAAATACAACACAACACAAAGCCAAACATTGAATTATTTATTGAAGGGTTAATATTCTTACAAAATGAATTAAAAGCTGTAAAAACTCCTGATATTGGAAAATTACAGAGTTCATCTGGCGGCGATATTCAAGGTGTATATGCTGTTCATTCTGAATCATTGCGTAGATTGGAATTGATGCTTTCTAATTTAACACAGGAAAATATTTCTTTTTTTGATAGATTGCAAAAGGAATTTTCTGAAAAAGAAACAGAGCTCACAGGAGTATTTAAAGACAAATCAATCGAACTTGACAAAGAAAGGAAAAAATTATTTGCTGAATTAGCATCAAGAAATAGAGAACTTGATGCACGAGCCAAAGAGATAAACAGCCTTGATAATACATCAGCACGACGAGAAATACACAAAGGGATTCTTGATGAAATCAAGAACAGATCAGAGAATTTCAATTTAACGACTTCGACGCAAAATAAAAGAATCGCAATTCATGCCCTATGCATATCTGCACTTATTTTTTTAGGAGCGATGCTATTCTACAACAACGCAGCATGGGGTACCGTTCTTTCAAAGTTTTCCGAAGCAGCTGCTATCGAAGGGGGATATTTTAAATCTCCAACTGCTTGGAGCGTTATATTTACATCAATAAAACAATTAACAATGACCGCAGGTGCGGCAGCAATTCTGATTTTTTATTTGCGTTGGATGAACGCATGGTTCTCGCAACATGCTGACGCTGAATTCAAATCCAAGCAATTCCAGCTTGATATGGACAGGGCAAGTTGGCTTGTTGAAACTGCCCTCGAATGGAATCGGTACCAATACGGACAGATACCTGATCTTCTTATGGAAGGATTAACGAGAAACATGTTTTCTGCCGATGTTTCAAAGAAAGAAACTGAAATCCAGCACCCTGCGGACATGCTTGCATCTGCTCTCTTGGGCACTGCTTCAAGAGTAAAACTAAAGACAGAGGGAGCAGAGATAGAGTGCGACGGAAAAAAACTAAGCAAGCAAATGGCAGATACAAAATAACAGAGAAATTTCCGCCGCCCTCCGGGGCGGCTTTTCATTTCCCCGCATATCTCCCACTGCCTCCGGCCCCGCCTTCCGGCCTCCGCTAGGGTAGCGGCGTAGCAGGTTCACCTGCCCAAACGCCAACCCGCATGGAGGCACCATGTCCGACCCCGCCAATACCTCGCAGACCGCTTCCGCCACCCCGGCAGACACCGAAGGGGCCGCCCCTTCCGGTCGTGCCTATGCCGCGTTCGAGCACAGCTGGACCGATCGCTGGGCCGACACGGAAGTGGCCGTGTCCTACCGTTTCGCCAAGCCCTCGCCCACGCACATCAAGCGGTTGCAGTCCACGGCGGCGCGCAACCCCGCGCAGGCGTCGCGCGCGCTGATTCTGGACGTGATCCACCCCGACGACCGCGCCCGGTTTCTCGCCGACGCAGACAGTTACCCCGGCCTTGTCACCACCATGAGCAGTGCGCTCATCAAGGCGGTGGGCCTCGGCGACCTGGGAAACTGATCGACGCCGCCCGCCAGCGGCTCGGCGGGCTCGGACAGTATGACGCCATGATCCGTCACTGGCTGCATGCCGAGCCCGCCGACGACTGGGAAGGCTGGGCCGGGCAGGTCGCGCAGGCCCTGTTTCTGGAAGAACGCCACATCAAGACCCTCGCCCACATCATGGGCGCACGAGCAAAAGCATAGGCCCGCCATGGAAGTGTTCAGCGTCTTCGCCACCATGTCCTTGCAGGACATGATTTCCGGCCCGCTCGGCCTCATCACCACAAGGATGAAGCAGCTTGCGCAGGCCGCAGACGGCCTTGGCGGGCGCATGGGCAAGCTGGCCATTTCCATGGCTCCGGTTGCCGTGGCCGCCGCCGTGCTGCTGGGCACGCTGGGCCTTGCCGCGCGAGAGGCCATCGCCTTCGAGAGTTCCATGGCCGACGTGGCCAAGGTGGTGAACTTCGAGAGTGCGGGCGAGCTGCAATCCATGTCCGACACCATCCTGGACATGAGCACCCGCATTCCCATGGCGGCGGACGGGCTGGCGGCCATCGTGGCCGCCGCCGCGCAAAGCGGCGTGGCCAAGGCCGACCTGACGGAGTTCGCCGAGCAGGCCGCCAAAATGGGCGTGGCCTTCGACCTGACCGGGGACCAGGCGGGCAAGATGATGGCCGACTGGCGGGCGGGCATGAATCTGTCGCTGCCGCGCGTCTACGCGCTGGCGGATTCGGTGAACCACCTTTCCAACAACATGAACGCCACCGCCCCGGCGTTGGGCGAGGTGATCCAGCGCGTGGGCGCGGTGGGCATGGCGTCGGGCCTTGCGGAAACGCAGGTGGCGGCGCTGGGCGCGGCGTTCCTTTCCGCCGGGGCCTCGCCCGAAATCGCGTCCACGGCGCTCAAGAAGTTCACGTCCACGCTGGTCAAGGGCACGGCGCTCAGCAAGGACGCGCAGGCGGCCTTCGGCTCGCTGGGCTTTTCGGTCACGCAGATGGCCAGGGACATGCAGACCGACGCGCAAGGCACGATCTTCAAGGTGTTGCAGGCGCTGGCCGACAAGCCCAGGGAATTGCAGATGTCCTTGCTCACCGAGATGTTCGGTGAAGAGGCGTTGGGGGCCATTGCCCCGCTGCTGGCCAACATGGGCAACCTGACGCAGGCGTTCGAGCTGGTGGGCGATGCCTCGGCCTATGCGGGCAGCATGCAGGCGGAATTCGACACCCGCAGCAAGACCACGGCCAACACGCTGATCCTGCTGGGCAACAAGATGAAGGCGCTGATGATCGTGGCGGGCAGCTACTTTCTGCCGGTCATCGGGCGGGTTGCCGAAGGTGTGGGCGGCTTCGTGGACATGCTGCGCGGCGCGGCGCAGACCGTGGCCGGGGAATTCGCGCTCAAGCTGCTGGCGGGCATCGCCACCGCCGTGGTGGCCGCCACGGCCCTGTCCGGGGCCATCTGGCTGCTGTCCGCCGCCGGTCCCATGCTGGCCAAGGCCCTTGGGCCGCTCAAGGCGGCGCTGCTGGGCCTGTCGTGGCCCATGTGGGCGCTCATCGCCGTGGGCGCGGCGCTGTACGTGGCCTATCGCACCAACTTCGGCGGCATGGCCGACACCATCGACAGCTGGTGGTCGCGCATCTCGCTGGTGTTCCGGGGCGTGGCTGCCGTGTTCGCCACCCTTACCGACGGCGTGGGCGAGATTCGCGGCCAACTGGCCACGGACATCCGCGCCGCCGGGCTGGAAGGACTGGTGACCGCCGTGGCCCGCGTGGTGTTCCGCATCCGCGAGTTCCTCACCGGCATGGTGGATACCGTGGCCCCGGTGGGCCAGCGCATGGCCGACATCCTTGGGCCGTCGTTTTCGGCCATTGCCGCCACGCTGGGGCAGGTTTTCGACGCGCTGGGCAGGATGACCGCCGCCCTGTTCGGGGCCGGTGCCGCCACTGATGCCTCCGGCTGGCAGCGTTTCGGCGAGGTGCTGGGCACCTTCGTGGCCGGTGCCGCCGAAGGGGTGGCCATTGCCGTGCGCGCGCTCATCGCGCCCATCGAAATGGCGGCGGGCGTGGTGCAGTTCTTCCTCGCCCTCATCAACGGAGTGAGCCTGTTCGACGCCGGGGCGGCGCTGCTGGGCACCTTTGCCGACGGCATCAAGTCCATGCTGGCCGTGCCCATGGAAGCCGTGCGCGGGGCCATGGACCTGATTGCCAAGCTGTTGCCGCATTCGGATGCCGACGCGGGGCCGCTGTCCACGCTGACCGCATCCGGTCGGGCCACCCTGACCACCATGGGCGAGGGCATGCAGGCCGCCGCGCCGGATCTTAACGCCGCACTGGATGACGCCCTGGGCGCGGCGGTGCCCCCCGGCACGCTGGAAGCCATGGCCGAGGTGGGCGTAACGCCCGCCAAGGGCCGCGAGGGCCGCACCGGCGGGCGCGGGGTGACCATCCACATCGGCAGCGTGAGCCTGCCGGGCGTGTCCGACGCGCAGGGCTTCGTGTCCGAATTGCAGGCCCTTGTGGCCGAGTACGACGGAGTGCCGGAAGGCGGTGCCGCATGAGCATGCTGACCTTCGAGGATGGCGTGGTGCGCCTTGGCGGGGTGGCCCTGCCGGGCATCCTGCGTGCCCAGCGCGTGGCCTGCGCCGTGCGCTTCGACGAGCAGAAGGTGGACGGCGTATCCGGCAAGCGGAAGACCCCCCTCGGGTGGGAAGACGCCGAGATCACGCTGACCCTCGACCTGCTCACCGACGACGACGCCACCTGCTACGACCGGCTGGAGACCATCAACGGGGCCTTCCGGGGCACGGACAGCCGCACGAACCCCAAGGTGCTGGAGGTGGCAAACCGCCACCTGCTGGCGCGGGGCATCCGGCGGGTGGTCTTCAGCCGCCTTGAAAGCGAGGAGGCGGACGCCGACGACACCCTGCGAGCCACGCTGGCCTTCGTGGAGCATGTGCCGCCCATCGTGCGGGTGGAACAGGCCGGGGCCAAGACCCCGCGCGCGGCAGAGGCCGCTGCACAGGGCAGCAGCGCCGCGCCGCAGCAGGAGGCATCGCTGCTGGTGGACGTGGCGGGCAGGAAAGCGAGAGGCAGCAGGTAATGGACATCACCGGCGTGGACATCATCGTGCGGATGGGCGGGCTGGAAGTGCTGTGCTCCCCACGGGCCGAGGTGGTCAGCCGCCGCCGCGCGGTCATCACGCGGGCCGAGGTGGAACTGCCCGACCCGGACGGCTCGGTACGGGCCGCCCTGGCTGTGGGCCAGCCCGTCTCGCTGAACTTCGGCTACCGGGGCGGCCCCATGCAGCAGTTCACCGGCACGGTGGACGGCTTTCGCCCAGCGGGGCCGGACGCGGTTGCCGTGCTGGCCGCCGGGCAGGAACTGGCCCTGTCGCGCACCACCATCACCGAATCCTTCCACGGCGAACCCGCCGACGCGGTGGCCCGGCGCATCCTGTCCCGCAGCGGGCTGGCGGTGGCCGCCGTGGAAATTCCGGACGTGACCCTGCCGCACATGGTGTTCGCCACCGTGCCCTTGTGGCGCGCTGTGCGGCAACTGGCGGAATCCATCCAGCGCGGGCACGGGCACAACCTTTCGCGCCACGCCCTGTGGCTGGGGGCCGACGGCCTGCGCTGGAGCGCGGGCGACGAACCCGGCCCCCTGTACACGGTGGCCACCGGCGAAAACCTCATCAATCACGAGGTGGCCACCACGCCGGGCGCGCTGGCCGAGGTGGAATCGGTACTGCTGGCGGGCCTTGCCCACTCCATGCCGTTCCGGCTGGAGGATGCGCGGCGCGGCGTCAGCGGGCAGTTTCGCGCACAGGAAGTGCGCCACGTGCTCACGCCCGGCGGCAACAGGACGTTCATCCGGTACGGAGCGGACCATGGCTGGGGGTAACGGCGGCGCGAACAGCGCCAACCTGCTGCAACTCATCCGCCGGGCGGTGGAGCTGTGCATGCCGGACCTGCGCCACTACTACCGCGTGACCCGCAAGGCGCGGGTGGTGGCGGCCTACGCCAGCGACGGGGCCTACTACGCCGACGTGCAGCCCCTGCGCAACGACGAAACCGACGACCAAGCCGAGCCGGTGGTGCCGCGCGTGGAACTGCCGGTGCTGTGGGGCGGCCCGGACCGGGGCGTGGTGTGCCCGCCCGTGGTAGGCACCCTGTGCGACCTTTCCTACTACGACGGCGACCCCAACTACCCGCGCATCAGCAACATCCGCTGGCAGGGGCACGGCGCGCCGCTGGCCGCCGTGGGCGAATTCGTCATTCAACTTGAGAAGGGTGTGGAGATCCGCATCGACACCGGCAAACGCATCGTGTCCACGACCCCGGCGGACTGGCTGGTGCAGGTGGGCGGCAACGCCATCGTGGAAGCGGCGGGCTCCATCACCTTGCAGGCCCCGGAGATCATCCAGCGCGGCAACGTGACGGGTGAAGGGCACGACGGCGGCAAGGGCACGGTGAGCGAGCACGCGGACCGCACGCTAACTGGCAGACTCCTTATCAACGGAAGTCTTGTCGTCAATGGCGACAGCGTTGTCAGCGGTAACAGCTTTTCCGGGAGTAGAAGCGGTGGCGTCATTTGAGTCGTCGAAGAAACACGAAAGTACCCCTAGACCGACACCGACTGCTACTCCAAATGCTGCACCTTTTGCGACCTCTGTGCCAATGTTTTTAGCTATTGCGATTTTCTCTTTGGATTCTTCTTTCTTGATCTCAATAACAGCATTTGCAACATCAGTTGCTGCTTGTCCTTCAACAGTTTCTATAGTCCTCTTTTTTGTAGACCTAGTTTTTCCTTCCGAAGTGAAGGACTCCTCACAAAAAGTTTCTATGGTGTACTTAGAATGTTTTTCATCGTCGCTCATAAAATTCTCCATATCAAGCAATCTTGAAAGGTGCGTTTTGAAATGAGCAGTAACGAAATGTGGGGCCAAGATATCGCCCTCGACGATACAGGCCAAGCGCGAGTTGCCGCCAGTGGAGAATTTATAATGACCGAAGGGGTGGAAACGGGCCTTCAGGACATCCGCCTGCGCCTGTTCACCCGGCTGGGTTCGCTCTTCTATGACCAGGGCTGGGGCAGCCTGATCCACGACTGGATTTTCGAGGAGAACACCGAGGGTGCCCGCATCGCCTTCGAGGCGGAGGTGACCCTGCGGGTGGAACTGGACCCGCGCGTGCAGGTGGGCAGCGTGCGCACCACGGTCTTCACGTGGGACGAGCGCACCGTGCAGGCCGAGGTATCCTGGACGTTCATCGGCGAGGACCAGCCCTCAAACCTCATCCTGCGCGCCGACAAGTCCGTGCGCGAACTGGTGGTGAAGGATGTCGACCCTGCGTCTGTCTAAATCGCTGGAGCAGATCCGCGCGGATATCTACGCCCGCATGGAAGCCGTGCAGGACGAGTACGCCGCGCAGGGCTGGCTGCCGCAGCGCCTGAACCTGAACAAGGGCATCGCGCGTGGCCTCATCGAACTGTTCGCGTGGGGGTTGTGGCAGCTCTACCAACTGCTGGAGCAGGTGTTCCAGCAGGCCGTGCCCGCCAACGCCACCGGCGACTTCCTCGACCTGCACGCGGAACAGATCGAACTGGCCCGCAAGCAGGCCACGCAGGCGCGGGGCACGGTGACCTTCCACCGGGCGGCCACGTCGGCCAGTGGCGGAACGGATACGCCCAACGTGCGCATCCCCGCCGGGCGCATCGTGCGCACGCTGCCGGATGGCCGGGGCATGGTCTACCGCTACGTCACCGAGGCCGACGCGGTGCTGCCCGCCGGGGCCGGTGCGGTGGCCGTCATGGCGCGGGCCGAGGAATACGGCGCGGCGGCCAATGCAGCCCCCGGCCAGATCGTGGAACTGGCCACGCCGGTGCCCGGCATCGGCGCGGTGAGCAACGCGGCGGGCTGGCTGGCCGAGGAAGGGGCCGACGCGGAATCCGACGCCCTGCTGCGCCGCCGGTACGCGCTGGCGTGGCAGGCGCGCGCGGGCATCACCAGCGCCGCGTACAAGGCGGCGGCCCTGTCCATAACCGGCGTGGTGGATGTGTACGTGGACGACCAGCACCCGCGCGGCGAAGGCACCGTGGATGTGGTGGTCAAGGGCGCGGCGGGCCAGCCCACCGAGCAGCTGTTGCAGGCGGTGCGCGCCGCCATCGCCACGCAGATCCGCATCAACCACGACGTGGTGGTGAAGGCCCCCGCGCCGGTGGGCGTGGACGTGACCATGGAACTGGAGCTGCTTTCCGGCGACGCGGACGCCACGGTGCTGGCCGCCCGCGCGTGGGTGGAGGCGCTGTTCGAGGGCGACCAGCGGGAGGTGCCTGCCTTCGGCATCGGGCACGACGTGGTGCGCGACCGCATGGCGGCGGGCATCGTCTCCATCGCCGGGGTGAAGCGCATCGACTGGGCCAGCCCGGTCGGCGACGTGGACATTCCCGCCGACGGGCTGGCCACCCTGAACAGCCTGACCGTGACCGCCCGCTGGGTGACGGAGGCGTGATGCGCAAGCAGCAGGCCGGAGTCAGGGCCGCCAGGACGGCGGCCAGCCGCGCAGCGCGAGCGCCGCAGGGGCTTTGCCCCGCAAGCGAGAGACCGTCCCGCATAGGACATGCGGGCGGACGGCATCTGGAGGACGCGTAAATGGCGGGCCTGTTCTGGTCATACTTCCGCGAGCGGCTGGCGTGGCCGTGGATCTTCCGTCCGGGGCCGCTGGCCGTCATCGCACGCGGGCTGGCCGACTACCTGGACACTGTGCGCGAGGACATCCGCTGGACGCGCGACCAGTGGATCGTGACCACGGCGGAACAGGCGCTGATGCAGGGCTACGGCGCATCGCGCGGCGCGCCGCGCACCCGGCACGATGACGACGAGCGCCACCGCCGCCGGGTGGAACGGGCCTACGCCTGGCACGCCATGGGCGGCACCGTGGAAGGGCTGCCGCGCATCCTTGAGGAATACGGCTACCCCGGCGGCAGGGTGCGCAACCTGCGCGACCACAACGCCGAGCTGTGGGCGCACTTCGACGTGGAGTTGCTGAACCCGCCCGCGCTGTTCGGGCAGGCCGACATCGAGGCCGTGCTGGATCTGGTCAACGAATACAAGCCCGCGCGCTCGGTGGTGGGGCTGGTGCAGTTCACCGGTCAGGGCGCGGCCCCGCTGGCGCTGGGGGCCGTGCTGACCACATCGGTTGTGGTCGAGCACGTGGTGGCCACCGGTTCCGAAGCGCCGTTCCCGCCCGCCCCGCTGCAAGCCGGGGTGGTGGCCGTGCAATACATTTTCGTCCGACACGAAGTACGCGAGGTTACGTCATGAGCGATGAGCTGAAAGGCATCTGGACCGCGAAGGGATTGGAAAAGCTGGCGGCGGCCTACGCCGGGGGCGCGCCCTTGGTGCTGCGGCAGATTGCCGTGGGCGACGGCGGGGGCAGCGTGCCCGCGCCCGCGCCCAGTTGGACCGGCCTTGCGGCGGAGAAGTGGCGCGGCAACGTCAACGCCGTCATGGTCAACCCCGACGCCCCCACCGAGGTGGTGGCCGACGTGGTGCTGCCCTTCAACGTGGGCGGGTTCTTCATCCGCGAATGGGGCCTGTTCGACGAGGCGGGCGACATGGTGGCCGTGGGGCCGCACGCGGAAACCTACAAGCCGCTGATAGCCGAGGGCACGGCGGTGGAAGTGACCGAACGCATCCGCCTGCCGCTGACCAACTCCGCCGCCGTGACCCTGACCATCGCCAGCGCGGCCATGGCCACCCAGCAGTACGTGCGCCAGTACGTGACGCAGGTGGTGGAAGGGCATGATGCGGCTTCCGACGCGCACGCCGGGCGGCTGGATGCGCTGGCTGAGGCGCTGGCCACCCACGGGCATGCCTATGCCACGGAGGAAACGCCGGGCTTCGTGCGCAGGGCCACGGACGAGGATGTCGAGGCCGGGGTGGGGAACGGGTATGTTTCCCCGCCGCAACTGGATGCAGCGCTGGCTTCAGTGGATGTGGTGGCCGCCCTGCGCGACATGCAGGCGGGTACCGTCCGCCTTTGGCCGTCGCTCACCGTGCCCGTTCTGGCGGATGGATTGCCGCTGGGCCTGCCTCTGGACGGTGCGGTGGTGTCGCTGACGACGTATCCGAGGCTGGCGCGCGTGCTGTGCCCGGTCGGGGACAATGCGTGGGCACCCGCTTGGTACCGCTGCACGGCTGGTGGCGTGCGCGACGTGGCGGGGACGTACATCAAGCTGGACGACTGGCGCGGCGGCTATCCGCAGGTGCTGGATGCGGGTGCCGCGCGGGCCAAATCCACGGTGCTGGTCAGCACCACGGCAGGTAGCGCCAACATTACCATCGTCAACAACCTGAGCGCCGGTGGCACGTTGACCACCCCCTACACCGGCAGCGACGGAATTTATCCCGGTCTGTCCGTGTCTGGTGCGGGCATCCCCGCAGGGGCTACCGTGGTGAGCGTGGCGGGCACCACGGTGACGCTGTCGATGGCGTGCACGGCGACAGGGGCCAGCGTGGAAGCGACGGTGACCGGGCGTGTTTTGGGCGATTGGCAAAGGGACGCCGCGCGAAGAATCATCGGCGGATTTAGTATCGGCACATTGATGGGGCCATCAGGGTCAGGCCCGTTTACCGTCGGCACTGTCAGCGGCCCGCGCATAAACGCGAGTACGGCAACCGACTCACGAGACTACCTTGGTTTCGATACCGCGCGCGTTGGGCCGGTAGCTCCCACTTCCCGTCCCGCTGGTCCCGTAGCTAACGCCATTATCCTCGTCTAGGAGACCGTCACCAATGATCACCGTGCACAACACCAACACAGAGGGCATCTACACCGGGCAGGCAGATATCCCCGACCGGTTTCCGGGGCAGGGATTGCCCGCGCAAACCTATTCCGATGGCCCGCCCGACACGCCGCTGCCGTCCGCATGGCACCGCTGGCAGCGCCAGGGCGATGCCTGGGTGGCTGTTGAGGACCACCGGGGCCGCGATGGCTGGTTGGCCGATGGCACCCCGCACACGGTGGCAGCGATGGGACCGCTGCCCGCCGGGTGGACCGATACAATGCCGCCGCCCGCGTTGGCCGAGGTCGTGGCGGGCAAGCAGGCAGCCATCCGCGCCGGGTATGACACGGCCCTTGCGGGCGTGCTGGCCGGTGCGGAGGCAACCGCCACCGGCGTGGCCGTGGGGTCCGCCCTGATGGCCGTCACCGACCCGCAGGGGCTGGAATATCTGGTGGACATGCTGACGGCGCGCCGCGTGTCGCTGGAACAGGCCCTGCTGGCCGCGCAGGCCGGTGTGGAACCCGTGGCCGCCGTGCTGGCCATTGTGGTCAGCTATCCCACGTAACTTGTTGAGCCGATTGCAATTGCAATCGGCTCAACAAGAATGTTTTTTGTGTTATATTGGCGTATGTTCGTCGAGCTTCCCGTCGCTATTCTGCGCCTTATTTGGAAGTCTTGAAATGCTGCATCTTGGGCTTCTTTCGGGAAGATATGCCAATATACTTTGCTTGCTTGCTCGAATCCTTCGCCCATCTTTTTCTATTAAATTCATTTCAAGTAGACTGTTTATATCCCTGCTCACAAGTTTTGATGTAGAATTAGCATATTCAAGTGCAATTCTTGTAGTTATCGTTTTTATTTCGTTCAACCCAACCCATCCATCGTCCTTCTTTACATCCGTAAGGTCAAGAACAAGCCTTCTTCTTCTGGTTGCAGTTTTTGAAGGTTGGTTTCTAAATTTTTCATGAACATGGTTTATCCACATTGCTGTCCATTGGTAATCTCTTATTCTTGATAGCTGCTCTGCTAATTGGTCAACATATCCACGCAATGCATACTCTATGAATGGAAATATACATCTCCTATCAGTTGATTCAGTTAATTTTCTGTAATATTCCGACCTCGTCGCGTTGTAATGATTGCTAAGTAGCTGGGCCGCTGGCGTTGGGACGCCCGAAGCGATGCATGTCTTTAGTTCAAGCAGGCGCGCAGTTCGACCGTTTCCATCTCCAAATGGATGTATCCACGCTATATATATATGCAAGACAATTGACTTTAGAATGCCAGAAGCGGTAGTCCACTCATCGCCAAGCGAAAATCTAGAGTCATTAAGCATTTCGCATGTTTTATCGAGAAGATATGTACAATCCTCCGGCGGGGCACCGATGTATCGCCCCACATTGACCTTATGCTGTCTAATCTCTCCAGGATGAACGCCCACATCAAGCGGGAGATCCTTTAATACAAATTTATTAAATTCACATATTTCCTGCGTCGTCAGGCAGTCTGAGTTGCCCTTTAAGACCCGAGTTGCAACTACATTGCAGGCATTAACAATATTTTCAACCTCTTGCCGCAAGTACTCTTTAGATCTTGGCAAGTCCAATTTACCTTCAATCTGTTGTAATACTTGCTCCTCAGATAGCGTATTCCCTTCGATGGCGGTGGTCGCTAGCGCCCCTTTCGCCAGATAGAGCCTGTGGAGTTCGTCCTCGACATCGGGCTTTAGAGGAACCCCAGCAATGTGCTCGCATTTCGATTGAGCCTCTCCCAGCAGCATAAGAACATTGTGATTGGCTCTGCTCATGTCCACGCTAAACGACAGCCATGGGTGACTTTTTTCATATGTTCTTGCCATTATTGTCCTCGTTTTTTTAAATAAAAACAGTATTTTGATCAAATATTGTCGCATTTTTTGTCTATTTAGATGTCCACAATTATGTCTCGGATGTTGTCTATGTCAAGTAACCTTTGATGGAAATATCAAATGAATGCTTTGCTGTCGTATCCAGACGGTATTCTCGCAACAAAAACACTTAACAATATAGTGAGATGGGCTATTCGAGGGCCGTTTCTGACAACCAGCCTCAAAGCACAGCCCCCGGCAGGGGAGAACCTGCCGGGGGCTACCGGGCGAATGGATAAGGGGAGAAAACTACCGCGCGGGGCCGGTGGACGGGACTGCCGCAAGCTGGTCCGGCGAAAGGGGCACCTCTTCCTGAAGGATGCGCGGCAACTTCACCTCGCCGGGGGAAATCTCCATGCGCTTGGCAATGGCGGCGCGCAGCGCATCTTCATCGGTATAACCGTCCTTCTGGTAGTGGCCGCGCAACTCACCCCACAGGCTGGCCATCTCGCGCTCCTGCGTCGTGGTGCCGCGCTTGCCCGCCGTCACGCGCCAGACCTTGCCGGTATCGCCGCCAGCGCCCTTGCCGTCCGGCGAATACTCCGCCGTGGCAAGCTGGGTGGCGGCATGTGGCCGCCGATTGGCCTGCGATTCAAGGATGACCTGCACAAGGGCGGCCCCGCCCGTCTCGGTGTAGTGCTTGGCCGCCGCAATGACCGTGGCTGCCATGTTCTGCCGCGAAAATTCGGACTGGTCGGCATCCGCAGGCACGATGCGATACCGCCAGCGTTTGCGGGATCCGCCGGACATGTCCTCTGACGACACCAGCATGTACGGCACTGGAGCAGGTAGCGCCGCAACTACACTGGCCGGTGCCGCCGATGCAGGGGCGGATGCAGAACCAGGCGACGTGGCCGAGATGGATGACGGCTTCGGCGGTGCATCGATGCCCATCGACAGCACGGCCATCAATCCGAAATACACCAGAAACGCCTTCACGCGCGTAGGTTTACCCCACCGCATGACCAACGCAGGCTTGAACAGTCCCACCAGCGCGGCAAACATCGCCGCCCCGGCCAACAATGTGAACACGGCAGACACAGCGGACATGGACCCTCCCCGTTGCGCATTGAATATACTCACCAATACATACACAACGAAAAGGGGCCAGGGCAACCCTGCCCAAGCCCCACCCACGCGCCCGCGCGTAGCAACCACAATGCCTGTCACCCAACTTGAGAACCGACCATTCTCAACTCACATGACGAAATTTCTCAACTATGGCGACGACTCACATTCCTATTCATATCCCCAAGGTTGGAAATAGGGTTGGAAAAATTTTCTCAACCCTATTCTGGAAAGCTCTTTTTATCATCCAACCACTTGATTTAATTTTGGCGCGCCCGGGAGGATTCGAACCCCCGGCCAAGAGCTTAGAAGGCTCCTGCTCTATCCACCTGAGCTACGGGCGCGTGACGAGAGGGGATTTTTCTAGCCGAGCCAGTGCCGCCGGTCAAGGGCAACGGGCAGGCAACGGCAAGGGCATGGACCGCACGGTCGCCATACAGGAGCAGGCCATCCGTCCGGCTCACCACCGACGCACCGGGCCATTACGTCATTTCCATAATGGTCCTGCTCCGGGCGTCCGGGCAATCCGCCTACGCAACCCTACGCCATCCGGACCGGCACCCTACCCGCCCGAAAGCACGCCACCTCTCCACCCCTGCCTTGCCTACGCAATCCGTCCCCCCGCTTGACGCGCCCCCTCCGGCGTCCTACCGAAAGAAATGCGCCCCTTCCGCATGGCCGGATGCCGGGCGCGCTTACGCCCCTTCTACAGGCACGCTCATCATGACATACGCATCTTCTGCATCTCCTTTCGCCACCTATGACGACGTACAAGCCCACCTGGACAGGCTGGGCATGTTCCACATGGACCTTGGCCTTGGCCGCATGGAACGCGTGCTGGACGCGCTGTCCCTCGCAGCGCCGCCCTTCACCGTGGCCCAGGTGGTGGGCACCAACGGCAAGGGGTCCACGTCCACCTTTCTGGCCGCCATCGGCACGGCACACGGGCTGCGCACCGGGTTGTACACCTCGCCGCACTTCGTCACCCCGCGTGAACGCATCCGCATCGACGGGGCCATGCTGGCCGCCGATCAGTGGCCGGGTCTGGCCAACCGGATCATGGCGGCGGGCGGCGATGCGCTGACCTATTTCGAATTCCTTACCGCTCTCGGCCTGCTGGCCTTCAGCGAGGCGGGCGTGCAGTTTGCCGTGCTGGAGGCGGGCCTTGGCGGCGCGCACGACGCCACCACCGCTGTGGCCGCCGACGTGGTCTGCGTGACGCCCATCGGGCTGGACCATCAAAGCGTGCTGGGCGCCACCATCGCCGCCATCGCCGCCGACAAGGCCGGAGCGTTGCGCCCCGGCGTGCCCGCCGTCACCGCGCCCCAGCCTGCGGAGGCCATGGACGAACTGCGCGCGGCGGCGGACGCCTGCGGCGCCACCCTGCACGATGCCGACGACGTGGCCAAACTGCCCGCCAAGGTGGAACTGGGCCTGGCCGGGCCGCACCAGCGCACCAACGCGCTGGTGGCTTTGGCTGCATGGACCACGCTGGCCAAGGCCAACGGATGGGAATCTCAGGAGGACGCCGTGCGCCAGGGACTGGCCGAGGCGTGGATTCCCGGTCGCCTGCAATGGGTGGAACGGCCCACCGCCGAACCGCACGGCGCAAATGGGCCAGATGGGCCAGATGGGCCGGACGGGCCAGATGAGCCAGATGGGGCGGACGAAACGGGCGCGCCGAACGCTTCCGAAATCCCTGAAACACCCGGCATGCCCGCCCTGCCCGCGCGCCTTGCCATCGACGGTGCCCACAACGCCCACGGGCTGGCCGCCCTGCGAGCGGCGCTGGCTGACCAGTGCGTGCGCCCCGTCGTGGTGATCTTCTCATGCCTGGCCGACAAGGATCTTGTGGCCATGGCGGAAGAGGTGCGCCGCCTAGCCGGGGGTGCCCCCGTGCTGGTGCCCACCATCCGCGACAACGCCCGCGCCGCGCGGGGCGAAGACTTGGCCGCCCTGCTGGGCTCCACCGCCCGCGCCGTGCCGGACATGGCCGCTGCGCTGGCCGAGGCCACCGCCCTTGCCCCGCAGGGTCCGGTGCTGTTGTGCGGCTCCTTGTATTTGCTCGGCGAGTTCTTTACACTTCGGCCCGATTGTCTGGAATCGCGGGGTGCTGGCAGCGCCTGCGAAGTGCCTGTGGATTCGTCAGACATGCCACCGGGCGCACATCCGGACACGCATCCGGACAGCGCCCCGGCAACACCTCCCGGGCCGCCGCACTCCGGCAACTGACAGGCCTCGCCCCGCATTCGCCGCATCGCCAGCAAGGAGCCCCACGTGTCGAACCTGTTCCGGTCCCTGCCCTCCATGGACGCCCTGCTCACCGCCCTGGCACATCCGGAACAGGCCAGGCCGGGAACGCCCGCCGCATCCGGCCTGGCCGCGCAGTTCGCACAGTCCGACGTGGCCGACCTGGCCGCGCTGCCGCGCCCGCTGCTGCGCGACCTGGTCAATGCCTTCCTTGATCAGTGCCGCGAGGCCATCCGCTCCGGGGACATCACCGACGCCGCGGCCCTCTCCACGCAGGCGCTGCTGCCCGCACTCATCGCGCATGTGCTGCGTGCGGCGCGCCCCCACTTCCGCCGCGTGCTCAACGCCACCGGCGTGGTCATCCACACCAACCTCGGTCGCTCACTGCTGGCGGAAGAAGCCACCGCCGCCGTGGCCGAGGCCTGCGCCAACTATTCCAACCTCGAATTCGACCTGACCACCGGCGAACGCGGCAGCCGCTACTCCCACGTGGAAGAACTGCTGTGCAAGGTCACCGGGGCAGAGGCGGGCCTTGTGGTCAACAACAACGCCGCCGCCGTGCTGCTGGTGCTGGACACCCTGTGCAAGGGCGGCGAGGTGGTGGTTTCGCGCGGGCAGTTGGTGGAAATCGGCGGCAGCTTCCGCATCCCCGAAGTCATGGAGAAAAGCGGCGCGGTGCTGCGCGAGGTGGGCGCCACCAACCGCACCCACCTGCGCGACTACGAAAACGCCATCAACGAGCACACCGTGGCCCTGCTGAAGGTGCACACCTCCAACTACCGCATCACCGGCTTCCACAAGGAAGTGCCCCTGGCGGAACTGGTGGCCCTGGGCCGGGCGCGCAACCTGCCGGTCATCGAAGACCTTGGCAGCGGCAGCTTCCTGGACTTCACCCCGTGGGGCCTGCATGGCGAACCCACGGTGCGCGAGGTGGTTTCCGACGGGGCCGACGTGGTCAGCTTTTCGGGCGACAAGGTGCTGGGCGGCCCGCAGGCCGGGCTTATCGTGGGGCGGCGCGAGATCATCGCGCGCATCAAGCGCAACCCGCTCAACCGCGCCCTGCGCATCGACAAGATGACCCTGGCAGCGCTGGAGGCCACCCTGCGCCTGTACCTGGACCCGGAACTGGCCCGCCGCAAGGTGCCTACCCTGCGCATGATGACCGCCCCGGCAGACGAACTGGCCCGGCGGGCGCGCAAGCTGGCAACCCGGTTGCGCACCGCGCTGGGCGATGCGGCCGCCATCGGCCTTGCCCCCGGCGTGTCGCGGGTGGGGGGCGGCTCCTTTCCGGAACGCGACCTTCCGACCACACTGGTCAGCGTGGCCCCGACAGGCGGTTCCGCCACCGCGTTGAAGGAACGGCTGCTGGACACCGATCCGCCATTGGTCGGCAGGCTGGAGGATGACACCTTCCGGCTGGACCCGCGCACCCTGGACGATGCGGAATTTCCCCTGGTGGCCGCCGCGCTGGCCCAGGCGTTGGGCCTGCCCGGCGCACCCGTTGCGGCGCGGCCCGGCAAACGCCCGCCGCGCGTCCGACGCGGGTAGCAACGTCCCATACGGCCCGGCCCAACTGTCCATCCCACAGGCCGCCCTACCGGCTGCCGACATAGGAGACCCTATGCAGCAAGGCGAATTCAAGGAACTGGCCCGCAAGCGCATCCTGGTCACCGGGGGCGCGGGTTTCATCGGCTCGCACCTGTGCCGCCGCCTGCTGGATCGGGGCGCGGAAGTGCTGTGCGTGGACAACTTCTTCACCGGCTCGCGCGACCATGTGCAGGAAATGCAGGACCACCCGCGCTTCGAGCTGCTGCGCCACGACATCACTTTTCCGCTCTACGTGGAAGTGGACGAAATCTACAATCTGGCCTGCCCGGCGTCGCCCATCCACTACCAGTTCGACCCGGTGCAGACGACCAAGACCTGCGTGCACGGCTCCATCAACATGCTGGGGTTGGCCAAGCGGGTCAAGGCGCGCATCCTGCAAGCCTCCACCAGCGAGGTCTACGGCGATCCGGAAACCCACCCCCAGACCGAAGACTACTGGGGCCGGGTGAACCCCATCGGCCCGCGCTCGTGCTACGACGAGGGCAAGCGCTGCGCCGAAACCCTGTTCAGCGACTACCACCGCCAGCACGGGGTGCCCATCCGCATTGCGCGCATCTTCAACACCTTCGGGCCGCGCATGCACCCCAACGATGGCCGCGTGGTCAGCAACTTCATCCTGCAGGCCTTGCAGGACAAGCCCATCACCATCTACGGCGACGGCAGCCAGACCCGTTCGTTCTGCTACGTGGACGACATGGTGGATGGCCTGACCGCGCTGATGCACGCCCCGGACAACGCGGACGACGCGCACCTGCCGGTGAACCTCGGCAACCCCGAGGAGCGCACCATCCTGAATCTTGCCGAGATCATCATCGAGTTCGTCAACTCGCGCTCGACCATCGACTTCCGCCCGCTGCCGCAGGACGACCCGCGCCGCCGCCGCCCGGACATCGCGCAGGCAAAGGAAAAGCTGGGCTGGGAGCCCAAGGTGAGCATGGAAGAGGGGCTGCGGAAGACCGTGGAGTATTTCGAGGGGTTGCTGAGGTCGCGGCGGGAAGAAGGGGCGGAGGTGTAACGTCATTACGTGAGGGAAAAGAGAGGTCGCGCGCTCTTGGGTACGGCCTCTACGAAGACAGTTCTGCCTTTTTGAGCACCCTCGATTTCGTTATGCCTCCGGCGGGCAAGGGGCCATTAAGCGATGGCCCCTTGCATCCCCGCGCTCCGGGGGCTCCGCCCCCTGGTCCCCCGGCGCTCGCCGCGACGCATGTGCCGCCGCCAAAGCCCGGCGTCACACGCTTCTACGCACATCACATTTCCTTTGAACCCCACATGGGTGCCCCGGCCCCACGGACACGGCGGCCCGCATCCGCAACGCCGGAGCTTCCGCCGTCGCAAGGCCTCCGGCGGCGATCTCCGGCTGCGGACGCGTATCACCGCATGCAGGTAGCCCCAGCCCTTTTGGGGTGTCAGGTCGCGTGGCAAAGGTCCAGCCAGAGTGTGCGCAGACAAGAAGCCTCGAACGCCAGGGAGTCTAGCAGGGGACACCGACAACATCGCGTGCGTAGAAGCGTGTGACGCCGGGCTTTGACGGCGGCACATGCGTCGCAACGGGCGGATGGATAAAGACACCCAAGTGAAGTCGGGGCAACGGGAGATTCGCGCGCATCGCATTCCCGTCGGCAGATCGCCCGAAGGCGCCTTACGCCGAAGGGAAGCTGCCGACGAAAGGAGTGCGGCGCAGGATACGTCGGGGGGTCCAGGACTTCAGCCGTTAGGCGAGCGCGAAGATCGACCCGAAGGGCGCGAAGCGTGGCCGTTGGCGAGCTTGCGAGCCGTACGGCCATCGTACGCAACGCGCGAGTCTTACGGATGAAGATAGCAGAGCTGGCGAAGCGCCCCCGGAGCGCGGGGATGCAAGGGGCCGCCGCTATGCGGCCCCTTGCCCGCCGGAGGCATAACGAAATCAAGGGGAGTCAAAGGGGCAGGACTGTCTTCGTAGAAGCCGTACCCATCGAAGGGCATCCCCCCTCATTCCCCGCCGGAGGCATAACGAAATCAGGCGTGGTCAACAGTGCACGACTGGCTTCGTAGAAACCGGGTACAACCGCGCACGACATATCCCTCCCTTCCCCCTCTGCGTCCGCTCCCATACCCTATTACCCCCGCCAACAGCCCCCCCCCTGTTGCCCCCCGCCGCAAGAGATATTACCTAGTCCTTCGCCGCGTTGCGCAACACAACGCCCCACCCGCAAACCTTCGCGGTCTCGCCGCCGCAGCACATACGGGCATCTTCCCCGAAAGGAACATCCACATGGACAAACTCGACTTCGAGACCACCAGTTGCTGGGAAGCCTACGCCAGCGACGAGCATCAGACCGCCATGCGCGAACTGGCCGACCGCTACGTGGACTTTCTGTCCCGCTGCAAGACCGAGCGCGAAACCGTGGACTACGTGGTCACGCGGCTGCGCGCGGCGGGCTACACGGAAAACTTCGCCCACGACAAGGTCTACCGGGTGTTCAAGGGCAAGACCGTGTTCATCGCCCGCAAGGGCCGCGCCCCGCTGTCGCAGGGCGTGCGGCTCATCGGCGCGCACGCGGACACCCCCCGCCTGGACCTGAAGCAGCGCCCGCTGCTGGAACAGGCGGGCATCGGCCAGGCCAAGACCCACTATTACGGCGGCATCCGCAAGTACCAGTGGCTGGCCCGCCCGCTGGCCCTGCACGGCGTGGTGGTGAAGGAAAACGGCGAATCGGTACGCATCACCCTGGGCGAAGACCCGGCGGAACCGGTGTTCACCATCGCCGACCTGCTGCCCCATCTGGCCCAGAAGCAGGCCGGGCAGACCATCGCCGACGCCTTCGAGGGCGAGAAGCTGAACATCGTGCTGGGGCACCGGCCCATGCCGAAGCCGGTGACGGAAGAAATCGCCGGTGATACTGCCACCCCTGCCGATGCACCCGCATCCGCGCCCGAAGCCGCCAACGGCAACGCCACCGCCGCCGACTGCACCGCCAAAAAGGACGCCCCCAAGGATCCGATCAAGGCGCGCATGCTGGCCCTGCTGCACGAAAAGTACGCCATCCGAGAGGAAGACCTGTACTCCGCCGAATTGCAGGCCGTGCCCGCCGGACCCGCCCGTTACGTGGGGCTGGATGGCTCCCTCATCGGCGGCTACGGGCAGGACGACCGCATCTGCGTGTTCGCCGCGCTGGAAGCCCTGCTGGCGGCGGAAAACCCGCAGCAGCCGCAGTGCGTGCTGTTCTGGGACAAGGAGGAGATCGGCTCCGAAGGCTCCACCGGGGCCAAGTCGCGCTTCTTCGAATACTGCATCGAAGACCTCATCGCCGCGTGGCAGCCCGCCGCCCGCTTCAGCGACGTGATGCTGGCCACCCGCGCCCTGTCCGCCGACGTGCACGCCGCCATCGACCCCGACTGGCAGGAACTGCATGAAAAGCTCAACGCCGCCGTCATTGGCCACGGCCCGTGCTTCTGCAAGTTCACCGGGCACCGCGGCAAGTACGAGGCCAACGACGCCCACCCGGAATACGTGGGCTGGCTGCGCGGCGTGCTGAACGGCAGCAAGATTCCGTGGCAGATGGCGGAACTTGGCCGCGTGGACGGCGGGGGCGGCGGCACCGTGGCCATGTATCTTGCCGCCTACGGCATGGACATCATCGACTTCGGCCCGGCGGTACTGTCCATGCACAGCCCGTTCGAACTGTCCAGCATGGCCGACCTGTACGCCACGCGTCTTGCGTACACGGCGTTTCTGGAAAAGTAGCCACAGCACGACACAATCCATTCCGCGCGCCGGTCGTCCCCATCTCCAAAAGGAACCTTGCGGGGCCGACAAGGACCGGCGCGCGGGCGTTTTTCGCCCCCTCGTCTTGCCGTGCCCGCGCCCTGCCCCCAGGCCGCCCGGCGTCCGGTGAACATCCGGCGGGCATCAAACCGACATCCGGCCAACACGGCCCGCCCCACTACCGCGCCCTTCGCGCATAGCCCAAGGAGACCGCCATGCTCGACTTCACCTTCCACATGCCCACCCGCATCATCTTCGGCGCGGGCAGGCTGGCCGAGCTTGGGCGCACCCGCCTGCCGGGCCGCAAGGCGCTGGTGGTGGTCAGCGCGGGCGGCTCCATGCGCCGCACCGGGCATTTGGACAAGGTCCTGGCCCTGTTGGGGCAGAACGGATGCGCCACGGTGACCTTCGACAATATCCAGCCCAACCCCGTGCTGACCCACGTGGACGAGGGCGCGGCCCTGGCCCGCGCCGAGGGCTGCGACTTCGTGCTGGGCCTTGGCGGGGGCAGCACCATCGACTCCGCCAAATCCATCGCCCTGGCCGCCGCCAACCCCGGCTCATACTGGGACTACATCCAGAGCGGCACCGGCGGGCGCAAGCGGCCCGAACGCCCGGCCCTGCCGGTGGTGGCCATTCCCACCACGGCGGGCACCGGCACGGAAGCCGACCCGTGGACGGTGATCACCCGCGAGGACACCAACGAAAAGATCGGCTGGGGCGACGATTCCACCTACCCCGCGCTGTCCATCGTGGACCCCATGCTGATGGTCAGCGTGCCCCCGGCGGTAACGGCCATGACCGGCATGGACGCCTTCTTCCACGCGGCGGAAGCCTACCTTTCCACGGCGCGCCAGCCCTCCAGCGACCTGCTGGCGCTGGAGGCGGTCAGCCTGATCAGCCAGTTCCTGCCGCAGGCGGTGCAGGACGGAAGTTCGGTGCAGGTGCGCACCATGCTGGCGTGGGCGTCCACGGCGGCGGGGCTGTGCGAGTCGCTGTCGTCGTGCATCTCGCACCACTCGCTGGAACACGCCCTGTCGGCCCACCACCCGACCCTGCCGCACGGCGCGGGGCTGGTCATGCTGTCCCTGCCCTACTTCGAGGTGATGGCCCGCTTCCAGCCCAAGCGCTGCGCCGACCTTGCCGTGACCATGGGCGAGGACATCGAGGGCATGGAACTGCGCGAACAGGGGCTGGCCTTTGTCACGGCGCTGCGCAAGCTCATTGCCGCCGTGGGGCTGGATGGCCTGAAGATGTCCGACTACGGGGTGACCCGCGAGGAGATACCCACCCTGGCTCGCAACGCGCGCGAAACCATGGGCGGGCTGTTCGCCGTCACCCCGGTGGACCTGCGCGAGGATGCGGTGATTGCGATTTTCGAGAAGGCGTACCGGTAAGGGGGGCAGTGGGACGAGGCAGGCTTCCGTAAGCGCGGGCACACTGCGGGCAGAATCCGTCTTTTGCCACCGGGCGGCGTTGGCCCGGCTTTTTTGATGCTCACGTACAGAAGTACAGCTGTGCTTTCGCCATCCGTAAGACTCGCGCGCTACGCTCGCCTAACGGCTGCCGATCTCCGCTCAAAAAAGCCGTGCCGCCTTGTCCGGCGGGCAAAACTCGTAATTCCTTGCATTGCGCCCGCACACGCCCCCGCGACGGAAGACCGTCGCGGGATAAAAGGAAAAAAGCATTTCAACTGAAGCATAAAGCCGAATGCTGGCGAAGCCCTATGCTGCGTGTCCGCGGCCTCACGTCCCACTCCACCCCAACCGCAATTTCCTGCAATACCCCACTGGCGAAACCCGGCAGACTTCACCTACAGGCACGGTTCCCCCTTTCTTACCCGCACATCCCCACCGAACCGCCCGCGCACAACCTAACATCCCGAACAACCACGGACCCGGCATGCGACAGCCCCTCGAAAACGTGCGCTACTGGCGCAGCAACGACCTGGATGGCCTGGAAACCAACCGGGTGCTCCGCAGCGCGCACACCTTCCCCAAGCACACCCACGACCAGTACGCCGTGGGCCTGATGGAGGAAGGGGCCAACTACTGCCATGGCCGCGCCCGGCGCAGCTCCGTGGTGGTGGGCGGGCAGATATGCCTGTTCAACCCCGGCGAGGTGCACAGCGGCGAGCCGGAACGCGGCGTGCCCGCCACCTACCGCATGTTCTACGCAGACCCGCACTGGCTGCATCGCGTGGCCGTGGAACTGGGCGGACGCGACGCAGGCCCGCCCGACTTCCGTAGCCTTATCGTACCCGATGCCGACGTGCTGCGCGCCTTTCTGCGCCTAAGTGATCTGGTGGCCGAAGGCGCGGAACTGCTGGCCCGCCAGTCGGCCATGGTGGGCGCGTTCTCGCTGGTGCTGGCCCGCCACGGCGGGGTACGGCCCGAAGCCGTGACCGCCCGCGACGGCAACGTGGCCGTGCGCAGGGTGCGCGCCTACCTTGCCGAACGGATGGCGCACAGGGTCTCGCTGGAAGACCTGGCCGAAACCACCGGCCTCAGCCGGTTCCACATGCTGCGGGTGTTCCGCGACGCCACGGGCATGACCCCGCACGCCTACCACACCCAGTTGCGCGTGGACCGCGCAAAGCTGCTGCTGCGCCGGGGCTGGGCCATGGCCGACGCCGCGCAGGAAACAGGCTTCGTGGACCAGAGCCACTTTGCCAACACCTTCCGCCGCTACGTGGGGGCCACGCCGGGGCAGTACCTGTCGCGCTGAGACGCGCCTGCCGCCAGTTCCTCCGGCCATCCTGCTGGAAACGGCCCGGACTGACACCCCGCCGCACACGGCATCCGCACGCGCCCATCTTCGCCATCCCCGCCTGCCCTTTCCCCTGACGTCACCGCAATTTCTTGCAAAAACTCCGTGCAAGACGCACCGCCTTGCAACGCGGTACACCCGGCGCACACCATAACTCACGGAGACGCCTTCATGTCCGATGCAGTATCCTGCGCCACAACCGACCCAACCATCCCCGACACCACCGGGGCTCCCGACCTTTCGAACCCTACCCCCGACCTTTCCGGCCATGCCCCCGCCCGTGCCTCGCTGCTGCTGCCCGCGCTGGCGGCCTTGGGCGCGGTAACCCTGTGGGGCCTGTCCTTTCCGGCCATGAAGGTGGCCGTGCAGGCCCTTGGCCCCATGCCGCTGATGTGGGCGCGCATGATGGTGGCCATGGCGCTGCTGGCGCCCTTCACCGCCCGGCTGTTCCCGTCCCGCGCCATGGCCGTGGCTCCTTCCGGCACGCAGGTGCGGCGGGGTTTCTGGAGCGGCGTACCCCGGCGGCACAAGCTGCTGCTTCTGCCCACGGTTCTGCTGCAACCCTGCCTGTATTTTCTGTGCGAATCCAATGCGATGCAGATGACAACAGCCTCGCAGGCCGGGGTCATTTCCGCCTCGGTGCCGTTGCTGGTGGGCGCGGGGGCATGGTTGTTCCTGGGCGAACGGCCTTCGCCCCGGCTGTGGGTGGGGGTGGCGTTCTCGTGCGGGGGGGTGGCCTGGCTGACCCTGTCCGGCGGGGCGGGCACCGAATCCGCACCCGACCCGTTGCTGGGCAACCTGCTGGAACTTCTGGCCATGGCCTGCGCGGCGGGCAACATGGTGCTGGTGCGCAGGCTGTCCGCCCATGGAGAGCACGACGGCTTTCGCTGGAACCCGTGGACGCTCACGGCGTTGCAGACCCTGGCCGGGGCGCTGTTCTTCGCGCCGGGCGCGTACGCGGTGCTTGTCGGGGCGGGGCAATGGCCCAGCAATGTGGTGCTGGCGGTAATCTACCTTGGAGCAGGGTCGTCACTGGGCGCGTTCGGGCTGTTCAACTGGGCCACCAGCCATCTGCCCGCCAGCAGCGTGGGGGCCTTCATCAACCTGGTGCCGGTGACCGCCGTGGGGTTCGGCTGGCTGTGGCTTGGCGAAACCCTGAACGCCACCCAGATGCTGGCCGCCGCCGTGGTCATGGTGGGGGTGGCGCTGGGCACGGGCCGCCGCCGGCAACCTTCGTCATCCCTTTGATGCGAAAACGGGGCGCGAAGGAAATACCTTCGCGCCCCGCCTGATTTTCGAACGCATCCGGGGTCGTGGAAAAAACAGGTCGAGGTGGCTTTGCCATCACCCCTATTCGTAGGGAACGATCTCGCGCCGTGCCGTCCACGAACAGGGCGGGCGGATGCCATGGGCACGTACCCTGTCCAGCACGGCGGCAGGCGGGCCGAACAGCACCTGCCGCCCCCCGTCCAGCACCAGCATCAGGTCGGCCATGTCCACCACCGGCTCCAGTTCATGCACCGAAACCACCTGGGTCAGCCCGGCGGAACGGTTGCGTGACAGGATGTCGCGCAGCTCCAACGCCGCCGGGTGGTCCAGCCCGCTGAACGGCTCATCCAGCAGCAACAGGCCCGGCGCGGCAAGCAGGGCGGCGGCCAGACACAGCTTGCGCTTCTGCCCGTAGGACAGGGTGTGCACCGGGCTATCCCAGTGCGCGGCAAGGCCGAACCGGCCCGCCGCCGCACGCGCGGCGGCCAGGGCGACCGCGCCTTGCGGGGTATGCGCAGGCGGTGCGACAAGCAACAAATCTTCCGCCACCGTGGCCCCCAGCATCTGCATGTCCGCGTCCTGCAGCACCAGCGCGGCATGGCGGCGCAGTGCAGCTTCCGCGCCGGGGCACTGGTGCCCGGCCACGTCCAGCGTGCCGCCTTCCGCCCGCAGCAACCCGGCCAGCAGTTGCAGCAGGGTGGTCTTGCCGCTGCCGTTGACCCCGCACAGGCACAGCAACGCGCCGGGCGGCACGGAAAATTCCGCCCCGTCCAGCGCGGGGCCAGCCCCCGCCGGGGTACCGGGATGGGTGTAGCGCAACCCCCTGGCGACAATCATCGGGACAACAGCCTTCGCACGGCCAGAAACCGCCATGCGGCCACGGCCAGCACAACCTTCACCACATCGCCGGGCAGAAAGGGCAGCACGCCCACCGCCACGGCGCGTGCCGCATCGATATCCAGCACTTGCATCAGCCGGGCCGCACCCGCCAGATAGGCCACGGCCAGCCCGGCAAGGCAGCAGCACAGGGCCAGCGCGACATGGGGCCAGCGGATGGCGGCATCCCGCGTTTCACGCCCCCTCAGCCCGCCGAATCCGGCAATGCAGGCCATGCAGGCGAACCCGAACAGATAGCCCCCGGTGGGCCCCAACAGATGGGCGAACCCGGCCTTGCCGCCGGAAAACACCGGCAACCCCATCACTCCGGCCAGCACGTACAGCAGCATGGCCCCGGCTCCGCGCGCGGGACCGAGCACCAGGCCGGCCAGCGCCACGAACAGGGTCTGCAAGGTCACCGGCACCGGCCCCACGGGCAGCATGACCATGGCCCCCACGGCAATGAGCGCGGCCATCAGGGCCGTCCAGACAAGGCGGTGCAGGCCCGCCAGCGGGGCGTCGTGCATGGGTCTCCCGTCCGCGTCCGCGCGGGGTTGTGGTGTGCGTCCGCACCATAGGGCCACGCCCCGCGCCGGTCAACGAGGGGCGCGGAGGCGGCGCTACAATGACCGTGTATTCGAACCTGACAAGGTCATCTCCGCCCCCGCAAACGAGGCCCCGCCTTTCAGCGTCCCCCCAACCCGACGCCCGCGCACTGACGGCATGGAGCGCAGACCTCACAGCCTGACGCAGCATCACGCCCCTCCCCCGCTCCATACCGCGCTGGACGGCGATGAACGTCCCTGCTATGCACCCGGCCAGTCAACCATCCCTTCAGGAACCGCCATGTCAGTCCCATCATCCCCTTCGTCCGGATCTGCATCATCCCCCTGCCGCCCCGACACCTATGCGCCCGTGGTCGAGGTGCATGCCTGTGGCCGCGCCTGGACGCTGGAGCGCCACGCCGACCTCGAATCGCTGTGGGAAGAACTGGCCGCCTGCGATACCCCCAACCCCGTGGCGAAGACCACCGGCACGGCGGATGCGGCCCGCGCCGCCTTCGTGGACGACGAGCGGCTGCCCTACTGGACCGAGTTGTGGCCCGCCAGCCTTGGCCTGGCGGAATGGCTGGCCGAAAACCGCGCCGCCCTGCAAGGCCGCCGTTGCCTGGACCTGGGCTGCGGGCTGGGGCTTACGGCCATCATCGGGCAGTGGCTGGGCGCGCGGGTCATCGGCATGGACTACGAGGAAGAGGCCCTGCGCTTTGCCCGGCTGAACGCCGCGCGCAACAGCGTGGCGCAACCCCTGTGGACGGTGATGGACTGGCGCGTGCCCGCCGTGGCTGCCCGCTCGCTGGACATGGTCTGGGCGGGCGACATCATGTACGAGCGCCGGTTCGTGGCACCCGTCAGCGACTTTCTGGACTATTCCGTGGCACGCGACGGGGTGGTCTGGGTGGCGGAACCGGGCAGAAACGTGTACGCTACCTTCCGCGAAACACTGGAGGCCCGTGGCTGGACCACGCGCTGCGCCCGCACCATGCAGGTGGACGCGCTGTATCGGCAGGCCGAACGTGTCACCATACATCTCTGGGAGATGCGCCCCGCGCGCGCCTAGAGGGTGCCCCTCTGAAAGACATTTTTCGGATATCCCCCGCCTCCGGGCCGCCCGTTCACCGCAGGACACCGCCACCGCAACCACAGGAGCCGTTATGGGCCGCACCATCCGCTTCGGCGTCTCCCTTGATTCCGACCTGCTCGAAAAATTCGATGCGTTGTGCGACGACCGCTGCTACCAGACCCGGTCGGAAGCCATCCGCGACCTGATCCGCAACACCCTGGTCCAGCAGGAGTGGGAAGACACGGACCGCGAAATCGCGGGCACCCTGACCATCGTGTACGACCACCACAAGAGCGATCTGGCCCAGCGGCTGACCGAAATCCAGCACGATCACCACGGCATCATCATCACCTCGCTGCACGTGCACCTGGACCACCACAACTGCCTTGAAGTGCTGGTGCTGAAAGGCCCCGGCGTGGAAGTGCGCGCGCTGTCGCAGCGGCTCATCTCCACCAAGGGCGTGAAGCACGGCAAGCTTTCGCTTACCACGACCGGCCAGGACCTCACCTAAGGATTTTTCAGGCATCACATGGAAGACGTACAGAACAGCCCCGCGCAAGTGGCCATGCCCATCGACCGCGTGGGGGTGAAGAACCTCAAGCTGCCCCTGGTGGTCAGCGATCGCGCCCAGGGCCGCCAGCACACCGTGGCCACCGTGGACATCGGCGTGGACCTGCCCGCCGAGTTCAAGGGCACGCACATGAGCCGCTTCGTCGAGGCGCTGGAGAACTGGTCCGAGGAACTGGACTACCACTCCATGAAGCGCCTGCTCGAAGACGTGAAGGAACGGCTGCACGCCCGCAAGGCCTACGCGCTGTTCCGCTTTCCCTACTTCGTGCGCAAGGGCGCGCCCGCAACGGCCAGTTCGGGCCTTGTATGGTACGAATGCCGCCTGACCGGCGAACTGGGCGACGGCAAGCCCTCGTTCCTGCTGGAACTGGAAGTGCCTGTGATGACCGTGTGCCCGTGCTCCAAGGCCATCAGCGACGAAGGGGCGCACAGCCAGCGCGCGGTCGTGCGCATGTCCATCCGCATGACCGGGTTCAGCTGGATGGAAGAGTTCATCGACCTGGCCGAGGCGGCGGGTTCGTCACCCGTGTACACCCTGCTGAAGCGCGAGGACGAGAAGTTCGTCACCGAGGACGCCTTCGCCCATCCGACGTTTGTGGAAGACGTGGTGCGCGCGGCGGCCCAGCGCCTGGAAGCCCACCAGCACGTGGCCTGGTTCCGGGTGGAGGTGGAAAGCTTCGAATCCATCCACTGCCACAACGCCTTCGCCAGCATCGAGCGAGAGGTGCGCAAGGGGTAGCCCCCCCTGCCGCCGGATGCGATGTTCGCGCCGCCCTCCTCTCGCGGCACATCGTTCAATCCGTCCGCACAGCAGGCATCCCCGGCAACCCGCCGGGGATGCTTTTTTTCATGCGCCCGCACCGGCCACGAACCGCCACGCGCGATTCTCCCCCGCCGCCCCCGTGACAGGCGGCGTGATCGGTTTTAGTATCTGTCTTGGGGACGGGGACAGGAGACGGGGGGAGACCGCCTCCGCGCAGGAGACACGCCATGATCGACGGATTCGGCACACCGCTCAGCGCACTGGATGCCTTCGGCACGTCCATGGCCGTCACGGCCAACAACGTGGCGAACATGAACACGGACGAATTCCGTGCCTCAGACGTGCGCCTGCAAACCGGTCCCCCGGAACAGGGTGGACAGGTCCAAAACGGGCAGGAGCAAGGCGTGCAGGTGGCGGAAATCCGCCAGAGCACCACCGAAGGCCCCCTGCGCATGGACCTGCGCCGCGTGGTGAACGAGGACGGCAGCGTCTCCGTGGAACAGGGCATCGTCGAAGGCAGCAACACCGACGTGGCCAAGGAAATGGTGACCATGCTCACGGACCAGCGCGCCTTCGAGGCCAACGCCGCCGTGGTGCGCGCACGGGATGACATGACGGGGATACTCGTCGACCGCTTCGTCTAGCTTCCGAAACCCTTGCCCGCCAACCGGGCCGTGCTTATCCTGAAAGGAAGGAAAAGAGGAAAGGCAGGAGAGCGGAAGGCCCGCTGCAACCGAGGGGCATCGCCCCGCAGTCCACCGGCGCATGCGCCGGGTAGAGCCAAGGCAACATGCGCGCCGCGCACCCGCAGGGGTATGCGGCGCGCTTCTTTTTCGCCTTTTCCGTCTTCTTGGGGATGGCGCTACAGCAGTTCCAGCCCCCGCAACAGCACCACGGCGCCGAACAGCGTCAGCGCCGAAAGCAGGGTGCTCACCACGATGGCCCGCGAGGTGTCGCGCGCGCCCGCGCCGTAGCTTTCCGCCACCACGTAGGCCACCGCCGCCGTGGGCATGGCCGCGAACAGCACCCCCATGCCCAGCCACTGCCCGCGCACCCCGAACGCCCACAGGCACAGCCAGGTCAGCGCCGGGTGGGCGAACAGCTTCACCACGTTCACCACCACCTGCCGGACCAGCGGCGAAAGGGCCTGCGGGTCGCATTCGCCGCCGTCCCCAGAGCCGCTCCCCACGCCGTCGGGCGGACAGCCCGCCCCTTCTGCGGTCAGCTGTGCGGCCAGCACCATGCCAATGCCGAACAGCGCGCACGGCGAGGCCGTGGCCCCCAGCATGGAGGCCATGGCGGCCACCGGGCGGGCCAGCCCCAGCCCGGAAAGACTCACCGCCACACCGGCCACCGAGGCCAGCAGGATCGGATTGCGGCCAAGGGCCATGGCCACCTCGCGCAGTACCCGCAACGACAGGCCGCCCCCCCTGCGAATGGCCTCCAGCCGGGCCATGGTCACCAGCAGCACGGCAAGGCAGAGCACGGAGACCATGCCCCCGGCCAGTACCGCGTCGTCGCTGCCGGGCACCAGCGCGGTGACAATGGGCAATCCGAGAAAGGCACTGTTGGGAAAACTGGCGGCCTGGGCCAGCACGGCCACGTCCGGCCCGTGACGCCGCCCCCAGCGCGAACACAGCAGATAGCCCAGCGCAAAGGCCAGCAGCATGCCCGCCACGGTACCCGCGGCAAAGCCGCCGCGCGCCAGTTCTTCCGGCGTCTTGCGGGCCACTGCGTAGAACAGCAGCGCAGGCAGCGATACCCGGAACACGAACTGGTTCAGGGCGGCAGGGGTGCCCTTGGGCAGGCTGCCCATGCGCTCCACGCACATGCCCAGCACGATGATGCCGAACACCGGGACCAGGGCGGAAAGAATGTCGAGCACGGAAAACTCCCGGGCGGACTGGCTACCGCCCGACTTTGGCAAACCTTGGTCGACGTTGGCAGGCATTGGTCGGCCCCTTGTGGACTCATGGCGGACCCACGGCAGACCGGATGCGCGGCAACGACTGCCGATGAAGGGGACTTCTTCAAGCATACGGCGGCACGGCCACGCGGGCAAGGTACGCACCTGCCGGATACCGTCCCCCTGCTCAACTGTCCCCTATTCAATTGTTCCCTGCTCAGCAGGCCGATGCATCTGCCGGCACTCCCTGCTCCCTGCCCGGCCAGCACGCATCCGTGCCCTGCATGCCCGGGCGCGAACATGCAGGGCGTGCGCAGCCGCACGTACCGCCGCACCTGTGTGGACGAATGATGATGCATGGTGGCCCTTGCCCCGACCCGGCGCGCCGAAGCCGCTTTTTTTGCCCCTATACTTGACTTCGCGTCAGCGAATTGACACTGATGTAGCCAAGCGTGCCATGTCGCCCGAGTTCCGGATTGCAAATGCAGGAGCCGCCGGGGCTTTCGGGCCGTGTGCACACGCGCACGGGCAACTGTCCGCAGGACAGTCCGGGTTGGTCCTGCCAGGCGCCACCGGACTGCGTGCCGACCGGCAAGCCGGGCAAAGCGCGCATCGGGGTGGCACGGGGGGAGCGGGACACATTCAGTGAGCCTTCCGGGAGAGGGAATGGATCTCGACACCAGCGGCATCATTGGCCAAAGCACATCGCTCAGGGACGTCTTCCGCATTCTGGCCAAAGTGGCCCCCACCGACAGCACCGTGCTCGTCACGGGCGAATCGGGCACCGGCAAGGAACTTCTGGTGCGCGCGCTGCATTCCAACAGCCAGCGCCGGTCCATGCCCTTCGTGCCCATCAACTGCGGTGCCATTCCCAAGGAACTTCTGGAATCGGAGCTCTTCGGCCACGAAAAGGGCGCCTTCACCCATGCCATCCGTTCGCGGCCTGGCCGGTTCGAACTGGCCGACGGCGGCACCATCTTTCTGGACGAAATAGGCGAGATGGACCTGACGTTGCAGGTCAAGATCCTGCGCGTGCTGCAAGAGAAGGAAATCGAGCGCGTGGGCGGCGCGGGGGTGAAGAAGGTGGACGTGCGCATCGTGGCCGCCACCAACCGCGACCTCGAGCGCGAGGTAGCCGCCGGGCGCTTCCGCGAAGACCTGTACTACCGCCTCAACGTCATCCCCCTGCACCTGCCCGCCCTGCGCGAGCGCGGCGGCGACATTCTGGTGCTGGCCGAACATTTCATGCGCCGCTTCTGCGAACGCAAGGGCCGCCGCTGCCTTGCGCTGGCGTCCGACACGCGCAAGGTGCTGGCCGCCTATTCGTGGCCGGGCAACGTGCGCGAACTGGAAAACTTCATGGAGCGGCTCAGCATCCTCGCCGACGACGACGTGGTGCCCCCTGCCGACCTGCCCCGCAAGATACTGGACGAGGTGGGCGACATCGTCTCCCTGCCGGAACCGACCCCGCCCGACCCGCTGCCCGTTGTCGCAGGCGCCGTTTCCGGCGGCATGCCTGCCGGATTCAGCTGGCCCACCATCACCGACCTGCGCGACAAGGGACTGAACCTCAAGGATTTTCTGGATACCGTGGAAGAACGCCTGCTGGACGAGGCCCTGACCATGGCCGAGGGCGTGAAGAACCAGGCCGCGGAAATTCTGGGCATCAAGCGCACCACGCTCATCGAGAAGCTGAAGAAGAAACGCACCGACTCGTGACCGCCGCCTGCCCCCGACGCTCCCCCCCGACGCGCCGCCCGGACGCGCCACCCGAATGCCGGGGGACAGACGCCAGGGTACGGACGCCGCCGGGATCCGGGCGGGCTGCATGCGCCTGACGGGCGGGGCGCACCCGGACCACATGGGTCGCTCCAGTGCGGAACAGACGGGACAAGATGGCCCAGACAGCACGGGCGGGGCGCAGGTGTCCACCGTTGCACGTTTTTTGCTAAGGCTTAGTGCCCGCGTCGGTTTTTTCCCGCCGCCATGCCGGGCGGCATGCCGTTCCCGCCGCATGCCCATGTACGCGTACATGCACAGGATTCTTGCGTGAAACGACCCTCCGCCGCCGGTCTTGCCCGGCTGCTCCTCATCGCGGCCCTTGCCGGGCCGCCCGCCACGGCCGCGCATGCGGCCTCGTGGCAATGGAGCGGCCTGCCCGACCGCGAGCGGGTGACCATCACCCTTGACAGCCCCGGCGACGTGGATGTGGCCCGCACCGGGCGGCAGACCCTGTCGCTGACGTCGCGCGCCGTGGGCGCGGCCCCCGCGCGCATGGGCGGGGCCGACCCGGCAGGCGCGGCGCTGGTGGGCGAGGTTGCCCCGCAGCCCGGCGGACTGCGCATCGACACGCGCACCCCGGGGTTCGGCTACGTGGTCACCCGCCCCGCCCCCGACAGGGTGGTGGTGGACATCTTCCGCGACCCCATGGGTGAACGGTGGACAGCCTCCGACGGCGGCCAGCCCCAGGCCCAGGCGGCAGGACAGCCAGAACAGGCAGCGCCCCCGGCTCCCGCTCCGGCGCAACCCGCCGTCCCCCCTGCCGTCTCCCCCGCGGACCAGCCCCCCCGAGCAGCCCAACCTGCCCCGGCGGCAACGCCCGCAACTCCCGCACCGGCGCCCTCCCCGGCCCCCGTGCCCGCGCAAAACGGCGCCCGGCAGCTGCGCGTCGTGGAACGCACTCTCACCGACGGCCCCGACCAGACTCCGCAAACCGCGCCCACGGGCGGGGTTACCGGCAAGCTTTCCTCCGGTCCGGGCACGGCGGCCCCCGCGCAGGTCACCGGACAAATCGGGGGGCAAATCGGGGGGCAAACAGCCGCCACGCCCCCGGCCCAGCCCGCCCCGCAGGCTTCTGCCCAGCCGCCGGAACAGCCGCGCAGCTTCTTTGCCGTGCCCTATTCCGTTCGGGCACGCATCAATCCCGGCGGCCCTTCCGAATGGCCCGAAGAAGCGGCAGCCTCCGCCCAGGCCACGGCCCCCGCGCCGGTGCCCTCGCGCGGAGAGGCCGGTCCCGCCGCCACCGCTGCACAGGACGGGCAACCCGCCGCGCCGCAGGCGGTGGCCCAGGCGACCTCACAGATGGGCCAGACGGGGCAGCCCGCTCAGCCGGAGCAGGCCACGGATCAAGCCCCGGACCAGGCCCCGGACCAGGCCAAGGACCAGGGCGAAGCGCGCAAGTCCGCCTCTCCCCGCCCCGAAGGCCCCACGCCGCCACCGCAGCCCGATGGCCAGCCCACGCCCCCGGTAACCGGCAACGCCACCTCGCCGCAGGCCGAGGCGGCTGGCAAGACCGAGTCCAATGCCACCAACGCCACCCAGGTGGTGTACGTGGACGAAAAAGGCAATCCCGTTCCCCCGCCGCCGGTCCCGGCAGACCTGCTGGAGCAGGCCAAGACTTTCATGGTCAACGCCGACTATCCCAAGGCCATGGAACTGCTGGAAACCCTGAAGCACCTGCCCGACACCCCCAAGGACATGTACGAGGAGGTGCTGTACCTCATCGGCGACGTTCTCTACGCGCAGAACAAGGACAACCTCCTTCCCGCCTTCGACAAGATCGTCACGGCCACCAACGAGGCCATGAACTACAACCTGAAGTCGCACCGGGTGCCGCAGGCCCTGCTGCGCCTCGGACTGCTGAACACGCGCATCGGCAACTCGCAGGAGGCCGAAGGCTACTTCAACCTGCTGCGGCGCCAGTACCCGCACGACGAAAACGCCGCCCTGGCCATGTACTATGCAGGTGAAGAGGCCTACAAACGCGGCGACTACCAGAAGGCCGCGGACAAATTCCAGTCCATCGTGCAGGACTTTCCGGAAAGCAAGTACGTGCGCGAAGGCTCGGTCAGCCTGGCCCGCACCCTGTACAAGATGGGCTACTATCAGCAGGCCGCGTCCATCCTGGACTTCGTGGACAAGCGCTGGGGCCGCTTCTACCTGGAATATCCGCAACTGCTCACCGTGGCCGCCGACGTGGCCGACCACCTGGGCAAGCTGGACGATGCCCGCGCCAACTACTGGCTGTACTACAACCTCAACCCCGACGCGGACGACATCGACACCGTGCTGGCCCGGCAGGGCGACATCCTGGCCAGGCAGAAGCAGCCCGAGGCCGCCCGGGTGCTCTACGAAGAGGCGGTGCGCCGCTTCCCGGACAAGGACGGCGGGCTCATCTCGCTGATGCGCCTTGCGGAAGAAGGCATCCACGACACGCCGAGCATCGCCGAGATGGTCTCGGTGTTCCAGCGGCCGGACAACACCCGCCCGGTGCAGGCGTACACCACCATCATTTCCGGCCACCCGCAAAGCCCGCTGGTGCCGCTGGCCCGGCTGAAGCTGACCATGTGGTACCTGTGGAACCGCCAGTTCCCAGAGGCGCTGGCATCCGCCGTGGAGTTCGCCCAGGCCCACCCCGGCAGCGACATGCTGCCCAAGGTGCGCGAAATCGCGTTGCAAAGCTTCACCCAGATGGTGGCCGAAGCCGTGCCCGACGGCAACTATGGCCGCATCCTGCAATTGTGGGAACAGTACCCGCTGATTCAGGAGAACGAGAAAGACCTGTCGGTGGACACCCACGTGGCCATCGCCCTCAGCTACGCCAACACCGGCCAGCCCCAGAAGGCGCTGGAGATGCTGGACGGCTTCCTGAAGGGGCCGAAGGATCCCAGGCACGGTGAAACCGTGCTGGCCCTGGCGCTCAAGGTATATCTGGAAACACAGAACTGGCAGCGCATCGCCGACGTGATGCAGGGCGTGTCCGGGTGGAGCCTGTCCGACCCGGTGCAGAAACAGGCGGACTACGCGCTGGCCCTGGCCCAGGAAAACCTGGGGCACCCCGACCTGGCCGAGCCCCTGTGGCAGCGCCTGTACGACCGCAAGGACCTGCCCCAGGAGCAGCGCGCCTACGTGGGCTACTTCCTGTCGCGCGACGCCGAGCGCAACCGGGAACTGGAAAAGGCCTACCTGCTCACCCGCGAGACCCTGTCCGACTTCCTTGCCGTGGCCCAGGCCAGCCCGGAAAAGGAAGACACGCCGCGCATCAAGGAATGCCTGCTCTCGCTCATGGACATCACCGAGGCGGCGGGCCGCCTGCGCGAATCGCTGGACTGGACCGACCAGTACGCCAGGTACGTGCCCGATACCGACCCCGGCTACGCGGCCATGCGCTATCGCGTGGCGCGCCTGCAGCGCAAGATGGGCAACACGGACGCCTGGAAGGCCACCCTGGAAGACCTGGCCCGGCGCGACCCGCAGTCGCTGTATGGCCGCATGGCCGCGTCCGAACTGCGCACCACCGACGTGACCAAGGGCCTTTCCGGCTTCACCGGGGGCGCACAGCCGTAGCGGAAGCCCGCTCCGCCATCCCGGCCCCCCGATCCGCAGCGGCCCGCAGCGGGCGGACAGCGGGCGGATAGAGGGCAGGCGCAACGTCCGGTTCCGACCCGCCATCCCGGCCCCATCCTGAGCGTATCCTACGGCCCCCATTTCCGCTGTTTCCGTTTTATCGCGCATCTGGCATAGCTTGGGTACGGACCCACGGGCGTGGTCCGCGTCCGTACGAATCGCCGGGCAAGCCGCCGCTATCCCCTGATATATCACCGGACAGGCTGCCCCTTTCCGCCCTTTCCGCCCTTTCCGCCATGTCCGCCGCTACCCGCAGGAGGCCGCCATGCATGACAGGCATCTGGACACCGGACACGCCATCGACCGCAACCCCGTGGTGGCGGGCATGTTCTACCCGGACGACCCCGACCTGCTGCGCCACACGGTGCGCGAACACCTTGCCGCCGCCCCGCGCGACGCCGCCCCCACCCTGCTGGCCATGGTGCCCCACGCGGGCTACGTCTATTCCGGCGAGGTGGCCGGGCAGACCCTGGGCGCGGCCAACCTGCCCGACACCATCGTGCTGCTGGGCCCCAACCACACCGGGCTTGGCGCGTCGCTGGCCGTCTGGCCGGGCGGCCACTGGCACACCCCCCTCGGCCCGGTGCCCGTGGACGAGGAACTGGCCGACGCCCTGGCCGAATCGGGCGCGGGCTTTACCCGTGACACCGCTGCCCACGTGCGCGAGCACTCCATAGAGGTGGTCCTGCCCTTCCTGCAGGAATACACGCCCGACCTTTCCATCGTGCCCGTGGCCGTGGCGGAGCCGGACCCGCAAGCCCTGCGCGAGGCATCGCAGGCCCTGGCCGGGTCACTGCGCCGCCTGGAGGCCGCCGGACGGCGGGTGGCCATGGTGGTGTCCTCGGACATGAGCCACTACGTCACCCACGCCGACGCAACCCGGCTGGACCGCCTGGCCCTGGCCCGCATCGAGGCCCTGGACCCCCTTGGCCTGTACGCCACCGTGCGCGACCGGGGCATCTCCATGTGCGGGGTGCTGCCCGCCGCCCTGGGGCTGCTGGCCGCGCTGGACCTGGGCGCCCAGACCGCGCGGGTGGTGGCCTATGCCACCTCGGGCGAGGTCAGCGGGGATATGCAGCGGGTGGTGGGGTATGCGGGGGTGCTTGTGGCCTGACAGGCTTCGGTGCGACACGCACCGCATCCACCTGCGGAAACATTTTTCTGTCAGCCTCCGGCGGGCAAGGGGCTACGCCCCCTGCACCCCCACAAAGGAATGTAGCAATCCGGTCTGTTAGGCACGTGAGCGAACAGGAAGGCGCATTCAACTGCACGTCGGATACCGACAGGGCACGCGTAATCAGCCATACTGGCCTTACATGATGGGGGTGCAGGGGGCGAAGCCCCTTGCCCGCGCCGGAGGCGTAAAAAATACGCCCTCACCCGCCCCCACCTTGTACCTTACGGCACGAACGGTCGGGCATATTGACGGCGGGCGGCAGCGGTGTCATTTTCCGCCCGGCACGGGCGACGCTCCCGCGCCCACCGGTGCGCCGCGCGCTGCGCGCGGCCCGGCAGCCTTTCCGCGCCATGCAACGGAGCTCCCGTGACCACGCACTATCGTCTCGAAGAGACCACCCCCGGCGCCCAGTGGGACGCCTTTGTCGAGGCATCCCCCAACGGGACCATCTTCTCGCTGTCCGCGTACCTGGCCGCCGTGCGCCAACCCAGCCGCCTGTACTGGTGCATGAACGGCAACGAACGCCGCGCCGCCGTGGCCGTCACCGAATCGGCGGACGGCACCTGCGCCGTGCAGCATGATTTCGTCATCCACAACGGCATTCTCTTCGCGCCGCCCGCCAACAAGCAGAACCGCTCCACGGTGCTGTCCGAACGGTTCGAAATCGCCGCGGACGTGGCCGCCGCCCTGTCGCGCCGCTACACGCGGGTGGAACTGGCCCTGTCGCCGCAGGTCACCGATATCCGCCCCTTCCTGTGGCACAATTACGGCAAGGACGACGCCCCCCACTACGTGGCCGACGTGCGCTACACCGCCTACGCCAGCCTGGCGGGCTTTGCCGATGCCGCCGCGCCGGAAGACGTGCCCCTGTTTCCGGAAATTTCCTATTCGCGTCGGCAGGAAGTGCGCAAGGCGCTGAAGACCGGCGTGCGCACCACCGAAGACGCCACACCGGAAGACCTTGCCGCCTTCTACGCCCTGACCATGGGCCGCCAGGACATCGAGGTGGAGCGCGAACGTCTGGACGAACTGCGCGACCTGGCCGCCGCCGTGCTGGCGGGGGGCTTCGGTCGGCTGTTCGCCACCCGCACCCCGGAAGGGGAACTGGCGGCCATGGCCCTGTTCGGCATGGACAGCAAGCGCGCCTACTACCTGTTCGGCGCGGGCGACCCGCACCTGCGCAACACCCCCTGCGGCACCGCCGTACTGTGGGACGCCTTTGGCCAGCTGGCCCGGGCGGGGGTGACCGAAGTGGACCTGGAAGGGGTGAACAGCCCCCGCCGGGGCTGGTTCAAGCTCAGCTTCGGGGCGGACATCCTGCCCTACTACCAGTTGGTCAAGGAGGGTTCGGAACCGGCGGAACCGGCGGAACTGTCAGTACCTGCGGAACCGAACTGACAAGACCGGCAGATCAGGCAGATTTGGCAGGCCAGGAGCAGTCACGCCCGCGTTGACGCGCGGCCCGACGCCGCCCCGCGTTTCCGCAAAATGATCGAAGGGCGGGGGCCTGTGCCCCCGCCCCTTCATGCGAAGCAAAACCTGCACCGTGGCGCCCGCCGTCAGGTGACCGTCATCCGGTGACCGCCGTCCGGTGACCGCCATCCGGTGACCGTCATCCGGCACGCACCACGAATGGCTGCGGCTACGCCTCTTCTTCCTCCAGCGTGTACCCGGCGCTCTCCACGGCTTCGCGCAGCATGCGCGTATCCACGCACACCGCAGGGCCATAGGTGATTTCGCCGGTGGCCAGGTTCACGTTCACTTCCTCGATCCCGGCCTTGGTCTGGATGGAAGTGGTCACGGTGGCGGCGCAGTCCGGGCTTTGCAGCCCCTTCACCTTGTACTTCTTCATGGGAAATCCTCCCCGCGTGGGCGGCATGCCGCAGGCGCGGCGCACGATGTGAAGGGAAACGCCGGGGCAGCCACCGGCGCGCGACGACACTTCGTCTTCAATGCCGAGACTATACCGCTTTTATCCTACTGTGCAAGTAGGATTTGCCCCCTTGCGCACCCCCCGTGAATGCCTTACCTCAAGGAACCACCGGATTCGGGACGAACAGACGGATTCAAGGCCTCAGGACCGCCCCCGATTCTCAGCATGCCCCCGATGCCCATGGTCACCTGACGCACATGGTCACCTGACGCACATGGCCACCTGATTCATCTGCGCCACCTGCCAGCGGCACGTAGCCGCGCCCCCTCACCGCAACCCCCGCACCCCATGCTTGAACTGGACTTCACCACTTCCGGCTACGTCTACATGGCGCTCATCTGGGCGTGCGTGGGCATTGGCGCGGCGGTACTGGCCCGGCGTCAGGGCCGCAACCCCCTGTTGTGGTGCGCGGCCTGCCTGATCGCACCCATCGCCCTGTTCTACCTGGCGGGCGAGCACAGCGGCCGCGAGGACGCGCGCACCAAGGCCCGGCGCGAACAGGCCCAGGCAGCCGCCGAGGGCAACAACGCCGAATAGCCCGACGCCGCCCCCCTTTTCATCCACCCGTGCCGGGCGCACCCCGGCCTTGCACAAGCATACCACCGGACCATGAGCGACCGTACTTTTCATATCCTGACCTTTGGCTGCCAGATGAACGTCAACGATTCCGACTGGCTGGCCAGGGCACTTGTGGCGCGCGGCTTTACGGAAGCCCCCCTGGGCAAGGCCCGCGTGAACATCGTCAACACCTGCTCGGTGCGCGACAAGCCGGAGCAGAAGGTCTACAGCGTGCTCGGGCGCATCCGTCAGGCCACCCGCAAGCTGCCCGACGCCTTTGCCGTTGTGGGCGGCTGCGTGGCCCAGCAGATCGGCTCCGGGTTCTTCACCCGCTTTCCGCAGGTACGCCTGGTGTTCGGCGGCGACGGCTCGTCCATGGCTCCCCAGGCCATCGAACGGCTGTGCGCGGAACCGGGCCTGCGCGTCTCGCTGCTGGACTTTTCCGAGGAATATCCCGAACGCGACGCCCAACTGGATTCCGGGCCGGTGCCGCCCTCTGCCTTCGTGAACATCATGCAGGGCTGCGACAACTTCTGCGCCTACTGCATCGTGCCGTACACGCGGGGCCGCCAGAAGTCGCGCGGGGCCGACGCGGTGGTGCGCGAATGCGCGGAACTGGTGCAGCGCGGCGCGAAGGAAATCACCCTGCTCGGCCAGAACGTCAATTCCTACGGGCAGGACGCGGAAGCCACCCGCCAAGCTACCATGGCGACCATGGCGACGGGGGCGACCATGGCGACGGGGGCGACGGGGGCGACGGGGGCGACGGGGGCAGGTGACGGCAAGGCCGTGACCTTCGCCGAACTGCTGCACCGCGTGGCCGCCCTGCCCGGTCTGGCCCGGTTGCGCTTCGTCACGCCCCACCCCAAGGACATCGCGCCGGAAGTCATCGACGCCTTCGGCACGCTGGACAACCTGTGCCCGCGCCTGCACCTGCCCCTGCAATCCGGGTCGGACCGCATCCTGAAGGCCATGGGCCGCAAGTACGACATGGCCCGGTACATGGACATCGTGCACCGGCTCAAAGCCGCTCGCCCCGACATCCAGCTTTCCACCGACATCATCGTGGGCTTTCCCGGCGAGACGGAACAGGACTTCGAGGACACCCTGGCCGCCATGCGCGCCGTTGGCTTTGCCGCCAGCTTCTCGTTCTGCTATTCCGACAGGCCGGGCACCCGCGCGGAGATGCTGCCCGGCAAGCTGGACGCCGCAGAAAAGGCCGCCCGCCTGGCCCGCCTGCAGGCATGGCAGAATGATTATACTGAACAGTGCTTGCGGAACATGGTAGGGTTGCACACAATGGTGCTGCTGGACGGCATGAGCAAAAAGCCCGGCATGGCCACCCCGGAATTGCATGAAGGCGTGCATGCCCACGTCACGGACAATCCCGGCGGCGAAAGCTGGCAGGGGCGCGACCCCTACGGCCAGCCCGTCAACGTGGTGATGCCCGTCCGGCCAGAACGTGGACCTGACAACGAATCGCAAGGCTGGCTGGGGCACATCGTGCCGGTGACCATCGTAGAGGCCAAGAAGCACTCGTTGCGCGGAGTGTTGCGGGCATGATCCGCTTCCGGCGCCGCATCGGCCCGCAAGGCCGTACTGGCCGTACGGGTCAGGCTGACCGAGCAGACCGGACTGGTCAGGCCGACCGTGCAGGCCAGGCAGGCTCAAGCACCATGCGAAAACGCCCGCAGGGGCGCACAGGCAGGTATCCCATGATAGAGATGAAGGTCGTGGGGCTGTCGCTGGACGACGCCACCAAGGCGCCGATCCTCGTCCTGCGCCGCGAGGCCGGGGAGGAACTGCTGCCCATCTGGATAGGGGCCATGGAAGCCATGGCCATCTCCATAGCGCTCAACAGCGTGGACGTGCCGCGCCCGCTCACCCACGACCTGCTGCTGAACACCCTGCGCTCGCTGGGTGCGCAACTGGTGGCCGTGGACGTGGTGGACCTGCGCGACGGCACCTACTTCGCCGAACTGGACATTTTGCTGAACGGTTCACGCATCCGCGTGGACTGTCGCCCCTCCGACGCCATTGCCCTGGCCCTGCGGGCCGACGTGCCCATCTTCGTCAGCGAGGACGTGCTGCGCCGCGCCGCCGAAGACCGCCTGCGCCCCAACCTGGACGAGAACGCCGCCCGCCGCCCCACCGACGCCGCGTCGGCCATGGCCCGCGAGGAAACCGCCCGGCGCGACGTGCGCCGCAGGGCGGGCCAGCCCCCGTGGGCTGACGGCGAAGCGGGCAGCCCCCTCAACGTGGAGCAGATATCCCGCGTCCGCGAGGCCATGGGGGATCAGCGCATCGCCAAGCCGAAGGCTGACCAGGCAACAGACCGCCCGCGCGACTCGCACGATCCGCACGATCTGGAAGAGCAACTGGCGGAACTGCTGCGCTCGCTGGACCCGGAAACCAAGAACCGCATGTAGCGCGGCAGGCACCCGCACCGCCGGACCGTCCTCGCATCCGGGCCGTCATTGCACCCGGCGTACCGGGCGCCCCGCTCCCTCGCATTCCGATACAGGCCCCGCCTCCTTCCCCGCCCCGGTGCATCGGGCTCCGGGTTGCGCCCATTGCGCCCATTGCGCCAGTCGCGCCCGTGGTGTACCGGTGGCCCACCATTTCCCACGCAGCCGCACAACGTTGGGCGGCATCAGGCAAAGCCGGGCAAAGCCAGGCAAAGCCGGGCAACGCCGTGCGGCCACCGCGTACGGCCTGCACGGCCAACCGGCACCCGCGCCCGCGTGCGAGCCCCGCACCCCACGGCATGCGGAATGCCTCCACGCCGACACCTCGCGCACTTCCGGAGCCACCCCATGATCGACCTGCACGTGCATACCTGCTTCAGCGACTCCTCCATGACGCCCGCCACCGCCGTGCGCTTCGCGCGCCTTGCGGGATACCGCGCCGTGGCCCTCACCGATCATGCCGACGGATCGAACATGGACCTCATCCTGCGCCAGGTGCTGCCCATGGCCCGTCAGTACGGGCTGTACGCGGGCATAGAGGTGTTTGCCGGGGTGGAACTGACGCACGTGCCACCGGCCCTGATCCCCGACGCCATCAGGGAGGCACGGGCGCTGGGCGCGCAACTGGTGGTGGTGCACGGCCAGTCGCTGGCCGATGTGGTGGAGACGGGCACCAACCTTGCCGCCATCGAGGGCGGGGCGGACGTGCTGGCCCACCCCGGCCTGCTCACCGCGGAGGACGCCGCCTATGCCGCCGAGCGCGGCGTGCTGCTGGAAATAACCACCCGCCCCGCGCACGCGCTGTCCAACGGCCACGTGGCCATCACCGCGCGCGCGGCGGGGGCACGGCTGGTCATCAACAACGACGCCCACCGCAAGGAAGACTTCGTGTCCGCCGAAAAGCGCCGCGCCGTGGCCCTGGGCGCGGGGCTGGCCCCGGCGGAAATCGAAGCCGCCGAGATGACGCAGCGACAGTTGGTGGAGCGGTTGGTACGCGCCGCCCGTTAGGCGCTGCCTCCAAATCCTAATTTGGAGAAAACCCCTGGGCTGTTCCACTTTATTCTTCCGCCGCTTCCCCCCCCCCAGACTGCACCCCACCCCGGCCTAAAGTTCCGCCCCGAACTGCCGATGGGAACCATGTACCGCGGCTGTCCGGCCGTCGGCTCCCCATCCCGCAGAGGTGCGGCCATGCTCGACTATTACAGATTCAAGGAAATCCACGACCTGTTCATGAAAGGCAAGACAGAGGAAGCGCGGCACGTACTGATGGAAATGCAGTCGCGTTACGTTTCCCTGTGCGATGAAAACACCATGCTGAAAATGCAGGTGCAGGAATTCGAGGATATCCTCTACCTGTCGCGCAATCTTGTCTTTGACGGGTTCTGCTATTGGCTCATCACCGGCAACATCAAGCAGGGGCCGTTCTGCCAGAGCTGCTACAACCGCGATGGCGTTCTGGTTCGTCTGGCCGCCCACGAGGGCTCGTGGCAATGCGCCACCTGCGGCACCGTGCACGACCGCGAGCCGCGCTACGGCATGCCCGCCCCCGGCTTCGGCCTGGGCGCGGCGCTGGCCACGGCCCATGATGCGGGGCGTACCGCACTGGCCGGGCTTGCCGACCTTGCCGACCTTGCGAACAGGGCCAACAGGACAAGCCTGGCTGCCAGCCTTGGCGCGGGCGACGAGCTGACGCCCGATACGCCCCCGCCCGGCACGCAGTCCGTTCGCCCCGCCCGCGTCGGCAAACTGCTGCCCTTCGTGAAATGACACTCCACTTGCCTGCCATGCATCGAAGGCCCGTCCCCGCAAGGGGGCGGGCCTTCGCCGTTCCGGATGCCGGAAATGCCCGTCATGCACCGGCCACGCTAAAGTTTCCCCCGCTGCCGCCGATGAATCCGGTACACGGGGCGATCCCCCGAAAGGAAGGCCACACATGCAGTCCGCAGCCAGACACGCCACACCGTCCCACCGCGCCCCCGACCGCCTTGCCGCCACGGCAGCCCGGGCGCTCCAGTCCGTGGAATCGGCAGCGCGGGCCAAAGCGCCCAGGGAACCCCGTCCGCCCCGTCCACTAGACGGCATTACCGCCACCGGCCTCGCGGCCCTTGGCGTGCCGCCCACCATGCGCATGGCCGGGCGCGGCGCGGCCAGCCTTGCCGACCTGGTGGAAGCAGTGCGCGCCGAAACGCCGTGGGCCGCCACGCCTCGCATGGATGCCGTGCCCGCGCACGGGTTCGTCAGCGCGCTGATCCTGGCCCCGCGCGAGGAATTGAGCGCCGTGGATCGCCGCGCGTTGCGCCAGACGGGCGTCCGCAACGTGGCGGTGCTGACCTCCGGAACCGCCGCTGCCCGCAAACTTGCCCGGCAGCGCCGTGCCCGCGCCGGAGAACACGACGCGGCCCATCCCGCCATCGACGTTCCTCTGCACAGCGACGCGGTTCCCCCCCCAAGTGATGCAGTGCCCCCCATTGACGTGGTGCTCTGCCACGAACGACTGGCGGACATGTCCGCCCTCGACCTTTTGCAACTGCTGCGTTCGTACCCGCGCCTGCTCGACCTGCCGGTGCTGGTGGTGTCCAGCGCGGCCACGCGCGAGGCGGTGCTGTCCTCCATCGGCGCGGGGTGCAGCGGCTTTCTGGGCCGCCCCTACACCGTGGATACGCTGGACGGGCAGTTGCTGCGCGCCCGGCGCGCACTGGCATCGCGCACGGCGCACACCGTGGCCGAAGGCACGCGGATGCTTTCGGACGAGGAATTCGACCGGGCCCTGGAACAGTTCGCCAATGCGGCGACCGAAGCCGCCGACGAGGCCGAAGCCCATTTTCTGGAAGGCACGGCCCATCTGCTGCGCGAGCAGTGGGACGCGGCCATCACCGCCTTCAACCGCACCCTGCGCTACAATGCCCTGCACGCCGAAGCCTGCCTGGGACTGTCCGATGCCTGGCGGGGCAAGGGCGACATGGACAAGAGCCGCGAATTCCGCAACCGCGCGGGCGAGATCTATGCCCGCGCCCGGCAGTGGCGGCGCGCCCAGAACATCTTTGCCGAACTTCTGGCCGACTCGCCCCCGGATACGCCCAACCCGCTGCTGGCGGAGGCCGCGCGCCTGCTGCGCGACGGACGCATCGACGACGCGGCGGCCGCCTTGCTGGCCGGACGCGAACTGACCCCCGGCGCCCCCCTGCACGAGCACGTGGCCCGTGCCTGCCAGTTCACCAATGCGCCGGAACGCACAGCCGCCGCCGTGTGCCGCGCCCTGTCCAGCGCGGACCCGGAACTGGGCAGCCAGTTGCACCGCCGCATGCTGGGCCGATTTGGCACGGCGCTGCGCATTGACGTGGACGGCCACGAAGAACCCGCCGGACTGCTGGACCGCCTGCTGGGCGGCACGGTGCTGCACGACGTGGTTACCGTGGCCCGGCATACCCTGAAGATGTGGCGCGCGGCGGGCATCTAGCAGCACAACCGCCCGACTCCCCTGCCGCCCGCCAGTCGCATGGCCGATTACGGGCTGTGACATCCCCCCTGCAACGAGAACGCGCCTGATGCGGAAGCACCCGGCGCGTCTTTTTGCAAAACGGCAGGAACGGAGCGGCTATTCCTCGGCCACGTCGCGCAGCAGCCGGAACAGGGCGCGCCCGGCGCGGGGCGGTTTGCCCGCGGCGCGTTCGGCCAACGCATCACGCACCAGCAGGCGCAAGTGGCGCGGGTCCACGTCTGGCCACTGCTCCATATAGGGTTGCAGGCGGTCCGGCCCGGCGGCCAGCAGTTGCTCGCGCAGTTCCTCGATGCGATGAAACTCGTCGTCCTCGGTCTGCTTCACGGCACGCACCTCGCCCATCTGCGCGGAGATGGCCTCCCAGTCCCCCTCCCGGATGACCCGGCCGATGAACTGCAACTGGCGTCTTCTGGCCTCGTGGGTGGGCATGGCATGCCATTCAAGCACCGCCCGTTCGAGGTCATCGGGCAGGCCCAGGGAGCGCACCCTGGAGACGGGCAGACGGACCAGTTCCTGACCCAGGGTCTGCATGGCGTTGCTCTCGCGCTTTTTCTGCGAGCGGCTCACGTCGCGTATATCATTGTCTGTCGCCACCCCGGACGGGGGCAGTGCGTCGGGTATCCTGCGTCGCGCCATGCGCGTTCTCCTTGTTGTCCATGCGTGAATGAGGTCGGCTCCCGAACGTGGCGGGAACGGGCGGAAGGGGCGCGCCTGGGGCAGGCCGGGAGACACCCCGGCGGTTGCGCCCATGCGCCCGGGCTAGCGGCGGCGCGGGCCACCCATCAGATCGGAAATATCCAGCACCGGCAGGCCATGGGCGCCTGCGGGCGCATCGGAAGCGCCGTCGCGGATCACGGAACCGCCAGTGGAGCCGTCATTGCGGCCACCTGGCGTGCCGGTATCGGCGCCGTCCTCCGCAGCCGCGCTGTCTGCCGCCTGATCTTCAGGCTGCACGGGGCGCCAATGCTGCGCGCCCATTTCCACGAACAGTTCCACGCCACGCTCGGGCACGACCACCAGCAACACCAGGGTGCCGGTGGGTTCCAGCCGGTAGGCGTAGTCGAACAGCCGCCGGGCCACCAGCGCCACGGGCACGCCCGCATCGGCGGCCACCTGCGCGGCGGCTTCGCGCAGCCGCCCTGCCGCCTCGCCGTCCATGCCGATGCCGTCGTACGGCACGGGCACCGCCACCTGCCAGCCATACATGGCCTGCACCCTGCGGCGGTTGTATTCCTGCGCCATGGTCAGCTGCACGGAAGCCCTCCCGGCGGTGGAAACCGAAGCCAACGGGCGAAAGGCCTATTCAGAATCAGCCCCTATCCGAAGTAGAGTCCCAGCAACGCCCCCCCCAGCACCATGAAGGCGATGACGCCGTTCAGGGTGAAGAAGGCCATGTTTACCCGCGACATGTCGTCGGGGCTGATGATGCGGTGCTCCCACGCCAGCACCCCGGCAATGACCGCCCATACCGCGTACCACGGCCAGCCCAGCGAGGCGGACCAGCCCGCCAGCAGCAGGAAGATGGCCGCGTTGGCATGGCAGAAGGCGGAAACCACCAGCGCGGTGGGCAGGCCGAAGTGGGCGGGCACGGCATGCAGGCCCACGGCCCGATCGAACTCGATGTCCTGGCACGAATACAGGATGTCGAACCCGGCCACCCAGAACAGCACCCCCCAGAACAGCAACACGGCGGGCACGGTGAACTGCGGGTCCACGGCGATCCACCCGGCCACCGGGGCCAGTCCCAGCACCGCGCCCAGGAAGAAATGGCACAGCCAGGTGAACCGCTTCAGCAGGCTGTACGAGGCGGCCACCAGCAACGCCACGGGGGCAAGATACAGGCACAGCCGGTTCAGGCCGGCGCAGGCAGCCACGAACAGCACGGCCATGAACACGGTGAAGGCCCAGGTCCAGGCCACGGAAATTTCGCCGGTGACCAGCGGACGGCCCGCGGTGCGCGGATTCAGGCGGTCGTACTTCAGGTCCACCAGCCGGTTGAAGGCCATGGCGAACGAACGCACGGCCACCATGGCCACGGTAAGCATCAGCAGGGGCGCCAGGCCCGGCCAGCCCCCGGCGCCCAGAAAGGCTCCGGCATAGGCAAAGGGCAGCGCGAACACCGAGTGTTCGATCTTGATCATGCGGCAGATGGCCGCAATGCGCGAAAAGGGATTCATGGGGTGCGTCCGGTTCCGTTCTTTTCAGTTTGGTGGTGCATACCGTTTCAGGCAGCCGATTCACGGCACTCCGCATCGTCCGGCTCATGCGCCAGCGCTTCGCGCACCAGGCCGAATTCATGACGTGCCCGCTCCTGGGCCTGACGGCGCGCATCGTCCATTTCTTCGTAGCGCGAGAGCAGCAGGTCCACAAGCGCGCCATCCAGCTTGTTGTCGCGGGCCTGGTCGCGCAGTACGGCGCGGGCCGCCTCTGGCGGCATGCCGCCCCGATAGGGCCGGTCCTCGGCAATGGCGGTGAACACGTCGGCCACGGCCACGATACGCGCGGGCAGGGGCAGATCGTCGCCCGTCAGCCCGTACGGATAGCCGCTGCCGTCCATGCGCTCGTGGTGCAGCGCCCCCCAGGTGGCCACCTGGGTAAAGCCGGGGACAGAGGCCAGAATGTCCATGCTGTGTTCCGCATGACGCCGCATGCGCGCCATTTCCAGGTCGTCGAGACGGCCCGGCTTTTCCAGAATGTCCAGCGGAACGCCCAACTTGCCGATGTCGTGCAGCAGCCCCGCCACGTACAGCACCTTGCCCTGCGGGCCATCGAACCCGGCCCAGCGCGCCAGCAGACGCGCGGTTTCCGCCACGCCGCTGGAGTGGGTGGCGGTGAAAGGGCTGCGCGAATCGATGACCAGCGAGAACAGCGTGGAAAAGGAAATGACCCCGTCCGCATCCAGGGTTTCGTCCTCCAGCCTGCCGCCCGCACCGGTGTGCAGGTGGCATTCGGGCGCGCGCAGCCCGGCGGCAAAATCGGGGTCGGCGGTCAGGTCGTACAGGGCATCCAGCGCATCGGGCCGGAACAGGATGGAGCGCCCCCGCTCCAGTCGCTCCATGGCCCGGGGAAACTGCCGGGCCGGATCCTCGCCGCGCCGCAGTTGCACGTCCATCCTGTCGGCCATGTGGATGATGTGCGCGGCCGCGGGGACGCCGTCCTCTCCCCTGCCGTGGCACCACGGCGCATGGTGATGGCGCACCAGGCGCGCGGCCTGGGCCAGACGCGGACAGGTGTCCAACATCACGGCCCCGGCGCGGGAGTGCGAATCCATGTCCTGCTCGAAGACCAGCCCTTCCAGTGCCGCCTTCAGCGGCACGGCCCCCGCGTCGTGCATCAGCGACGCCAGCAGCAGTTCGCACCTGTCCCTGTCGGACAGGCCAAGCCGCTCGGCAAGCCGTGCGGCGATGAACCCCACGTGCACGTGGTGCGAGGCCACGGCCGGGCTCACCAGGTCGAGGGCGCGGGAAAAGGCCACGGTCAGGTCAATGAGCCTGACTTGCAAAGGCTGCTGCATGGGTGTGTCTCTGACGGGACGGACGGTCCACCGCGCTTTCCCCCGAAATGCGTGATGCCCGTTTACGTTCGCTGCGGTGCCGCAGGGTGCCGGTTGATTGTTGGATATGACTGCCGTGATGCGTGCCCCGGCATGCCAAAACTCGTCGTGCTCCCAGGGAGTGACCCTACCCGCCGCACTCGGCAGGATCACCCTGCAACTTGTCCAGCGCATGGGCCAGCGCGGGCAGCACGGCGGCAAGGTTTTCGGCCACGGCCTTGCGGCTGCCGGGCAGGTTGACGATGACCGCCCCGCCCAGGGTGCCCGCCACCGCGCGCGAGATGACCGCGTTGGGCGTCTTGGTCAGGCTGGCAGCCATCATGGCCTGCTCGAATCCGGGCAGACGCCGTTCGATGACCGCCAGGGTGGCTTCCGGCGTCACGTCGCGCGGGCCGATGCCGGTGCCCCCGGTGGTCAGGATGAGGTCGTAGCCCTGAGTCAGGGCCAGGTCCACCAGCAAGGCGCGCAGCCGCTGGCCGTCGTCGGGCAACAGGTAGCCGCGCTCGATGCACAAGGGCATGGCGCCGCGCACCATCTCGGCGATGGTGGGGCCGCTGGCGTCGTGGCGCAGCCCGGCCGCGCCCTTGTCGGAAAGGGTCACCCAGGCCAGGGCGCGCCCCTGACGCCGCGCCAGCAGATGCAGCACCCGGCCCCCCGGCTCGTCGCGCAGGGCTTCCACGAATACGCAGGCCCCGGCATGCGCCGAGCCCGAACGAGGCAGCAGGGTGCGCCCCACCACCTGAAACAGCGCATCGCCCATGGGGTCCAGCAGGGCGTCATGCAGGGTGGCGCCCACGGCCAGCCCCAGCACCACGTCCGCCTGCACGGCGGAGAGCGCGGGCAGCGCCCCCGGCAACCCCACGGGGCCAGCGGCCAGCGCGATGATGCCCCCCTTGGGCACGGGCATGGTGGCAACGTCAAGCATCACGCGGTCGTCGCCCATGGCGGCCTCCCTGCATGCATTGTGCATCATGGTCATGCTTCGAACTTCCCCCCGGAGGTGCGGACGAATTCTTGTACGGGCGGGGCCTGTTGGCCCTACCGGGCGTCGGGGCGGCACAGATGCTCGCCCATGGCGTCGTAAAAGGTCTGCGCGGCATCCTTGCAGCCCTTGCGGCTGTGGATGTTCACCCAGGTGTCTTCACAGTAGGCGTTCATGACCCGCAACTGCTCGTCCACGTTCAGGGCATCCACGCCCTTCACGCAGGCTTCCTCGGACAGGTAATGGCTGCCGCGCAGCGGAAAGCGCACCTGCGTGGCCTCGCACCCGCGCATGCAACCATTGCGGGTGAGCACGCCGTACTCGTCGTCCTGCTGGCAACGCTTCTGGCAGGCTCCCATCAGCGGATCGGTGGCCACGTGCGACAGCCCCCCGCGCCCGCCGCATCCGGCAAGCGAAAGAACCAGGACAAGGGCAGCCGAAGCAAGAACCGGCATGGCAATTCGCCGCATGAAAACCTCCGTTGAAGCTGCCGCACGGCGTGGGCCGTGCGTGGTCACGCACAGGTAAGACCGGATGGCCCCCGTGAACCGGACGGACAGGACTGATTAAACGGGCTGAACGGGCTGAACGGGCTGCATGGGCTGCACAGGCCAACCGCGCCAACCGGGCCAACCCGACTGGTCGACGCGGTCGTGATCAGCTTCGGTCAAGGGCGAGGCGCAGGCCGAAGCCCACCATCAGCCCGCCCACACCGCCTTCCAGGGCCCGTTGCACGCCGGGGCGCAACAACGTGGCGCGCGCCCGATGCACGGAAACCGACAGGAACGAAAACCACAGCACGGCCACCACGGCCTGCATGCCGCCGAACAGGCAGGCCCGGACAAAAGCGCCGCCCAACGCCGCCGCCCCGGAGGCGGCAACGCCGTCAGCCATGCCCCCGGCAGCCACCACGTTGGGCAGCACGGCCAGATAGAACACCGCCACCTTGGGATTCAGGACGTTGCTCAGAAAACCTTCCACCCACGCCCGGCGCACCATGCCGTGCGCGTTTGCGCAAGACGCGCGGTACGCCCGCCAATGGGCCGGTCCGGACGGCGCGGCGCCGGACGTTCCGCAGGCATCCGGCGTGACCGGGCCGTCATGCGCAATTGGCGCAATTGGCGCAATCGGCGCAATCGGCGCATCGGGAATGCCCTTCCACGCGCCGTGCAGGGCGCGCACGCCCAGCCATACCAGATAGGCGGCCCCCACCAGGCGCACCACGTGGAAGGCCCCGGCGGAATGCACCAGCACGGCGGATACGCCAAGGCCGGAACACACCACGTGCACCAGCAGCCCCGACACGCAGCCCAGCGTGGTGGCAACGCCACCCCGCGCACCCACGCGGAGCGAGTTGCGCACCACCAGCATGGTGTCCGGTCCGGGGGTTACCACCAGCAACGCGGCCAGGCCCAGAAAGGCCAGAAATTCATGATTCACGGCAAACCCTCGCACCGCAAACACCAGACGCGCCACCAGACGCGCCACCAGACGCATCACCAGACGCGTTCGCGGATGGGCGCGACTCTACCCGTTACACCGCACGGGGGCAACAGGGGGCACTGCCCACCCCGAAGTGGGGCGCACCGTGAAGACAACCGGGGCATCCATTGCATGGAATGCCCCGGAAATTGCCTGCGAGATGCGCGGTGTCTTTGCCTTTCAGAAGCCACGCCGAATCGCGTCAGGCTGTGTCGGGCCGCAGGATTTTCGTTCTCCGGCAAGAAAGATGAGCCAAGGCGAAATCTGACGCTCTGCTCTCGATGGCCGTATCGCTGCTGCCCCATCCGTACGGCTCGCTGACGCGCCTACGGCTGGGGCAAGGCTCGCAAGCTCGCCTAACGGCCACGCTTCACGCCCTTCGGGTCAGCACGCCAAAGGGCGATAAGGACGCGGCCTGAGCGAACTTACAATATCTGGCTCAGGAACAGCCTGGTCCGGTCATGCTCCGGCGCGGTAAAGAACTTGTCCGGCGACCCCACTTCCAGAATGGAGCCCTGGTCCATGAACACCACGCGGTCCGCCACTTCACGGGCAAAGCCCATCTCGTGGGTCACCACCACCATGGTCATGCCTTCGCGGGCCAGATTCTTCATGACGTCCAGCACCTCGCCCACCATTTCCGGGTCCAGGGCGCTGGTGGGTTCGTCGAACAGCATGGCCTTGGGGTCCATGGCCAGCGCACGGGCAATGGCCACGCGCTGCTGCTGCCCGCCGGAAAGCTGGTCCGGGTACACGCCGTGCTTGTCGGCAATGCCCACCTTGCGCAAAAGCTCCATGCCCTTCTTCTCGGCCTCGGCCTTGCCGCGCTTGCGCACGGTGGTCTGGGCCAGGGTCAGGTTCTCCAGCACGGTCAGGTGCGGAAACAGGTTGAACGACTGGAACACCATGCCGACCTCGGCCCGCACCTCGTTGATCTCGCAGTCCGGGTCCAGGATGTCGCGCCCCTCGATGAGGATGGCCCCTTCATCGGCGTATTCCAGCCGGTTCAGGCAGCGCAGGAAGGTGCTCTTGCCCGAGCCGGAGGGGCCGATGATGACCACCACTTCGGCGGGGGCGACAGCAAGCGATACGCCGCACAGGGCGTGCAACTTGTCGGGGGTGTAGAAGAACTTGTGGACGTTGGTGGCGTTGATCATCGGATGGCCCTGCGTTCAAGGTACTGCACGAACAGCGAAAGGGTGAAGGTAAGCACAAGGTACAGCACCGCGCAGACGATCCACAGCTCGAACGGCTGGAGCGAGGTGGTGACCACCTCGCGCGTGGCCTTGGTCAGTTCGCGGATGGCGATGACCCCGAGCAGCGACGAATCCTTGATCAGGCTGATGAACTGCCCGGCCAGCGGCGGCATGATGCGCCGGAAGGCCTGGGGCAGGATGACCTTGCGCATGGCCTGGGCGTAGCTCATGCCCAGCGAGCGCGCGGCCTCCATCTGCCCACGGTGCACCGACTGGATGCCCGCGCGCACGATTTCGGCAACGTACGCCCCGGTGAACAGGGCCAGCGCCATGACGCCGTACCACAGGGGCGATATGCCCCCAAGGCCCACGTGTTCGAGCAGGGCGTTGATGAGCGTGCCCACCACGAAATACCACAGGAATATCTGCACCAGCAGCGGCGAGCCGCGAATGATCTCGATGTAGGCGATGGCGCCCCAGCGCAGCATGGGGTTGATGGAGATGCGGCACAGCCCCGTGACCACCCCGATGACGATGCCGCCGATGATGGCCAGCACGCTGACTTCAAGGGTTACCCACAGCCCTTCCAGAAGGATGCCGGGCCTGTTCATCTGGTAGCGGCCCAGCACGTCGCCCCGGTAGGCGAAGTCGCCGGAAGACACCAGCACCTTGCCCTCGCCGGGCAGCAGGTGGGTGTGTTCCTCGCCGGAGGCGTCGCGCACCACCACGCGCTGTTCGTTGCCCTGACGGTCGATGATGGTGACGTCGCCTTCGGCCTCGGAGCGCACGTCCGCCGCTTCGTTCACCCAGAAATACTGGGGCACGCGGTTCCAGCGCCAGATGTACTCCACCGACGAGGAAGCGACCCAGAAGAACGCCACCAGCGCCAGCATGGCCGCCACGAACATGCCTTTCCAGAACAGGAAGAAGCTCCTGCCCTTGGGCTTGTCCAGCCCTCTGTACTGCGTCATCGTGAATCCTTTTGCGCGTTGCCGCGTGCCCGGCACGGGTGCAAAACCCTGCGGACGGCGGAAGCGCCGGGGAGATGGCCGCGCCAGGGCGCGGCGAAAGCCGCATGGCTTTGCGCGGGGGCGGTTCGCTGCCCTTACCCGGTGACGGGAAGAAACGAAGAAACCGCGCCCGCGCGAAACCGTGAGGCCGCAGGCATGGCGGGGGGGGCGGATGCCCGCCCCTGCCGCAAACCATTCGACTATCAGACCTCTATTGCACCTGGGCGCGCCACTCGGTCGACTTCATCCACTTGCTGTAGATGCGGTCGTAGCGGCCATCGTTCTTGATCTGGCTCAGGAAGTTGTCCAGGAAGTTCAGGAAGTCGGGGTCACCCTTCTTGATGCCGAAGCCAAGCGGCTCGTAGGTGAAGGGCTTGTCCAGGTGCATGGCCTTGCCCTTGCCCTGTTCGGCCATGAACACCACGTTGAAGGGCATGTCGTACACCCAGGCGTCGGCCTTGCCGTTGATGACTTCCAGCGCGCCGTCGGCTTCCTTTTCGAAGGACTTGTACTTGGCCTTGGGCAGCATGCGCTTGGCGGCTTCCTCGCCGGTGGTGCCGAGACGCGAAACCACGGTGTATTCAGGCTTGTTCAGGTCTTCCCAGGTCTTGACCTTGCCTTCCAGCTTCTTGCTGACGATGACCGACTGGCCGACCACGATGTACGGGTTGGCGAAGTTGATGCGCAGGTTGCGTTCCTGGGTCACGGTCATGCCGCTGATGATGATGTCGAACTTGTCGCTGAGCAGGGCCGGGATCATGCCGTCGAAATCGGTGTTCACGGGCACGAACTTCACGCCCATGGCCTTGGCAAGTTCCTTGGCGAGGTCGATGTCGAAGCCGACGTAGTTGCCGTTCTTGTCGGTCATTTCAAAGGGCATGTAGCCCGCGTCGAAGCCGACGCGCAACTCGCCGCGCGCCACGATTTCGTTGAGGGTGGACTTTTTGGCCAGCTCGATGTCGGCGGCCATGGCGGGCGCGGCGACGAGCACGGCCAGCACCATGGCAGCCAGCAGCTTGAACAGTTTCATGCGTTCCTCCATCGGATATCGTTGAAAAACCACAACCGGCAACGCGATGCCGCGCCCCGACGCACGGCGGGCGTCGGCAATCCGCCCAAAACGCGCGGGGCGCGGCGCGGACCCCACGGGAGTCCGCATTGAAATTTCGTGGATGCCTGGTGCATCCTGTACGCACGGCAGGAGTTTCGTTCTCCGGCGAGGAAGATGCGCCAATTGCGGAGGGAGCGTGCGGCAGTCGTTATGCGAGCCTGCGAGCATTACGAATGGCGACCGCAGCGCGCTCTGTCGTACGTGACCGGAGCAAATGGCAAAATCTGACGACGCCGGGGACGAAAGTGCGCCGTGCGGACTAGTACTTCCCCTCCGTAAGCACTTCCTTGACAATCATCTCTACGCGGCACGTCTCGCAACGCGGCATGGGTTCTTCCGGCACCACGATGATGCGCGTGGTGCGGCACTTGGGACACATGACCTCGACGAAACCGCGCCTGTAACGGTCCTTCAACGGACCGTCCTTGTGTTGTCCGTCCTTGTGAAGTTTATCCCTGTTCACGGCAGCAACCTCCTTCCCGCCCCCGGACAATGCACGCCTGCCCGTGCCCCCGGAAGCGAACCCGGCATATTGGGCGAGCCCCCGCGAAAAATCAAGCCCGCAAGTGCGGCGCCTGCCCCCGCGACAGCCTTGCCGATTCGCATACGCCCCCGCACGGCCCCGCCCGCAGCGGTCATTCCAGCCCCAGCGCCTCTTCGGTGGCCCGCTTGCGCGCGCCGCGTTCCAGCAGGTGCACCACGGCGGTGGCTTCCGGCAGTCCGCTGCGCGACACCGCCGTGATCAGGTTGCGGATGCGCGCGTCCTCGTGCAGCCAGGCCCGGGCCACGCTTTCGGCATCGCGCTGGCGCGCCAGCGGGGCCAGCCAGCCCGCGCCTTCCGCATAGACGATGCGCGAGGCCGTGTGCGCGGCCACCAGGGCGTACTGATGGCGCAACGGAATGCGCCCGAATATCCGTTCGGGAAAGCCTTCCACCAGCACCGACGGCAGGTAGTCCAGCAGCACCTGGCGCAGGGCCGGGTCCGCCTCCACCGGTTCGCCGCGCGCCACCAGCGCCGCGTACAACGCATCGGCCACGGCGTTCATCTCCAGCGAGACGTCCACGGAAATCTCGTGCAGGGCCTTGCAGCCGTCGCAACGGCGTATCTCGGCCAGCAGCAGGCGCGCCTCGTCGCGGGCGCGCACCCGCAGGATGTCCAGCACCTCGGCCACGAAGCGGTCCTTGTGGGCGATGAACTCCTCGTCGGTCATGACCAGGCCGCCCAGCACCTCGTACGAGGAGCAGATGACCCCGGTCTTGTTGGCCGACGAGCCGTGCACCACCAGTACCCCCCGCTCGGCCAGGCGCTTGCGCGCCTCCGGCGCCACGAACAGGTTGGCCCCTTCGATGATGGCCCGCGCCGTGGGCACCCCGCCCCGGTCGAAGAAATCGTGCCAGTTGCGGGTATTGATGGCGTCGGGCCGCCCCCCCGCGGGGATGAAGATGTCCGCGTGGGCGGTGTTGTGCAGGGTGTTGCGGCGGCGCACCCCTTCCGGGGTGTCGGACGTGACCACCCACGCGCCCTCGCCGCGCAGCCGGGCGGGGTCGAAGGCGCTGATGCTGCGCTGCGCATCCACCAGGCGCAGCAGTTCGGCCTGGTCCAGTCCGTCCGGATCCCAGGCCCCGCCATGCCCGTCGCTGACGGCCACGATGCGCGCGTTGTCGCCGTAGGCCTCGAACATCAGGCGCATCAGGTTGCCCGCCACGTCGCCCTTGGGCCCGCCGGTGATCTTCGCCGTGAACGGCTGGGTAAAGGGATCGATGCCGAGGTGGCGCAGCATTTCCTCGGCAAAGACCATCACCCCTATGCTGGTGACGCCGTACTGCTTGTGGTTGATGCCCGCCCCGGCCTTGGAACTCATGAACGCCGAGGGCCAGCGGTAGCCGCGCTGGCGGGCGCGCTCCACCATCCAGGCGATATGCGCGGGCTGGATGTTCTCGTCCGGGCCGCAGTAGATGATTTCCTCGCGGCCCAGGTAGTCCACCACGCCGGGCAGGGCCGGGGTGTCCTGGCCGGGCAGCACCACGTCCAGCAGCGAGTTGATCACCGAGGCCACGGCCAGCCCCACGTCGCCCAGCGGTCCCAGCAGGATGACCGCCTTGGCGCCGCCCTCGGGGATGTCCTTGTTCTTGACCTGCTGGGCGTAGGCCAGCCGCCGCACCTCGTCGTACAGGCGGTTCGATTCCAGTTCGAACTGTTCCTGGGTGCGGGTGGGCACCACGCGCACGCCGCCACGCGCCATGTCGCGGTAGCGGATGTGAAAGCCCAGCCCCCCGGGGGTATGAAAGAAGAAGACGCCGAAGGGCAGTTCCTCGCCCTCCTGCCGGTAGGCGTCCGGCAGAAATTCCGGGTCCAGCCGGAAGGACAGGCCATAGATGGTGTCGAGAAAATAGTTGGTGCGCAGCACGTGGCGGAAGAAGCGCTGGATCATCAGCAGCACGGCCCGCTCGCGCTCGTCGGCCACCGCGTTCACGGCATCCGCCGCATCGGCCTCCAGCCTGCGCGCGGCCGCCTCGCGGTCGCCCAGGGTGGGGTCGAAGCGGGCTTCGAACCAGTCCACCAGCGCGGCGGTTTCGGCCCGGCGGGCCAGCACGATGCGCACCACGTTCTGGGTGCTGAAGGCCCACTGGTTGTCCTTGGCCAGAAACACGTGGGCAAAGCCGCAGGCCGCCTGCAACAGCATGATGCGCTTGATGGGCCAGGATTCCTCGTCGGCCAGGATTTCCAGTTCGTGCGGGGCGAACCACTTCACCAGGCGCAGCTTCTTGCGCAGGTCCTGCCACAGGGCGGAATCGTCCAGGATCAGGTCGCCCTTGTGCGACACGTAGAAGCTCATGATGGCCGTCTCGCCGGAGGCGTCGGCGAAGGTGTCCGCGTAGGAGCGGTGCACGGTGATGTCCAGGCGGCGCATGATCCGGGCGATCTGCAGCAGCAGGCCCGTGGCCGGGGGGTGGCGCATGGCCACCACGATGCGCGTTTCGCGCCGGGCGTCGCAGGGCTCCGCCGACAGCACGATACCGCCACCACTGACGCCTTCCGGAACAGTGGGTACGGGGGGCACGGGGGGTAAGGTCGGGGCCGAGCACTGTTCGATGAGCAGTCCGGTGTCGTCGCCGCCGCCTATCTCGCGCAGCAGCCGGAAATGGCGGGCCGCCCGCACCGGGTCGAACTTTTCCACGTATTCCGCGTTGGCGGTGGCCAGAAACGCGGCAAAGGGGGCCAGTTCCGTTTCCGGCAGTTCACCGCTGGCGCGCATGGCGTCCAGGGCGGCGCTGAACAGGTCGCCGCCACCGTCACCGGTGTGCAGGCTGCCCGCACGGGGTTGCGGGGCCAGCAGGAATTCGTTCAGCCCCAACTGCCCGTCGGCCGTGGTGTAAATGCGCGCGGTCTCGATGTGCTCACCCAGCAGTCCGGCCAGGATGCCGTGCAGGTCGCGCGAGGCGGAGGGGGATATGTAGGTGATCTTGCGGCCGTCCGGGCTGGCCAGGCGCACCGCGTGGTTGTCCGTGACCACCCGGCCGGAGATGATGGCCTGCAGGTGGTGCACCTGCTCCGTCACCGAATGGGTGCGCAGGTAATAGTCCGGCATGTTGGCAAAAAACCACGGCACCACCTGATCGGCAATGCCGCCGAGCCCACCCTTGACGAGCGTGAGCGCTTCTTCCACTCCTTTGGCATGGGACTCGGCCATGGGACATCCTCCGTGGCGGACAGTTTACCGTTCAGGATAGCGCAATGGCCCGCCGTGGCAACCGTTTTCTGGTCCAGGGAGTGGTTGCCGAAAGTACCACCACGGGCCGGAGGGCGCCCGCTTGCCAAGCCCGCCCCATGCGGCGACAATGCACACATCACATTCCCACGGGAGAGACCCATGAGCAAGAAAATCGCCCCCCCCGCGCGCGGCACCGCCGACGCCACCTATACCCGCAGCCAGGACCAGACCGGGCACCTGCGCACGCTGGGCGTGAAGGCCGAATATCCCCACGCCGGCCCCGGCCCGCACATTCTGGAAGCCTTCCCCAACAACTTCCCTGACCGGCCCTACATCGTGAGCATCGCCTTTCCGGAATTCACCTCGCTGTGCCCGGTGACCGGCCAGCCCGACTTCGCCACCATCGTCACCGAATACATCCCCGACCGGCTGTGCGTGGAGTCCAAAAGCTTCAAGCTGTACATGTTCGCCTACCGCAACCACCAGTCGTTCATGGAAACCATCACCAACACCGTGCTCGACCACATGACCGAGGCCCTGGACCCGTTGTGGTGCCGGGTGAAGGGACTGTTTACCCCGCGCGGCGGCACCCACCTGCACGTGTTCGCCGAGCGCTTCAAGCAGGTGGAGGAACCGCGCGCGGCCATGATCCGCGAGATGGTATCGGAATGGAAACGCGAGAGCGGGCGGCATACGGCGTAACGCCGCGCCAAAACTGAAGAAGCAGACACAGGGAAGGGAAAAAAAAGCGGGAGGGCACCATTAAGATGGTGTCGCCACGAGCAGCATTTTTGTTCTCTGCCAAGAAAGAATGCCCTTTTGCGACGGGAGTGTACTCTTCAGTACTCGACCGGAGCAAAAGGGCATTCTGACAGCTCTGCTTTCGATGCCCGTAGGACTCGCGCTACGCGCTCGCCCAACGGTCACGCTGCGCGCCCTTCGGGTCGGGCTCTGCTCTCGATGCCCGTAGGACTCGCGCTGCGCGCTCACCCAACGGGCACGCTGCGCGCCCTTCGGGTCGGTCAGGCAGAGGGCAAAAAGGCGCTCGTGGCAACACCATCAATCGCTGAGGCCCGGCAGCACCACCAGCACCTCGTAACGTTCTTCTTCGCGGTCAAACGTGGTCCGACCTATCAGCTTGAAACACTGGTGGGTGTAGATGATGTCGAAAACCCGCTCCAGGTCGCGACTATTCTCGATATCCACGCGGTACTCGCCTCCCACGCTCCATGGGCCCCACACCGAAGCCTCGCCGCGCAGGTACAGCGCGTTGATGTCGTAGTCACGCGTCCTGTTGTATTCGTCGAGCCTGGAGCGCCAGTTGTACCCCACGGTCAACTGTCCCCTGTTGGCGTCGATGAGGGACAGGCCGTGGTCGTGCTGGGTGACATCGCCGGTATAGGGCGACCATGCGGTAATGCTGTGCCAGGCCAGCCACGCCACCGGGAAGTATTGCACCTCGGCCCGGTAGTCGAGCACGGGACGGCGTTCGTAGGTATCGAGCTCGTCGTCACGGTTGGCCTCGCGGATGTCGTAGCCGCTTTGCAGCTTCACCCGCAGGAACTCCAGATAGTCGGTAGCCAGGTCCGGCTCCGCCACTCCCTCGTCGCTGGTCTTCATCCGTACGACTTCGCGCTTGCGCGTGAACACGTTGCTGATGGAGTAGACCAGCTCGTTGCGTGCGCCGATGCGGTCGTCACCGTCGTAGCGGGGGTTGTCGTTCTGATCCACCAGCGGAAGGTTGTTGTACTCCACGCGCGGCTGCACCGCATGGCGGATGCCGGTCCAGCGGCTTTGCCCTGCATTCTCGGCGGTCAGGGTAAGCGGCGCGCTTTCCACGTGATAGACGCGGGCGAACTCCGTGGAGGCCGCGACGTTGTAGTCCGGCAAGGTACGGGATTCACCCGAGGAATCACCGCCGTCGCCGGTCAGGCTCTCGCGGCGTTCGGTGTCGTACACGGTCTGGCGCAGGCCCACGGAGGAAGTCACCGAGCCGTACTTGCCGTTCACCGGCAGCACCAACTGCGGATGCACCTCGTGCCGCGCGCCCTGGGTGCCGTTGCGGCGGTGGAAGTACACCGACTGCGCAGAGGCCTGCATTTCCAGCGGCAGCCCTTCGAACAGGGTGCCCCGGTGCAGGTACACGTCGGCCTCGGGCAGGCGCTGGGGCAGCGAGTCCGACGAGTAGGGACGGTTGCCGTTGCCCAGATCCGGATCCTGGTCGTACCGACCGCCCAGGGCCACGGAAACGCGGTCCCAGTCGCGGGTCAGCATGACCTGGCTGGTGCGGTAGCGGTCACGCTCGTTGATGTCGCGGCCGAACAGTTCGAACAGGTTGTCGCGCGAATCGCTGAACCCGCCGAGCCCCCGCTTGAACTCACGCAGATAGTTCTGGTCGGACACGTAGTCCAGGTCGCCCTTGAGCCGCCAGCGGGGGTCGCCAAGGCGCTGTTCGAACATGCCGCGCAGCCAGTACCGTTCGTGATTGGTGCGGACCAGGCCGTCGCTGCCGTCGATGGGGTCGTCGCCGTCGTTGTCCACCACCTTGTTGTCGTACAACCAGTCGAAGCGCAGCCAGGTGGTCTGGTCCGTGGTGGGCCGGGAGCGGTATTCCACCCCGTGCATGAACCCGCGCTCGGACATGAAGTACTCGTTCAGGGTCACGTCGCTGGTGTCGTTCAGCACCCAGTAGTACGGCTGGTTGTAGTAGAAGCCGTCCCGCGAGCTGATGCCGTATTGCGGCATCAGGAAGCCCGACTGGCGGGTGCGCTTGGCGGGCATGACGAAATAGGGGGAATAGGCGACGTCGTTGTCCTTCACCTGGAAGTTCGAGCGCCACAGGCGGGCGTAGCCGTCGATCTCGACCACGGCCTCCTCGGCGGTCAGCGCCCAGGCCGGGGTATCGCCGTCGCACACGGTGATCTTGGCGTTGGTGAAGGTGTAAAGATCGCCCCAGTTCTTGTCGATGCGCTCGCCCGCGAAGTAGGCGTGGGGTTCGCCCATGAAGATGCGGCCGTTCTTCATCCAGCCGGTGCGGCTGCGCAAGTCGAATTCCGCTTCTTCGGCGGCTATGTCGTCCTTGCCGAAGTGCACCTCGACGTTGCCTTTCAGGTACACCCAGTTGGTGGTGGAGTAATAGCGGATGTAGTCGGCCTTCAGGTAGTCCTGGCCGCGCCGCAGGGCCACGCGGCCCTCGGCCTCCATGATCTTGCTGTCGTTCTGCGACGTGACGGTATCGGCCGTGAGGTTCCAGGTCACCTCGCGGTCGTCCTCGGTGCGCATCTGCAGCACGTTGGGCTGCGGCTGCTGGGCGTACGCTCCGCCCGCGAACAGGATGCCGGAAAGCAGCAGGAACACATATGCCGCGAACCCGGCGAACGGGCGGAATCTGCCGTCTGTCATGCGCTGTCCGGATCGTCCGGGCATGGGCCCGGTTTATGAAGTCACGTGAAATTCCGGCCCCCCGGCGCGCGGCATTTCGCATTGGCGCGGGCGGGGTGTCGAAGATGTTGAATGTCGCGGCGCGAGGGGGTACAACCGCTCCCTGCACAATACCGGGACCGCAGTCGTTTACCACAACTTTCCCGGCAGGAAAAGCCGCAGGTCGCCCCCCTGTCCCGACGCCGCCCCTTTCCCTGCCGGAACCGCCCCTCTCCGCCCTCCCAGACGGACCCGCCATGGAGCCCCGCATGACCATCGCCTACAACAAGATAGCCGTCCGCGTGCGCCTTGGGGCGCTGCGCCGCAATTTCGAAATGCTGCGCCGCATGGCCCCCGCCGCCATGCCGGTGATCAAGTCCGACGCATACGGCCACGGCCTGCTGCCCGTGGCGCGCACCCTGGAAGCCGCCGGGGCAGACGCCTTTGCCGCGGGCACCGTGGGGGAATGCGCCCAACTGCGCGACGGCGGCATTCCCGGCCGCATCGTGGCCCTGCTGGGCGCCACGGACGCCGCCGACGCCGAATGCTGCGTCGCCCGGTCCATCGTGCCCGCCGTGTATTCCGCCGACCAGCTGGAAATGCTGGCGGGGCGGGCAGCCCCAGGCCAGCAGGTGGACATCGCCCTCAAGTTCGACACCGGCATGGCCCGCCTGGGCTTCACCGAGGCCGACCTGCCCGCCCTGCTCGACCGGCTGCACGCCCGGCCCATGCTGCGCCCGGTGCTGGTCATGTCGCACCTGGCCGTGTCCGACGATCCTTCGCGCGCCGACTTCACCCGCGAGCAGGGAGAAACCTTTGCCCGCATCCTGTCCGGGGTGCGGGCCGACTGGCCCGCCGCGCAGGGCTCGCTGGCCAACTCCGCCGCGCTGCTGGCCCACAAGGAACTGCACTTCGACGTGCAGCGCCCCGGCATCGCCCTGTACGGGTCGAACCCCTTGCGCGGCACCGCGCAGGAGCGTTTTGGCGACGGGCTGCAACCGGCCATGGACGTGGCCGCGCCCATCCTTCAGGTGCACCCCCTGCCCGCCGGGCGCAGCATCAGCTATGGCCGCACCTTCACCGCCCCGCGCGACATGGCCGTGGCCATCGTGGCCACCGGCTACGCCGACGCGTACAGCCGGGGGCTTTCCGGCAAGGGCGCCATGACCGTGCATGGCCGCCGCGTACCCATCCTGGGTCGGGTATGCATGCAGATGACCGCCGTGGACGTGACCGACGTGCCCGGCGTGGCCGCCGGTGACGACGCCTACCTGATGGGCGGCCCCGGCGAGGCGCTGACGCCCGACGAACTGGCCGACCTGTGGGGCACCATATCCTATGAAGTGTTGTGCCTGCTGGGCATGAACCCGCGCACCCACCGGGAATAGAGCCGCAAGACCCTTGCAGCGGGGCCGGCACACATCGGCTGCGCCGCCGCGCACCACGCATACGTCCAGACCGCACACGCCCAGACTGCACCCGCCCGGCCTTGCCCGGCAACGCCAAATGGGCTGTTGACACCCGGGCGGCCTGCGACTATAGACCCTGTTTCTGCCTTGCTCGCCCCCACGTGTGGGGCGGGCCAAAGCCCACAAGGAGGAATCCCATGAGGAAGTTTGAAACGCTGCTGCTCCTTTCCCCGGAGCTGGCCGCGGATGCCCGCGAGGCGCTGCTTGGCACCCTCACCGGCGTCGTAGAGCGTGAACAGGGCAAGATGGTCACCGCCGACCACTGGGGCATGCGCGACCTCGCCTACCCCGTGCAGAAGCACATGCGCGGCTACTACGTGCGCCTCGAATACCTCGCCCCCGGCGAAGCCGTGGCCGAAGTGGAACGCAACATCCGCATCTCCGACGGCATCTTCAAGTTCGTTACCGTCAAGCTGGCCGACGCGGTCGAGGAGGTTGCATAACATGGCCTTCAAGAAGAAGTTCACCCCGCGCCGCAAGTTCTGCCGCTTCTGCGCCGACAAGGACCTGCCCCTCGATTACAAGCGCGCCGACATCCTGCGCGACTTCATCACCGAGCGCGGCAAGATCATCGCGCGCCGCATCACCGGCACCTGCGCCCATCACCAGCGTCTGCTCACCCGTGAAATCAAGCGCGCCCGCCAGATGGCCCTCTTGTTCTACACCGCGGGCCACTCCAGCGACGTCAAGAAAAAGAGCCAGATCTAGGAGGATGGGATGAAGCTGATCCTTCGTGCAGACGTTGAAAACCTGGGCCGCCTCGGCGACGTCGTCACCGTGAAGCCCGGTTTCGGCCGCAACTTCCTGCTGCCGCAGGGCCTGGCCATGCTGGCCTCCGATGCCAACCTGAAGGCGTTCGAACTGGAACGCAAGAAGCTTCAGGCCAAGATGGATGCCCTGCGCACCGCAGCCTCCGACCTGTCCGCCAAGATCGCCGCCGCCGACTTGGTGATCCCCGTGCGCGTGGGTGAAAACGACAAGCTCTACGGTTCCGTCACCACCGCCATCATCGGCGATGCGCTGGCCGAGAAGGGCGTGGACATCGACCGTCGCCGCATTCTGCTCGACGCCGCCATCCGCACCCTGGGCACGCACGAAGTGCGCGTCCGCCTGCACGCCGACGTGGTGGCCACCCTGAACGTCAAGGTTGTTGCCGAAGACAAGGTGAGCGATGCCGCAGAACCCGTCGTGGACGCCGAGCCGGAAACCCCGGCCGAATAGCCACTCCGATTCCGACGCCGCCTCCGCCTATCAGGGCGGGGGCGGCGCTCCCGATCCGACGGAACGCGCTTCCGCCGATCTGTTGCGCCGAGTCCCCCCGCACAGCACCGAAGCCGAACAGGCCGTGCTCGGGGGGATTCTGCTTCGCAACTCCGTGCTGCATTCCGTGGTCGACACGCTGCGCCCGGAAGACTTCTACCTGCCCGCCCACCAGCAAATCTACGACGCGTGCCTGGAACTGTACCGGCGCAACGCCCCCATCGACCTCGTGACCATGGCGGAATACCTGCAATCGCAGAGCCGCCTGGAAGGGGTGGGCGGGGCCGTGTACCTGGCGGAACTGGCCCAGTCCACCATCAGCGCCGCCAACGCGGAGCACTATTCCACCATCGTGCGCGACAAGTCGTTGTTGCGCTCGCTGATCGGCGCAGGCTCCGAGATCATCAGCAACTGCTACGACGCCTCGCGCGAGGTGCAGAAGCTGCTGGATGAATCTGAGCAGGCGGTGTTCGCCATTTCCGAACGGGTCAGCGGCAAGATGTTCCGCAGCGCCAAGGAACTGGTGAACAAGGTCTTCGAAGACCTGGTAAAGCGCTGCGACCGCAAGGAAGTGGTCACCGGCGTCACCACCGGCTTCGTGCAACTGGACCAGATGACCTCGGGCCTGCAACCGTCTGACCTGATCATCGTGGCCGCGCGCCCCTCCATGGGCAAGACCGCCTTTGCCCTGAACATGTGCCTGCGCGCCGCCGTGAACCAGAACGTGCCGGTGGCGATATACTCCCTGGAAATGTCCATGGAGCAGTTGGTCATGCGCATGCTTTGCTCGCTGGGCAAGGTGGACCTGTCCAAGGTGCGCAAGGGCTTTCTGGACGACGAGGACTGGCAGCGCCTGTACCACGCCGCCGACGTGCTGTCGCAGGCGCCCATCTACATCGACGACACCCCCGCCATCACCACCCTGGAACTGCGCGCCCGCACCCGCCGCCTGCGCGCCGAGCGCGGCGTGGGCCTGGTCATGGTGGACTACCTGCAGCTGATGCGCTCCGCCCGCCGGGTGGATTCGCGCGAACTGGAAATTTCGGAAATCTCGCGTTCTCTGAAGGCCCTGGCCAAGGAACTGACCATCCCGGTCATTGCCCTGTCGCAGCTGAACCGCAAGGTGGAAGAGCGCACCAACAAGCGCCCCATGCTTTCGGACTTGCGCGAATCTGGCGCCATCGAGCAGGACGCGGACGTGATCATGTTCATCTACCGCGACGATGCCTACAACAAGCGCGACGACAACCCGCGCAAGGGCATCGCGGAAATCATCATCGGCAAGCAGCGCAACGGCCCCGTGGGCGTCGCCGAGCTTGCCTACCTGGCCTCGCACACCGCGTTCGAGGATTTGACGTTCGTCCCGCCGCCGCCCTCAGAGGGGTACGGGGATTGATTGATGGGGGCTGCCGCAAGGTGGCCCCTTTTGTTTGGGGCGCCAAGGCGGGGGAATAGGGTGCTGGCCGGGTGGGGATGGGTAGTGCACGGTTGTAGCCGGCTTCTACGAAGGCAGTCGTGCCCTGTTGAACCCCCTCGATTTCGTTATGCCTCCGGCGGGCAAGGGGCCATGGAACGATGGCCCCTTGCATCCCCGCGTTCCAGGGGGGCTTCGCCTCCCCTGGACCCCCAACGTCTCATGCGCGGCGTCCCTTCGGCGTCAGCTTCCCCTCGGCGCTAGGCGCCTCGGGGCGATCTGCCGCCGGTGCCGCCAATGCGCGCAATACTCCCGCTAACATGGCCAAGCGAGGGTGCTTTTACCTCCGACCCCGTTGCGACGCATATGCCGCCGTCAAAGCCCGGCGGCATACGCTTCTACGCGCGAAAGTTGGTCCATGAACAATCGAGTTACCTTATGGTCGTCCAGCCAGTTCCATAAAAATGCACATCCTTCACCTGAGCGCAAGAAACCGTTACGCGGCGATACGCAGCCGCAGCCGGAGATCGTCGCCGAGGCTTTGCGAGGCGGAAGCTCCGACGTCGCGGATGCGCGCCGCAGAACCCGTGAAGAAAAATACTCCCCCGCTTCGCCGTGCCAACGGGAGCCTCGCGCACATTCGCATTCCCGTTGCCAGATCGCCCGGAGGCGCCTTGCGCCGGAGGGAAGCTGACGACGGAAGGAACGCGGTGCATGAAGCGTTGGGGGTCCAGGACTTCAGCCGTTAGGCGAGCGCGAAGCGCGAGTCTTACGGATGAAGATAGCAGAGCTGTGGCGGAGCCCCCCTGGAGCGCGGGGGTGCAGGGGGGCCTCGCTAAAGGCCCCCCTGCCCGCCGGAGGCATAACGAAATCGAGCGTGTTCAACAGGGCGCAACCGTCTTCGTAGAAGCCGGGTGCAACAGAGCACAACCGCTCCCTCTTCTCTTCTCACGCGTACGCGCCCATCCCCCCCACTACTGCAACCCCAGATTAACCCTGCTCCCCCCGCCTTTGGCGCCATCCCCGCCATCCGCACCGGCAACAGGCGCAACCTTGGCACCGGACAGGAACACCCGTTCGCCCAGCGCGGGCTCCAGTTCCAGCAGCTTGTCCCGCACCGCCTTGGCCCGCGCGACCGCCAGTTCCTTCAGCGACTCGGGCGTCACTTCGTAATGTTCCTTCAGCGCGGCCTCCATCACGTCAACAGGCTGCGACTTCGTGAAACCGACAACGTTACGCGGCTTCTCGAAGGGCGCATCCTTGTACACCTCGTCCAGCAGGTCCTCGTACTCGTCCTTGTCGATGGTCACGTCGTCCACGTTCACCCGCGCCCGCTCTGCTCGCGACAGCGAGGCGTGCTTGGCCTCGCGCAGTGCGCGCAGCAGCGCCTGTTCCTTCAGGCCGCGCGTGTCGCCATCCGGTTCGGCCGTACCCTGCACTTCCAGCTTCAGGCGCGGGCGCTGCCGCAGCACCTCGACCACCGCGCGCAGGTCCTTGTCCGCCGCCTCGTTCAACGTTGCCACGCCCGGCGCGAACTCGATGTAGCGCATGTCCCTGCCGCTGCTGCCCAGGCTGAGCACGCTGCCCACCAGGGCAAAGGGCGACGTGACCACCTTGACCATCAGGTTCAGCACGGCCTGCATGACCACCCCGCCCAGACGGAATTCCGGGTCGTCCATCCGTCCCTTCACGGGCAGGCGCAGGTCCACGTTGCCGCTCATGTCCTGCAACAGGGCCAGCCCCAGCTTGACGGGGTAATTGGGGGCATCTGGCCGGTTGTCCTTGCTGCCCAGTTCTATCTGGCTGAGGGTGAAATGGTTGTCGGCATCCAGCACCCAGTTTTCCGCCTTTACGGCCACATCGGCAGAAAAGCGCCCGTGCTCCACGGGGTAGGCGATGTACTGCACCGCGTAGGGCGACAGGGGCACCAGATCCAGTCCGGACATGGTGAAACGCATGTCCGCGAACACGGGATGGATGAGCGGATTCACCGTGCCGCCCACCAGCACCGGCACCCCTTCGATGCCAGCCCGTAGCTGCACCTCGGCCCGCGAGGCCGGGTCCAGCGAAACGCCGGAAATGCGCCCCTCGATGTCGGACATTTCCGCAACATAGGCCGGGGACATGCGCTCATCGCGGAAGCGCAGCGCACCGCCGGAAATGGACAGGCTGCCCACGTCCAGCGTGGTGAACGGCCCGGCATTGGGACGGGCCGCAACCGCCGCGCCGTCACTCTGGGCAGAAGGTGCGGGTGGCGGCGATGCCGAATCCGTGACAGGCCCCGACGCGGCCTTGGCAGGCTGCGCAGCGTCACCCGCCGGGGCCCTGGCGTCCTTGTCCGCTACCGCCGAAGGCTTCGCATCCTCCGTGGCTGCCACCGGGGGCTTCGCGTCCTTCACTGCCGCCGGGGGCTTCGCGTCATTCGCTGCCACCGGGGGCTTCGCCCCCAGGGCCCGCCCGATGCTGGTGGAGCCGTCCTTGAACACCACCACCGAAAGCTTCGGCCTTTCCAGCCCCACCTCCTGCACGCGCAGGGAAAGATCGCCCGAAGCCTGCTGGCCAAAGCGCAACCCGCGCACCGCAAACCGCCGCAGAGAGGCAAGCTCCTGCTTGCCCCCGGCCAGCTTCAGCGACAGGTTGTCCAGACGGGCCGCGCCCTCCACGCTTACCTCAAGAGCCGGTTCCGCCGCCTGTCCGGCGGACGCGGACGTGCGGCGAGCCCTGCCCGTCGGAGCCGCCGGCGCAGGCTGCTCGCGCAGGGCCACCTTGAGTTCTGACGACACCTCGCCACTGCCGAACAACAGATCGCTCACTTCGCCCAGGTACGGGTCCAGCGGGCGCAGGTTCACCTTGGCCAACTTGCTGTCCACGGTCAGGTGCAGCGGCTGCGCCGTACCCTTGGCCTTGATGCCGATGGCGCCCTGCTTCTGCCAGCGCGCGGAAAAATCCACGTCCAGCGGTGCGCCGCGCTGCGGCGACAGCGGGCCGGTGACCAGGCGCATCCCTTCCAGGGTGAGCGCACCCGGTTCTTTGGGCTGTCGGTCCTCGAAGGTCACGCGGCCCTCGTCCATGCGCAGCGAGGCCACGGATACCTGCCACTCCGACCCTTCCGGCGCGGGGGCAGGTTTTTGTGCGGCGACACGTGAGGCTTCGCGCGCTGCCGGGCGTTCCTGCCCCCTGCTCACTGTGGATCGGGCCGATCGGGCCGATCGGGCGGACGCGGGCTGTGCCTTGCCGGACTCTGCCGGGGACGCCCCCCCCGCCAGCGCGGCAAGGTCGATGATGCCGTCCTTGCCGCGCACCACCCGGACGTCCGGCTTCGTCAGCGTCACCGGCCCCACGGCCACGGTGCGCGCCGCAAGGTCCACACTGGTGTCGGACACTTCCAGCTTGCCCAGACTCACGGAAGGCTGCTTCTGCCCGGTCGGCGCCCCGGCCAGGGACAGAATGAGTCCGGACACCTGCGCCGCGCCCTTGCGCAGCACAAGGCCGGGGGCATCGGGCGCGGCCAGGGAAAGATCGATCTCGCCCTGCACGCCCGTGGACCCTGCGTCCAGCGACAGGGGCAGGGCCTGGGCCACGTAGCCGCGCACCGGCACCAGGGGCAGGTCGCGCGCATCCAGCCGCAGGGTCACGCCCAGCGGTTCCAGGGTCACGTTGCCCTCCGCCTTCAGCGTACCCGTCCCCGGTTTGGCCGGGGCACCGGGCTTGGGGGCATCGCCCGTCGCACCGCCGCCGTCCATGCGCAGCGACACGGTGAACGCGCCACCGCCCTTGGGACTCTGCATGCCGCCGGGCGTGGCGAAATCGGTCAGGGTGGCATCAAGGCCGCTCAGACGCACCACCGCGCCGCCGGGCACCGAGGCGTCCTTCCAGACCACAGTCGCGTCGCGCAGCCCCAGGGTACGCACGTTGACCACGAAGGGCGGCTCGTCCGACGCCACGTTTCTGGCAGATGCCTTGGCGGGTACGTCGCTTGCCCCGATTCCGCCAGTTCCATTGGTGCCGTCAGTCCCGTTCGCTCCAAGAGGAGCGCTGGCGGCCATTGATCCATTCCGCGCCACGTCGGACTTTCCAGCCTGGTCCTGTTGCGCCCGTTCCGCCGGAAACGGTTGCGTCCGGGCCTGCTCCTGCCGCTTCCCCCCAGCCGGGGCCACGAAGCCCAGCCAGTCGATGGAGCCGTCGGCCAGCCGCCCCGCCCGCGCCAGCAACCCGTCCAGGTCCACCCGGCGCACGTCCACGTGCCGGTCCAGCAATGAAAATTGCTCCACCTCCACCACGCCGGAGGTCAGGCCCAGCACCGTGTCCTTGCCGTCGGGCGCATTCACGCGCAGGTCGTTCAGGGTCACGGAACCCGCTAGGCCAAACTCCACGTCGTGCGCGGCAGGCTGCTCCACCACCAGCTTCAGGTTCACACCCAGCCGCCCCGACTCCAGGCGCAGCGGCGTGAACGCGGCCAGGTATTCGCGGTACCGGGTCAGGTCCACCTCGTCGGTGACCACGTCGAACTCGGTGCGCAGGTGCTCGGCAAAAGGCAACAGCCGCCCCTGCACGGACAGCGCCTTGCCGTCCACCGTGGCGTTGAGGCTGGGGGTGATGGCCCGCTCGCGGTCGCGTTCCATGGTGGAGGTGAACGGCACCACGAACTGCAATTCCGTGATGGTGTGGATGGTCTTGAGCGGCGCGTCGTGGAAGATCACCGTGCCGTTGACCACCTCGAAGTCACTGGCGGCAAAGGGGAACAGCGGCTTGTCCGTCTCGTCGGCATGGTCCTTTTTTCCCTCTTCGCCTTCTCCGTCCGGGGGGATGAATTCCGAGAAGGAATAGCGTCCGTCGCCGAAATGGGCCACGTACACCACCGGGTTCACCAGCCGCACGTAGGCCAGCACCGGGGCAAGGCGCAGCGCCGCGGAAAGGCCGGGCGAGAATTCCAGCGCGTCGAAGGTCAGCATGTCGCCGTCGCCGGTGGGGTTGGGCACGCGCACGCCCTGGATGGACAACGCCCACGTGTACGGATTGAAGCGCACCTTCTCCACGGTGCAGCGCACCCGCAGCTTGTCGGACAGCTGGTTTTCCAGCACGCCGCGCAGCAGTGGCGGCATGGCCAGACCGGCCAGCACGCCCCATGCCACTACGATGCCGACGATGGTGTATGTCCAGCGACGCACCCGCCGCAAGGCCCACCATGCTTTTCCACGTGATGCAACGGTCGCTGGCGACCACTTCGACGCACTCTTTTCCGGCTTCGCGCTCATACCCGCTCCATGCTCCCGGATTGATGATTCTGCCAACACCATAGAGCAGTTGCGCCTTCATGAGAAGAGGTGTGCGCCACAACGCGGGGCAACCCTACCTCCCCCTCCCCTCTACTCCTTGCCAGCCCCCATGTGGACCATGTGGAGTTGCCACGACGCCGTATGGCGCAACAGGCATACCGCAGACCATGCGGACCAGGCGGACCAGGCGGGTCAGGCGGGTCAGCGAATCAGGCGAATCAGGCAGGCCGGGTGGTTGCGGACGCAAAAAAACGCCACCGGAAGCCCCTCTTCCGACAGCGCGGGTGCAACCGTGGCATATCGCGGTGCACTTCATGCGTACGCGGCAGCGCCTCCGCCCCTAGACGTAGGGCATGAGCAGCACGGGAATTTCTCCGTCCTCCTCCTCGCCGTACAACTGCCCCATGCGCTGCATGGCTCCGTAGATGGCCACCAGGTCGCGCCCCCGGCCTCCGCTGACCCGGGCGGGCTCATCCAGTCCACGCCGGTTTCCGGGCGCGCCGTACACATTCACGTTGTCGTCGCCATCGCCGCCGTTCACCACGTTCTGGACCAGATCGCCTTCGGCGTAGTAGGCGCCCGGCAGGCCGTCCACTTTCCATGCCGTGGGGGAAAGCCCGCCGGGCACAAGGTAGCCCCCCTTGCTGACGTGGCGCTTGCGCCCCAGTTCCAGCACGTCGTCGCCTTCGCCGCCATCGTAGCTGGCAAAAAACGAGGTGACGGCCCGCATGACATCGTCGCCTGCCCCCCCCGTGAACTCGGTGGTGTGCGCCCCGCGGATGGCAAAGGTATCGCCGTCCTCCCCGCCGTCGACCGTGCCCCGCTCGTACAGCCCGGCAAACGTGTCGCGGCCTTCCTCGCCGAACAGATTGGAACCCCGGAACCGCCCGTCGAAAGTATCGTCTCCCAGTCCGCCATTGATGGTGGACCGCCGGAAATCGCCCTTGACCACATCGTCGCCCAGGCCCGCCTTGACCTGGGAAAGGGCCACAAGGTCCATCTTGAAACTGTCGTTGCCGTCACCCGCATCGATGTCCGCAAAGTGCATCTCGCCCTGCAGCCTGTCGTCACCAAGCCCCCCCCTGACGATGACATGGGCCATGGCGCCATCCAGCGTATCGTCGCCATCGCCGCCATCCAGCAGTGCGTGCATGCTGTTGGTCAGTTCGATCCGATCGTCGCCAGCCCCGCCGGAAAGCAGCGCCATGCCGCCCTCACCGGACGCGGCGTTGCCGCGCACCGCGCCCAGGATGCTGTCGTTGCCGTCGCCGCCATCCACCCCGCCGCTGCCGCCCAGCGAGATGACCATGTCGTTGCCGGCCCCGGCGTTCACCTGCCGGTCGCTTAGCCGGATCAATATGTCGTTGTCCTTCGTGCCCTCGAAGGTGACACCATCGGCGGCCTCCTCCAGCGTCACGCTGCCGTCGGGGTTCGTCACCACCCGGGTATCGGCGGTAATCTCGCCGCGCGCCACTTCGGTGCCGCCCCTGCTGACCACCACGCGCCATTCCTTGCTGCTGTTGCCGTCCTTGTCCTGCTCGTGGGGGGCCAACATCTGCACGTCCAGCCCGTCGACACTTCTGGCATGCAGTCCGGCGGCTTGTCCCGCCATGATGCGGTTGTAGCGCAACTCCTGTTCTTCGGACGCACTTGACACATCGCCAAACTTGAACACCACGTCGGGCGTGCGAGTGGACACCTTGTCGTAGGCGTCGGTCAGGCTGCCGCGCAGGCTCACCGGGCCGGTACCGTACCGGGCGCGGCGGGCCTCCTGCTGCCGTTCCTGCGATTCGCGCAGCAGGTAGCCGGAAATGGGGGAAAGGATCATGGCGTCACCCCGTGGCTGGTTACCGTCACAAGGTCATATCGGCGTCCATTTACATATCTTTACACGTAGCCGGGCATTCAACGCGAAAACGCCGCCCCGGCGAACCGGAGCGGCGTGACAAAACCATGGAGATGTCTGTAAAAGCGCGGTGTTGCTGCGCAAGCGCAAAAACGCCGGAGACCCGGAATCCGCCTGCTACCCCGTCACGGTCAGACGCAGGAAGCGCTTCTTGCCCAGCTTGACCACGTAGCTGCCGGGAGCCAGCGGGGCCATGGCGTCGTCGCAACGCACGCCGTCCACGGACAACGCGCCTTCCTTGATCAGCCGCTTGGCCTCGCCGCGCGACTTGACCAGGCCCGCCGCTTCCAGGAACACCGGGGGGGTGCTGTCCTCGCCCTGGGCGCAGGCGTGTTCGGGCGCGTCGTCCGGCACGCCGCCACCGGCGAACACGGCGTTGAAGCCCTGACGGGCCTCTGCGGCCTTGTCGTCGCCGTGGTAGCGGGCGGTGATTTCGAAGGCCAGGTCTTCCTTCACCGCCTTGGGGTGGGCTTCACCGGCCTGCACGCGGCGCTTCATGTCCGCGATGTCTTCCAGCGAGCGGGCGGAAATGAGTTCGTAGTAGCGCCACATGAGATCATCGGACACGGACATGATCTTGCCGAACATGTCGGACGGCGGTTCGTCGATACCCACGTAGTTGCCGAGGGACTTCGACATTTTCTTCACGCCGTCCAGCCCTTCCAGAATGGGCACGGTAAGGATGCACTGCGGCTCCTGCCCGTACTGCGATTGCAGCGTGCGGCCCATGAGCAGGTTGAACTTCTGGTCGGTGCCGCCCAGTTCCACGTCGGCGCGCAGGGCCACCGAATCGTACCCCTGCACCAGCGGGTACAGGAATTCGTGGATGGCGATGGGCCGCCCGTCGCGGTAGCGCTTTTCGAAGTCGTCGCGCTCCAGCATGCGGGCCACGGTGTAGCGCGAGGCAAGGCGCACGAAATCGGCGGCGGAAAAGGCGTTCATCCAGCGCGAGTTGAAATCGACCTCGGTCTTTTCCGGATCCAGGATCTTGAAGACCTGCTTCTTGTAGGTCTCGGCGTTGTCCAGGATCTGTTCCGGCGTCAGCGGCGGGCGGGTATCCGACCGACCCGAAGGATCGCCGATCTGCCCCGTGAAGTCGCCGATCAGGAAGATGACGGTGTGGCCCAGTTCCTGGAAATGGCGCAGCTTGTGGATGAGCACCGTGTGGCCAAGGTGCAGGTCCGGCGCGGTGGGGTCGAAGCCCGCCTTGACGCGCAGCGGCGTGCCGCGCGCGATCTTCTTGCGCAGTTCGGCCTCGTCGATGAGCTCGGCCATGCCGCGCTTGATGCGTTCCAACTGGGTGTCGATGTCGATCATGGTCTGCAACCCCTCTGCATGGTATCGGGACGGTCTTCCAGAGATGGCGGGTGGTGTCAACCCGATTGGGGCCCCCTCACGGGCTGGTCGGGGCCGACTGGGAGCCAGACGGTCACCGGACGGATGCCGAAGGCGGGCCTATGCGGGACCGGTAGCGGCTGGCGGAAGCCGCTGCGGACCGACGAAAGGCATGGCCGGACGCTGTGCCCCCCTGCCGCCCCGCGCCAGCCTGCGACGCCTCCCTCAGGCGTCCGGCGTCTGCGGCGCGCCGTTGCCCGTATCGAACGCCTCTGCCGCCGGGCAGGCCACGCGCAACGCGCGGATGGACCGCGCCCTGCCTGTGGCCTCGTCCACGTCCAGCAGCACGCCGTTCAGCGAGCCGCGCCCCGTGGCCGGGCGAAAACGCTGCGGCAGCCGGGTCAGAAAGCGGTCCACGATGACCTTGTGGTCCATGCCCAGCACGGACGCCTCCACCCCGCACATGCCTGCGTCGGTAAGGTAGGCGGTGGAGCCGGGCAGCAGCATGGCGTCGGCGGTCTGCACGTGGGTGTGGGTGCCGATAACCGCACTGACCCGGCCATCCAGAAACCAGCCCAGGGCCTTCTTTTCGCTGGTGGCCTCGGCATGAAAATCCACAAGGCGGACAACGGGAGCGCCCTCTTCCGCCTCCAGCCGGGCCAGCAGGGCCTCTGCCGTGCGGAAGGGGCAGTCCAGCGGGTCCATGTAGGTGGTGCCGCACAGGTTCAGTACCGCCAGGCGATGCCCGCCGGGCAGGTCGTACACGCCAAGGCCCCGCCCCGGCGCACCCGCCGGGTAATTGGCGGGGCGCAGCAGGCGCGGCTCCTTGTCCAGCGCGCCGTACAGGTCGCGGTGTTTCCATACGTGATTGCCGGTGGTCAGGATGTCGATGCCCATGCCCAGCAGTTCGCGCAGGGTTTCCGCCGTCAGGCCGATGCCGCCGGAGGCGTTTTCGCCATTGGCGATGACCACGTCGGCAGCGTGCTCGCGCCGCAGGGCGGGCAGCAGTTCCTTCAGGGCCTGCCTGCCCGGCTTGCCCACGATGTCGCCGAAAAAGAGGATGCGCATGGTTGGTCGTTCCGTGTGATGTACGCGTGTACCCAAAAGGCCACGTTGAGGCAGGGGCTGCTTCCAAATTAGGATTTTCGTTCGTTGGCGAGGAAAACGAGCCTGCCATGAGGGAGTATACTCTTATCGTATTCGACCGACATGGCAGGCGAAGCTTGACGACGCCAACGGGCGAAAGGACAATTTGGGAGCAGCCCCTAAATCAGATACGCGTCGTGCTCGGAGCCCGCCACAAGCCCTTCCGCCCGCTCGGGTATGCGCACCAGCGCGTGCGCCCCGGTCAGCGTGTGCAGCAGGCCGGACTTGCCCAGCAGCGGCACGGCGGACGGCAGCCCGCCATCTTCCTGCCGGGTCGGGTCGATGCGCACCCGCACCCAGTCCTCGCGCCCCTGCCGCGACGCCACGTTGCGCGCCAGACGCACCCGGCGCGCAGGCCACAGCGACCGGTCGAAGGCATCGGTCCGGCCGGAGAGATGATGCAGGAAGGGTATCCCCAGCACGAACATGACCACCTGGGCAGAGGTCACCTGCCCAGGCAGGCCCCACACCGCGCGGCAGCCGCCGCCGTCCCCCTCGGGCACACGGGCAAGGATGGTCGGCTTGCCGGGGCTGATGGCCACGCCGTGGGCCAGCAGTTCCGCCCCTTCGATGCGCGACAGCGCGGCCACGGTCAGGTCGCGCACGCCCACTGAACTGCCGCCGGACAGCAACACCACGTCGGCGTCACGCAGCCCCTCGCGCAGAGCCGCCTCCAGCGCGCCCAGTTCGTCGGGCACGATGCCGAGGCAGCGCGCCTCGCATCCGGTCCGGCGCACCAGCGCGGCCAGGGTGTGGCTGTTCACGTCACGCACCTGGCCGGGCCGGGGCGTGGCCTCCGGGGCCACCAGTTCATCGCCGGTGGAAATGATGACCACGCGCGGCGCACAGTGCACGCGCACGGACGTGGCGCCCACGGCGGCCAGCATGCCCACTTCCTGCGGGCGCAGCCGGGTGCCCGCCGTCAGCGCGGGTGTGCCCGCCATGGCGTCCTCGCCGCGCAGCATCACGTTTTCCCCGGGGGCAACGGCGCGGCGCATCTCTATGGTGCCTGCCCCCAGTTCATGGGTGTGCTCCACCATGACCACCGCGTCGGCGCCTTCAGGCATGACGCCGCCAGTGACGATGGCGGCGCAACGGCCCGGCGTCACGGCAAAGGTGGCGGGGTGTTCGATGTCCACCCTGCCGTCGCATTCGAGGTAGGCAGGGTTCGTTTCCGTGGCGCCGAACAGGTCGGCGGCGCGCACTGCGTAGCCATCCATGCCCGCGCGGTCGGTAAGGGGCAGGTCTTCCCCGGCAATGACGTCCGCCGCAAGCACGCGGCCATCGGCCCGGTGCAGGTCCACCGTTTCCGCCGCCAGGGGCGAAAAGGCGCGCAAGAGTTCGGTGAACGCCTCCACCGAGAGGACGTTGAAAAATCCGGTCATGGTCACGGTCGGTTCCTTTTCCTTCTCGCGCACAGGGGGCACCGCCCCGCGCGGGATGGCCGCACGGCGCTACTGCACGTCTGTGGTGGCACGGGGTGGACGCGAACACCTCTCCTACCCCGCGCGGGCGCTACGGGCAAGGGAGCCGGATGACGCCAACGGCAGCCGGGAATGGCCCGAGAGCAGAACACGACACCGGAAAGGCTGGCCGGACAGGACAAGATTCCGGGGGGGACCGAACGGTATCGAAACAAGGTCGGAGCGATGTGCGCAGCCCTGCGGCCCGTTGCCTCGAAAGCATGTCCGAAATGTGATCGCCGGTGTTGACACGTTTTCATCAAACAGCTAGACATGACGCATACGATTTATAAAATCGTAACACTGAAGCCGTCGATGTGCTTCGCAAGCAAGCTACGCATCCCTCCCGCCTGCGCCCCCGTCGTTCCCGCCGACGGGGGCGCGCTGCGTACACCCCCGTACTTTAGGCTGTCGCGGCCATGCCGCCACCCCGCGTCGACTGAACACGGTTGGCGAGTGTCGCGCGCCTTCGTCTGCACGTCCTCATCTGGCATGCCCCCGCTCCACCCCACCCGGTGTGCCGTCTGGCCCGACCTGTTGCGGTTCGGCCCGGCCTGACCTGGCTTGACACCCCCATGCCCCCGGCGTAGGCAGGATGCTCCTCAATTTCCGGAGCACATCCATGCACGCATCTTCACGCACGGGCGTGGGCACGCGCGGCGTCCTGCTGGCGCTGGCGGCCACCGTCATCTGGTCCGGCAACTTCATCGTGGCGCGCGCGCTGGCCGACAGCATGCCGCCGGTATCCGTCTCGTTCGCGCGGTGGCTGGTGGCCACCTGCGTCCTGCTGCCCTTCGGCCTTGGCCCGCTGCGCCGCGAATGGCCCGTGGTGCGCGCCCACCTGGCCTACTTCTGCGTGACCGGCTTCGTCGGGGTTTCGGTGTTCAACACCCTCATCTACGTGGCCGGACGCACCACCGCAGCGCTGAACATGGCGCTTATCGCCACGTCCTCGCCCATCTTCATCATCCTGTTCTCGCGGGTATTCCTGGGCGAGGCGGTGACCCTGCGCCGCCTGGCGGGCCTGGCCACGGCGGTGACAGGCATCGTGGTGCTGGTGACGCGGGGCGACCTTGCGCGACTGTCCACCCTTACCTTCACCAGCGGCGACCTGTGGATGGTGGCCGCCTCCATGCTGTTCGCGGGGTATTCGGTGCTGGTGCGCAAGCGCCCCACGGGCGTGGGGCAGACCACCTTCCTGATGGCCACCTTCATTCCAGGCCTGCTGGGCATCCTGCCCATGCTGGCGTGGGAACTTTCCACCGGGTCCATGCCGGTGTTCACACCGCAGGCCGTGATCGGGGTGCTGTACATCGGGCTGGGGGCATCGCTCATCGCCTACCGCTGCTGGAACCTGGCCATCGCGGCCATCGGCCCCAGCCGTTCGGCGCTGATCTACTATTCCCTGCCCGCGTTCAGCGGGCTGGAGGCGCTGCTGCTGCTGGGCGAACCGGTGACGCCCGCCCACTTCACCAGCGGCGCGCTGATCCTGGGCGGCATTCTGGTGGCCACGCGGGAGTGAGGTTCACGCCCCGCCAAGGGCTGTTTCTGAATGAGGATTTTCGTTCGTTGGCAAGGGAAACGAGCCGGCCATGAAGGAGTGCCCTAGCCGTTAGGTGAGCTTGCGAACCTTACGGATAAGGACAGCAGAGCGCGGCAGCCGTTATGCGAGTCTTCGAGCATTACGGATGGCGACCGCAGAGCTATGGCAGGCGAAGTTTGACCGCGTTGCGCACGATGCCCGTATCGCTGCTGTCCCCATCCGTACGGCTCGCAGACTCGCCTACGGCTGGGGCAAGGCTCGCAAGCTCGCCTAACGGGCACGCTCCGCGCCCTTCGGGTCGGTCAGCCAACGGGCGAAAAGACCATTCAGATGCAGCCCTAGCCCCGGAACTCGCCCACATCCATCCCCAGTCGCGCCACCATCTTCTGGATGGCCACCCGCGACAGGCCGGACAGCCGCGCCGCCTCGGACACGTTGCCCCCGGTCTGGGCCAGCAGGTCGCGCAGGTAGCCCTGGGTGAACTGGTCGGTAACGCGGGCCTTGGCCGCCTTGTACGGCACGACGCCGCCCCCGCCCGCAGCAACTGCCCCGCCTGTCCCGACTGCCCCGACTGCCCCGACTGCCCCGACGGGGGAGACAGGCGCAATGCCCCCGGATGCTTCCGTGTGCCCCTGTCCTCCAACCTGACCACCCGTCGGCCCGGTGACCACACCTCCAGTTCCGACACTGGCGGGATTCGTGGAACCGGCTATTCCCCCCTGTCGGGTCCGCAGCCAGTCGCCCGTGCGGCCAAGCCCGCCCGCCGCCACATGGCGCACCGTATCCATGCCCAGCACCTCCCCGCCACTGAACAGGGTCAGCCTGCGCACCACGTTTTGCAGTTCGCGCACGTTGCCCGGCCAGTCGCGCCCGGCCAGATGGTCGAGCACGTCCGGCGCCACGGTCTTCTGCGGCAGGCCCAGCTCGTCGCAGGCATTGCGCAGGAAGGTGACCGCCAGCAGGGGGATGTCCTCCACCCGTTCGCGCAGGGGGGGCACCCGGATGGTGACCACGTTGAGCCGGTAGAACAGATCCTCGCGGAATTCGCGCGAGGCCATGCGGGCCTCCAGGTCCTGGTTGGTGGAAGCCACCACCCGCACGTCCACGTTTTCGGTGCGGCCGGAACCCACGGGGCGGATTTCGCCCTCTTGCAGAAAGCGCAGCAGTTTGGTCTGGATGGGCTGCGAGATGTCGCCTATTTCGTCCAGATGCACGGTGCCGCCATCCGCCATGGCGAACAGCCCCTTGCGGTCACGCTCCGCCCCGGTGAAGGCCCCGCGCACATGGCCGAACAGCTCGCTTTCCAGCAGATGTTCCGGAATGGCCGGGCAGTTCACGGCCAGAAAAGGCATGGAGGCGCGCTGGCTCTGCCTGTGGATGGTGCGGGCCACCATTTCCTTGCCCGTGCCCGATTCGCCCCGCACCAACACCGTGTAGTCCGACTGGGCCACGGTGGCGATGGTGCGGCGCAGGGCCTGCATGGCCTGCCCCTGCCCCACCAGGTCGTCGCGGCCGGTGCCCAGCGAAACCACGTCGCGCAGGCGGCGGTTCTCCGCCAGCAGGCGGCTGCGTTCCAGCCCCTTGCCCAGCACGCGGGCCAGTTGGTCCGGCTCCACGGGCTTGGCCACGAAATCGTAGGCCCCGGCGCGTAACGCCTCCACCGCCGTTTCGATGGAGCCGTGCGCGGTCAGCACCACCACGCTCAGGTCCGGGTCCTGTTCCAGCGCCATGGGCACCAGTTGCAGACCGGTCATGCCAGGCATGCGCAGGTCGGTGAGCAGCACGTCCACCCGCTGCGCCCGCAGGCAGTCCAGCGCCTCTGCACCGGAGAAAGCCTGGGCCACCTCCACCTCGGGAAACAATTCCGCGGCCAGACGCGAAAGCCCCCGGGCGAAATCCGGTTCGTCGTCCACGATGAGCACGTGCGGTCGGTGGGGCATCATTCCTCCCGGATTGGGGCGTCACTGTCCGCCGGTTGACCGGCAGCCGGGCCGGATTCGAAGTCGGACGAGGGGTCGGGCAGGGGCGAAAGCTCCGGATCTGCGGACGACACGGACATGGCGGACGACGCGGATACAGCGGACGACGCGGATACGGCGGACGGCACGGGAACGGCGGGCGGCGTGGAACAGACGGCGCCCACCACCGGCAGGCGCACCGTGAACTCCGCGCCGCCGAGTTCGGCGCTGTCGCCCGCCGTCACGCTGCCGCCCGCGTCCACCACCAGACCGTAGACCACGGCAAGGCCGAGGCCCGTACCCATCTCCTTGGTGGTATAGAACGGATCGAACACGTCCTTGCGCAGATGCTCGGGCACGCCGGGGCCGGAGTCGGCCACGGTGGCCACCACCTCGCCGGGGTTCTCGCCCCGCCGCACCCGGATGCGCACCCTGCCCTCGCCCGAGGCGGGCAGCGCGTCCAGCGCGTTGAGCACGAGGTTGCTGAAAATCTGTTCCAGGGCCTGCTCACCCGCAGTGACCGGGGGCAGGTCCGGCTCCGTCTCCGCCGTGACCGAGGCGAATTTCTTGGCCCCCTGCACCGCAAAGACCTCCGCCACCGAGCGCGCCACGCGGGCAATGTCCGATGGGGCCACCCCGGCGGCCTTGGGCCGGGCGAAGTTCAGCAGGTCGCGCAGCACGCGCTGGGCCTGGCGGGTATGCCGCAGGATCACGTCCAGGTCGGCCTGCTGCTGGGCATCGCCGGTATTGCGGCGCAGCAGCTCGGCGTAGCACAGGATGACCCCCAGCGGGTTGTTGATCTCGTGGGCGAGACCGGCGGCCAGCTTGCCCACGGTGACCATCTTTTCGCTTTGGCTGACCTGTGCGAACATGCGCTTTTCCAGCGTGGTCTCGCGCACGTAGACCGCCGCGCGGCCAGGCTCGTCGGCCCCGCGCGCCAGCGGATACAGGTTGACCATGAACGAACGCCCGCCAGGCAGCACCACCTCGCGCGATTCCGCCCCCTGTGCCGGGACGGGCATGGCGGGCACGGCCCGGCCGGAGACGCCGGAACCGCGGGCCTGCCCCGCATTACCGGGCAGGCGTGTGCCGTCCCCGCCGCCCAGGGCGGCCAGCAGGTCGCCAGAGGGTGCGGAACCGCCGGAAAGCTCCAGCGACAGCCGTCGCGCGCCCTCGTTGGCGATGATCACCGCGCCGGAACCGTCCACCAGCGCCAGCGGATCGCGGATACCCTCGAACACCGATTGCAGCACGTCCATGTGGCGCACCAACCGGTCCAGCGCCGAAAGGTTCTCGGCCACGGTGCCAAGCTGCCGCCCCAGCGCGGCCAGCACGTCCAGGTTCTGGCGCGCCGCGTTGTCGGCGTCGTCCCATTCCAGGCACAGCAACCCCTCGGCGGCGCCCGCCTGCGCTTCCACGGGCACGAAGACGCTGGCCCCGCGCAGCAGGGCGCACCCGCCGGTCAGCACGTCGGCCAGGGGCACGGGCAGGTCGGGCCGCCGGTCGCGCTCGGGCCAGGCGTAGAAATTGTGCGAGGCAAAGGTGCACACGTAGGCGATGCGCCGCGCGCCGAAGCGCCGGGCGATCTGCGGCAGGGCGTAGCGCCACAGCTTGTCGCGGGTGCGCAGGCCGCGCATGTCCTCGAACAGCTTCACGAACAGGTCCACGTCGGCGCGGCGCTCGCCCGCCTCGCGCGAAAGCTCGGCGGTGCGCTCGTCCACCATCTGGCGCAGGTTGTCGGCGTAACTTTGCAGGCGTGCACGGGCATCGGCCAGGTGGTGGGCCACCTGCTCTATGCCGTCCACCAGTTCCTCGATTTCGTCGCCCTGCTCCAGCCGCGCGATGAGTGCGGCGGGCCGGACGCCACCGCCGCCCCCGTCCATTCCATCGGGCCCTTCTCCCCCCTCGCCCCCCTCACCCCCCTCACCTAGGGTCCGGCGAAACACCCCGGTCAGGCGGCGCAGGTTGCGCACCACCAGCACGCGGAACACCACGTTGGCCGAAGAAAAGAAGATCAGCGCGCACACGATGAGAAAGGCGAAATAGGTGGTGATGGACTGGCGCAGGTGCGACACCGCATCGGAAACGGGCACGCCCACGTAGTCCAGCCCGGCGATGCCATCCTGTTCCTGGCCAAACCCCCTGTCGCCGTACATTTCCACCAGTTGCGGCGGCGCATCCGCCGGGTTGCCGTGGCAGGTCATGCAGGGCGCGGCAAAGGCCACCGGACGGGCAATGACGTAGTACTGCTGCCCGCCCACCGTATCATAGCCGGTCCACAGCGACTGTTCGGGGTTCAGGCGGAAGTGGCTGATCAGCCCCCGCTCGTGGGGCGTGGCCTCGAAGGAAGGATTGCGGGCGCCTATGGCCACGCGGCGGTAGATGTGGCCCGTACCGTCGTTGTCCATGCGGTCCATGACCTGGCGCGAGATGTACGACGAGGACATGGCCTCGATGATGAATTCGCCGGGGTGGGTTTCCATCATGCGCGGGCGCAGCGCCTCGCGCACGAAGCCCTGGATGGCGTCGATCTGCGAAAAGACCAGGCGGGCCTTGGCGTGCACCTCTTCTTCCAGCACCGTGCGCAGGTGCATGTACAGCACCGTGGCGAACAGCCCGCCCAGGCCGATGACTGCCACGGCCAGACCGGCAAGGAACTTGTGCTGGAGAGTATGCGGTTTGGGAATGTACATGCGCGGGAACGACCAGAGGCACCGGTCGCCTCGTTGGGATGTGGGGAGGCCCCAGCCTAGCCGCCGCCATGGGCCCCGTCAAGAACCACCGGGCACGCCGGAAGCCCCGGCCCTGCGTGGTTCGCCGGGAAGGCCGCCAGCCGGAAGCCCGCGGCCCAGCGGATTCAGTTGGCCGTACCGGAGGTTCCGGATGCGGGTGCGGCAGCCACAGGCCCGACAACCGCACTGGCCTCGCTGTGTCCGTCGCCGTGCCCGGCCCCCGTGGCCCCTTCGGGTCCGGTGGGCGTGAACCGCCAGGTGGAGCGGGAATTGATCTCCGCCTGCTGCGACATCTCCACATCCGTATAGTACAACTGGCCGCTGCGGATGCCGTAGATGTCCTGCACCTCGCCATAGTGCTGCAACGCGGGCAGGTGCGCCACCACGCGCGGCCCGACAACGAAGAAGAGCGCCCACAGCACCGCCACGGAAACGCCAAAGGCGGCAAGCCGCCCCATGAAAGTATGCTGCAACGTGTGTCGCATGTAAGCTCCCGGAAGGGGGAGCCCGCCCCCGCGGAAAGGGACGGGCTCCGACATGTTCCCTAGATCTTTGCGGTGATCTCGGGGAACACGATGTAGAACATGATGTAGGCCATGGTCAGGGTAAGCACCAGGTTGAAGCTCTGGCCGCACACGTACAGGATGAGCGGCTTGCCGCCCTTGAAGTAGTGGGCCAGTTCGCGGAAGTTGGTGGCCAGGCCGATGGCGGTGAAGGCAAGGCAGAAGAACCAGCCGCGCGCGGAGGCGGTAAGGCCCTTCAGCACGCCCTGGTCAAGCAGGGCCTTGCCCATGTCCGGACCCAGGCTGCCGCTGATCAGCGAGAAGACGATCGACGCGGCCAGGAAGCCCAGCACGAACTTGGGGAAGCGGTGCCAGATTTCGCCCACGCCCACCGAATGCCCTTCGCGCGCTTCGACGCGGGTGCACCAGTACACGGCCACGCCGAAGGCGGTGACGCCGATCAGCACGTTCTGGATCATCTTGATGGTGGCGGCCACGTACAGGGCCTTTTCACCCAGGAACGCGCCAGCCGCAGCCACCGCGCCGGTGGCGTCGATGGTGCCGCCCATCCAGGCGCCGCCCAGAATCTGCGGCATGTCCACGGCCTTGATGAAGGCGGGCATGGCGATCATCATGATCGCGGTGAACACCAGCGAAAGGCCGATGGAGAGGGTCAGTTCCTCTTTCTTGGCCCGGCACGCGGCGGCGGTGGCGATGGCGGCGGAGGTGCCGCACACCGACATGTCGGCCGAGATGACCACGTTCAGGGTCTTGGATTCCATCTTCAGGATACGCTGGCCGAAGATGAAGGTGCTGATGAGCACGATGGGGGTGACCACCCAGGCCACGAAGATGCCGGGAATGCCGATGGCGATGATCTTGTCGAACAGCACTTCGGCGCCCAGCAGCACGAGGCCGGTCTTGATGAAGTATTCCACTTCAAGGGCGGGCTTGATCCACTTGGGCGTGCCCACGGTGTTGGCGATGAGCATGCCGATGATGATGGCCCACGCCTCGGTGCCGATGCCCCAGTACTTCATGGTGGCCTGGCCACCCATCATGGTGGCAAGGCAGGCGACCGCGAACACGCCGATGAAGCCCAGCAGGAAGCCGGGCACCGACTTGCCCATGAACTTCATGCCGATGGCGAAGAACAGACCCATGCCCACCATGAGCAGCGGCAGGCTGGTCAGCAGGTTGACGGGCTTGGACTTGGCCTTGTCGGCGGCGGACTTGGCCTTGGCTGCGGCGGCGCGCCAATCGGCGATCTTGGCCTTGGCCCCGTCGTTCAGGCCGGCATCGGCAAAGGAGGCGCCAGCGGCGGCCGTTTCGGCGGCCACGGCGGCGGCCATGGCGGCATCGGCCTTGGCCTTGGCTTCCACGGCCTTCTCGGCATTGGCGGCGGCCTTGGCGTCAGCGGCTTCCTTGCTGATCACAAAGGAATCCAGCGGATTGCTGCTCCAGCCGCCCGGCTTCTTCAGGAAGGCGGAAATGGCCTTGCCGGTGGGGCTGTCCATGGCCTTCACCTTGGCCTTGTCGTCCTGGGCCTTGTAGTAAGCAATGGTCTTGAACGGGGCGCGCTGCGCCTCGGCGGCCATGACGGCGTTGGCCTTGGCGATCTTTTCGCCGTATTCCGCCGGGGGATTCAGCAGAAAGACGCAGATGCCCGCGATGATGATGACGAAGCCGAGCCAGATGGCCCAGTAGTCTTCCTTGGTCCACAGGTCGGACAGGCGCGATTGCCCGTGATCGACGACGACGTTGGCATTGTCGTTGGTTGCCATGCTAGGGTGCTCCTCCTTTCTGTTTGCCGCCACCGCTGGCAGTGCGGACGGCATGCACCCCTTCCTAATCAAGAGGCGTGCCAGACCGGCACAAAAGCATCATGCCTTCTATTCCGGCAGGTTATGCAGACCCTCACGGCTTCTGGCTGAAAACAAAAGTTTTCAGTGCAAACTCCCCTTTTCACTCCATGGTGCCTCCACGGGTATGCAACGCAAACGGCCCGCCCCGTAGGACGGCCCGTGATCGTATTGCAGGGTGCGGAAGCATGGCCGGTCAGGCGACCGGAAATGCGCCGGCAAGCGAATGCCGGCCAGTAAACGAATGTCGAAAGGACGGCCCGGCGCTCAGTCCTCGCTCGCGGGGCGGCGCTTGCCGTCCGAGCGGCATTTGCCGCACACCCCGAACAGGTACATGCGGTGCGAGGTCAGCACGTAGCCGTGGCGACGCGCCAGATCTTCCTGCAACCGCTCTATCTCGTCGTCCAGCACCTCGATGTTCTCTCCGCAGGCTTCGCAGATGAGATGATCGTGGTGCTTGCTGCCGTACTTCTGCTCGTAGCGGGCCACCCCGTCGCCGAAGTGCACTTCCTTGGCCAGACCGGAGTCGCACAGCAGCTTCATGGTGCGGTACACCGTGGCCTGCCCCACGGAAGGATCCGTGGCCTTCACCCGTTCGTACAGTTCCTCGGTGGTCAGGTGGCCGCCCGCGCTCATGAACACCTCTACGATGAGCATGCGCTGCGGCGTGACCTTCAGGCCGTTGCGGGCGATGTACTCGTGAAACACGTCTATGGCTTGCTTCATGGGTCTCCTCGCGATGTGGGGCGTGGTCTGGCTGTTCCTATACCGTGTGCCCGACCAGCGCAACAGGGCCGCTGCGCTGGTGGGACGACAAGGCCGGAACGTCCGGATCAGCGCCGTTTGGCGCAGGATGCACGCCCGTTGCCCCGGATCGGAAGTCAACAGACGAAAAGACACGTCAGGGCTAGAGCACCCGCTCCACGCGCCAGCCCTTCTCACCCGCCACGCGCTCCAGCGCCGCGCCGCCCAGCACCGCCACCCGGCCCGTGCGGGCCGCTGCGGCCATGACATCGGCCAGGGCGCGGAAGTGCTCGTTGGTGGTGGAAAGAATCTCCTCGCGCATCTGCTGGCGCGCCGCGTCGGTGTCTCCCACCAGGCTGCGGTACAGCGCGGCGGAGCCCTTGGCGTCGGGCAGCATGTGCCTGTCCACGTCGCCGATGGCGCCCACGATGGCGTTGGCCAGTTCCGTGGACGACAGCGAGACGCGACGCAGGTAGTCCGCCGTGGCGTCGTACACGTCCAGTGTGGAGGCCACGTTGGGGTCGCGGTACGAAACCTGGGTCAGCAGGCCGCTGGCCCGGTCGAAGGCGCAGAACGCGCCGTACGCCCCGCCCTGCACGCGCACCCGGTCCCACAGAAAGGCCATGCGCAGGTGCTTGAACACCACGTTGGCCGAGCCGTGGTAGGTGTAGCCAAGGCCGTACAGGTCCGCCGCCTTGCCCACGTAGTTGACCTGGGCGGGCATGACCAGCGCCTCGGCCTCTGCCGGAGCTTCGGCAGGATGCCACCCGTCGGTCTGGGCCGGGGCAGGCGCGCCCGCCGTATCGGGCAGCGCGGCGGCAAGTGCGGCAGCCGGGCCGGACACCAGGCCCGCAACCTCGGCATCGGCGGTAAGGTTCATCAGGCAGCCGGAGCGGCGCAGCACAAGCCCGCGCAACGTCGCAAGGTCGGCCAGCACGCCATCCCAGTCCTTTTCCAGACGTTCCGCAAGGGTCCGCAGGAAGGCCAGGTACGACACGCCGGTGGTGGCTTCGTCCAGCCAGCCCGCCGCGTTGTAGCCCGCGCGCAGCCGGGCCATGACGATGCCGTGGCCGGAGGGCACCAGCACATGTTCCTGGCGGGCCTTTTCTTCCAGCACCATGCGCTGGAAGCGTTCGCGGTCGTCGAATTTCGCCTCAAGCAGCACTTCGGACAGAATGTCGTACAGCGCGGGCACGTTGTCGCGGGTGGCCTTGCCGTGCACCACCAGCCGCGCCACGGGCTGACGCGCGCCCAGGGTGGTGGCGAACAGGGTGTCCGCATCCATGCCGCCGGTCTTGCGAGCGATACGCATGCCAAGGTCCACGAAGTCGCGCCTGGCGGTGCCCATTTCGAACAGGGCGCGGCCGAACAGCGGCACCAGCGGCACCAGATGCGCGGGCACGGCGGAAAGGTCGAAGGTGGTTTCGGTGTAGGCGATGCCCGAGGTGTCCAGATCGTGGAACAGCACGGGCACCGCGCCCGCCTGCCGGTTCTCGCTGGGGATGGGGCGATTTTCCCCGGGCAGGTCTTCCAGCTTCAGGCCGGGGATGGTGGCCAGGGCTTCCAGACTGTCCGGGGCTTCCTGCAGCGTGCGCAGGGCGCGGGTTTCCTCCACCTGGGCCACCCGCTCGCACTGGCGCAGGCCTTGGCGGTACGCCTCCAGCCCGGCGGCCTCGGCGGCCTCGCGCCGGTCGGCCAGCTTGCGGTCCGGGGTCAGCAGCACCGTGGCCACGTGCTGGTTGTCCAGCAGCCATTCACGGATCAGCCCTTCAAAGTATCGCTCGCCCGCGGCGATGCGCGCCTTGATGGACGACAGCGGCGCTTCCCATTCCAGCAGGGCCAGCGGGTCACCGTCGTACAGCCAGGTGGTCAGGCTGCGCACCATCACCGCAAGGCCCACCGGGTAGCGGCCGGAATTGTTCTCGCGCAGGGCGAATTCCACGCTGTTCACGGCGGCTTCCACGGCGTCGGCGGGCAGTCCGTCCTCCGCCAGGTCGGCCAGGGTTTCCATGATCAGCATTTCCACGTCGGACGCGGTCCTGGGCTCGATGCCCCTGAGGCCCACGGAAAAATACATCTGGCGCAGGTCGCTTTCCAGCCCCACGCCCGCCACGTCCTCGCCCAGGCCCGATTCGATCAGCGCACGGCGCAGCGGCGAGCCGGGCAGACCCAGCAGGATGTGCTCCAGCATCTCGAAGGCGAAGTTGCGCTCCACGTCGGCGGTTTCGCACAGCAGCCAGTTCATGGTCACCATGCCCCGGTCGTCTCCCTCTGACGCGGCGTAGCCAACCTCGAGCATGCGCGGCGTGTCCGAGCGGGGCTGCAAGGGCACGGCGGAATCCACGTCAATGCGCTCGAAACGCGCCAGCACGGCGGCCAGGCAGGCCAGCCGGTCCTCTTCCGGGTCGTCCCCCCAGAAGAAGAAGCGGGCATTGCTGGGGTGGTAGTAGGTGGCGTGGAAATTGGCGAACTGCTCGTAGGTCAGGTCGGGGATGTGCTCCGGGTTGCCGCCGGAATCGAGCCCGTAGGTGATGTCCGGGAACAGCGCCTGCTGCGACTGCTCGGACAGGATGGATTCCGGCGAGGAATACACACCCTTCATCTCGTTGTAGACCACGCCCTTGTAGGCAAAGGGGCCTTCCGGCGCGTCGGCCTCGATGTGCCAGCCTTCCTGCCGGAAAATTTCCTCGGTGATGCGCGGAAAGAACACCGCGTCCAGGTACACGTCCACCAGGTTGCGGAAGTCCTGCAGGTTGGCCGAAGCCACCGGGTAGCAGGTCTTGTCCGGGTAGGTGAACGCGTTGAGGAAGGTTTGCAGCGACCCCTTCAGCAGTTCCACGAAGGGCTCCTTGACCGGGTACTTCTCGGACCCGCAGAGCACCGAATGTTCAAGGATGTGCGCCACCCCGGTGGAATCGGACGGCGGCGTGCGGAAGGTGACGCCGAAGACCTTGTTCTCGTCGGCATTGCAACAGGAAAGCAGTTGCGCGCCTGTGGCCCCGTGGCGCCACAGACGGATGCGGCTGTTCAGTTCATGGACGGTGCGCTCGAAAACGAGATCGAACCCGTGGGATTGCATGCGTGGGATTCCTCCGTGGGGGGATGTCATGACTATGGGCGTCTGTACGAAGCTGGGGCCAGGCTGGGGCGTGACCGCGTGTGGCCGGAATATGCCCGGCAGGATGGAAATGGTCCGGTGCGGCGCAAGGCCGGGACGACGCGGGCAGAACCGCGAAGCTCCGTGCAATGCGCCGACGCCCCGCAGCCCTGTACCATGAACATTTCGTGGCGTCATGGCAACCGGGACCGCGCAGGCATGGGACGGAAGACGACGGCAGCGCAGCGACGCGAGCGGACCCGCAACGGGCTGGCAAAAGACACGGGACCGACAGGCCTCAGCAGGGCCCCAACTGGTCCTCGACACCGCCCGGCCAGGCGGGTTCCACCCGGTCGCGCCCCAGGCCCTTGGCCCGGTACAGGGCGTCGTCCGCCAGGCGGAACAGTTCCGTGGGCCCGGACACGGCCAGCCGCTCGGTGCTGGCCACGCCGATGGAAATACGCACCGCAATGCGCGTGCCCGGCCCCACCAGAAAGATGCCGTCGCGCACGGCAATGCGCAGCCGCTCGGCGGCGGCCAGTGCGCCCGCGCCGCCCACGCCGGGCATGATCACGGCGAATTCCTCGCCACCCACCCGCGCGGCCACGTCCTGGGCGCGCAACCCCGCGCGCAGGATGCCCGCCAGGGTCATCAGCACCTGATCGCCCTCCTGGTGGCCCCAGGTGTCATTGACCTGCTTGAAGTGGTCCAGGTCGAGCATGAGCAGCGAAAGGTCGGCGCTGTCGCGCAGGTGACGGGCAAACTCGGTTTCCAGCATCAGCTCGAAATGTCTGCGGTTGTACAGCGAGGTCAGGGGGTCCACCAGAGTCAGGCGTTCCAGGCGCTGTTCCTTGCGGCCCAGGTGGTAGCCGAACACGGCGAACACCAGCACCCCGCCCACGGCCATGTACACGTTCAGCACAAGCTCGTAGTGGGGTGCGGTGGGTGCGAGATCGAACAGCCAGCGCAGCACCTGCCAGCCCAGCGGCGCGCCAAACCCCAGCGCGGCCCCCTGGACAAGCCGCAGCAACCGGGCCTTTGGCCGTTGTGCACCGCCCCCGCCGTTGCCCGCCATGGTCCTCCCCCGCGTTGGGCGCCCCCGTTGGACTGTGAAAAACAGCCCCTAGCGCATGTAGGACCGCGCAATGCGAAACACGTCGTCGTAGCCCAGCCGGGCCTTGATGCCCAGGGCCAGTTCCACCGACATGGACATCTTGTCGCGTACGTCGTCCAGCAACACCTGCTTGTGCTTCTTCAGCCACTTGCGCACGAAGGGCGCATCAAAGCCATCGGCCACCAGCGCCATGCCGTCGGCAAAGAAGCGCGAGCCCAGATGCTCCAGAAAGGGACGGCAGGCCATTCTGCCATGGTGGCGGGAAAGCAGGACGTAAAACAGCAGGGCCACGACAAGCCTGTCGTCCTGCAGGCGATGGGACACGTCGAAGAACCGTTCGTCGGCAGGCTTTTCCCCGGCCTGGCGCAACAGTTCCTGGGCGTAACCCAGCGCCTTTTCCGTGGTGATGGGCGGGGCAGGATAGAGAGCGGCGATGCGGGCCATGGTGCGCAAGGGGTTTTCGCCCCCGGCCACATCCAGGACGGCCACGCGCATCAGGTCCAGCCGCCGGTTCAGTTCGCCGCGCAGCAGATCACCCCGCGCGGCGGCGCAACGGCGCACGCGGTCTTCGCCCATGTCGCCGCTGAAGGTGATTTCCAGCAGATGCCGCACGAAGGGCTCGGAAGTGAATTCCGCTTCCTGGTCCAGCCCCTTGAAGTTGCGGCGGTTGCCCACCAGCTTCTTCAGGGAGAGCCAGTAGGCGGCCACCCCTTCCATGGGCATTTCGAGCAGGTCGAAATCCCTGATGCTCTGCGCTGCGGTTTGCGACATGGACCTTCCGCCCCTGCATGCTCACGGCGACCCGCCCCCCGGCCGGTTCAGTATTTCAATGCTATAACCGTTTCGGGCGGTTGGCAAGGCGCGCCGTGAAACATCGCCGCCATCACGGGACTTCCCGGCGGGACGAAACGGCGCGCCGCTGCAAGGGCACGCGTTATCCAGAATGCGTGACCGGAAAGCACGCGCGGGCATGCGGACCATCTTGCCGGGCTTGCCTGCGGTCACGCGCGGCATGCATCCACGCGGCATGGCGGAACAGGGGGAAGGTGACGGGAGGCGTGACGGGTGCGCGGCAGTGGCGCAAAGGCCGCCCTGCGCGCGCATGCCCGGGGCGTGCCCCCTGGGTGTCGCTAGACGCTGACCAGCGAATTGTCCGTCCCGGCGAAGGGGCAATACTCGTAACTGTCGGCCCGGCCATCGTTGAGCCAGCCGGAAGCGCCGCCCGCCAGCAGGTAACGGAAGCGGTATTCGCGCCCCGTCTCCAGTTCCACCTCGGCGGTGAAAGCGCCGTCCTTCAGGGGGCGCATGGGGGTGGCCCGTTCGTCCCAGTCGTTGAATTCGCCCACAAGATAGACCTCGGTGGCCTGTCCCACCTCGTCCGCCTCCAGGCGGAATTTCACCTTGCAGGTGGGCCTGCTCTTCAGGAACTGCTTGGTCAATGCCATGGCTTTCCTCCATGGTGCCCGGCGGCAAATCCGGACACTGTCGGCAAAAGGGTACCCGGACATTGTGACAGGAACATTATCCGCCGGAAAAGGCAACCCCGGAAAAAGTCTGGCCCGGAGCCGCGAGGGGCGCGGTTTTTCCACCGGGGCACCCCGCCGCGCCACGGCATGCGAGAGCGAACCGGCCCGCCGTTTCACGCGCGCGGGGGACCTGGGCATGCCCGAACCGATGCCGGGCATTCCCCCGCCCCGGCTGCGAAGCCCCCAGCCCGCAACGCCCTGCGCACCAGAACCAGAGCGCGCGCACGCCCCAAAAAATGCGAAACGCGCACCCCCCGGCCTGGCCGGAAGGTGCGCGCACGAAATTCGCGCCGCAGGGCTGGTCGCCCCTAACCGTTGGCGGCTTTCAGCGTTTCTTCCACGCTGGCCAGCAGGGCCGCGTCGGACGGGGCGGCATCAAGCCCGCACAGGCCGCGCACCGCCAGCAGCAGCATGTCGAGCTGCATGGACATGTCGCACGCGCCGTTGTTGATGACGCAACGGTCACCCTCCACGCGCAGACGGTAGGCGCGGCGGTTACGCGCGGCGCCGCTGCCGGAGACGATGTAGTAGATCTGCTCGTTGTCTTCGGTGACGTAGAGCTTCTGGCGGGTAAGCACGCCGGTCTCGTCGTCGTACCACGAGCATTCGGAGAACAGGCGCCCCTTGAACGCGATGTCGTGGCCCGCGTCGTTGCGCAGCGAAATGTCTTCCATCGCCCTGCAGGTCATGTCCGAACTCATGCGCGCCTCCTCACGATGTGGGAAGGGTTAGCTGTCGGGGGCCTTCCGGCTTCTTGGCCTTGCTCGGCGCCGGTCGTTCCGTGGGCGGCACATCCGCCGGGGATTCTCCGTCGCCGAACAGCGCACCGCCTCCCTGGGCGGTCCAGAAGGCTTCCAGGTCACTGCGCGAGATGCGGTAGCCGCGCCCCAGGCGGGCAGCCCGCAACGTGCCGTCCTTGATGGCGCGGCGAAGCGTCTCCTTGTGACAGCTCAGGAGATCCGCCGCTTCCGCAAGGGTGAAGGTGGTCTTGGCCATTCGCGCGTCCTTACGCATGCATGGCGCCCAAGGCCCATGCAGCCACTGCGGGCACACGGCCCGCCTCGGCGCTCGCTGGCACGCCCTGCACCCTGCAGGCACACGGCGCGCCCACCATCCGGCACTCGCAATCGGCCTCGCGCCGCGTGCTCTCGCGGCGGTCGGCCACCCGCCATGCCTCCCCCGGCGCCGCAAGGCGGCTCCGCATGGTCCGTCGGGAAGGCCGGAATGTTCCGGCCTGCGCCCATCTCTCCGTCCGACTAGCACCGACAATCAACTGGTGTCAACAATACTCCACTCCGTGCGCACACGCACCACCATTATTTACCCTGAACGGCCCTTCCCGCTTCTTGTCATCCCAGGGCCACTCCAGGTCGCCCCAAGCTGCTCCGGACTACCATGGCACGAACGCGCCCGCTCCTGCCCTTTCATCGTGCACGAGCGCCCACCACGCACCACCAACGTCGCCACGGACGGCAACCATGCATCCGCCGCCACTCTCGACCGCCCACGCCCATCCATGCACGCCTATCCATGCACACCACCCGCACCTTCCGCCCGCGCCGCCCCCCGCGCCGCCCCCCGGACGCGAAAAGGCCCGCCCCCTTGCGGGAGCGGGCCGTATTGCGTCATGCCTCGCGCGGGCGTCAGCCCTGCACGATTTCGCGCAGGCGCGCCGCCAGCGCGCCAAGGTCGTTGATGGCCCGCGCCGCCTCTTCCATGCGCCGGGCTGTATCGTCGGACAGGCCGCTGACCTGGCTCACGCTGCGGGTTATCTCCTCGCTGGCGGCGGACTGTTCCTCCGCCGCCGTGGCGATGGAGGTGACCTGGGCCGAGGTGTCGTTGACCAGGGCCACGATCTCGCGCAGCGCCTCGCCCGAGCGGCCCGCCAGCGTCGTGGCGTTGTCCACGGCGCCGGCCACCTCTTCCATGCTGGCGATGTTGCGCGCGGCCCCGGACTGGATGGTTTCTATGGACCGGCGCACTTCCTGCGTGGCGTTCATGGTCTTTTCGGCCAGCTTGCGTACCTCGTCGGCCACCACGGCAAAGCCGCGCCCGGCATCGCCCGCGCGGGCCGCCTCGATGGCGGCGTTCAGTGCCAGCAGGTTGGTCTGGTCGGCAATGTCGCTGATCACGTTCATGATCTGGCCGATGGATTCCGCCTGCCGCCCCAGTTCGCCCAGATTGCCGCGCAGCACCCCGGTAAGGTTGCTGACCTGGCCGATGGCGGCCACCGCGTCATCCACCACCTGCGCGCCCTCACGGGCACGGGCCTGGCCGCTGTCGGCCTGGCGCGAGGCGTTGGCGGCGCTGCGCGCCACCTCCATGATGGTGGCGTTCATCTGTTCGATGGCCGTCACCGATTCGGTGATCAGCCCGCGCTGGTTCTCGGTGCCGCGCATCACGCCCTCGGTCTGGCTCTCGATGGACCCGGTGGCGTCGGCCACCTGCCCGGCCACGGTGACCAGTTCGGCGTTGACCTTTTCCATGCGTGCCATGTGGGCATGCAGGTCGCGTTCCTTCATCACCAGTTCGCTCACGTCGCTGGCCACTTCAAGGTACCCGGCCTTGTTGCCGTGGCAGTCGCGCACGATGTCGCCGTAGGGGCGCACGTAGCGGGTCTGCCCAAGGATGTTCAGTTCCACGATGCCCGCCTCGAACCGGCCACCAAGCTGCATGGCCTGGTTGATCGGGCACTGGGAGGTGCCGCAGATGGAGGCGTTGAAAATGGAACTGCACTTGCGTCCGCGCACCTTCTCGCCGTCGTCCAACCCGGCGATACGGGCCACGGCCGTGTTGGCGAGAATGATGTTGTAGTCGTCGTCCACGGCAAACACCGGGTCGGGGATGGCGTTGACCACGTTCTTGTAGCCTTCCACCGAGCACAGGATGTCCTCGATCTTGCCCATCAGCCGGTTGAACCACCGGGCCAGCTGGCTGATTTCGTCGCGACCGGCATCGTTCAGGCGGTCGTTGAGGTTGGCGCGATCCTCGGTGATGTCGCGGATCAGGGCCACCACGCGCGACACCGGCGAGGTGACGAAGCGCGACACCAGCACCGAGAACACCACGCCCGGCACCACCAGCAGCGCCAGCAGCGCCGCCAGCATGATGCCGGAGAAGCGTTCGAAGATGGCCGTGGCCCCGCTGATGTTCGATGTGTGCACGAACACGCCCACCTGCTCGCCCCGGTAATCCTTGACCGGGAAGGCAACCAGCGCCGTATCGCCGCCCTCCGTGGTGCTCAGCCCCTGCTTGCCCGCCAGCAGCAGTTGCGGGGTGACCAGCGCGGCGGCAGGTATCTGCGGGTTACCTGCGGCAAAGATGAAATCGTTGCCCACGCGCGGGTGCTTTGCGGGGTCGCTCATGCCCTGGGCCAGCGACCCCAGCGAGGCGTTCATGTACAGCAGCACGTCCTCGCCCTCGGCGCTGGAAGCGATCTTGAGCAGCGGCGCGAACTCGATGAGCACTTCCACCGAGCCGATCTGCTTGCCGTCCGCGCCCTTTACCGGCGAAACGCCGCGGATGTCGAAGCCGCCGCGCCCCACTTCTATGCCCTTCATGGGCTGGCCGGTGCGGTTCACGTCCACCACGGTCTTGCGGAAGGTGGAAATGTCGTCGGAAACGTCGATTTCCTGCCCGTCGCGCTTGATCTGCTTCTTGTTCCACAGCCGCACCAGGCTGCGCCCGTTGGGCAGATGGAAATGCAGCTTGAACTTGCGCCCGGTCACCGCCGTGAACGAGGCCATGTGCGCGGCAAGATCGCGTCGCAGGGCTTCGCGGGCCTGCTGCGCCATGGGGTCCTTTTCATCGTCTATCTTGCCGGAAAGGGCCGTGGCGTAAGCCGCCTGCACTTCCGGCAATTGCGAAAACAGCGCGGCCTGTTCCAGGGCCTGCGCCGCCAGCAGTTCCACCGACTGGTTCACCTCGTTGGCCTTGGCCCGCGCCATCTGGCGCAGGAAGACGCCCTTCAGGTCCGTCAGTTCGCCAGCCAGGAACCAGTATGCGCCGCCGCCCAGCAGCAGAACGGACAGCGCGAAGGGGAGAAAGAGTTTTTGCCGAATGCCCATCATGACCCCCGTCTGGGTGATTCCGCACGCACCCCCGTGCGCACGGTAGAACTTATGATCCTACCTGCCATATCGGAAAAAACAACAGGACGATTAGATCGTGAAAATAAGAACTATCATCCCGAAGCAGGCCGAACCGGTCCGGACCGCCGGACACCATGCGGCATCAACGAGTTCCTCCGCACCGTTGCAGCAAGTCTGCCACCTTGATGGCAGCGCGTCCATGGCATGAGCGGGTGTTATAGTTTGTGCAACGGTGCGCGCCACGACGCCGCACACCATCTCGCCCCCTGTACCAAGCGTTGCCGTGCGCGGTGGCACTGGCACGGCCGACGTGCACTCCATGGGTGTGCACCGCCGCCCGGACAAGAGAGTGCAGACGCAACGCGATGTCCCAGGCCACGAATGGCGCCTGCCGCTGGGCATGTTCGGCATGCGGGCGGGCGAGGTTGCCCGGGCTGACGCGAACCGGGTCGGCGTGACGCGGCAGCCGCCCGCCAGATGGCGAGCGTGACGACAGCGCATCCGGGAAGGGAACGGCGAAGGAGCCGGGTCAACGGATACACGGCTGGGATACACGACTGGGGAGACGAGACTGGAAAGCAACACCTGTGACAAAGCGGCTGGGGCGAAACGACCGTTCCAACCCGCTTGCCCCGTCAGATTGGGGCAAGGCAGGACAGAACGGGACAGGGCAGACACGTCCTGGCGGGTCCAGGCTGGTCCAGGCTGGCCCGGCCCGATCCGGTCTGGCCCGATCCGGTCTGGCCCGATCCGATCCGATCCGGACAGGCCGGGCTCAATCCTGCCGAAAATGGGTATCGTAGTCCGGGGCCAGACAGTCCAGCGTGCCGCCCATCATGGCCCGGAACTTTTCCTGCGGCGGCACCTGGGGCGCGTCTGGGTGCTGGCATTCGGCCTGTCCCAGACTCATGCGGCGCGCCTCGTCCAGGCTGCGGTATTCCATCACCCCGCAGAAGACGCATTTCAGATGCGTGGCCCGGCGGGTGCAGTTGCAGTCGATCTTGGCGAACTGATGCTTGCGCATCACACCCCCCGGCGCCCGGCCATGTCCGCCCGCGCGGCACACCCTTCGGAAGCGGAGAGGCATCCTTCGCCATCGCGGCGCAGCACCAGCACCGCGCCGATGACCGTGCCGTCCGGTGCGCGGTAGGGCGAAACGCTGCAGGTGCACGCCTGTCCGCCGGGCAGCAGGCGCACGGGGCCGGACTGGTGCCCGCCTTCTCGCAGGAAGCGGTCGAGGGGCGTGGGGCCGCCGTCTTCGGACACGCAATCCGGGCAGCGCACCATGACGGCGCCGTCTACCTGCTCCGCCGTATCCGCCGGAATCGCCGCATCCACATGCCCCGGTCCGCACATCTGCCGCACCCACGAGGCGTTGGCCATGATCACGTTGCGCTCCAGGTCCAGCAGCACCACATGGTCGGGCATGGCGTCGATGGTGCTGCGCAGGATGCCGAGGGTGGTGCGCCAACGCTGCTCCGCCTCGATGCGGGCGGTGACGTCGACCACGATGCCCTCGTAGTGCCGCAGTTCGCCCGCCCAGTCGTGCACGGCGGTGCAATGCTCCGACACCCACAGCAGATCCCCGTCGCGCCCGTACACCTGCGAGACGAAACCCGTCACCGTGCCTTCGGCGCGCAGGCGGGCCAGCAGTTCCTGCCGCCGGCCCGGGGCCTCGTAGATCTGCGCGTCCATGGAGCGCACGCCCGAAACCAGCTCGCCCGGCCCGGACCAGCCCAGCATTTCGGCAAAGGCGCGGTTGGACACCAGGTACCGCCCTTCCGGGTCGGCCATGTAGATGCCCACCACGGCGTTGTCGAAGATGGAACGGTAGCGCTGCTCGCTGTCGCGCAACCGGGCATGCAGGCGGGTGTGATGGCGCACGATGCGCAGGTTCATGCGCAGGGCGTCGCCGGTGACCGGCTTGGACATGAAGCCAAGCGCGCCGCTGCCCGCCACCTGTTCCATGAGCTCGTGGTCCGTGGCCTCGGTGGCGCCGGTGACCAGAATGACCGGAATGTCGAAGTCGGCGGTGATGGCGCGGGTGGCCTCCACGCCGTTCATGTCTCCGGCCAGCCAGATGTCCATGAGCACGGCGTCGGGCCGTTCGTCGCGGGCCAGACGCACGGCCTCCTCGCCCATGGCGGCGGGGCCGATCACCACGTGTCCCTCGCGGACCAGCAGCCCGCACAGCAGGGCCGCTCCGACGGCATCGTCCTCAGCGACCAGCACGCGCAACGGCTGCGTCATCGCTCCCCCATGCGGTTGCGTCGCGCCCGCGCGCTTCGCTGTTGTCGTTCCACAACGGCCCCTCGCCGGGGGCTTGCCCCTGCTCGCGCGCCCATGTGGGCGCACGGTTCGGAGCGCCGGCGCGGATGTCGCCGGGCCCTGCACACGCGCCGGGCGCATCGGGAACATCTGTTACCGTGCCGTTGAAGGCGTTGCGCGGCAGGCGGACCCGGAATTCCGTCCAGCCCGACGGCGAGGTTTCAAAGCCCACCCGCCCCTTCAGGTAGTTCTGCGTCAGCAGGCGGATGCTGTAGGTGCCAAGCCCGCGCCCCGCCCCCTTGGTGGAAAACGAACGTTGAAATATCTGGCGCTGCACGTCGGGCCGGATGTAGCCGGGGTTGCGCACCCGAAAGGTGACGCACTCGCCGTCGCAATCACAGGCAAGCAGCACCTCGCCCTGCTCGGGGGTGGCTTCCAGGGCGTTCTTGACCAGGTTGCCCAGCACCCGGCCCAGCAGCGTGGAATCCGTGACCATGGCCGTGTCCGCGGCACAGGACAACACGGTAAGGGCACGGCCCCGCGCGGTGTCGTGCCCGGTGTACAGGTTGGCCACGTCGCGCAGCAGTTCCACCCCGTCCACCGGGTGCGGGTCCACCGGCAACTCGTCGGTCTCGGCGGCCAGCAGCAGTTTCTGGGTGACGATCTCTTCCACCAGCGCGTTGGAAAAGCGGTGCAGCAGCATGGTGTCGCCGCGCAGGTCCAGGGGCACTTCTTCCAGGATCATCTGGGCCAGGTTGCGCAACCCGCCCGCCGTGTTCAGGATGTCGTGGAAAAAGATGCGTTCCAGCGCGCGACGCCGCTTTTCGTGGCTGATGTCGTTGATCGCGAAGATGACGAACCGCTCGCCGTCCCGCTCGAACGGGGTGGCGCAGACCTTCAGGTCGTAGGCCAGCACGTCGTCGCCCTTGCGCTGGGTGATGCGGCATTCCTCCACCCGGCGCTCGTCGCCCAGGGCGCACAGCACCGCCTTTACCGCGCCACACTCGCGGCACCCGTCCGCCGTGCCGCAACCGCCGGGGCCTTCGCAGGCGTTCTCGCAGTGGAACAGCTCGCCGGGGCGCAGCCCCAGCAGGTTGGCGCCGTCGGACAGGGACAGCAGTTCCAGCAGGTTGCGGTTGACGAAAACGATCTGGCGGTGCCGGTTCAGGATCAGCACGATGTCCGTCACCGAATCGAGCAGGCTGACCAGGGTGGGGTCGCGGAACAGCCCGGCCTGGCGCAGCAGGTCGGCGTCGGGTGAACGCTCTGCGGGGGCGTGGAACGTGGGCAGGGGCGGGGTCATGCGTCGTCCTGTGGGCGTTCGGGGTGGCGCCGGGGGCGGGCGAGATGGCGCGCGGGGGGTCCGGACATGATCGAGGAGCGAGGCCAGGCGAGGCTTGCTGGCCGTGCGCGGGCCGGAAGCACCGTGAGAGCCTACCCCAGGTCCATGATATTTCCAAGTCGGCAGGCAGGACTGGCGGCGGCAGGAAACGGAGCAAGCCCGCGCGCGACCGGATGCGAGCCCGACTGAAGGATGCTGCCCCCCGGACAACGCAAAGGGCCGCCCAAGGGCGGCCCGGATACGGCAAACAGTTCTGACTCGCCTTTCGCAAAAAACGGAGACCGATAAGGGGGGGAGGGGGAGGCCGCAAGGCCAGCTAGAACTCGCGCAGGGTCAGCGGCGCGGCATGGTTGGGCGGGCCGAAGCCCCGGCCCGGGGTGTAGCTTTCGCGCAGGCACAGGTTCAGGTAGCGCTGGGCGCGCTGCACGGCGGGCAACAGTTCCATGCCGAGGCCGAGGCAGGTGGCGATGGCGGCGGACAGGGTGCAGCCGGTGCCATGGTTGTTGGGGGTATCCACGCGCGGCTGCGAAAGCGCGACGATGTCCGGCTGACCATCCGCGCCACCGGGCAGGCCCAGCCAGTCGATCAGGTCGCCGCTGCCCTCGAAGTGGCCGCCCTTCAGCAGCACGGCCTTCGGCCCCATGTCCAGGATACGGCGCACCGCCTCGCGGGCGTCGCTTTCCGTGGCGATGTCCATGCCCGCCAGCATTTCCGCCTCGGGCCGGTTGGGGGTCAGCAGATCGGCCAGGGGCAGGATGCGGCGCACCAGGGCTTGCACGGCGTCCTCGCGCAGCAGGCGGTGCCCGCTCTGGCTCACGGACACCGGGTCCACCACCAACGGAAAGTTCTTGCGGGCGTCCAGCACGTCGGCCACGGCCTCGATGATGGGCGCGGAGAACAGCATGCCCGTCTTGGCCCCGGCCACGGGAAAGCCGTCCAGCACGGTGGACAGTTGCAGGGCCACGAACTCCGCGTCCGGGGCGTGGATGCCGGTAACGCCAAGGCCGTTCTGCGCCGTGAGCGCGGTGATGACGCTCATGCCGAAACCGCCGAGGGCGGTCATGGCCTTGATGTCAGCCTGGATGCCCGCGCCGCCGCCGGAATCGGACCCGGCGATGGTCAGGATGCAGGGGGGCGTGGCGTGTTGTGCGTGTACGGTCATGCGGGGTTCCTCGTCGACAGGGCGAACAAACCGAAACATACCGTTATTCCGGGATAAAGTTCACGCCTTACAATGCATTTGCTGTTAATGTACCCGGCGCTGGCTTCACACTACAACGGGCTGTGCCCAAATTAGGATTTTTGTTCGTTGGCGAGGAAAACGAGCCGGCCATGAGGGAGTATACTCTTATCGTATTCGACCGACATGGCAGGCAAAGTTTGACGAAGCCAACGGGCAAAAGGACAATTTGGGCCCTACACCACGGCGTCCAGCAGCAAGTTATCGCGATGGATAACTTCCGGATAATGCGCGTCGCCCAGGATGGCCGCCACCTCGTGGCGCTTGTGCCCCATGATGCGCCGCAGTTCCGCCGCAGCATAGTTGGAAAGCCCCACCCCGATGACGGTGCCGTCCTGCGCGGCCACGCGCACCAGCGCGCCGGAGCCGAAGCCCCCTTCCACGCCGCACACCCCGCCGGGCAACAGACTTTTGCCGCCCTGCAGCAGGGCGCGGGCAGCGCCCTCGTCCACGGTGACGGTGCCGGCCGGGTCCGACTGGTAGGCCAGCCAGTACTTGCGGCGCGAAACGGTGCGGGCGTCCGCGCGCACCCAGGTGCCGATGGCTTCGCCCGCGAAGGCGCGGGCCAGCACGTCGGGTTCGCGCCCCGGCACGATGAGCGTGGGCACGCCGATCTGCGCGGCGCGCCGCGCGGACAACAGCTTGGAGTACATGCCCCCGGTGCCCACGGACGTCTTGCCGCCGCACAGTCCGTCCAGGTCCAGCCCGTGCACGTCGTCGATGCAGTCCATGACGCAGGCGTCCGGGTTGTCCTGGGGGTTTTCGGCAAACACGCCGCCCGCCGAGGTCAGGTTCACGAACAGGTCGGCTTCCACGATGTTCAGCAACAGGCTGGCCAGGCAGTCGTTGTCGCCGAACTTCAGGTCGTGCACGGCCACGGTGTCGTTCTCGTTGACCACGGGGATGGCCCCCCAGTCGAGCAGCGCGGCAAAGGTGTTGCGGGCGTTCAGAAAGCGGTTGCGGCTCTTCAGGTCGTCGCGGGTCAGCAGCACCTGCGCCGATATGCGCCCGCGCCGGGCAAAGGCTTCATCATAATGATGCATCAGGCGGCTCTGCCCGATGGCCGATGCCGCCTGACGGTGGGGCATGCCCGCGATCTCGCAGCAGCTGCGCAGCACGCCGCGCCCAGCCGCCACCGCGCCGGAAGACACCAGCACCACGCGCCGTCCGCCTTCCTGCACGGCGGAAAGCTGGTCCGCCAGCGATTCCACCATGGCCAGGTCCAGCCCTTCGCCGGTGGTCAGCACCGCGCTGCCCACCTTGACCACGACGCAACGCGCCTCCGCCAGCGCCCTGCGCCGTTCGGATTGCCAGTCGCCCGCCGTATCCGCCTGATCCCGCCTTGTCTCGTTCCGTCCGGACATGCCGTCGCTCCGTTGGGATGCGGGTGCGCCGCCAGCTTGCGCCGGGGCTATTCGCGCACCCAGATCACCTCGATGTCGCTTTCTTCCTCGTCGAATTCCTCGGTCTCGCGCAGGCGCACCAGGGCTTCATGGATGTCCAGTTCGTCACGCATGCGCCACATTTCGGCCACCACGTCCTCCACCCCTTCGCCGGTCAGCGCGGACATGAAGTGCACGGTGCGGCCATCGGCCTCGGCGCGGTCGCGCAGGGCCTGCACATCTTCGGGGTCGCGCAGGTCGATCTTGTTGACCACCTGCAACTGCACGCGCTGCCCAAGGTCGGAATCGAAGCGCACCAGTTCCTCGTTGATGAGATCGAAGCCGCTCCACGGCCCTTCGGGGCTGTCCAGCGACACGTCTTCCACGCTCAGGATGTGCACCAGAAACCGGGTGCGCTCCACATGCTTCAGGAAGCGGTGGCCAAGGCCCTGCCCGGTGTGCGCCCCCTCGATGAGGCCGGGAATGTCCGCGATGACCAGTCGCTGTTCGGGGTCGGCATCGTCGATCATCACGCCCAGGTTGGGGGTCAGCGTGGTGAACGGATAGGCCGCGATCTTGGGACGGGCCGCCGACACCTTGGAGATGAACGTGGACTTGCCCGCGTTGGGCAGGCCCAGCAGGCCCGCGTCGGCCAGGATCTTCAGCTCCAGCCGCAGCGAGCGGACCTCTCCGGCTTCGCCCTTCTGGGCAAAGCGCGGGGCGCGGTTGGTGGACGACTTGAAGTGCTCGTTGCCCTTGCCGCCGCGCCCGCCCTGCGCCACCACGAAGACGGTCTCCGGGTCGGAAAGGTCGCACAGCAGGGTTTCGCCGTCGTCGGTCACCTCGTAGATCTGGGTGCCCACGGGCAATTCCACCGTCAGGTCGTCGCCCTTGCGGCCGTAGCACTGGCTGCCCATGCCGCCCTGCCCGTTCTGCGCCTCGTAGGTGCGTTGCAGGCGGAAGTCGTAGAGCGACAACAACCGGTTGGAGGCGCGCAGAATGACGCTGCCGCCGTCGCCGCCGTCGCCCCCGTCGGGGCCGCCGCGCGGCACGAACTTTTCGCGGCGGAACGAAACGCAGCCGTTGCCGCCGTTGCCCGCGCGAACCGTAATGGTGGCTTCGTCGACGAAGCGCATGATGATGCCTGCCTTGAATACGGTGAATATGCGATGGATACGGCGCGCGGAATGTCCGCAGCGCCGGGGCAAAGCCGGAAGTGACCGGCCTGCCTGGATGCGACCGACGCAATGAACGCGACGGTCACCGAAAAAACCATGTCGAGCCAGCGCCCCGGCGGGTCTGCCCGCCTTTCGTGTCGGCATCTGCCTGGCAGGGCCTGACTGGCCCGATTGCTCTGGCCGATTGCTCTGGCCGATTGTCCGGATGACGGGTCTGGCCTGACAAGGCTGGCGAGGGGTCTGCAAGACGAAGCTGACAGACTGCCTGCATGCCGGGCACTGCCAGTGCAACGGAGCAACTGGGCGACGGGGCCGACCAGCCTGCCCTGTGCACTACACGAGGCCGTCAGCCAGAGCAAACACGAAAGGGGCGGAAGAACGCTACGCGACTTCCGCCCCGGAAATGCAAGCCGTGGACGTGTATGTGCGGCCTGGCCTACGCCTGGGCGGGCACCACGTGCACGCGGGTCTGGACCTTCTTCTTGCGGGTGTACTTTTCGTACTTCACGGTGCCCTCGACGGTGGCGAACAGGGTGTAGTCCCTGCCCATGCCCACGTTGTCGCCGGGGTGCACGCGGGTGCCCAGCTGACGAACCAGAATGTTGCCGGCCAGAACCTGCTCGCCGCCGAAGCGCTTCACGCCGCGGCGTTGTCCGGCGCTGTCGCGACCGTTGCGAGAGCTGCCGCCTGCTTTTTTATGTGCCATGACGTGTTCTCCTTGGCGCTAGGCCTGGATGGCCTTGATCTTCAGGGCCGTAAAGTCCTGACGGTGGCCCTGCTTCTTGCGGGAGTCGTTGCGGCGCCACTTCTTGAACACGATGAGCTTTTCGCCGCGACCGTGTTCGACCACCTCGGCGGTGACCTTCGCGCCTTCCACATAGGGAGCGCCGACGGAAAACGCGCCGCCGCCCAGCATCAGAACCTTATCGATGACAATTTCGCTGCCGGCTTCGGCCTCGAGCTTCTCGACGAAGATCTTGCCGCCTTCTTCGACGCGGAACTGTTTGCCACCCGTTTCAATAATCGCGTACATTAGTAACCTCCATGACGAGAGAGGGCTGACTTATCCTCATTCGGGGCAGGAAGTCAACCCCGGATTGCCACCCTGTGCGGCCGCGCCCCGGGAATATTCGTAAAATTCCGTCCGGGCGGCCACCAGCGGGCCGCATCCGTGCGCGAACGCGGGTCTTTTTTCCGCGCCACGCTCCCCGGCATGCGGGGCCGATGTCGATAGCACACGCCCACCCGGCCCGCAAGGTCGGGATTTCCCTCCGCCAGCAACGGTCACCGTGCCGCGCCCGTATTAGATTTTTCCCTTTCGTCAACGATACCGCGCGTCAGCAACCACTTACAGCCCGGCACGGCCAGCCCCCGTTAAATTTCTAACAGACGCTCCATGGTTCCGGGGATATACCTCTTCTCGAGTGTGTCTCGTCTCGCGTCCGGGGGGAACCCCGCACCAAGGCCCTCCCCCAAGGCTGTTCCCCCCGGACCACCAAAAAGCGCGAGCACACCGCAAAGCCCCCGGCGGGGCAACCAGACGGCACAGCCGTCTTTTTTTTGCCATGTCGGCGCACGCCGTCTTTCTTGTCGTTTCACCCGCCCCGCCTTTCGTGATGCCCGAACGCGAATGCGCCCGGTTCGCCAGACACGCTGGTAGCCCAGGGCCTCCATCTTGCCCGCACCTCGGCTGCACAGACAGATCCGGGGCGTTCGCCAAGCCCGCGTGGGCCAGCGCATCTTCTTCCCCCACCAGCCCCCGCCCCGCCCCCTTCCCTTCCCGCCCCGTCCCGGCTACCATGCCGCACTGCCGTGCCCTGCACGGCACCATCCTTCAAAGAGGTCGGCATGAAAGGCATCATTCTCGCCGGGGGTTCCGGCACGCGGCTCTATCCCATCACCATGGGCGTCTCCAAGCAGCTCATGCCGGTGTACGACAAGCCCATGATCTACTATCCGCTGTCGGTGCTGATGCTGGCGGGCATCCGCGAGATATGCATCATCACCACCCCGGCGGACCAGCCGCGCTTTCGCGAACTGCTGGGCGACGGCGCCCAACTGGGCCTTTCGTTCACCTACATCGAGCAGCCCCGGCCCGAAGGGCTGGCCCAGGCCTTTCTGCTGGCACGCGACTTTCTGGCCGGGGAACCCAGCTGCCTGATCCTTGGCGACAACCTGTTCTACGGCGACCGGCTGCCATCATTGCTGCGGCAGTGCGCCAGGCTGGAGCACGGCGGCGTGGTGTTCGGCTACAAGGTGCGCGACCCGGAACGCTACGGCGTGGTGGAGTTCGACACGGCGTGCAAGGTCATCAGCATCGAGGAAAAGCCCGCCGAGCCCAGGTCGCGCTTTGCCGTCACCGGCCTCTACTTCTATGACGGACGCGCGCCGGAACTGGCCGCGCAACTCGCCCCCTCGCCGCGCGGCGAACTGGAAATCACCGATCTGAACAACCTGTACCTGCGCGAAGGCAGCCTGTCGGTGGAATTTCTGGGGCGCGGCGTGGCCTGGCTGGATACCGGCACCTTCGAATCGCTGCATCAGGCGGCCTCGTTCGTGCGGGCCGTGCAGGACCGGCAGGGGCTGAAGATCGCCTGCATAGAAGAAATCGCCTGGCGCAAGGGCTACATCGACGACGCCGCCCTGCGCACGCTGGCCGCCCCCATGCTGAAGAACGACTATGGCCGCTACCTGATGGACATCATGGAAGACCGCCTGCGGGTGTGACGGCGTGTGCCCGTTGGGGTGACATCGAACAGGCGACAACGGCCCGGCAACAGCGGCCCAGCGAAAACCGACCGCAGTGCACAAAAGGGCCGCCCTTGCGGACGGCCCTGCGAAAACTGGCGATGCGCGCGCGGCGCACCATGAAACCTGCGCCACCCCGGCGGGGATAGCGCACGGCGCTGAAGAAACCCGGCGGGCAAGCCCGCTCCCGGTTCCTTCTAATGATGCATGTGGTCGCCCTTGCCGATACGGTAGAAGGCGGTAGCCACGATGACGCAGAAGTAGATGGCGATCAGGCTGACGCCCAGGAAGCCCTGCGGGCTCGAGTGCATCGCGTTGTGAATCAGTTCGCTCAGCATGTCCGAACTCCTTGTGCGGCACGGCAGCGGCACGCGGCCGTGCAAGACGACCGCCCCGCACCGGGCGGGGATTGACGTGAACACTCCAGGTCCGCAGATTACTTGCCGCTTTTCCGGCAAATGTCAAGCGCGTCGTGAATTCCCGCACAAGGAACGTACGCCGCAAGCCCCACGCGCACTTGCCTCCCGCGTCGTCCCGCTGTACATGGCCCGGCCCTGCCCCCGGCAGGAATGATACCGGGCACCAGCAGATCCGACCGGAGTATCCCCCCGGCGAACACCGGCCCGCACATTCCGTTCATTCCACCCATCCCGGATGCCGTGCATCGCCGGGCGGGCCAAAACAACCCTGCACGCACGGGCGGCCACCCTGACCGCCACATCCCCAACATATCCATGGAGACACCATGTCCGATACCACTCCCCGCCCCGGCGACCTTCTGGAACTGACCGTGGAAGGCCTTGCCGCTGGCGGCCGCGCCGTGTGCCGCCACGAAGGCCGCGTCGTGTTCGTGGCGGGCGGCCTGCCCGGCCAGCGCGTGCGCGCCAAGCTGACAACGGTTAAGCGCCGCTTTGCCGAGGCCACGCTGGACGCCGTGCTGGAACCCTCGCCCGTGCAGTGTGCCCCGTTCTGCGCCCACTTCGGCGAGTGCGGCGGCTGCGCCTGGCAGGATCTGCCCTACACCGAGCAACTGCGCTGGAAGGAGCGCTTCGTGGTTGACGCGCTGGGGCGCATCGGCGGCCTGCGCGACGCCAACGTGCTGCCCATCCTGGCCTCCCCCGCCGAGCGCGGCTTTCGCAACAAGATGGAATTCGCCTTCAGCCAGGACCGCGACGGCCAGTTGCATCTGGGCCTGCGCCGCCGCGCCTCGCGCGCGGTGGTGGACATAACGGAGTGCCACCTGCAAACGCCGCTTACGGTGCGCATCGTCGAGGCTGTGCGCGACCTTGCGCGCGAAAGCGGTCTGCCGGGCTGGGACGACCGCAGACAGGACGGCTTCTGGCGCTTTCTGGTGGTGCGTGAACCGGAACTTGGCCGCGATGCCGGTACCGCCGCCCCGGCGGAAGGCGAAAGCCCGCAGGGCCGCCAGTGCATGATCCAGTGCATCACCGGGCGGCACCCCGGCGCGGCGCAGGCCGTGTCCCGCCTGGCCGAGGCGCTGCGCGCCCGCTTCCCCGAGGTGACCGGCGTGGTGCATTCGCTGCGCCTGGACCCGGAGCAGATCGCCTACGGCGAACGGGTGCTGGCCGTGGACGGCGAAGCCGTGCTGACCGAACGCCTGGGCGGCAACGACCTGCTGCTGGGCCCCGACTCGTTCTTCCAGACCAACACCGCCGCGGCGGGCCTGCTGTACGACGAGGCACGCCGCATGGCCGCCGCCGGGCCGGACGACACGGTGTGGGATCTGTACTCCGGCGTGGGGGCCATCGCCCTGCACCTGGCCCGCACTGCCGGGGCGGTGCGCGGCTTCGAGATCACGCCCGAGGCGGTCAACGACGCCCGCGCCAATGCCTCGCGCAACAACATCCTGAACTGTTCCTTCGTCTCCGGCGACGTGCGCGCCAGCCTGCGCCGCGAACGGCCCGGCGAGGGTGTGTCGCCGCGCGTCGTGGTCATGGACCCGCCCCGCGCGGGCCTGCACGAGGATGTGGTGGAAGCCGTGGCCGCCCACCAGCCCGAGCGCATCGTGTACGTTTCGTGCAATCCGGCCACCATGGCTCGCGACGTGGCGCTGTTCACGGCGCGCGGATATGCGCTGCAAGAGGCGCGTCCGGTCGACCTGTTCCCCCATTCGCCCCACGTGGAATGCGTGGCCCTGCTGACCCGCACAGGGGAGTAGCTCGTCAGGGCACGGGGCGCAGTGCCGGGAAAGCTCGGGCATGTGCCCCAGCGGCAACACCGGAACGGCGCGAACTGCCCCCGCAGAAAAAACCACCCCCGCAGGAAAACGACGCCCGCCGCATGGTCAGCACCATGCGGCGGGCGTTGTCGTTTGCTGCACCTGCGCAGAAAGCCTAGTGCGCGCCGCCGTGCAGCAACGGCTTGAAGTTGAAGCTGCGCACCCGCTGCTCGTTGTGGCAGACCACGCAGCCTTCCATGGTGGGCTTGTCGATGAGCGAAACGTCGCCCCCAGATTCCACGTGGGCGGAACCGGGACCGTGGCAGACCTCGCACCCCGCGTCGGCCAGGTGGGGGGTGGCCTCGAAGCTGACGAACCCGCCCGGCTTGCCGTAGCCGGTGGTGTGGCAGGCGTAGCAGCCCTGCACTTCTTCCTTGCTCAGCTTGGAGGCCATGACCTTCACGCTGTGGGCGGAGTTGGATTTCTTGGCGTACTTGCGAAAGGTGGCGTGCTGGTCGGCATGGCAGGGGGCGCAGGCGTCGGTGCCCACGTAGCTGCGCGCTTCGGCGGCCAACGCCGTGGAGGTCAGCCGACCGGCAATGGGCAATGCCAGCAGCACGGCCAGCAAGACCGCCGTCAGGACCGCCGTCAGAATCGCCGTCAGGGGCCCGGACGGAATCAGGGACGGACTTCTGGACAAGACCGGGAACGGGGACCGGGGCCGGACTGCAGCCAGTGCAGCCAGTGCGGCCAGTGTGACCGAGATGAAAGGACGGGCTGAAGGCAGGCTGGAATTCGGACGGCGGCACACAACGGCAGGCACGGTCAGGCGCATGGCATCCCCCCAATGGCAGGTCCGGCGGGTTGACGTAGTGTCGGGCACGACGCGCATGGCGCGCCGTGGCGCATTGGTACCGCGTTACAATCGAACAGTCCAGCCTTCATGAATATTTTCGCACGCCTTCGGGGCACACTCCTTCGGGCGGCACGCCTTCCGGGTGCACGATTCTGGCCGTGGCCCGCACACAGACGCTTGCGCCCCCCTTGCTCATCGTGCGCTATGCGGGCGCTATGCGTGGCGCGAGGCGGTCATCCTGTCCGGCACCAGCCGGAAAAACGCCGTGCGGCCCACGGCTTCCTCATTGACCGGGGCATCCGGGGCCTGCACGGCGGTCAGCAGGGCACGCACCGCCACAGACACGTCGGCGGGGTCGTGCAACTCTTCGGGCCGCCCCCAGGCAAGCACGCTCAGGAAGCGCATGGAGAACTTGCACCCCGTGCCGTCCGCCGGCCTGACCACCTCCGCATAGGGCACGAACGAACAGCAGACCGTTCCGCCGCTCCGCAGCAGTTCCACCTTGTGGCCCTTGCGCGATGAATGGAAATAGATGGCCCCGTCCGCCACCCCGAACGACAACGGCACGGCATACGGTTCTGCGCCGTCGCACAGCGCCATGGTCATCCACGGGCTGGCGGCCACGCCCGCCCATATTTCCGCAGTGTCGGTCACTTCCCTGTCCTTGTGGCGCATGGTACCCCCGGTAGGGCGCGACTTGATCAGGTTCTGATCTGGTCCTGATCTGGTTCTGAGCAGGACCGCCGCGCGCAGTTGAATTGTTCAGGCAATCAGCAAACATGTCCGGCACTTCGGTGGGGAATTTTTTCACGAACTCCGCCCCGTCGCGTTGACGCCCACCGTCGGCTGTGGTAGACACGACCCGACTTGTGAACGTTTGCACGAAGTGCCCCCGGCAACCGCTCTTTTCCGAATGGGCGCGAAAGCCACGGGACGGTGCCTATGTTCTTCAATAATTGGTTCAAAATCAACGACAAGAAATACCTCGACGCCATTTCCACCGCCGGGGTCATCGGGCTGCACATGGTGTCGGCCACGGTGGTCGGCCTGGCAATGGGCTGGTACCTTGATCGTTGGTTGGGAACGAAGCCGTGGCTCACCGGGGTGTTCCTGATTCTCGGCATTGTCGCCGGGTTCAAGAACGTCTGGCTTGACTCGCGGAGGCTGCTCAAGGCCCAGGACAAGGAAGATGCTGAAAGGTTTGGCCCGAAAGACTGATGAATGGCTGTGGCGCAAGGGGTTCCGCTCGTCGGAAATCCGCCTGCTGCTGCGCTGCCAGATTCTGGTTTCGGGGGCGTCCTTGCTTGTCGGGGTTGCGTGCGCGCCTCTCTGGGACTGGGGGTTGTGGTTCGGCGTGGGGGCCGCGCTATCGACCTTCAATTTCTACGCCTTGGCCAAGTTCGTGCAGGGCATCGTTTTCATGCCGTACACGCGCGCCATGGCGGCCGGGCTCATGTTCAGATTCTACGGTCGGCTGCTGCTCACCGGTCTGGTCCTTTTCGGCCTGATCGTTTGGCTAAAGGTCTCTGTCTCCGCGCTGCTGGCGGGGCTGTCCACGTGCGTTCTCAGTATCGCCGCGTGGGGAATAGCCAGGGGCGCAGGACAAAAAGTGAAGGAGGCGTAGGGAATGGCTGGTGGATTGCCGCATCCGGTACTCTGGTCCACGCTGTTGCATGTGGATCAGGTCACCATCGGTGGAGCGACCGTCGAATTCAAGCATGTCTTCTACACGTGGTGTGCCATGGCCGTCCTGTTCAGCCTGGGCCTTGTGGTCCGCGGCGGGCTGAAACTGGTGCCCGGCGGCATACAGAACGTTTTCGAGGTGGTCATCGGGGGTCTTGAAGACTTCGTGGTGACCAACATCGGCGAGGATGGACGCAAGGTGTTTCCGCTGCTTGGCGGCATCTTCCTGTTCATTCTCTTCCAGAACCTGCTGGGGCTGGTCCCCGGCTGCGATGCGCCCACGGCCAACGTGAACACCAACGCGGCCATGGCCGTCTTCGTGTTCCTGTACTACAACTACCAGGGCATCAAGCGCTGGGGGCCGGGCTACATCAAGCATTTCATGGGTCCCATGTGGTGGCTCACGCCGCTGATGCTGCCGCTGGAACTCATCTCGCACACCGCGCGCCCGCTTTCGCTGACGCTGCGTCTGTTCGGGAACATCCGCGGTGAAGAAATCGTCATGGTGCTGTTCTTCCTGATGGCTCCCATCGTTGGCACCATTCCGGTGTACTTCCTGTTCCTGCTGGGCAAGGTCCTTCAGTCGTTCATCTTCTTCATGCTGACGATGATCTACCTGAAGGGCGCTTTCGAACACGCCCACTAGGGTCGGGCCTCATGGAGTCGCCGTCCGCGAAAAGCCGGAAAAAGACGGTTTTGCAGCAGGCGGATCAATGAGGGCTGAGCCTTAATCTCGAAGGGAATGGTCAACCGACCAAAACAACCATACGCAAAGAGGAGTTTGTCATGCGCAAGTTTCTGATGATCGCCCTGAACACCGTGGCCCTGATGTCCTTTGCCGCCCTTGCCTTCGCCGCCGATGGCAAGATGGACGCTGGCGCGCTTGGCCTGACCTGCCTCGCCGCCGCCATCGGCATGGCCATCGCCGCCGCCGGTTGCGGCCTCGGCCAGGGCATGGGCCTCAAGGCTGCCTGCGAAGGCACCGCGCGCAACCCCGAAGCGGGCGGCAAGATCATGGTTACCCTGATCCTGGGCCTGGCCTTCATCGAATCCCTCGCCATCTACGCCCTCGTGGTGAACCTGATCCTGCTCGTCGCCAACCCCTTCGTGGGCTAGTTCGCGAGCCTCGCTCCGACAGTACGGAAGGAGGCCGTTGCAAACGGCCTCCTTTTTCAGCATTATGGCGGTTCGCCGTACGACATCCGCCAAACGAGAGACCAATCAAGCCATGCAAACCCCCAAGAGCGAACACATTCCCCGCGCAACCATCCAGCGCCTTGCCGTATACGTGCAGGTGCTGGAAAACCTGCTGCGTGAAGGGACCGACGTCATCTCCTCCGAACCGTTGGCTAAGGCGTGCAACGTCAACGCATCGCAAATCCGCAAGGACCTTGCCTACTTCGGCGAGTTCGGCGTGCGTGGCGTGGGCTATTACGTCAAGAGCCTCATCGAATCCATCACCAGCGTTCTCGGAGTGAACCGTGAATGGAGCACCGTGCTTGTCGGGGTGGGCAACCTGGGCCGCGCGCTGCTGAACCACAAGGAATTCAAGCTGCGCGGCTTCCACATCGTGGGCGCCTTCGACTGCGACCCCTTCAAGATCGGCGAGGAAGTCTCCGGCCTTGAAGTGGTGTGCACCAAGCGGCTGAAGGAAAAGGTGGCCGACCTCGACGTGGAGATCGGCATCATCACCACCCCGCCGGAGCGCGCCCAGCGCGCCGCCAACCACCTTGTGGACGCGGGCATCAAGGGCATCCTCAACTTCGCGCCCGCGCGCATCACGGTGCCGGACGACGTGTTCGTGGAGTACGTGGACTTTTTCCACCACCTCTACGCGCTGTCGTTCAACATCACCTTCGACCGGGCCAACCGCTGATCCGCCAAGCTTCAATCACGCTCCGCAGCCGTTCACCGCTGCGCCATGGAACCCGCCTTCTGGCGGGTTCCGTAGTTGTGGCAGACACCAGCCAGGGAGAATGCCAGAGTGGCAGTGCTGGTGCGGACGGATGGGACTCGGCAAAGAAAACGGCGCCACAGCACGGAGATTCCTGCCTCCATGCCCCCCGCTTGTGGTCGTGCCCTGCCCGCGCTAGGGTACGACCATGCCGCCCGAAGGGTGTGCACTGGCGCGGTGCTCGATCCGCCAGCCTTGATGCCGCGCGCCAACCGTCCCGCCTCTCTCCAAAACACGGAGCGCCCATGGACACCCCCCATCGCCCATCCGCATCGGCCTGTCCCCCAACCGCAACGTCCACGTCGTCCACCCCCGGGTCCGTGTCCGGCAAACCCCGCGCCCATGCCCGCTGCTTCGCCCTGCTGACCGATTTCGGGCTGGACGACCCGTACGTGGGCCAGCTGAAAGGCGTACTGCACCGGCTGGCCCCCGCCGTGCCGGTCATCGACATTTCCCACGGGGTACCGCCCCACCGGGTGGAAACCGCCGCCTTCTTCCTTGCGGCCAGCCATCCGCACTTTCCTGCCGGGTCCATCTTCATCTGCGTGGTGGACCCCGGCGTGGGCACCCCGCGCGGCCTTGTCTCCATGGAAACCGGCGGACAGGTGATGCTGGCCCCGGACAACGGCCTGCTGCACCTGGCGGCGGAGGCCCGTCCCGACGCGGTGCTGCGCAAGCTGGACCCGGACCGCCTGCCCGACCCGCAAAGCGCCACCTTTCACGGGCGCGACGTGCTGGCCCCGCTGGCCGCGCGCCTGGCGGGCGGCGAATCCCTTGCCGCCTTCGGCGACCCGGTACTGCCCACGGATCTCGCCCGCCCCGCTTGGGCCGCACCCCGGCGCGAGTCCGACGGCGTGCATGCCGCCGTGCTGCACGCGGACCGCTTCGGCAACGTGGTGCTGAACCTCTCGCTGCGCGAATGGGACTGGCTGGCCGCCTGCCGTCTGCACCTGCCGGACGGCACCCTGATCGACATCGCCCGCGCCGCCACCTACGCGGGCATTCCCGCCGGGCGCACCGGGCTGGTGGCGGGCAGTCAGGGCTATCTGGAACTTGCGGCGGACAAGGCCTCCGCCGCCGAACGCCACTGGCTGCATCCGGGCACGGAAGTGCTGCTAGAGGATTGCCGGTGAAACTGGCCCCCCTGCTGGCCGCCCAATGGCGCGCCCTTGTCCTGTCCACGGGCTTCCTGACCCGGCTTGCTCCGGCCCGCGCCGCCACCGATGCGGAAATGGCCGCCGGTGTGGCCCATTACCCGCTGGTGGGCCTGCTGGCAGGGCTGGTATGCGCCGGGCCGTTCCTGCTGGGGCTGCTGGCCGGGCATCCCTGGGTGCAGGCCTTGGGGTATGCGGCCCTGCTGCTGTGGGCCACGCGTGGTCTGCACTGGGACGGATGGGCCGACCTGATGGACGCCTGGGGCAGTTCCGCCACCGGCGACCGGTTCTGGGACATCCTGAAGGACAGCCGCATCGGGGCCTTCGGGGTGCTGGGCCTCGTCTTTGGCGTGTCGGGGCAGGTGGTGCTGGCCCACGAGGTCATCACCATGGGCCGGGCCGGGGCGCTGGTGTGGGCTCCCGTGCTGGGGCGCGCCGCCTGCGTGGTGCTGGCGGCCTGCGTGCCGCCCGGCACCCGCTCTACCCTGGGTCGCCTGACATCCGCCGGGGCCACCCACATGGCCATGCTGTTCTGCGTCGGGGTGGCCGCCGCCACCGGCGTGGCCCTGGCCGGGCCGCCCGCCGTACTGGCCGCCGCCGTGCCATGTGCCTGCGCCGTGGCCTGGCTGGCTGCGCTGGCCCGACGCGAGGGCGGTCTTAACGGCGATTTTCTGGGGGCGTGCATCATTCTGGGCGAATTGTCCGCACTGCTGGGCACAATACTGGCGTAACCGGGCATCCTCGCGCCACGGCTCCCACGCCATCCAACACGTCCGACCAGATGCTTCAGGCGATCCGTTAGGCCCGGTATTTGCTAATCCGGGGTGGACCAGCCGCCGTACGACGACATTCCGACGCCGCGCCCCGGCCACGACCGAGAAAGGACCACGCATGCCCCCGTTCCGTTTCCGCCTGCAACAGGTTCTCGACTACCGGGAACAGTTGGAGGAGCAGGCCAAACTGGCCTTCGCCCGCGCCAAGGCCGCCCACGAGGCGCAGCAGCGCCAGGTGGAGGCGGTGCGCGCGGCCATTGCCGAAGCGGAACGGAAGCTGTACGAAGACGCGCGCCTCACGCGCGACGAACTCTGGCTGCAACGCAACTTCCTGCGCGGCCTGCGCGAAGACCTGACCCACGCCGAACTGCGCCTGCGCATGCTGGCCCAGATGATGGAACAGGCCCGCAGCGAACTGGTGAAAAAATCGCAGGAACGCAAACTGCTGGAAAAGCTCAAGGACAAACAGGCGGCCCGCCATGCGCACGACGAACTCCTCCGCGAACAGCGTACCTATGACGAAACCGCAACGCTTCGCTTCGAGCCTCCGTCTTTCTAGGCTCTGCCGCTGGCTGCTCACTGCCGCCGCCATCAAGGTGGCGCTGCTGGTGGCCTTTGCCCTGGAGCAGCCGTGGCCCTTCGCCACTGCCGATGCCCCGATCTCGGTATCCGACATGTCGGGCGCGTCGGGGGTCCCCGCCAGCATGCAGGCGGACGCTGCCGCGCGTACCGCACACGCCGGACGCAACGACGAATCCCAGCCTCTGGCGGCGGACATCGCCCGCGCCGTGGGCCTGACCGCTGCCGCCACGCCCGCCCCCGCTGGCAACGCCGCTGTCGGCGTCAATGACGCGCGGGGTCGCATGAACCGCGAGGGCGCCGCCTGGGCCGCCGAGGCGCAACCCGCCCCCGCCCAGACTCCTGCTCAGCCGGGCACCGCTCCCGCTGCCCCCGCCGCCCCGTCGTCCGCCCTGCCCGCGGCCGCCGGGCTGCCGGGGGCATCGTCCATGGGTTCGGGCAGCGCCGCCCCTGCCGCAGCACAGCCCGGCGCCCAAACCGGTCAGGCCACCCAGGCCGCGCTGGACGCCCTGAACCGCAAGCAGGACGATCTGAACCGCCGCGAGCAGGAACTGAAAAGTCTGGAACAGCAGGTGGACGCCAAGCTGGCCCAGATGCAGGACCTGGAGGCGCGCATCAAGACCATGCTCAAGGATGCGCAGGGCATGAAGGACGAAAAGCTGCGCCATCTGGTGGACGTGTATACCAACATGAAGGCCAAGCAGGCGGCGGCCGTGCTGGAAACCCTGGACGAGAAGATCGCCGTCAGGATTCTGGCGGGCATGCGCGGCAGACAGGCGGGCGAAATCCTGACCTACGTGCAGGCGGAAAAGGCCGCCAAGCTGTCCGAGGCGCTCACCCGCATGCAACTGCCCCTCGAATAGCGCATGGCCCGTCTCGCGCTTACCGTTTCCTACGTGGGCACCCGGCTGGCCGGGTGGCAGATCCAGGCCCGTACCGACCGCCCCCAGCCGCGCACGGTGCAGGGCGAACTGGAACGCATCGCCGAGCGCATCGTGGGCGCGCCGGTGCGGCTACACGGCGCGGGGCGTACCGATTCCGGCGTGCACGCGGAAGCGCAGGTGGCCCACATGGACGTGCCCGACCACCGGGCGGACCTGGACTGGCAGCGCGCCTTCAACGCCGGACTGCCCGACGACATTTCCGTGGCCGCAGTGGTCCGCGTGCCTGACGACTTCCACTCACGTTTCGACGCGCGCGGCAAGACCTACACCTACCGCCTGTGGCCCGAACGACGCTGGGCGCCGCCCCGGCTGGCCCCCTTCGCGTGGGCCACGGGGGCGCTGGATCTGGACGCCATGGACGCCGCCGCCGCGCACCTGCACGGCACGCACGACTTCGCCAGCTTTCAGAACACTGGCACCGACATCACCACCACCGTGCGCACCGTGACCAGGGTGGCACGCCGTTACGAGGGCGAAGCCCCGGTTCACCCCGCGCTGCCGGGGGCAATGCCCCTGTCGGACGCGGATGGCGACATGAACTGCATATCCGCAGGCCTGCGCGTCATCGCCTGGAACTTCGAGGCCGACGGCTTTCTCAAGCAGATGGTGCGCAACATGATGGGCCTGCTGGTGGCCGTGGGGCGCGGCAAGCTGCCCCCGGACGCCGTGCCCGCCATCCTGGCCGCCCGCGACCGCAAGGCGGCCCCCGCCACGGCCCCGGCGCAGGGGCTGACCCTGACCCGCGTGCATTATTAGGGGCTGTTCGCAGTCTTCCCCCACCGCCATCCCACACGACGCAAAACGGCGCACCCTTCCGGGCGCGCCGTTGTTCATTCCGCATGCCATATCGGACCGGGCGTCAGGTGTAGCGCGGCTCTTCTTCCTTGATGATCTGGAAGGCCTTGTTGGCCTTCACCGTGCCGGAAATGCCCCAGAACTTGGTCACCCCCTGCACGGTGCATTCCAGCAGGTCGTCGGTGTCGGTATCCAGCAGCAGCACGTCGCCCACCTGCAACCGCAACAGCTGGTTGCCGGTGATCTTGGACTCGCCGAAGTGAATCTTGAGGTTCACCGGGGTTTCCATCAGTCGCTCTTTCAGACGCGAAACCCAGGCGTGGTCCACTTCCAGCCGTTCGGTCTGGAAGCTGGCGTGCAGCTTGGAGCGGATGGGTTCGATGGTGGCGTACGGCAGGCAGATGACCATGGAGCCGATGGCCGTCTCCAGTTCCACCTCGAAGGTGATCACCACCACCACGTCGCTGGGCGGCACGATGGCCGCGAACTGGGGGTTGATCTCGGAGCGCACCAGTTCAAGGCTCACGTCGTGCACCGGACGCCACGATTCTTCCATGTTGTCCAGGGCGATCTTGATCACCCTGTCCACAATGGCCTGCTCGATGCGCGTGAATTCGCGGCCTTCGATCTTGGGCTGGCTGCCCGCGCCGCCGAAGAAATTTTCCACCAGGGCGAAGACCAGGCGCGAGTCCACCACGATGATGGCGTTGCCGCGCAGCGGTTCCATCTTGAAGATGTTGATGCTGGTGGGCACCGGCAGCGAACGCATGAAGTCGCCGAACTTGGTCATGTCGATGGAGATGGGGTTCAACTCCACCCGCTTGCGCACCGTGTTGGACAGCGCGTTGGTGCACAGCCGCGCAAACCGGTCATTGACGATTTCAAGAACCGGCATGCGACCGCGAATGATGCGGTCCTGGTTGGCGAGGTCGAACGGAACGATGCCCGAGTCGTCCTCGGGAATGTCGGTCTCGCTCTCTATCTCGCCGCCGGAAAGGCCGCGGAGCAGTGCATCGACCTCGTCCTGCGCCAGAATCTTGTTCATGGGGTGCGGGCTCCTCGCGCGTGAAATACTGAATGACCGGATAGTGGCAGCGACTGGGGGCGGGGTCAAGCGTCGCCCCGGCCAGAAGGCGCAACGGCACCGGAACGTGCCCCGCAACCAGGATAATCCTGCCGCCATCCGGCTTGATGCAAGATAAACGCCAAGCAAGGCACAACGGCCTGCACCGATACCAGATGCCCGACGGGCAAGAGGGAAGAAATGCCGCCCGGCGGGCCACCACGCTATTCGTCGGGCAGTTTGGGATAGCGAAGGCGCATGCGCTGCACCACGTCGGCCTTGACGTAGTCGAGCATGGTCACGATTTCGGAAAGCGGGTATTGCGCGCGGGTCTGCTCCCTGTAGCTGCGGGCCTTGGCCAGTTGCTCCGCGGTCAGCAACCGCTCGTGCAGCAACACGTCCAGAATGGAGCCGAACCGGCTTTCCTGCTGGCGCGCGTCGCGCTGCCTGCGGACCTCCACGGCCTCGCTGGCACGCTTGTCGGCCTCTGCCAGCCTGCGGCCCAGTTCGTACTCCACCACCTTGAGCTGCTGGATGTTCTCCTGCATCTTGCGCAGGTCCACGGACAACGCGCGCCGCCGGGCATGCAGTTGGCGCAGGCGTTCCTCGTGCGCGGCGCTGGAGCGCTGGTTGAAAACCAGCACCACCACCAGCAGCACAAAGCCGACCACCGCGCCAAGCACGATTTCCATGCGCCAACTCCTTTCGCCAAATCCGGGAATGATACTATAACCATACAGGACCATTGCTGAATGCGCAATGATTACCGAACTTGCGCCGCCCCTTACTTGCGCCGCCCCTTGATACGCCGGACGGCAGAGGGTCCTGCCGGGGCCGCGCCAAGACAGTGCCAAGGCCGCACCAGTCCCGCCCCAACTTCGCGCCTGTTCCACACCAATCCACGAAACACGAGCCATACGCGGATACCACCGAAACCGCAGGAACGCGGGCACTTGCCATATGCTGCGTCTTGGGGCAGTTGCAGGCAAGGAACCATCTTGGACGCCCTGGCAGGGAGCCGCATGTCCCCCCATTCTTCGTCAGAACAGCCGCCGCGCACCACCAAAAGCGCCACCGGACCGAGTACGCTGGCCACGCACCCTGCATCGGGCGCCGTGGCCGAGGTGACCCTGCCGGATGGACGCATCGTGCATCTGCCCCTGCCCGTGCAGGCGTCGTCCGTCGCAGGCCCGGCCAGCACCCTGGCCCAACTGGTGTGGCTGAGCGGCCAGGTGGACCCTCCCGCGCTGTGCTCCGGCCTTGGGCGCTGCGGTCGCTGCGCGGCGCGTTTCACGCGCGGCGCACCGGCACCCCACCCCGCCGACGAAGCCCATTTTTCTCCGCCAGAGCTGACCGACGGCTGGCGGCTGCTCTGCCGCCACGCCCCGACCGTGCCGGATCCATCGACACAACCATCGCCCCCTTCCCAGGAAATCGCCCCGGACGGAAACGCCGCCAGCACCGTGGGCGCGCGTTGCTGCATGGCCTTCACCCTGCCCGCCGGATCGGCCCCGCGCCGCTCGCGGGTGGCGGATGCGCCCCTGCCCGATGCATTCTGGCATGATGCGTCCCGGTCCGATGTGTCCGGGTCCGAACAATTCCCATCGACCGGAGCCACTCCGGCCCCGGCAACCGGTGCGCCCCTGCTGCTGGCCATCGACCTTGGCACCACCACCCTGCACTGGTCGGCCCTGACGCCGGATGGTCGCAGGGTGGCCCACGGCGCGGAACTGAACCCCCAGATGGGTGCGGGCAGCGAGGTCATGTCCCGCCTGGCCGTGGCCTCGTCACCGCAAGGGCTGGCCGCCCTGCATCGCCTTACCCTGGCCGCCGTGGCCCGCATTGCCGCCAGCCTGCCCGCCCCGGTACGCGCGTTGTGCGTGGCGGGCAACTCGGCCATGACCGCCATCCTGCTGGGGCGCGACGTGTCCGGCCTTGCCGCCGCCCCCTACCGCCTGGACTATGCGGGCGGCACCGTGGAAAGCCTGCCGGAACTGTCCGCCCTGGCTGGCGTTACCGACCTTGCCGACGTGGCCGACGCAACTGCCCCCGCCGTCGCGCCCGAGGTATGGATTCCCCCGCAGCCCGCACCCTTCGTGGGCGGTGACGTGGGGGCGGGCATGACGGCACTGCTGTACGGCGGACTCGCCGACATGACCGACCCTGCTCACGCAGCAACGTCCCTGTCGGCAGATGCCGAACCGGCGCACCCTGCCTTGCCCCGCTTTCCCTTCCTGCTGGCGGACCTGGGCACCAACGGAGAATTCGTGCTGGCCACCGGGCCGGACAGCGCGCTGGTGACCAGCGTGGCCCTTGGCCCCGCGCTGGAGGGCATCGGCCTGTCCTGCGGCGGGGTAGCCCAGCCGGGGGCCATTGTCGCCTTCACCCTCGGCCCCGCCGGGCTTGTGCCCACCGTGCTGCCGGAAGGCGACGACGCCCCCGTCGCTCCCACCCACCTGTGCGGCACGGGCTATCTTTCGCTGCTCCGGGTGCTGTTGCGCGCCGGACTGCTTGACGAAGACGGCCGCTTCGTGATGGAACCGCATTCCCCGCTGGCGCGCCGACTTGCCGCATCGCTGGTCGAAGTGCGCGGCGAACGACGCCTGCCCCTGCCAGGGGGCTTGCATCTTTCCGCGAGCGACGTAGAAGAGGTGTTGAAGGTGAAGGCCGCCTTCTCCCTGGCCTACGAGCGGCTGCTGACGGAAGCCGGCATGCCCGGAACGGCGCTGGACGCCGTGTACCTTGCCGGGGCGCTGGGCGAACATGCCCGCCCCGATGACCTCGAAACACTGGGATTTCTGCCCGCAGGGGTAGCCGGGCGCACGCGGGCCGTGGGCAACGCCTCGCTACGCGGGGCGGAACTGCTGCTGCTGCGGCCCGAACTGCGCGAGCGCATCAATGCATGGCGCACCGGCTGCCGGGTGGTGGACCTGACCACCGCCAGCGATTTTTCCGCCGCGTTCCTGCGCCACATGCGCTTTCGCTGACAGGACCACGGATCCGGCTCCACACGCGCCGCGACAGGCGGAGTGATCCGCAACGACACCAGTCGCCAACGTGCGGGCGGGATGCCGCAAGAGCCTCACAGACGCACCACGCAGGTGCACCAAGCCGCCCCGGTCCCCTGGTTCCCCGGTTTCACAAAACCACCAGGACCGCCAGCGGCCCCCGAACACCGGAAAGCCCGGTCGGCCACGTGCCCGCCCGCTTCCACCGATTCCGAGTACTCACGATCCGGGCGGCGCACTGCCGCAAACCGCCCGCACCAGCGCCCACGCTCCACGCCGGGCGCCACGACACCGGTCCCGCGCTCCGGCCCATGCTGCTGCCCATGGCATGGCATGACCGGCAGGCGCGCTGGCCGCGCCTCGCGCATCACCGCGCGGGGCAGCCCATGCATCGCCGGTTGCACCGGCACCCAACCAACGGACTTCGCATGCACCATCTTTTCGCCGCCCTGTCCCCGGAATACCGGCAGCGCCTGGAATCCCTTCCCACTGCGCTGGACACCGTGGCCCCGTTGCGCACCGCGCATCGCCGCGACCTGCCCATGGCCATCCGCGACCTGTCGCTGGTGCTCACCAGCGAGCGCGGGTCGCTCTCCGATCCCTACTGGGCGGCCCCTCGCCTGCTTTCCGCCTACCTGCGCTACTTCATGCCGTGGAACCTCGTGCGCCTTGGCCGCCTGCTGCCCTCGCTGGAACTGGTGGACCGCGAAGCCCTGCTGGAACGCCCGCTGATCCTCGACCTGGGCAGCGGCCCGCTGACCCTGCCGCTGGCCCTGTGGCTGGCCCGCCCCGACCTGCGCACCCTGCCGCTGACCTTCCTGTGCGCGGACATCGCCCCTCACCCGCTGGAAGTGGGCCGCGAACTGCTGCAGGTCATCGCGGGCGAGGAATCACCCTGGGCGCTGCGCACCCTGCGTGCCCCCATGGAATCGGCCCTGAAGGAGGCGCGCGGCGACGCGGCGCTGATCCTGGCGGGCAACGTGCTGAACGAACTGAAGCCCCGCCGCGACGAACCGCTGGAATTCCGCATGGAGGAACTGGCCGAGATGGCCGGGTCCGCACTGGCCCACGGGGGCCGCATCCTGGTCATCGAGCCGGGCACCCGCCTGGGTGCGCGCTACGTCACCCTGTTCCGCCGCGCAGCCATGGAGGTGGGGCTTGCCCCGCTGGCCCCCTGCCCCCACCACGACGAATGCCCCCTGCTGGAACAGGGCGGCGCGGGCGGCTGGTGCCACTTCACCTTCCCCATCCAGGGCGCGCCCACATGGCTGGAAGAACTGAGCCGCCGGGCCAAGCTGGAAAAGGGCACGGCCAGCCTGTCTTTCGTGCTGCTGGGTGAGGCGGACAAGGTGACCGCGCCGCGCAACACCATCCGCATCATTTCCGACGCCTTCCCGCTGCCCGGTCGCCGCGAACCCGTGCGCTACGCCTGCTCCGAACGGGGGCTGGCCCTGCTGCACGACGCGCGGCACGTGCATTCCGGCACGGCTATCGACATTACCTGGCCGGAAGTGGAACACCGCGACCGCAAGTCGGGCGCTCTGGAACTGGAATGGACCCCGCCCAGCCGGGACGGCAAGGCGACGGGCGCAGCCGGTACCGCAAGCGCTGCGGGCAAGACACCCAGAGGCAAGGCCGATCCGGGTGACCGGGGTGGAAAACCCATGCGCGGCAAGGCTGCCGGGCGTGGGACACAAATACTCGACGAGGGGGACGACACGCAGCCAGCCTTCCTGATGGAAGGCGCGCCGCAGTGGGATGCGCCCGTTGCCGCCGGAGCCGGGACCGAAGGCGAAGATGTCGACGGGCCTGATGCCCATGACGCATATGACGGGCACGACCCGTCCGAGCCCAACGGCAACCGCGCCGATGGACCTGACCACGGCGCGACCTACGGTCAGATGTTCGCCAACCAGCCCCACGGGGGCAGGGCCGCGCAACGGCGCGGCATGCCCCGTTTCGGCGCACGACGTGGGCGCATCCTTGACGACGGATTCGGCGAACCGTTCAGCGGCGGTGCTGCGGGCGACAGCGGCACGGGCTATGGTGCCCGCCGCCGGGGTGGACTGCCCGATGATTTCGGCAACCGCGCGGAACCGGGTGGACGCCGCAACGGGCGAACCGATCGCACGGGGCGTGACGGGGGCACCGGCATGCGCAAGACCGGACGAGGCGCCGGGCAACCCGACGGGCAGCGTGCTGACCGGAGAGAACGTCACCCCGACGGGCAGCGTGCTGACCGGAGACAGAGTCACCCTGACGGGCAACAGGGCAACCAGCGCGGCCAGTGGGCCAACCGCCGCCTCCGGCGCGACGAGCAGGCCAACGCCGGGCAAGGGCAGCATGGCCCCAACCCAACGGCCCAGCGCGCCCAGAATGCGTGGGACGACGCAGGCGATGGGACGCCATCCGCGCGGCAGGAACAGCATCAGGGCCGGGGGCAACGGCCAGCGCTCGGCGACCGCGACGGCCAGCAGCGCATCCAGGGCCGTTCGCAGCGCCCCTTCGGCAATGCCCGCCGCCAGAGGCCCGACGGCCCGCAGGAAGGACGACGCGAAGGCCGGGACGACAATGCCCGACAGCCGCGCCCCCAGCGGCAGGACGGCCATCAGGAACGCGGGCAGGAACGCCGCCCGAATCGGGTGGACCGCATGGAGCGGGGAGAACGGAACGAACGGGGCGGTGAACGCCACGACCGTTCCCAGCGCCACCCCGGTGCCCGTTCCGAGACCCCGCGCGACCGCAGGCCGGACCATCGGCAGGAGCGCCCCGCCGATGCCCGCCCCAATACCCGTCCGGATGCTCGGCCCGATGCACGGCCCGACGCCCCGCGCGATTTCGGAGGTCAGCAACGCCCCGACGAGGGCCGCAAGGGCAAGCCGCGCCGCCACTTCGACCGCGAAGGCAGGCCCGGCGGCCAGCAGGGCCGCGATGGCCGCGCGCCTCGCCGCCCTGATGAGCGTCGGCCAGATGAGCGTCGGCCAGATGAGCGTCGGCCTGATGAGCGTCGTCCGGAAGGGCGCGGCCCCGCACCCCGGCGCGACGACGGGCAGCAGCGTCCGCAGCAGGGGCGTCCGGGCAACCGGCCCGAACGCACGGGGCGTGGAGAACACGGTGAGCGCGGCGGCGACCAGCGCAACGCGCCCCGCAACGATCGTCGCCCTGGCGGGCAGGTCGAACAGCGCACGGACCGGCGGCCAGATCGTCCCGAACGTCCGGAACAGCGTCGGGATGACCGGCGGGACGATCGCCGAGACAACAGGCCGGACAACGCGGATCAGCATCACGCCCGGCGGCGCAAGCCCCGGCGCGACGACTAGCAGACGCGGGCAGACGCGCACGGATGCGTAAAGACGCGCACGGACGCGTAAGGACGCGCTCGGGGAACACCTCTCCGCAACCGCTTCCGCAACGCCGTTGCATTTACGCCACAGGCACGTCGCAAACTTCAAGGCCGGGGACGCCACCGCCCCCGGCCCTTCGCAACCGGAACACCACGCGCATGAACATCATCGACCTGGGCCTCATCCGCTACGCAGAGGCCGACGCCCTGCAACGGGCACGGCTGGAGGAAGTGGCGGCGGGGGCGGAAGAAACCCTGTACCTGCTGGAGCACCACCCGGTGATCACCCTTGGCCGCAACGGCGGGGGCGAAAACCTGCACGTGGGCCGCGAATGGCTGGCCGCGCAGTCCATAGACCTTGTGCAGTCCTCGCGCGGGGGCAACATCACCTGCCATTTCCCCGGCCAGCTGGTGGCCTACCCGGTGTTCCGGGTGGCCAAACGGCCCGGCGGCCTGCGCCAGATGTTCCACGATCTGGAAGAGGTGGTCATCACCACGCTGGCCCACTTCGGGCTGACCGCTGCCCGCTGGGAAGGCCGCCCCGGCGTATGGATCGAAAACCGCAAGATCTGCTCCATCGGCATGGCCGTGCGCCGCTGGACCTCGTACCACGGGTTCGCCCTGAACGTGGCCCGCGACCTGTCCCTTTTCGAAATGATCACCCTGTGCGGCCTGCCCGACGCGCAAGCCACGTCGCTGCACCGCGAACTGGGCGGCGATTCCCCATCCATGCAGGAGGTAAAGGATGTCTGTACCCGGCAATTCCGCGCCATCTTTGCGGATTCCGCCGTGGCTGCGGGTCAAGCTGCCCTGTAGCCACACCTACGGAGACACCCGTTCGCTGGTGGACGACCTGCGCCTGAACACCGTGTGTCAGAGCGCCAAGTGCCCGAACATGTTCGAGTGCTTCTCTTCGGGGACGGCCACGTTCCTCATCCTGGGCAACGTGTGCACGCGCAACTGCGCCTTCTGCAACATCACCCCCGGCCAGGCAGCGCCGCCCGACCCGGACGAACCCCGCCGCGTGGCCGAAGGCGCCGCGCGACTGGGCCTTTCGCACGTGGTGGTCACCTCCGTTACCCGCGACGACCTGCCAGACGGCGGCTCCGCCCACTTCGCGTCCACGGTGCGCGCCCTGCGCGCCGCCCTGCCCGCCGCGCAGAACGGCCAGCCCGCCACCATAGAGGTGCTGATACCCGACTTTCGCGGCAGCCGGGCCGCGCTGGGCGCCGTGCTGGACGCCGCGCCGGACATCATCAACCACAACGTGGAAACCCCTCCCGCGCACTACCCGCGCATCCGCCCGCAGGCCGACTACGCCCAGAGCCTGGAACTGCTGGCCCGCGTGCGCGCCGCCGGGGCCATTGCCAAAAGCGGGCTGATGGTGGGCCTGGGTGAAACCGACGACGAGGTGCGCGCCACCCTGGCCGACCTTGCCGCCACGGGCTGCCACATCGCCACCATCGGCCAGTACATGCGCCCCAGCCGCAACCACCCGCCCGTCGAACGCTACGTGCACCCCGATGTCTTCGAAAGCTACGCCGCCCACGGCCACGCCCTCGGCATCCCCCACGTGTTCTCCGCCCCCCTCGTGCGCAGTAGCTACAACGCCCGCGCCGCCTACGACGCCTTGCAGCAGTTGAGGAAAACCCCAACCCCGGCATGATTGTCCGTCCAGTTGTGCATGACACGACGCCCCGGCTTCTTCCATAGCCGGAGCGTTTTTCATTCAGGTATCAGCAGGCCCCTCACACAATTGCCTGCGCCGGGCAATACCGCATCACAAAAAGCCGTTCACCCCAATATAATATCACGGACAGACCGCGCAAAAAAATACATTCTTCCTGAGTAGTTCACTCCGCAAGGTCACAACCATGCCCATCACCATACGTCGGACATTACGCATATACACTACAATTCTCGTAGCCCTGCCGTTGTGTGTTTCGGCAGCGGTCTTCTATTTCTTCATGCGCGAAAACAGCATCCACGACGCGTACGAACGCATGACATGGGAAACAACAACCCTGAGCAATTCTTTGGAAATGTGGTCAAATGACCGTATAGGCGACATCGAGCACGTTGCCCTTTCCGCATCGCTCACGAAAAACGAGACCGATGGCATAGCATGGATTTTAAAGTCGTTCGTCAATTCGCACCGGGACTTTACGAGTATCGTGCTCATTGACAGCATGGGGAACATCACCCTCGGCAGCGAACCGGATATGCACGCATACATCGGAGACCGAAATTACTTCATCCGCGCCATGAAGGGTACCCCAACCATTTCTCAAGTATTGCAAAGCCGACTGACCGGAAAACCCATCCTCGTCATCGCGCATCCTGTCAGGGATGTTCAGGAACGCATTTATGGCGTTGTGGCCGGAGTGGTCAACATTGATACCCTGTTCCGCATGTTCGCCATCTCGGACAAGCGCAATCCGTGGTCACCGTTTCTGCTGGCTGCAGACAGTCGCACCCTTTTGCAGGACATGGGCAAGGGCCAGCCGTTTGCAGTGCCGCAAGATGCCGGAGGCGGCAGTTCTCCGCCCATCTACACAAACAACAATGGCGTTCTGGTCGTTGGCTCCAGCCAGTTGCTCAAGAACGACCAATGGCTTCTGGTACGCGAAAAGCCCATGGCAGAAATACTTGGCGGCATGCACCAGATACTGTTGACCCTTGCCGCCGCGTCGCTGACCTCTCTGTTGATCCTGAGGCCGCTCCTGATGCGTCTTTCCGCCTCCATCACAAGGCCCGTGCAAGCCATATCGGAAATGTCCACCCATATGCTGACTGGTGAGCACAACCAGACCTGCCCGGCTATCGATACCCGGCAGACGCCAGAGGAACTCGCCACACTTTATGGCAACTTTTGCCAGATGGCGGACAGGATATCCAGCTACGTGCACGAATTGGAGGTATATACGTCCACCGACGCCCTGACGGGCCTCGGCAACCGACGCAGCCTGGATGAAGAGGGCACCCGGATTGTCGAATCGTGCAGTCGGGCGAACAGCGAGTGCGCCTGCCTTGTGCTGGACATTGATCACTTCAAGAAGATCAATGACACTTACGGGCACCAGACGGGCGATATTGCGCTGCGCAACATAGCAGAGACAATCAGGAAAAATGCCAGAAAGGCAGATTTCACAGCGAGAATGGGGGGCGAGGAATTCGCCATCATATCGGCCAACACCACGCTGGAACAGGCCCTGGTGCTGGCCGAACGCGTGCGGGCAGACGTAGAGCGCGCGGTAGTGACGCATAAAGGCAACAGCTTTTCCATGACCATCAGCATCGGTGTTGCTCCTCTGTCTGACGGATGCGCCTTCGGCACCACCCTGCTTGAGAACATGATCGGCAAGGCCGACTGTGCTCTGTATAAGGCCAAGGCCAACGGCAGGAATCGCGTGGAAACATGGCAGGATGCCGATGCGGACACCGCCGCGGCATGCAACCGCCACGCGTAGCCAAGGCCACACCCCTTCCTACACCATCTCCACCAGCAGGCTGTCTCGCTCAACGCCAAGGGGACGCACAGCCACCAGATCGCCGGGGCCTTGATGCTGCCCGCCCTGTGCCGCCTGCGCAGCCAGCCGTCGCCCGCCGGTGAACCGGCACTCGGCGTAAAACTCGCACACGCCCTTCACGCCACGCGCACCCTCCGGGGCCACCAGCAGGCGCGGTTCATCCAGCAGGCGCTGCAGGAACGTGGCCTTCTTCGCCGCCACCGCGCCGCGCAGCTCCGCCGCCCGGCGCTTCTTCACCTCTTGCGGCAGTTGCCCCTCCATCACCGCCGCCGGGGTGCCCGGCCTGCGCGAATACGGAAACACGTGCGCATAGGTCAGCGGCAACGCCCTCACGAAATCCAGCGTCTCGCCAAACTCCGCGTCCGTCTCGCCGGGAAAGCCGGTCAGGATGTCCGCGCCAAGGCCGAACAGCGGCCACACCTCGGCCAACTCGCGCACGAAATCCAGCAGCGGCGCGGGCCGATAATGCCCCCGCCCCATGCGGCGCAACACGCCGGGGCTGCCGCTCTGCAACGAAAGGTGCAGTTGCGGGGCCACCAGACGGCTTTCGGCCAGCACGTCCAGCGCGCGCTCGCCAAGCTGGCCAGGCTCAAGCGAACTGATGCGCAGCCGCGCCCGCCCCGCCCACTGCGGGGCAAGCTCGCGCTCCAGAAAGGCCAGCAGCTCCCAGAAGTCCGGCCCGCCGCCGGGCAGGTCGCGCCCGTACTGGCGCAGGTTCACGCCGGAGACGATGAGTTCGCGAAACCCCGCATCCAGCAGGCGGCGCGCCTCCGCCAGCGCCTCGCGCGGGTCGCGGCTGCGTGCCGCGCCGCGCGCCAGCGGCACGATGCAGTAGGTGCAGCGGTGCGAACAGCCGTCCTGCACCTTGAGCACCGGGCGTGACCGGGTGAATCCGTCGATGCGGAAGGCCGGGAACGCGGCGGCGTCAACGGAAAGGTCGTCGCCCCCGTCGCTGCTGCCCCCCCCGCTGACCTCATGCGCCCCCGCCGCGCCTCGTCCCGGGTCGTAGCGCAACAGCGAGACCTTGGCCTGTTGCCCCACCACGTCGGCCACGCCGGGCAGCGCGGCAATATCGTCGCGCAGAACCTGCGCCGCGCAACCGGTAACCACGATGCGCCCCTGCGGCGCGGCCCGGTGCATGCGGGCCACGGCCTGCCGCACGTCGGCCACGGCGCGCGCGGTGACAGCGCACGAGTTGATCAGCAGCACGTCGGCATCGGCGGGGTCGGCGGCCTCGCGCCAACCACGCGCCAGCCATGCCTCGCGCACGGCCTCCGTCTCGTACTGGTTGATCTTGCAGCCCAGCGTCAGCGCGAAAAAGGCGTGCCCGCTCATGGGCGCTTCCCGTTCAGGCCACGCGGAATCCCCATTCCCCCCATCGGCACGCTACTGCCCCCCGCCGACGGGCAAACCGGCCCCGCTCGGCAGGCCAGCCCCGCCGGGCAGAATGGACATGCCCAGCATGCGGGCCACCAACCCGTCCGGGGTGGTCAGGTTGGGCAGTTCGGTGCCGGGCCGCAACGAGGTGACCACGGCGCGGCCCAGGATGAACCGGCCCTCCTGCCCGCGCTCGCCGTCCTCGCCGATGTTGCTGAACACGCGCAAGCCCCAGAGGTTGTGGAACATCACCGGGTGGCCGTCGTATTCGCCAAGGTACAGGGTAATGTGCCCCTTGAGCCAGAGCAGGGTCAGGAAGGGCACGCCCTGTGCGCGGATGATGGCTTCCTTGCCGTCGGGCGAGGCGCTGCCGAAATCCACGAACCGCCCGGCCCTGGCCTGCGACGCAGAGTTGCGCGGCAACCAGATGCCGAAGGGGGCGAACAGGTCGCGCAGGGTGGCCGAGCAGTCGCGGTCCTCGTACATGCCGCCCCAGCCGTAGGGCTGGCCCATCATGCGGTTGCCGATTTCGGCCATGCGCGCGGCGGAGATGACCAGCGGCTTCATGGCGGCGTACCCGGCGGGCAGGGTGGTTTGCCCCAGCACCGCGCGGCCATCGGCATCGCGCAGGGGCACCAGCACGGTAAGCCCGCCCGGCGATTCCACGGCCACGGGGAATACCGCGCCGATGTGCGCGATGGCGATGAACGTCTGGTTCGGGCTGGTCAGGGCCACGTCGTCGCGCAGCACGGCGGCATAGCGGCCATTCTGGTACAGGGCGCGGAAGGTGGGGTCGGCCAGGGCCACGTGCTCTGCGGGCACCCAGCCGGAGGCGAAGCCGGTTTCGCAGTACAGCCAGGCCCGGTCCAGCGACACGTGCGAGACGAACACCGGGGTGCCGGTCCACACGGCGGACCGCTGCAAATCGTCAAACGGGTAGCCCTGCCCGGCCTTGTCGGGATTGGCGAACGAGGGGCGCAGGGTGGGCAGTTCGCGCAGGGCGGTATTGCGCACGATGATGCCGCGCTCTGCCAGGGCCGGAAAGGATGCGGCGTCGCAGTTGGCCACCAGCGCGGCAAAACGGCTGGCGTCCCACGGCAGCAGGTTTTCGGCGTGGCCGCGCGTGCGTCCGTCCTTGGTCAGGTAGGGCGCGGTGCGGGCCACCTCGGCAATGGTGACCCCGGTGCGGGTCTGCAACCACGGGGCAAAGAAGCGGGTGTTCCAGCGCTCGTCCTGGGCGGCTTGCGTGGCGGCATCCAGCAGCGGGCTGTCACCGCCCGCGCGGGCGGCGTACACGGAAAGATCCTGCGGATGGCGTTCCAGTTCGGTGAAGCGCGGCGGCACGACCTCGCGCGGTCCGCGCCCGGCGCACCCGGACAGAAACAGCGCGGCCAGCATCAGCACGACCAACGCGGTAACAAAGGAACGCGCTGTACCGGACGATTGGCGGCGGGCATTCGCGGTGGACACTTTCTGCGACATCATCATTCTCCCTGTTCCGAACGGGCTTCCGGGATTTCTCCCCTTCTTCCATCCCGCACGGCGTGACGTGACCATGTTCCCACAGCCTCTGCCCTCACGCCCTACACCACAATTGAAAAGTTTGAAGGAGGGGATAGGGGTTCGGGGGAAGGGGAGGAAAATTTTCAAATTTTCCTCCCCTTCCCCCGATTCTTTTCTCTCCCATCCAAAATTCTTCCCGTCCCCTTCCGTCCTTACCCCACCCCCACACCCAACGCCAACCGCCGGGCAAGGCGGGTGTGGCGCTTGTGCATGCGGTTGTTCTTGACGGCCATGGCCAGGGCGCGCGGCTCGCCCACCAGCACCACCAAGCGCTTGCCGCGGGTGACGCCGGTGTAGATGAGGTTGCGTTGCAGCAGCATGTAGTGCTGGGTCAGCACGGGGATGACCACGGCGGGGTATTCGGACCCCTGCGACTTGTGCACGGAGATGGCGTAGGCGGGGACGATCTCGTCCAGTTCTTCCCAGGCGTAGGGCACGTTGCGCTCGTCAAAGCGCACGGTAAGCTGACGCTCCTTGGGGTCCACCAGGCAGATACGCCCGATGTCTCCGTTGAAGACGTCCTTGTCGTAGTTGTTGCGGATCTGCATCACCTTGTCGTCCAGACGGTACTGACGCTCGCCGCGCTGCACGCACAGGGTCTGGCCGTTCAGGGCCTGTTGCAGGCGCACGTTCAGGTTGCCCGCGCCCACCGCGCCCTTGTGCATGGGGGTCAGCACCTGGATGTCGTTGACGGGATGCAGGCCGAAGCGGCGCGGGATGTGGTCGCGCACCAGTTCCACAATCATCTCCACGGCCTTTTCGGGGTCGTCCTGCCGGATGAAATAGAAGTCGGACAACCGGTCGCGCGAGGATTCCAGCGGGGGCACCTCGCCGTGGTTGATGCGGTGGGCGTTGCAGATGATCTCGCTTTCGGCGGCCTGCCGGAACACCTCCACCAGTTCCACCACCGGCACCACGCCGGAGGCAATGACGTCACGCAGGACGTTGCCCGGCCCCACCGAGGGCAACTGGTGCACGTCGCCCACGAAGAGCAGCGTGGCGCCCAGCGGCACGGCCTTCAACAGGTGGTACATGAGCATGGTGTCCATCATGGACGCCTCGTCCACCACCAGCAGGCCGCAGGCAAGGGGGTTGTCCTCGTTGCGGGCGAAGCCGTCTTCCTTGGGGCTGTATTCCAGCAGGCGGTGGATGGTCTTGGATTCGCGCCCGCTGGTCTCGGACATGCGCTTGGCGGCGCGGCCCGTGGGCGCGGCCAGCAGGATCTTGGCGCGCGTTTCGGCAAAGACCTTGATGATGGCGTTGATGATGGTGGTCTTGCCGGTACCGGGGCCGCCGGTAAGCACCATGACCTTGGAACGGGTGGCGGTGCGCACGGCCTCCAGTTGCTCCGGCGCGAGGGTGATGGACAGCTTGGCCAGCACCTCGGTGATGACCGCCTCCGGGTCTTCGAAATGCACGGCTTTCGGCGAGCGCAGCACCCGTTGCAGGTAGTAGGCGATCTTGGTTTCGTAATGATGGTAGCGGGAAAGGAACACCCCGAGCTCGCCGTCCATTTCCTCGATGACAATGCGCTCCTCAATCTCCAGGGTGCGCAGGGCGTCTTCCACGAGGTCGGCGCGGATGTCCAGTTGGTCCGAGGTGTGGGTGATCAGCGCGTCGTGCGGCACATAGACGTGGCCGTCGTCGTTCAGGCGTTGCAGGGTGTACAGGGTGCCCGCCTCTGCCCGCAGTTCGCTGTCGCGCGAAAAACCCAGCTTTTCCGCCACGGTGTCGGCGGTATGAAAGCCGATGCCGTGGATGTCCATGGCCAGGCGGTAGGGATTCTCGCGGACTACGGAAAGCGCCTGCTGCCCGTAATGGCGGTAGATGCGCACGGCGTAGGCGGTGCTGACCCCGTGCGGCTGCAGGAACATGATCAGGTCGCGGATGCCCTGATGGTCGGACCAGCCCGCCTTGATGCGTTCCAGCGTCTTGCCGCCCACCCCGCTGACCCGCAGCAGCTTGTCCGGTTCCTCGTCCAGCACGCGGAAGGTGTCCTCGCCGAAGGCATCGACGATGCGCGCGGCCATGGATTCGCCCACGCCCTTGATGAGGCCGGAGCCGAGATAGTGGCGAATGCCCTCCACGGATGCGGGCAGCAGGTTCTCGTAGTTCTCCATGGAAAACTGCCGCCCGAAGCGCGGGTTGTTCACCCAGCGGCCCACCAGCTTCAGCGATGCCCCCGGCTGCGGCGAGACCATGTGCCCCACCACGCTGATCATGTCGCCCTTGGGCAGCGGGCGCAGGCGCAGCACGGTGTAGCCGTTTTCCTCGTTGTGGAAGATGACGCGGTCGAGCACGCCGGAAAGCTGTTCCGGGGCGTCCTGCGCCTCTTGCATGGCGGCCAGCATGGGCGCGACCTTGCCGGATGCGGCGGGGGCGGCTGGCTGGGGACCGGATGCCGCGCCAGCCTGCGGCCCCGTCGGGGTCTGCCGGGCGGCGGAACGGGAAAATCGGGAGGAACGCGGGTTGCGCGGGTCGTGCTGCATGAGATGTCCGGTTGGGGGGGCGAAAAGGGCGGGCCGGATGCGCAAGGATGCGCCGGAATGCCATGCCTTGGGTGGCACGCGCCGGTACGGCATGCGTTCGGGTGGCACCCGTTCGGGCAGATGCGGGGTGCGGCGCGAGCCGCCATGGCCCATATCGGCGGCAGTCGCAGGATGCCGACAGTTCTGCAACAGCCCCTAGCCGCTCATGCCGTACCCGTCAAGGATGGTGCGGCAGTCGGGCCGTCCGGCGGGGCGAAGCCGCATGGCCGACGACTCCGCGCGCCGGACACACGGCACGCACGGGACGTACGCCCCCTCTGCCGCCGCTTTACATGGTCTTTCAGCCTGCCTGCCGCGAAATCTAATTGTATCCCAAAAAAATGAATGCCAAAACGGGTATAGCGGGACAAACCCCGCATGCGTCCATGAGTCTGAGTGCCTGGGCGACGGCGCGTCGCCCTCGGGCACGCAGCCAGACATTCGGCCCAAACATGCGCCCATGCATGGGGCAGGTCCACCCGCCTTCGGCAGGACAGGCCGGATACGGACATGTTCCGCTCCTGCCGCATACGCGGATAAAACACGCCATACCGGGGGAATAGCATGCGCATCATACGTCTGCCTGTCCGCGTGCCGCTGGCACTGCCGACGCTGCTGGCCTCACTGACCCTGGTCCTCGTCCTTGGTGCATCCGTCACATGGGCGGAAGCGCCCGCCGCCAACTTCCGCTCGGTGTCCGGCACGGTCAGCGTGGAACGCGCGGGCGCAAGCTCGGTTCCCGCGCCGGGTGATCCGCTGCTGGTGGGCGACATCCTGCGCACCGGTCCGGACGGCAAGGCCGGAGTCAGCTTTCAGGACGGCTCACGCATCGCCGTGGGGCCGGGATCGGAACTGACGGTGCAGTCCTACCGCTTCGTGCCGCTGGAAAAGGACTACGACTTCGACGTGTACATGCAGCGCGGCGAGGCGGCCTATTCTTCCGGCCGGCTGGCCAAGCTGGCGCCCGATGCCGTCAGGTTCCGCACGCCGCAGGCCGCCGTGGGCGTGCGCGGCACCCGCTTTCTCATCCACGCCGAATAGGGGGGCACCATGCGTACGCTGTTATCCATCCTTTTGCTGTGTCTCGCGCTGGGGGCCTGCGCGCCCAAGACCACGGTAGTGCTGATGCCGGACGACGACGGCAGCGTGGGTCGGGTGGTGGTGAAGGCGGGCGGGGCCGAACAACCCCTGGCCGCCGCCAACGAATCCACCCAGGTGACCGACAAGCCCGCCCCGCCCACAGTGATGCCGCACCAGGAAATTGTCCGCATCTTTGGCAGCACGCTGGCCGCCATGCCGGAATCGCCCAAGAGCTTTCTGCTGTACTTCCCCACCGGCTCCACCGCGCCGGACCCCGCCTCGCTGCCGGCGCTGGACGAGGCCGCCGCCGACATCACCCGCCGCGCCGTAAGCAACGTTTCGGTCATCGGGCACAGCGACAGCGCGGGCGACCCCGCCGCCAACCAGAAGCTGTCCATGGCCCGGGCAGACGCCGTGCGCCGCATGCTGGAAGCGCGCGGAGTGCCCGGTGACGCCATGGCGCTTTCCGGCCACGGGGCCAACGACCCGCTGGTGCCCACCGCACCCGGCGTGGCCGAGGCCAGGAACAGGCGGGTGGAAATCCTGGTCCGCTAGAGTTTTCGGACACGGTATCTCATGTCCACGCCCGTCAAACCCGCATCCCGCCCGGCTGCCATTTCGCGCCAGCGGCTGGTGGCCGCCGTCACCGTGGCCGGGCTGCTGCTGGCAGTGCTGTTCTGCCTGGCAGAGCCAGAACTGGTGCAGCTTGCGGACAACCGCATCCTGGACGGGCTGACCCGCCGCATGGTGCACGACGCCGCGCCAGCGCACCCGGACAGGGTGGTCATCGTGGACATCGACGAGGAAAGCCTGGCCGTGGCGGGGCAGTGGCCGTGGCCGCGCTATCTCACCGGCGGCATCGTGCGTCGGGTGTCTGCCGCCCGGCCCATGGGGGTGGGAGTGGACGTCCTGTTCTCCGAACCGGACCGCACCTCCATCGCCACCATCCGCAACGCCTTTCGGCGCGACTTCGGGCTGGACATCGCCATCACCGGCGTGCCGCGCGGCATGGAGGACAACGACGCCTACTTCGGCAGCGTGCTTGCCGGGGCGGAAGCCGTGGGCGCGGTGATGCACCTGTTCGACCTTGTCACCCCGGACCCCGAAAACCTGCCGCGTCCCGTACACGTGACCGGAGAAACCACCGCCATCGACCCGGCGGAGGCCACCGGCATCCTGTGCAACACCGGCCCCATTCAGGCCGGGCTGGCCGCGTCCGGGTTCATCAACGTGGAAAAGGACGAGGATGGCAGCATTCGCCGCGTGCCCCTGCTGCACCGTTTTCAGGGGCAGTACTACCCCAGCCTGGCGCTTGCCCTGTTCATGCAGGCGCGCGATCTGCGCGAGGTACGCGTGGAAACGGACGCGCTGGGGCCGCTGCTGGTGGTGGGCACGGCGCGCATGCCGGTGGACCGGGCGGCGCGCATGCGGCTGCGCTTTTCCGGCGGCGCGCGGGCGCACCGTTTCGTCCCGGCGGCGGAGGTGCTGCGCGGCACGCACGACCCGGCCCTGTTCGAAGGCCGCATGGTCATCGTGGGGTCCAGCGCGGCACGGCTCAACGACCTGCACCACACCCCGGTATCGGCCAACTACCCCGGCACCGAAGTGCACGCCGTGGCCCTGGACAATCTGTTCGACGGCAACCCCCTGCGCGAGCCGGAACATGCGGCGGCATACCGGTTCGCTCCGTCGGCGCTGGTCATCCTGCTGGCCGGGCTGCTGTTCCTGCGGGCCGGGCCGTTGCAGGCGGGGGTCGCCACGCTGGCCGCTGCCCTGGTCATGCCTGCCACAGGATACGCGCTGTTCGCGTGGCGGGGCATTGCCCTGCCCATGGCCGCCCCGGTGCTGGCCGCGCTGGTGCAAGGGGCGCTGCTGTCCCTCGCGCTGTACGCGCGGGAGCGGCGCATGGCCTACGTGCGGCTGCGCCAACTGAACCACGCCCGGCAGATGACCCTGGAATCCATGACCGCCGTGGCCGAAAGCCGCGACGAGATCAGCGGCGCGCACATCAAGCGCACCCAGCACTACGTGCGGGCGCTGGCCGAAGCCCTGCGGGATATGGGCGGCAAGGAGACCTACCCCCAGCTGACCGAAGACTACATTGAACTGCTGTTCCACTCCGCGCCGCTGCACGACGTGGGCAAGGTGGCCGTGCCCGACAGCGTGCTGTTCAAGCCTGCCAAGCTCACCGAGGAGGAATACGCGGTAATCCGCCAGCACGTGCGCCACGGCCGGAACATCATCGCCAACGCCGCGCAGGGCATGGAGGACGACGCCTTCCTGCACCTGGCTGCAGAAATAGCCTGGAGCCACCACGAAAAATGGGACGGTTCCGGCTACATGGAAGGCCTTGCGGGCGAGGCCATTCCCCTTTCCGGCCGCCTGATGGCCCTGGCCGACGTGTACGACGCCCTGATCTGCGCCCGGCAGTACAAGCCCGCCTTCCCCCACGCCAGGGTGCGCGAGATGATCCTGCAAGGCCGGGGCACCCACTTCGACCCCGCCGTGGTGGACGCCTTCCTGCTGGCCGAAGAAGAATTCAAGCGCATCGCCACCACTTACCGCGACACCGAGCCCAGGCCCGTGTCCGTGCCGGGGCTGTCCGGCGCCGAGATGCTGCCGGGCGACCCCAGGCAGTGAGCTGCAAGACGCCCACGGCGGACGCTCCTTCCGGAACGTCCGCCGTGTTCTTTTTTTACTGCACGCAACAGCGGATGACTTTTGCGAAGTTCCCAGATTGAGGAGTTTTGCCTTTCCGGCGAGGAAAACGCGTTTTTTGCGAAGGGAGTGTACTCTTCTCGTACTCGACCGGAGCAAAAAACGCGTTTGACGACGCCGGAAGGCAAAAGAACCAATCTGGGGGCTTCGCTTAACCCATGCGACGCTGAAGGAGGAGACTGTCCGCCAACACCAGCGCCATCATGGCCTTCAGCACCGGCACCACGCGCGGGATGGCGCAGATGTCGTGGCGACCGCCCACGCGCAGCGGCGCGGGCCTGCCATTGGTATCGATGGTGATCTGTTCCTGCGCGATGGACGGGATGGGCTTCACCGACGCGCGCACCACGATGGGTTGCCCGTTGGAGATGCCACCCAGAATGCCCCCGGCATGGTTGGTGTGGAAGCCGCCGGGGATGATGGGGTCGTTGTTCTCGCTGCCGCGCAGGCGCGCCGCCTCAAGTCCGGCGCCTATCTCCACGGCCTTCACCGCGCCCACGGACATCAGGGCGTGGGCCAGCAGGGCGTCCAACTTGTCGAACACCGGTTCGCCGAGGCCTGCGGGCACGCCGGTGGCTTCCACCTGCACGATGCCGCCCAGGGTGTCGCCCTCGGCCCGCACGTCGTGAATCAGCGATTCCCACGCGGGCACCACGTCCGGGTCGGGCGAAAAGAACATCCGCTCCTGCGCGCCCGCCGGGTCCACGACATCGGCGGGCACGCTGCCGATCTCCACGGTGTAGGCGCGCACCTCGATATCGTGCATGGCCAGCAGGGCCAGCGCCACGGCGCCGCCCGCCACTCGGGAGACGGTTTCGCGCCCCGACGCCCTGCCGCCGCCGCGAAAGTCGCGCAGGCCGTACTTGGCGTCGTAGGTGATGTCCGCGTGGCCGGGGCGATACAGCTTGGCCAGGTCGCCGTAGTCACGCGAGCGCTGGTCTTCGTTGGCGATGTGGAAGCCGATGGGTGTGCCGGTGGTGACCCCTTCGAACACGCCGGAAAGCAGGCGCACGGTGTCCGATTCCTTGCGTGCCGTGCCTGCAAGGCCTGCGGATGCGCTGCCGGGGCGGCGCAGGTCCAGTTCGCGCTGGATGATCGATTCGTCCAGCGGCACCCCGGCGGGGCAGCCGTCCACCACACCGCCAAGGCCGGGGCCGTGCGATTCGCCGTAGGTGGTCAGCCGGAAGATGCGACCGAAGGTGTTGCCGCTCATGGATGCTCCTGTCTGCCGGGACGCGCGGGTTTATCCCGCGCTCTCCCGAAGGGCCCGAAAATGTTTGTCAGCGGATGACCATCACAGGACACGACGCCATCTGCAACACCCGGTGGGTGACGCTGCCCAGCAGCAACCCCTCCAGTTCCGAGTGCCCGCGCGACCCCATGATGATCAGGTCGCAGCGTTCGTAGTCGGCGGCGTCCACTATGGCCACCTCCACCTTGCCTTCCAGCACGCGGTCGGCAAAGGGCACGTTGCGCTCGCGCAGAAGGCGGCGACAGGGTTCCAGCACTTCCTCGGCCTGGGCCACCAGCGAATTGCGGGCCTGGTCGTAAGCCACCTGCCCGAGAATGGGGGGGATGGACATGCGGCAGATGAGCAGCACAACCTCTGCCCCCACCATCTTCGCAAAATCGGCGGCGTATTCCGCCGCGCGCTGCGAGTAGTCGGAACCATCCACGGGAACGAGTATCTTGCGGATCTGCATGGCGACCTCACGATGAACACTGCGATGGCATGGCCGCCGCGCCCTGCCACGGCGCGCGGGTATGCCACTATGCCCCCGTGGGGGCGGGCATGGCAAGGGGGCGCGGCGCTCCGGCGCCGCCCAAGGCCCAGGAAAACCGGGCACGTGCGCACCCGGTCCGCAGGGAAGCCCGTGTGCTACTTTTCCAGCAGGCCAGCCAACCGCGCCACCAGTGCCTGCACGTCATCCCCGGCGTCCAGCACCGCGTGGGCACATTCCCGGTACAGGGGTTCGCGCGCGGCCAGAACCTCGGCCACCTCGTCGGCAATGGGCCGCCCGGTCAGCGAGGGGCGCTGGGCGGCCAGCGGGTCGCGCGCAAGGCGACCGGCCAGCATGTCCACGCTGCCGCACAGGTAGGCCACAAAGCCCCCGTCGCGCAGCATGCGCCGGTTCTCTTCCGCCAGCACCATGCCGCCGCCGGTGGCCACCACCAGCCCGTCACGGCCAAGGGTGTCGCGCAGGGCCTCGGTTTCGCGCCGCCGGAATCCTTCCCAGCCTTCGCGCTCCACGATCTGCTCCACGGTCATGCCCGCCGTGGCCACCACCGTGGCGTCGGTATCCTCGAAATTCCACCCGACGCGGGCGGCCAGGGCCTTGCCCAGCGTGGTCTTGCCGCTGGCGCGCGGCCCCACCAGGTACACCCGCCGCGCGTGCCGCGTATCGTCGTTCATGCTTCCCCCGGCGCCGTTCGGCCAAACAGTCTACATTCATCGCAGCCAGGTCATGTTCATCGCAGCTAGGCGTATTGACCGGCATTTCTTTTTTGCAGTACAAACCACCGACACCGCAACCCACGGTGGCCTCGCCGCCTGTCAGAATACCTTGCCCGGACCGTTTGTCCGGGGCATTCGTTGGGGCTTTCCGTTCCGTGCACGGCGTCTACCAGACGCCCGCGCACCGGCACGCGGCGCACGCGCAATGTATACACGGCCATTCTCCACCACAAGAGTCATCGGCATGTCCCACCTCGACCGGACCGCTACCATCGCCACCACCGCCGCCGCTACCGCCGCGGCCGCCACCGCGGCAACCGCCGCTCGGTGACGCAGGCTTGCGCCGTTGGTTCGAGGCGGCGCTGCCGCCTCTTTTTGTTTCAAACACGGAGAACTTCGCCATGAATCAGTTTCCGCGCATGCACCGTCTGCCTCCCTATGTCTTTGCGACGGTGAACGAACTGAAGATGCAACTGCGCCGCCAGAACGTGGACATCGTCGACCTTGGCATGGGCAACCCCGACATCCCCACGCCCCAGCACATCGTGGACAAGCTGGTGGAAGCATCGGGCAAGGGCGTGAACCACCGCTACTCGGTGTCGCGCGGCATCCCCAACCTGCGCAAGGCCATCTGCGACTGGTACATGCGCCGCTTCGGCGTGTACCTGGACCCGGACACGGAAGCCGTGGCCACCATGGGCGCCAAGGAAGGGCTTTCGCACCTGTCGCTGGCCATGCTGTCGCCCGGCGACGTGGTGTTCGCGCCGGACCCCACCTACCCCATCCACACCTATGCCCCCATCATTGCCGGGGCCGACGTGCGGCGCATTCCCATCGGGCGCGGGCGCGACTTTTTCGAAGACCTGCTGGTGGCCACCCGCCAGACCTGGCCGCAGCCCAAGCTGCTGTTCATCAGCTACCCGCACAACCCCACCTGCGAGATAGCCGCGCCGGAATTCTTCCAGAAGGTCGTGGACTTCGCCAAGGAACACAAGATCTACGTCATCCACGACTTCGCCTACGCGGACCTGGCCTTTGACGGCCACATGCCGCCCAGCTTCATGCAGGCCGAAGGCGCAAAGGACGTGGGCGTGGAATTCTTCTCCATGTCCAAAAGCTACTCCATGGCCGGGTGGCGCATGGGCTTCTGCGTGGGCAACCGCGACCTGGTCTACGCGCTGACCCGCATCAAGAGCTACCTGGACTACGGCCACTTCCAGCCCATCCAGATTGCCGCCACCGTGGCCCTGAACGGCCCGCAGGAATGCGTGACCGAAATCGTGGACACCTACCGCAAGCGCCGCGACGTGCTCATCGAAGGCCTTGGCCGCGCTGGCTGGGACGTGCCGCCGCCCAAGGGCACCATGTTCGTGTGGGCCCAGATTCCCGAAGAATTCCGCGCCATGGGGTCCGTGGAATTCTCCAAGCTGCTGCTGAAGGAAGCCCATGTGGCCGTTTCTCCGGGGTTGGGCTTTGGCGCGCACGGCGACGACCACGTCCGCTTCGCCCTCATCGAGAACGAACACCGTACCAAGCAGGCCATGAAGGGCATCAAGAAGGTGCTCTCCGGGAGGGCGTGTGGGTAGCGAAAGCGACAAGCCGGGCGGCAAACGCCCCATGCCCCAGAAGCCGCTGCGTCCCCTGACCATAGGCATGGCAGGGTTCGGCACCGTGGGCAGCGGGCTTGCCCGCGTGCTGGACGAGAACCGCCAGTGGATCACCGAACGCACCGGGCGTGAAATGGTCATCAAGACCATTCTGGTGCGCGACCTGGCCAAGCCGCGCGCCTGGCCCGTGCCGCAGGGCGCAACCCTGACCGCCGACCCGGCAGTGCTCACCGACGACCCGGAAATCGACGTGCTGGTGGAACTGATGGGCGGCATCAAGGCCCCCCACGCCATCATCCAGCGCGCGCTGGAAGCGGGCAAGCACGTGGTCACCGCCAACAAGGCCCTGCTGGCCGAAGACGGCTACGACCTGTACCGCCTGGCCGAGCAGAAGAACGTGGGCCTGCACCACGAGGCCAGCGTGGCCGGGGGCATTCCCATCGTCCAGACGCTGAAGGAAAGCCTGGCGGGCAACCGCATCGGCTCGCTGGTCGGCATCCTGAACGGCACGGCCAACTACATCCTCTCCGAGATGACCAGCAACGGCCTGGACTTTGCCACCGCCCTCGCGCAGGCGCAGGAACTGGGCTACGCCGAGGCGGACCCCACGCTGGACATCGAAGGCCACGACACCGCCCACAAGCTGGTGCTGCTGATCCGCCTGGCCTACGGCATGGATTACCCCTACGCCGAACTGCCCGTGCAGGGCATTGCGGGCATCGACCGCATGGACATCGAGTTCGCGCGCGAACTGGGCTTTCGCATCAAGCTGCTGGCACAGGTACGCGAAGTGAACGGCAGGCTGGAAGCCGGGGTGTTCCCCACCCTGGTCAAGCACACCTTCCTCATCGCCCGGGTGGGCGGCGCATACAACGCCATCCGCCTGGAAGGCAACGCCGTGGGCCCCGTGTTCCTGCACGGGCTGGGCGCGGGCAGCCTGCCCACCGCCAGCGCCGTGCTGGCCGACCTGATGACCGTGGCGCGCGGCGCGGCCCCGCACAACACCGGCTTTCAGCGCCAGGTGCCGCCCCGCGCGGACATCCTGCCCCCGGCAGACGCCGAAAGCAGCTACTACGTGCGCGCCATGGTGCCGGACAACCCCGGCGTGCTGCGCGACCTGGCCGGGGCCATGGCCGACCACTCCATCAGCATCGCCCAGGCCATCCAGAAGGGGCAGCACCCCCAGGGCGTGCCGCTGGTGTTCATGACCCACGCCGCCAAGGCCAGCGCCATACAAGGCGCCATTGCCCAGGTGCAGGCGGCCGGGCTGCTACTTGCGCCGCCCATCTGCTACCGGGTGTTGCAGTAAGGATTGAAAAGGCAGGAAAGGGATAAATTCGCGGGGAAGGGGAACCTCTTGGAAGAGGTTCCCCTTCCCCGCACCCCATCCCCTCCAGAACTTTTTGATTGGGGATACAGGAGCAGTGAGGCGGCGGCCCAGCTTGCCCATACCTCCCCCCGACGCACTCTCCCGGCCTTTCTCTTGTTTTCTTTTCGAGCTGATGAACGGTCTTTCTTCCTTATACTCCGCGTCGGTCTTCCGACGCGGATGGCTGGTGCGGGCACGGTGCAAGGGATTACGATTTTTGTCGCCAGACAAGGCGCTTCGACGTTTCTTGAGCGCAGCGCACTTCCGTGCGTGAGCATCAAAAACGTTGAAGCAACGCAGTCTGGCGGCAAAAGGCGGATTCCGCTCGCAACGTGTCTGCGCTAACTCAAGCGCCACCACCAGTTCCGCCATGCACACGCCCCGCATCATCTGCATCCTCGACGGCATGGCCGACCTGCCCGCCAGCGACGGCCAGCCCACCCCACTGGCCGCCGCGCACACGCCCACCCTCGACCGCCTGGCCGCCACCGGCGCCGCCGGTCTCTGCCAGGTCATCCCCACCGGCGCGGAAGCCGGGTCCGATGCAGGCATCCCCGCCCTGCTCGGCTACGACCCGCTGCGCCACCCCGCCGCGCGCGGCCCCCTTGAAGCCCTGGCCGCCGGTCTGCCCCTTGCCCCCCGCGACAGGGCATGGCGCTGCAACGTGGTGGCGCTGGACGCCCATGGCCGCATGGCCGACCCCGCCGCCACGCTGCTCCCCGCCACGGAACACACCATTGCCCGCATCGTGCGCGAGGCCTTCCCGTCCCCGGCTTACATTACGGCCCACGGCGGCGGGTTTCGCTTCACGGTGGTGGAACGGGACGACGCCAGCCAAGCCGCCTCTCTGTCCTCTCCCGTCACCTCCTCGCCCGCCACGCCCGTCTCCGCCGCGCGCGGCATCTTCGCCCCCGCCGGACCGCAGGACGTCATCGGGCAATCCCCCACCGACGCCCTGCGCGACCTCGCCCGACACCACCCTGCCCTGCACGCGCGCATCACGGCGGTCAACGCGCAGCTTGCCGGTAGCACCGGGCCAGATGCCCCCCACAGCCTCGCCCTGTGGCCGTGGGGGTGCGGTCACCACCCCGACCTGCCGCCGTTTTCCGCCCGGTACGCCGCCGCCTCTTCGACGCTCCCCCGCGCGCCCCTCACCGCCGCCATGGTGGCGGCAGTGCCCCTGGCCCGCGGGCTGGCCCTGGCCGCAGGGCTTGCCGCGCCCGAAATCCCCGGCGTCACCGGCGGCGCGGATACCGACCTTGCCGCCAAAGCCGCCACGGCCCTTGCCCTGCTGGCGGACCACGCGGTGGTCTTCATCCATGTGGAAGGCCCGGACATGTGCGCCCATGCCCGCGACGCCCGCGCCAAATCCGCCCTGCTGTCCCGCATCGACGCGGAACTTGTCGCGCCCCTGCGCGCGGCCCGGCCCGACGCCCTGCTTTGCGTCACCTGCGACCATGTGACCCACTGCGGCGATGGCCGCCACCACCCGGACGCCGTGCCCTTCCTGCTGCACGGACCGGGCGCCCTGCCGCATCCCGCCGCCCGCTTCGACGAGGCCGCCTGCGCGGCCACGGACCTGCGCATTCCCTCCGGCCCCGCCCTGCTGGACCTGATCCTGCTGGCCGACACGGACAGGGGGGGCACGTAGCCCCCTCCACGCGCGAGCCTTCGCACCAGTCTCCCCCGCATCACACGCAAAAAGAGCGCCCGGTGGGACGCCCTTTTCCATGCATTCACTCTTGATCCGTTGCGCACATGCCCGCTTCGCGGTAGGGCCACTCCAAAGGAGGCCCGTATGCGCGCTACCCCGTCACTCTTCCGTTACGGCCCGTACCCGCTCGCGGTCCGCGCCGCAGCGGCGGTCCTGCTTACCCTGCTGCTGGCGCTGCCCCCAACGCTGGTTCTGACGGTGGCCGTCCTTTCCGCACAGTCCATACCAGCCGCACAGGCCGCGCAGAATGCCGCCTACCATGGCAACGTGCAGTCGCACATCTTTCACCGCCTGGGCTGCACCTACTACGCGTGCAAGGCCTGCACGGCGGTGTTCGCCACGCGGAAAGCAGCCCTGGACGCGGGTTTTCGCCCCTGCAAGGTGTGCAAGCCGTAGGGACTGCGGCCAAATCCGGATGGCCTAGGCCATGATGCGCTTGCGGTACGCATACAGATGGTAGGCATTGAAGGCCAGGAACAGCCCGCCCGCCACGATGTGCGCCCGCTCGCGTCCGGCCAGCCCGAACAGCACCAGCGCCGCCAGCGACCCGGCCATGCCCCGCTTGGAAATACGCATGGCCCCGGCCCTGGTCAGGCGGCGACAGCAGCACGGCTTCTTCGGGGCCTTCTGTTCCTCTGCGGCAAACGCTTCCAGCATCTTGGCCGCTTCCAGCAACTGCTCCTGCGTCACGGCATCCGGGTCGTATTCCACCAGCAGGCCGCCGGTGCGCGGGTTGGCCGTGGCGGAAAGCACACCCGGCGTCTCGCGCAGGGTGCCTTCGATGGCGGCGGCCGCCTCCGGATTGCGCAGTGCATCGCACCGGATGCGTACCCTGCCGTCGATGAAACTGCTGATCATGATCCACCTCTCCTTGCCGCGCCGGGCGCGGCCCTGCTGCGGATGCGTCCGTTATGCCGTGCCGGAGCCGCCAGTCTTGGGGCCAGCCTTGCCGGTGGCCCTGGTCCTGCTTTTGGCCGCCTTGGGTTCCGGGGACCCGGTTTCCGGGGACCTGACTGACGCGGCGGTTTTGACCGCCGCCGGAGCCTTGCCGCCCTTTGCGCCACCCTTGCCGGTTCGTTCCGGCGTGGTCTTCACCTCCGCCGTTGCTGCGGCGGCTTTGGACCGCGCGGGCTTCGCCGCTCCGGCGGTCGTGCCCGACTTGCCGGTCTTGACCGATTTGCCAGCCTTGGCCGCCCCCTTTGCAGGGGCCTTGCCCTGCGTCCCGGTGTCAGACTCGCCAGTCACACCAGCCGCGCCACCCGCACGAGCCGTGTCAGCCGCCTTGCCCTTGCCGGCCATGGAACCCACCGCCTTGGCAGCGCCCTGCACGGTAGCCTTCAGCGCAGCCTTGACGACGGAGCCCGCTCCCGCAACTCCTGCCGCAACCCGTGCGGCGGGCGAAACCACGGCAGCGACCGCCCCGGCAGCCGGGCCAGCGCCTGCCCTTTCGGCCACGCCAACGGGCAGCGCCATCACGCCCGGCGTGCGCTCCGCACCGCGCCGTCCTTCCGCCGCGCCATTGCCCAGCATGGGCCGCATGGCGTTCAGGGCCACGCCCACGGTGGTCAGGTTGTGCAGCAGGGCCAGCATGCCGGGCTGCGCCCGGCCCACCAGGCCAAGGGCCATGAAGGCCGAGTTCAGCCCCATGATGGACCCGAAGTTGACGTGGATGCGGCGCAGGGTTGCCTTTGCCAGGTGCCGGGCCACCAGCAGCTCCGCAAGGTCGTTGCCGGAAAGCACCACATCGGCCACTTCGCGGGCAAGGTCGGCCCCGTCGCGCAGGGAAACGCCCACGTCGGCGGCGGACAGGGCGGGCGAATCGTTGATGCCGTCGCCCACCATGACCACCTTGCCGCCCTCGGCCTGCAACTGCCGCACGATGTCGGCCTTGTCGGCGGGCAACACCTGGGCGCGCCATTCGTCCACGCCCACGGCGTTAGCCACCGCCGCCGCCGTCACCGGCCCGTCGCCGGTCAGCATGATGACGCGCTTCACGCCCTGCTCGCGCAGGCCGCGCACCACAGCTGCAGCCTCGGTCCGCAACGGGTCCTCTATGCACAGGATGCCCGCCAACTTGCCGCCGATGGCCAGGTGCAGGATGGAGTAGCCCTTGGCCGCCCATTCGTTGACCACGGGCAAAAATTCGTCCAGGGGCACGCCCTCGTCCTCGTGGACGAAGTGGCGGCTGCCCACCAGCACGCGCTTGCCGCGCAGGCGCGAGGCAATGCCGTGGGCCACCACGTATTCGACCTCTGCGTGTTCTTCCTGGTGGTCCAGCGCTTCCTGCTCGGCCTTGCGCACCACGGCGCGGGCCACGGGATGGGGAAAATGCTCTTCCAGGCAGGCGGCCAGGCGCAGCACGTCGTCGCGGCCATGCCCGTTCAACGAAATGACCTCGGCCACGCGGGGCCGCGCCTCGGTAAGGGTGCCCGTCTTGTCGAAGACCACGGTGTCGGCCCCGGCCAGCCCTTCGATGAACCGGCCCCCCTTGATGAGCACGCCGTGGCGCGCGCCTTCGCGCATGCCGGTCAGGATGGCCAACGGCGTGGCTAGGCGGATGGCGCACGAGTAATCCACCAGCAGCACCGACGCGGCGCGTGCCACGTCGCGGGTGACAGCCCACACCCCGCCCGCCAGCAGGAAGCTGTACGGCACGATGGCGTCGGCCAGGCGCTCCGCCTTGCCCTGCACGTTGGCCTTCAGGGCTTCCGACCGTTCGATGAAGCCCACGATCTGGTTGATGCGCGTTGCGGACCCCACGCCGGTGGGCCGGATGTCCAGCCTGCCTTCCTCCACCACCGTGCCCGCATAGACGGAAGCCCCGGCACGCCGGGCCACGGCCAGCGGTTCGCCGGTCATGGAGGTCTGGTTGACCATGGCCTCGCCCTCGGCCACCACACCGTCCACGGGGATGGACGAACCGGCCCGGACCACGACCAGGTCGTCGTCCACCAGGGCGGAAAGAGGTACCTGCACCTCTGCCTCGCCACGCTTCACCCACACGGTGTCCACGTCCACGGCCAGGCTTTCGGCCAAGCTTTCGCGCGACTTCTTGCGGGTCCATTCCTCCAGGAACTCGCCCACGGCGAACAGCGCGGTGATCAGCCCCACGGAGCGGAAGTCGCCCCGCGCCAGCGAAATGCCCAGCGCAGCAGCGTCCAGCACGTCCACGTTGAGACGACCGGAGACCAGCGACCGCCCACCCTTGAGCAGGAAGGGAAGCGCACGGAAGAAGGCGGAAACCATGCGCACGATGCGCGGCAGGAAGGGACGCAGGATCAGGTAGCGGACCAGACCGCCCGCGCCGGGTGCGGCGCCGGCCATGGCAAGCCCGTTCAACCCGGCTGCGCCCGATGCAGTTGCCGACAGGGCGGCAGCATCCGGCATCATGGTGTGAGGGGCCATGCCACCCATTCCGCGCAAACCGGCCATGCCGGGAGCCCCCGGCGGCAGGTGCGCACCCATGGGGCCGCGTGCCCGACGGGCAGGTCCGACGGTGGGACCGCTGTCGGTCGCGGACGGAGCGGCAGCCTTGCCTGCCCCCCTGCCTGCCCCCTTGCCGCCCCCGGCTCCGGGTTTGGCGCCGGATCTGGCATCAGGCTGGGCCTCGGCCCTGTCGGCCCTGTCGGCCCTGCCGCCGCTATCGGATGCCCCTCGCGCTCCGGCGTGGTGTTCGGCGGCTTCCGCCTTTCTGCCCGGCGTACGGCGCGGCGCGCCCCCGGCCACAAAGGTGCCCACCACGGCCAGCACCTCGCCTCGCGCGGCGGGGCGGGCGTAGCATACCAGCACGCTGCCGGTGGTGACGGTGGCGTGCGCTTCCGCAACGCCGTCAACGGCCACGATGCGGGCCACAAGGTCATACGCCCTGTCCTGGGAAAACGAACCGGGGGCGCAGCGCAGGCGCAGGCGCCCCGGCAGTTCGTGTGCTATGCGATAGTCCATGCGCCTCGTCCGTAGCGGATTTGGTCGGAGAGTGATCCGGGGCCTGCTTGGTCAGGTCCGGCTAGCTAGGCCTTGGCGGCGTCAGCAGCTTCGGGCGCGGCGGCTTCGGCGGCGTCCTTGCGTTGCTTGTGCACGTGTTCCGCCTCGGCCACGATGTCTTCCATGTGTTCCCGCACGGTTTCCGCGTAGGCGGACGCCTTGTCCTTCAGGTCAAAGCCGTGACTCAGCAGGTCGGCCATGGCCGGGCGGATGTCGAACTTGCCCCGGCCCAGCATCACCGCGCCCAGGGCGCCCAGCGCCACGCCGCCCACGAAATACAGCCCGTACTTGAGGTTCTCGTTCATTCCCGTCTCCTTGTGATGAGTGCGTCGTCACGCGTCCGGCCCATATGCGGCCAATGCCCGGCAGCCATCCTCGCCAGCCCTGTGCCGCGCGGGAAGCGCCACCTTAGTTGATATTGAAAATCGCTGTCAACATTCTGCTCCCGACCCGTTCGACCAAAGTCGACCGGGGCAGGCGGAAAATGCAGGTCTGCCAACGCTAGCATCCGTCACCAGATCGTGACAATATTTTTTGAATTTTGTGCCTGATTATCACGATCAACTTCAACCCACCGGTCTCTTTACACAACTAAAAGCGGCGCCCTTCACGCAGGTGAAGGGCGCCGGTATGGCATCGGCGGGGCAGGTCACGCCGGTCGGTCTGGCAGGGCTGGCCGGTGGGCCGGGTCGATGCAAAGAGGCGTTATTAGTGCTTCAATACCTTGGTATACATGAAGTACCCAATAAGTCCGAGCACGATGACGCCAACGACAATGGAACCGAGATCCGCGAAACTCATGGTGCCTCCTCGGGCCTGGCCCGACAGGATCGGCAGGCGGCTTCCGTCGTCCACCGGGTTTGCGCCGCCCCTTGGAGAAGGGCGCGGCGGCGCGTTACTGGGCGCCGCCGGGGCGGCACGTCTTCTGACCACGTGACGAACGAACACGAAACAGCCCCGTCGCACGCGGGTGCGAAACGGGGCGAAAAAACGGCCAGCGGGCAAGGCGACTGCGTCCGGGGGGCGTAGAAGACAGGAAGGAGAAAGGCTGACTGGACTCGGCGTGCTCGCATGGCCTGGCCTCCCGCGCGATCAGGGCGCAGAACGGAGATTTCGGCATGCATCGGCAGCATGGCGCTCATTGAGCGTCCGGTCGGTGCAAGGACATGCTCCGCCCGTCAGGCTGCCAAGTCAAGGCAAAACCGGGCAAATGAGAAAAAAAGTACATGGACTGACGTAAAAAGAGTGCTCCGCGTTCCAATTGTGACACATCCGCATCACGCTCCGCCCGCGAGCACCCGCCACACCTTCGGGAAATCCGCCATCAACCCGTCCGCCACGCTGACGCCGGAGCGCCGGACCGGTTGCCCGGCAGTCGGGCAGCCCACCTGCCCGGCCACTCCGCAGTCCGGCTGTCTGGCGAAGCACTACTCGTCGTTGGGGGCGATGAACGCGCCAGCCAGCCCCGGCCCACCCGCCAACGCGCTGGCGGCATCGGACGCGTCCGCCCCGTACGGCTCGGCCTCGCTTTCCTCGAAGCGCACCACGAAACTGGCGCCCGCAAGGCCGGATATCACCTCCAGCCGCCCCCCGAGTTGGGCCACCAGGCTGCCCACCAGTTGCATGCCCAGTGTCGTGCCACCGGCGGGGTCGAAGCCTTCCGGCAGCCCCACGCCATCGTCGGTGACGTGCACTTCCACCTGCCGCCCCTTGCGCCGGGCGGCAATGGAGATGCGCCCCGCATCACGGCTGGGGAAGGCATGTTTGATGGCGTTGGTGACCAGTTCGTTGAGAATCAGCCCGCAGGGGATGGCCGCCGACACCGGCAGGAACAGTGGCGGCAGCTCCAGCGCCAGTTCCACCTCGGCATCCACCGACGACAGCACCAGCTTGCGCGCCAGCCGCTCCACGTAGTCGGCCACGTTGACGCTGGCCAGGTCGTTGGCGCGATACAGTTCCTCGTGCGCCAGGGCCATGGAGGCCACGCGGTTGCGGCTTTCGATGAACCGCTCGCGGTCGGCGGCACCGTCGGCATAGGCGGCCTGCAGGTTCAGCAGGCTGACGATGAGTTGCAGGTTGTTCTTGACCCTGTGGTGCACCTCGCGCAGCAGGATTTCCTTTTCGCGCAGCGAGGCGCGTATGCCTTCCTCCGCCGCGCGGCGGGCCGTGACGTCCTCGGCCACACCAGCCACGCGGTAGACGTTGCCGTCACCGTCGCGCACGGGAAAGGCCCGGGCATGCACCCAGCGTACCCCGCCGTCGGGCCGTACGATGCGGAACTCCGCATCCACCGGCGTGGCCGAGGTGGCGATGCCCGACATGGCGGCACGCAGGCCCTGGCGATCATCGGGGTGCACGGTTTCCATGGCCGTGCCGTGCACCTGCATGGCGTCCCGCACCGGACGCCCCCAGACCGTTTCGTAGGCCGGAGAAAGATACAGCAGCCGGTCACGGACCAGATCGCGCACCCAGAACACCTCGCTGGTGTTCTCCATCAACTGGCGGAAGCGTTGCTCGCTTTCCGCCAGGGCCCGTTCGAATTCCCTGCGCTCGGCAATTTCGCGGCGCAGGCGGCGGTTGGCGTCTTCCAGATCCTCGGTGCGGCGGCGCACCAGGTCTTCCAGCGTTTCGCGGCGGCGCCCCTGTTCGCGCAGCAGTTCGGCCCGCAGCAGGCAGCGCACCAGCGCCCGGTCGAGCACGGCCATGTCCTCGATGGGCTTGATCACGAAGTCCCACGCGCCAAGACGCAGGGCCCGCGCCAGTTCCCGCACCTCGCTGGTGCCGGACACCACGATGACCGGCACCGTGGGATCCTGCGCGGCAATGCGGGGCAGCACCTCGGCCCCGCTCTTGCCGGGCATGCGCCAGTCCAGCAGCACCGCGTCTGAGCCGCGTTCGTCGAACAGCGTCAGCGCGTCGGCCCCGCCGTCCGCCTCGCGCACGGCATAGCCCGCCTCGCGCAGATAGCCGCATACGGCGGTGCGGGCCACCGGGTCGTCGTCCACCACCAGGATGGAAGGAATGCGTTCCGCGGGTTGGCGAGGGTCCATGCGATCTCCTGAAGCTGTTTCCGCGCGAGGCCGGGCGAAAGGACCGTCTGGACAGCCCCTAGCGGGGCAGCAGCAACCACGCTGGCCCCGGCGCATCGAGATGTCCGGCCACGGCGGCCGCACGGTCGCCCGCGCCGCAGAACAGGTCGATGCGATAGCCCTTGATGGCCCCGCCGGTATCCTGCGCAAGGCCAAGGCCGGTCACCGCGCCGCCGCCTGCCGGTTGCGGCACCGGGGCGGAAAAGGCCACCAGCGCGCCGGATGGCAGCACGGAACGGTCGGTGGCCAGGCTTACCCATGGGGTCAGCGGCCTGCCCGTGCACCCCAGCGGACCGCTGGCGCTGCCTTCCTCCATCCGGAAAAAGACGTAGCTGGGGTTGGTGTTCATGAGTTCCCGCGCCTGCGCGGGGTGACTTTCCAGCCACTGGCGGATGGCGGGCATGTTCACCCCGTCGGGCGGCAGCTCGCCCCGTTCCTTCAGGATGCGCCCGATGGACACGTAGGGCCGCCCGTTCTGCGCGGCGTACAGCACGCGGGCTTCGCTGCCGTCGGTAAAGCGGACCCTGCCGGAACCCTGCACCTGCAGGATGTACACGTCCACGGGGTCCGCCGCCCAGGCCAGTTCCAGCCCCTTGCCGCGCAACGCACCGGCGTCGATTTCCGCACGGTCGTAATAGGGCCGCAGCACGCGCCCCTTGGGGCCGTTCACCACCCGGTAGGTCATGCGCTGTTTGCCGGAACCGGAGCCGGTCACTTCCGTCACGCGCATGTCCGGCGGGGTGCGGTAGATGGGGTGCGTATAGCCGGGCGCGGGGGTGCGGCTGGCGCGCAGCACCGGCTCGTAGTAGCCGGTCCAGGCGGTGTCCACGCGCAGCCAGCGAAACCGCTGGGCCAGCAGGCCGGGATTGGCGTCCAGTTGGGGCAACAGGCCGGACAGCTGGCGCAGGGCGGCCATGAAGTCCGCGTTGGTCACGCGCAGTCCCATGCGGTCCAGCGCCACGCCTCCGGCGGGGCGGGTGGCCATGTAGGAAAGGCTTTGGGTCAGGGCCGGGGCAAGGTCGTTCCACGAGGCAAGCCCCTGGCTGCGCGGGTCCATGGCCGCGATGGCGGCGCGGATCTCGTCGGGCGCGGCTTCGGTGTAGGCGGGCAGCGGCGGCAGCGACAGGGCCGGACGCGCCGGTGCGGGGGCCTGCGCCGTAGTGGGGATTTCCGGCTCGGGGACCGCAATCCGGGGAGCATGCGCGGCGCAACCGGAAATGACCAGCGCCAGCAGCAGCGCCCCGGCGGCGCGGGCGCATGCAGGCACACAGGCCCCCCCGAATGCAGATGGGCCGGATGCGGCAGCGGATAAGACGGCAGAGGAAACAGCGGATGACACAATGGACACGTGCGAGCCCATGGAGCAGGACAGGCCGCGCACGGCTTTGGCTTTCACGCCAAAATGGCGTACGAATCGACACACCGCGCCACGCGGCAGGAGGTTGCGAAACATATGGACGGCTTTCCCGTGCCGGAAATCTGGTTGGCCCATCGCGTGTCCTACGGTGAAACGGACATGATGGGCGTTGTGTACTACGCGGAATACCTGCACTTCTTCGAACGCGCCCGCAGCGAATTCATCCGCTCGCGGGGCATGGGCTATGCCACCGTGGAAGAGCGCGGCATCATCCTGCCGGTGCGCGAGGCACGCTGCCGCTACCGCAGCCCGGCCAAATTCGACGACCTGATCCAGGTGCGCGCGGGCATCAGCGAATGGGGCCGCGCCTCGCTGACCTTCGTGTACGAGATTCGGGACGAGGGACGCAACAGGTTGCTTGCCGACGGCATGACCCAGCATGCCTGCGTCAACCCGCAAGGCAAGCCGGTACCGGTGCCCGACTGGCTGAAAGACCTGTTGAAATAACGGGCCATTCGGGCACTCACGCGAAATACGGCGCACAACTGCATGCACTTCACACGATGAATGTGCCTGCTCGCTTGACTGGTCAGTGGACCGGGCGTAGGGCAAGGCCCATGTTCCTCGACGTCCACACCCACGCTTTCCATCCCAAGATCGCGTCCAAGGTCCTGCAACAGCTGGAATCGCATTACGGCATCTCGCCCGTGGGCGAAGGCGTGGTGGAAGATCTGCTGCCCCGCGCCAAACGTGCCGGGCTGGACGGCGTGGTGGTGCACTGCGCCGCCACCGCCGCCGCGCAGGTGGTGCCCGCCAATGCCTTTGCCGTGGAATTGCAGCGCCACCACCCGGAAGTGGTGGCCTTCGGCACCGTGCACCCGGAATATCAGGACTGGGAACACCAGTTGGACCGGCTGCGCGCCGCAGGCATCCGGGGGCTGAAGCTGCACCCGGAATTCCAGGGCTTCCGTCTGGACGACCCGCGCCTGTTGCCCATCATCGAGGCGGCGCAGGACGACTTCGTGTTCATGTGCCACATCGGCGACAAGCTGCCCCCGGCGGAAAACCCCTCCTGCCCGTACAAGCTGGCCGCCCTGCTGGATGCCTTTCCGCGCGCCCGGTTCATCGCCGCGCACCTTGGCGGTTACCTGCACTGGAAGTACGCGCTGGAAGCGCTGGTGGGCCGCGAGGTGTGGATGGACACCTCCAGCAGCCTCTCGTTCATCGACGACGCCACCTTGCGCGCCATCTTCGACCGGCACGACCGCGAGCGCATCCTGTTCGGCAGCGACTACCCGCTGTTCGACCCCGCCGACGAATGCCACCGTCTGCAACGGCGGCTGGACCTTTCCGACGGCGAGATCGAGGTGCTGCTGTCCAGCGCGGCCACCCTGCTGGGGCTCAACGGGCAAACGAACGCCGCCGCGCCTTCCGCATAGCTGCGAGGCACGACGGCACGGCAGGCGGCACATCTGGTAACGCGCCGGGCGGCACGTCGGGCGTCTCACCGGCAGACAATGCCGTGGGCGCACGCGTCTACACCAGCTGCAGGTATCCGATGAAATTGTCGATGCCGCGCAGACGGCAGTCCGCGTAACGGCGCACGTAATCCTCGAAGGTCATGCGCCGCCCGTAGATGTTGTACGTGGCCTCCGCCCCGCCAAAGCTCAGCCCGTGATGGGCGGCCACCTGCGGGTGGATGGGCAGCTCGAATTCCGGGTACGGGTCGGTGAAGCCGTCGCGTACCGCCGGGGGCAGCGGGTCCATGCCCAGCGCCGCCAGCACGCCTTCCGCCACGTGCAGAACCAGCCGCCGGTTGGGGTGGTTGATGGTGGCGAACAGCCGCTCCTGCTTCCACAGGGACTTCACCAGTTCCACCGTGGGGGCCACCACGGCGGGGATGCCGCCCGGCAGTACATGCCCGGCTGCGTCATTACCCTGACCTTCATGGCCCCGGTCAACGCCATGGCCCCCCACCTTACCCCGGTCCCCTTCCGCGTCTGCCGCCACGCCCGCTCCGCGTTCCTTGTCCCGCTCCACATCCAGCGATGCGCGCAGCATGGCGTCCAGGTCATACTTGGCCGCGATGTCGCCATGCAGGTACACGTGCAGGATTTCCGTCATGCCAAGGCCCATGGATACCAGCCGGTCCAGGAACGCATCGCCGAAATCCATGGGACTCTTGTTGGTCCAGAACGGCCAGTAGCCCGTGAACAGCATGTTGGGCAGGCGCAGCACCCGCGCCGCCGGGTTGACCATGGCCAGCAGCCGGTCAGAGGCGTGGTCGTCCCACTTTTCGCCCAGATGCTGGTACAGGAACAGTTCGCAGCCGGAAAGTTCGGCGGGGGCCACGCGCTCGCGCAGATAGTTGGTGTACCGGCGGATTTCGTAGCGCGCGGCAAACTGCGGCGAGGCGGCCAGAAGCTTCGCCAGCGGGTCGCCCTGGCAGTTGGCGTGGATGAGGCAAAGGCTGCGGTGCGGTGTGGTCATGGGAATCTGTGCGAGGACAAGCGGCTGGGGTTGCGGGGCGGGTGCCCCCGGAATGCGCGGGACTGCGGAATCGGACGGACCGTCAACCAAGGGCAACCAAGGACAAACAAGGCCAGTCAGGGACAGACAGCGGCAGGCAGGGTGACTACCGGGCATGAATGTCCGGAAAGGGCCATCCGTCATCAACTGTTCGGCGGGGGCGCCCGTTTTCTTTACATCCCCCCCCGATTGTGGAACACTATCTTGTGGGCATGCGTCCAATGACATGCCCCAAGTGCCGGGAGCCACTGTGCCCGGCTTGTACACCCAACCCCCCGTACAGACAATGCTCATCGCCGTCCGCGCGCGACGCGTCATACCCCTCGCAGGTGAGGGTCCGTCACGAGACCCGCGCGACCTGTTTTCGCCGCCCCGTGTTCTCGACGACCATGTCGTTGTGATCCGGGGCGTTTTCTTGGACGGCGCGTGCGCCACGCCGTCCGACGTGGATGTCCCTGATGGCACGAATGTTCCTGCTGGCGCGGATGCCCCTGATTGCGCGGATGACGCGGCCCGCATGCTCTCCGGGCTGCGCGGCGGGGTCATCGAGGCCGTGGAGCCCATGGAGGCCTTCCGCCGCCGCGCGGGCGTGCCTCTGACCGACCTTGGCGCCGTCACCCTGACGCCCGGCGTGGTCAACTGCCACACCCATCTCGAACTCTCGCACCTGGCCGGGCGCACCGTGCTGGGCGGCGGCTTCGTGCCATGGGTAAAAAGTCTGTTGCCGCTTGCCGGGGCCGACACGCCTCCGGAAGTTCGCGCCGCCGCGCTGACCGAAGCCGCCCGCCAGCTTGCGGCCTGCCACACAGCCCACGTGGGCGACATCACCGCCGTAGCCCCCGCCGCCGTGCGCCGGGCCATGCAGGCCGCGTCCATCGGCTGCTCGCACTTCGCGGAAGTGTTCGGCTACCGTTTCACCACTCCCGACGGAGAACCGGCAGCCCCGGCAGACACCGCCGCCCTGTGGCCGCGCGCCATGGCGGAACTGGCGTCCGATCTGACTGCGGAGGATATCGCTCTTTCCGGCCCGCCGGGAGCATTCCCTGCCACCAACGCGCCCTTCCCCATCCACCCGGACGCCGCGCTGGCCGGACATGCCCTGTACTCCACTCATCCAGTGGCCATGGCCGCCGCCCGCCGCTGGTGCGAGCGCAACCACCGTGTCTTTTCCCTGCATCTGGCCGAACACCCGGACGAGGTGGAATTCCTGACCACCGGGCGCGGCGCGCTGGCCGACCTGCTGGCCGTGCGCGTGCTGCCGCCGGGTTTTGCCGCGCCGGGCATGCGCCCCGTGCCCTATGCCGCCGAACTCGGCCTGCTGGACGAAGGCACCCTGGCTGTGCACTGCGTGCACCTGGACGCGGCGGACATCCGCCTGCTGGCCGAATCGGGCGCGCACGTCTGCCTGTGCCCCCGCTCCAACGCAGCCATCAACGTGGGCACGGCCCCGGCCCGCGCCCTGGCCGAAGCGGGCGCGCCGCTGTGCCTGGGCACCGACAGTCTGGCCTCGAACCACGACCTGGACCTGTGGAACGAGGCCCGCGCCCTGCGCGACCTGCCAGCCGGGCACGACCTGCCCGCCGCCGCCCTGCTGCGCCTGCTGACCGTGGGCGGCGCATCCGCCCTGGGCCGGGGCGACATCGGCGCCATCGTTCCGGGCCACCGCGCGCGACTGGCCCTGCTGCCCCAAGATTTCTCCCAAGCACTGGGGACAACCCCGTAACCCCCACACACCCACATGCAGCACGCACAACGCCCCACGTGGCCCCACAAGGACCTGCTGGACGTCACCCAGCTGACACGGGCAGAGCTGTTCCACCTGCTGGACACGGCGGCCCAGTTTCACGACATCAACCGCCGCCCCGTGAAAAAGGTGCCCACCCTGAAGGGCAAGAGCGTGGTGCTGTTCTTCGCGGAGCCGAGCACCCGCACCAAGACCTCGTTCGACGTGGCGGGCAAGCGGCTTTCCGCCGACACCTTCTCGCTGGCCAAGAGCGGGTCCAGCCTGTCCAAGGGCGAAAGCCTGAAGGATACCGCGCTCACCTTGCAGGCCATGACGCCGGACATCATCGTCATCCGCCACTCGTCCAGCGGCGCGGCGCAGTTTCTGGCCGAACGGCTGGACTGCTCTGTGGTCAACGCGGGCGACGGCTGGCACGCCCACCCCACCCAGGCCCTGCTGGACTGCTATTCGCTGCGCCAGGTCTGGGGCGACACCTTCGAGGGGCGCACCCTGCTCATCCTTGGGGATATCGCGCACAGCCGGGTGGCCCGCTCCAACGTGCACCTGCTCTCGTCGCTGGGGGTAAAGGTACGGCTGTGCGCGCCGCGCACCCTGCTGTCCGCCGGGGTGCACAACTGGCCGGTGACCATCTTCAACCGGCTGGACGACGCCGTGCAGGGCGCGGACGCGGTGATGTGCCTGCGCCTGCAACTGGAACGCCAGCAGGCGGGCCTGCTGCCCGACCTGCGTGAATACGCGCAACGGTTCTGCCTGTCGCCCCGGCATCTGGCCATGGCCGCGCCGGGCGCGCGGGTGCTGCACCCCGGCCCCATGAACCGGGGGCTGGAAATCTCGTCCGTGCTGGCCGATTCGCCCGAAAGCCTGGTCCTTGACCAGGTGGCCGCAGGCGTGGCCACGCGCATGGCAATCCTTTTCCTGCTCGCCACCCGCACCGGCATAGAGCAGACCGCCGACAACGGAGGCCGCGCATGACCGCCACCACTTCCCCTTCCCTGTTCCTTCGCAATGCCCGCCTGCTGGGGCGCATGGTGGATGTTGCCGTGGCCGACGGGCGCATCGCGTCCGTGACGGACAGCGGCGCGGGCAGCGCCCCCGCCGGGGCGGAGAACATCGACGCCAAGGGCATGGTGCTGTTCCCGGCCTTCATCGACGCGCACACCCACATGCGCGAGCCGGGGCAGGAGTACAAGGAAGACATCGCCAGCGGACTTGCGGCAGCCGCCCACGGCGGGTTCGGGGCCGTGCTGTGCATGGCCAACACCAGGCCGGTCAACGACGACGCCTCCATCACCCGCGACATGATCGACACCGCCCGCCGCCACTGGCCGCACGGCCCGCGCCTGTACCCCATCGGCGCGGCCACGGTGGGGCTGAAGGGCACGGAGCTTGCTCCGCTGGCCGAACTGGCCGAGGCGGGCTGCGTGGCCTTTTCCAACGACGGCGCGCCCGTACCGGATACCGAAATGTTCCGCCGCTGCGTGGAATATGCCGCCGATCAGGGCAAGGTGGTCATCGACCACTGCGAAGACCCGTACCTGGCCAAGGGCGCGCACATGAACGAGGGCGAAACCAGCGGGCGCATAGGGGTGAAGGGCCAGCCGGACATCGGCGAGGCGCTGCACGTTGCGCGCGACATCCTGCTGGCCGACTACCTGAAGCTGCCCATTCACCTTGCGCATATCTCGTGCCGCCGCTCCGTGGAGCTGATCGCCTGGGCCAAGCAGCGCGGCGTGCCGGTAACGGCGGAAACCTGCCCCCACTACCTGCTGCTGACCGACAGGGAACTGCTGGGCTACGACACCAAGGCCAAGGTCAACCCGCCCCTTCGCACCGACGACGACGTAGCCGCCCTGCGTGAGGCGGTGCAATCCGGCGTCATCGACATCCTGGCCACCGATCATGCCCCGCATGCCGCGCACGAAAAGGAAACCCCGCTGGACGAGGCGCCCAACGGCATCACCGGCCTTGATACCGCCGTGGCCCTGACCTGGGGGTTGGTACGCGAAGGCGTGCTGACGGAGGCGGATTTGATCCGCCTGTGGGCGACGGAACCTGGGAAGATATTCGGGCTGCCCGTGAACGGATTCGGCGTGGGCGACCCGGCGGATTTCTTTCTGCTGGACCCGGAAGAGAAATGGGTGCCTTCGCGCGAGACCATGCACTCGAAGAGTCTGAACACGCCGTTTCTGGGACGGGAGCTGGTGGGCAGGGTGAAGGCGTTGTGGCTTGGCGGGGTGAAGGTGGTGTAGGGGGGCGGGGGTAAGGCCGTGTCCGGCGGGGAGAAATAGTGTTGTGCCCCACTGGGAAGGCTTCTACGTATACAGTCCTGCCCTGTTGACCACGCCCGATTTCGTTATGCCTCCGGCGGGATGGGATGATGTCGTGCTTTATTGGTGAGGTTTCTACGAAGACACGCCAGCCCTTTTGACCTCGCCCGATTTCGTTATGCCTCCGGCGGGCAAGGGGCCATTTAGCGATAGCCCCTTGCATCCCCGCGCTCCAGGGGGGCGCAGCCCCTTGGAACGCGGGGGTGCAGGGGGTGTTCGTTACAACACCCCCTGCCCGCCGGAGGCATAGCGAAATCGAGGGTGGCCAAAGAGGCGTGACTGCCTTCGTAGAAGCCGTACCCAACAACGCTCAACCCTTTCCACTTCCCTTTATCTCAACCCCTTACCCCCGCCCCCGATAGCCCCCACCCCACTCCCCCTTGCATCCTCCGCCACTTTTGTGCATTTTGGCACAATCAGGCGGACACACTTCCCGTGCGCACGCACCCAGTGTTGCCCCATCCGGTGCCGCCAGCCATGGCTGGCCCGCATCCACCGGTCAGCCGGTTCACGGCCACCACCCGCGCCCCGTCACAGCTAGCCACCTTGACTTTTCGGGCCGCGCCTGTGATGCACGGATGGCACCGCGCCCGAGGGCGCGCTTTTCATCATTTTCAGGAGGACAGGGATGAGCCAACCTTTCAAGGACGCCATAGCCATCTGCAAGGCCATCCTTCGCAACGGCTACGACGCCTACGTGGTCAACGCGCAGTTGCAGAAGGAACTGCTGCAGGGCCGCGAAACCGAAATCGACATCGCCTGCGAGCCCGACTACGAAGAGCTCGGCAAGCTTTTCCCCAGCCTCGAGCGCTCCAACGAAGAGGGCGTGGTGGCCACCATGCGCGAAGGCGGAGCCCTGATCCGCTTCTACCACACCGATACCGAAGAATCCTCGCACCCGGAACATACCCTGGCCCGCATCACCCCGCGCATGCTGCGCGTGCTGGAGGAACAGGGCAAGATGCCCCCCGCCCTGGCCTGCCCGTACATCGCCCATACCGGCGACGTGTACGAAGGTTTCGAGGATTTCTCCAAGGGCAAGGTGCAACTGCGCGGCATTCCGGATGAAACCCTGCGCCGTAACTACCTGCTGGTCATCCGGGCCATGCGCTTCGCCGCCAACTTCGACCTGCCCATCGAACCCAACTCGTGGATCGCCATCATCCGCGCCGCCAGCCGCGTGCTGGACTACGTGCGCATCTCGGACATCATGGACGAGTGGCGCAAGGTGGAAGCCGAGTGCATGTGGAAGTTCGTCCGGCTGCTGTTCGATTCGCAGGTGCTGCACGGCCTGCTGCCCGAAGTGGCGGCCCTGTCCCGCGTGCGCCAGCAGCGCAATGACGAGGGCGTGGAAGAAACCGTGCTCGACCACACCATCGAGTGCGTGCGCCACTACCCGGAAGGCGAATACAACTACGACTGGCTGGGCACCTTCGCCATGCTGTTCCACGACGTGGGCAAACTGTACACGGCGGAATACTTCGACGGTAAGTGGAACTTCTACCAGCACCACCGCGTGGGTGCGAAGGTAACGCGCAAGCTGCTGCGCCGCCTGCACTTCTCGCCGGAGGACGTGGAACAGGTGTGCCATCTGGTGCGCCACCACATGCGCTTCCACTTCATGCTCACCGACCGGGGCATCCGCCGCTTCAAGTCGCTGGACGAATTCCCCCGGCTCATCGAGATGGCCCGGGCCGACCTGAAAGCCCGCGAAGGCAGCTACACCTACTTCAATCACAACATGAAGTACCTGGAGCGCGCCGAAACGCCGGAGCAGATGCTGGAACCCCTGCTGAACGGCAACGAGATCATGGAGTTCACCAGCCTGCACCCCGGCCCCCAGGTGGGCATGCTGCGCGATGCGCTGCTGAAGGCGCAGGTGGCGGGCGAAGTGACCAGCGTGCCCGAAGCCGTGGACTACGTGCGCGAGTACAAGGCGAAGAATTTCGGCTAGCGCCGGAATTGGAATGCGGCTGGTGCCGCGTGTTGAAGAGAAATGCGGGGGAAGGGACGAAGGTTCCTTCCCCCGTTTTTTGTTGGGGGGAGAGGAGGACGTTGCGCCCTGTTGGATGCGGCTTCTACGAAGACAGTCGTGCGCTGTTGTGAACGCCTGATTTCGTTATGTCTCCGGCGGGCAAGGGGCCGCAGAGCGGCGGCCCCTTGCATCCCCGCGCTCCAGGGGCTGCGCCCCTTGGAACCCCGGGTCATCCTGCACCGCGTTTCTTTCGTCGGCAGCTTCCCTCCGGCGCAGGGCGCCTTCGGGTGATCTGCCGACGGAACACGAATGTGCGTCCGACTCCCGCTAGCATGGCAAAGGGTTGGAGGCGTGCGTGTATCGACAGTAATCCTGCGCGGCGTCCCTGCGGCGGCAGCTTCCCTTCGGCGCAAGGCGCCTTCGGGTGATCTGCCGCCGGTGACGCCAATGCGCGCGAAGCTCCCGAAGTCTTGGCGTTAGTTCGGGTTCTGCATGTACCTCTGGTCGGTCTGCGGTGCACCCGCAACGCCGGAGCTTCCGCCGTCGCAGGGCCTCCGGCGGCGTTCTCCGCCTGCGGGCGCAATCCGCGCGAAAGTTCGTCGGTGAATGAAACGGGAATAAGGCAGAACCCGGCTCCGGAAGAACGCCAAATTATGTAACCGCAACAGGACCGACACTGCCCCCGTCCGGCAGTCAGTGGCTGCTCTGCGCCCGGCAACTCAACCGCGTATGCACCCCCGGTGGTATGTTGCGTCGTTTGGACTGGCCGGTCATGCGCGAAAGGCGCTTTCAGAAAGTGGCCATCACCGCCAGCCGGTAAGCGCCCGCGCCACCTCGCGGCCATCGGAACTGCGGGTAAGGATGTGCACGAAGCGGGCGGCACCCGGCGCAGGCGTATCGGCAGGCGCTGGCAGGCATTGCGCCTCCACCGTGTCGCCGTACACCGTCTCGGCCCGGAAGTGCATGTCCAGCCACACCGGGCGGGATGTCTCCTGCACCTCGTCCGGCACGCCTTCCAGCGCCCAGTCCAGGTAGCGCACGTTGTTCACGTGGCGGTTGCGGTCCATGTCCGCCCGGCGCACCGCGAAGAACCGGGAGGAAAGCGGCGCGGCGTCTTCCGCCGCTGCGGGTGGCCGCCGGTCGCCCAGCAGTCCGCCATCCAGCGCCAGTGGCGGATTTTCCGGCAACAGGGCCGCCACAGTGGGGGGAATCCGCTCCGGCCTGCGGGTGGCCAGGTTGATGACCACCCAGAACGAGGCCCCGCGCGCCACCACCGCCCCGTCCTGCCCCAGCATCAGGTAGTCGCGCCGAAATTGCAGCCGTTCCACCCCGCACGGCCAAGTGCGCACCGTCACCGTCTCGCCCTCCGCCGGCGCGCGCTCCACCTGCACCGCAAGCCGCGCCAGCACCCACGCCTGCCCCTGTTCGTGCAGCGCCGCCAGCGAGAGCCCCAGCCTGTCCGCGTGCACCCCGGCTGCCTCTTGCAGGTAGTCGCAGATGATCTGCGCGGAAACGGTGCCGTCCGGCCCCACCTCGTACCCGCGCACCCGGAAGGTTTCGTGATGCACGCGCAGATCGGCGGGGGCGGCAGGGGCAGGGTTTGCGGAAGAATCGTGGCTGAGCATGGACGGCTCCTTGTCCTGTGGGCGAATGTCCGGCGACGGATGCGTGAACCCTGTCGCACCGCCACGGCATAGCGCCGCGCCGCGCCGGAGTCCACTGCCGTTCTCGCCCCTTGCACGACCATACCGTGCCAAAATACCGCCCTGCCTGCCCGACGGCCCTTGCCGCCACAAGAAAATCCTACCCCCCACCCACCTTGACACTCGACGATCCCACGCCTATCTGTTGCCCCTTCAACAGTTGCAACGGCAACAATAGGACGTCTCGCATGGAACAGAGATTCACATCCTTCGCCTACCGCGTGGGCCAGCTGCGCCGCCTGGTGCTGCTGCTGGCCATAGAGCGCATTACCCCCCTGGGGCCAATAGGCAAGGGGCAGATACCCTTTCTGGCCGAACTCTTTCAGGGCGGCGACGGCGTATCGCAGGAAGACCTGGCGGAAAAGCTGCACTTCGACAAGGGTGCCGCAGCCCGCTCGCTGGCCAAGCTGGAAGCCGCCGGGCTGGTGACCCGCACCGTGAACCCGCACAACCGCCGCCAACTGGTCATCACCCTGACCCCGCAAGCCGAAGCGCTTCGCACCCCCTTTCTGGCCACCCTGCGCGAACTGACGGAAACCATGGTGCGCGGATTCTCCGGCGATGAACGCGAGCAGGCCCTGGGCTTTCTGGACCGCATGATCGGCAACGTGCTGGCCGAGTTGGGCCGCCCGTGCCGGGCAGACAGGCCGGCCAGATCGGGCAGACAGGCAAGAACGGACAGACCGGGTACCCCCGGCACGACATACCCGACTGGCCCGACTGGCCCGGCCTGTGGAGACGCGCAATGAGCCCCGCCTCCTTCCCCTTCCGCGATCCGGCGCACCGCGCCGCCACGCCCCGCCCGGCACCCGCGCCCGTATCGCGCGGGGCGGTGCTGTTCGTGGTCAGCACGTCCATGATCCTCATGCCGCTGATGATGTCCGCCGTGGGCGTATCGCTGCCCGCCATCGGGCGCGACCTTGCCGCCACGGCCATGCAGGTGGGCCTGGTGGAAACCACCTACGTCATGGCCCTTTCGGTGTTCCTGCTGATCATGGGCCGCCTTGGCGACATCTTCGGGCGGCGCAGGCTGTTTCTGGCCGGGCTTGTGCTGTTCACCGCCATCACCGCCGTGCTCTCGCTGTCGCAGTCCATCCGCATGGTCATCGGCCTGCGCTTTCTGCAGGGCATGGGCGCGGCCATGATCGTGGCCAACAGCTTCGCCATCATGCTCGATGTATTCCCGCGCGAGGAGCGCGGCCGGGCCATCGGCATCGTTTCGGCGGCGGCCTATGCGGGCATTTCGTGCGGGCCGCTGATCGGGGGTTTTCTGACCACCCACTTCGGGTGGCGCTGGGTGTTCCTGATGGTGCTGCCCTTCGGCATCTCCGCGCTGCTGCTGGTGTTCACGCGGCTGCGCGGCGAATGGCGCTCGGCCAAGGGGGAACCCTTCGACCTGCGCGGCAGCCTGGTGTACGGCGGGGCCATCGTGCTGCTTACCCTGGGGTCGTCGCATCTGGACGAGGGCACATGGGCCTGGGGGGCGCTGGCGGGCGGACTGGCCTGCGGCGGGCTGTTCCTGTGGCTGGAATCACGCACCCCCTTTCCGCTGCTGGAAGTCACCCTGCTGTCGCGCAACCGGCTGTTCACGCTCAGTTGCCTGTCCGCGCTCATCAACTACGCCTCCACCTTCGGGGTGCTGTTCTTTCTGGGCCTGTACCTGCAATACGTGCGGGGGCTTACCCCTAGTGACGCGGGCCTGCTGATGATCATCCAGCCGGTGATCCAGATGGTGCTTTCGCCCATCGGCGGGCGGCTGGCCGACCGCTTTCCCGCCGAACGGGTGGCCACCGTAGGCATGGTGCTGTGCGCCGTGGGCCTTGGCGTGGCCGCGTTCATCGGGCAGGACACCTCCACCACGCTCACCGTGGTGGTGCTGGTGCTGCTGGGCGTGGGCTACGGCCTGTTCGCCTCGCCCAATGCCAGCGCCATCGTGGGCAGCGTGGAGCCACGCCACCTGGGCGTGGCATCCGGCATGACCAGCACCATGCGCACCCTGGGCATGATGGCATCCATGATCGTGGTGACCATCGTGTTTTCCGTGTTCATGGACGGGCAGCCGGTGTCGGCGGACACCCTGCCGGGCTTTCTGTCCTCCATGCGCACGGCGCTGTGGACCTTCTGCGCGCTGTGCGCGGTGGGGGTGCTGCTGTCGGTGGGACGGGTGCGGGGGAAGCGACAGGCGCAAACCGGCAACGCCCCTGACGATGCACCCTGCAAGGCTGACGGCGGTCGCTGACGCCATCTGACGCCATCTGGCGCCATCTGGCGCCAGCCCTGTTCACGACAGCCACGCGCCATCGCGCAGCAGGCGCGGTCAATGCGGCAGACATGATTCAATAACCGGCGGAACGGGTGGGGGGCTTCCCCTCGCGCCCGTTCCGCTGTATTGCCTGCGGGCCGCGCCTGCATCCCGCGCATTCGCGGGGCGCGCATCCGTGCACATGCATCCGTGCCGCACATACTGGACGAACCCGCCGCGCGGGCTTACCCATACCGTCATGCCGCCCTTGCGGCCCAACCCTTGCCCCCCATCGAGCATGATCGACATACTGAACCTGACCTACGACGAACTGGAAGCGTGGATGACCGACGAACTCGGCGAGCCGCGCTTTCGCGCCCGTCAGGTGTGGCAGTGGCTGTGGCAGAAGAATGCCCGGTCCTTCGACGCCATGACCAACGTTTCCAAGATCACCCGCGCCCGTCTGGCCGAGGTGGCGCGCATCACCTGGCCCGAAGTCCGCACCGTGAAGACCAGCAGCGACGGCACGGTGAAATTCCTGCTGGCCCTGGCCGACGGCGCGCTGGTGGAAACGGTGCTGATTCCCAGCGAATCGCGCGACGGCAAGGTGCGCATGACCCAGTGCCTGTCCTGCCAGGTGGGCTGCGCCATGGGCTGCACCTTTTGCAGCACGGGCAGCATGGGCTTTGAGCGCAACATGACCATGGCCGAGATTCTCGGGCAGGTGCTGGTGGCGCGCGAACACCTGGGCGACGACCGGCCCGATCATCCCATCGTGCGCAACCTGGTGTTCATGGGCATGGGCGAACCGCTGCTGAACCTGAACGAAGTCATGCGTTCGCTGCGCACCCTCAACGACGAATTCGGGCTGTGCTTCTCGCCCCGGCGCATCACCGTGTCCACCTGCGGCATCGAAAAAGGTCTGCGCGAACTGGGCGAAAGCGGACTGGCCTTCCTGGCCGTGTCGCTGCACGCGCCCAATCAGGAGCTGCGGGCGCGCATCATGCCCCGCGCGGCGCGCTGGACCCTGGACGACCTGATGGCCGCGCTGGAATCGTACCCGCTGAAAACGCGCGAACGCATCACCTTCGAATACCTGCTGCTGGGCGGGGTGAACGATTCCATCGACCATGCCCGCGAACTGGTGCGCCTTGTCTCGCGCACCAAGGCCAAGCTGAACCTCATCGTGTACAACCCGGCGGAAGGGCTGCCCTACGAAGCCCCCAGCCAGGCGCGCATCCTGGCCTTCGAGCAGTACCTGTGGTCCAAGAACGTCACGGCCATCATCCGCAAGAGCAAGGGGCAGGACATCAAGGCCGCCTGCGGCCAGTTGAAGGCCTCGGAACTGGCAGGACTGGCGGAACTGGCGGAAGCTGGGGAAGGCGCGGCAGGCCCCGAAGACGAGGACGCGGAATAAGTCTGCCCGCAGCGGGGGCCGTGCCAACGACGCCACATATTCACGACGCGAAAAAGCCCGGCCTTTCGGCCGGGCTTTTTCGTTACCCGTTCGCTGTCCGCCAAACCCACGCGCGGAGAAGAATGCCGGACGCGCCGCACGGTGGCACGGACATGATCGGGTACGCCGCAGCGGATGGGCAAGGCGGACGCGGACCAAGATGATCGAATCGTGCCGGGCTGGTCTGGCACGGGCAATCACCTCGGCGCGTTACGGCATGCGGGCACGGTCACGGCGCTGCCGCGCGCGCCTCGTCCACTTCCCGCGCCGCCGCCACCTCCAGCATCCGTTCCAGCATGCCGCGCTGCCGATCTCCCTGCCGCACGAACGCGCCACCCACCAGAAGCTCGTCATCTTCGCGTCGGGCCGATTCCACGCGCAGGGCGAACAGGGTCCAGCCCCTGCCGTCTGCCATGGGCAAGGCCAGTTCGCACAGCGCGCCCTCCGTGCCTTCCAGCCACGGGCACAGCGACTCGCCCTGGCCGGAAAGCTGGACGCCGTATGGCGACAGCCGGTGCACCCGCACCGGGGCGGGCATGACCTGGCTGCCCAGCGGGCGCAGGTGGGCCGGGTGCGACACCGCCACGCCCGCGTCGGGGGGCGGCGCCTCGCACACGCAGGGGGCCATCATTTCCGCGTCGGGGGGCAGCCCCCGGCAGAACCGGGATTCGTCGGCGCTGTTCCACACCTCCACGGCCAGCGGCGCGGAAAGCGCCCCCGGCCCGGTGCGTCCGCAGCGGCGGCACCCCACCAGATGCAGCACGCCGTCATGCAGCAGCCAGACATCTCGGCTGCCGCAGGTGCAGCAACGCGCCTTGACGATGCCATCGGCACCGCTGGCGCCACCAGTAGTGGAACCTTCGCTCTGTGTGGCTATCGCATCGAGTTGATCGGGCAACGCCCGATGCGCCGTGGCCCGCGCAGCCTCCTCGGCCAACGGCAATGCGGCACGCAATTGCCGGTCCTCGCGCCGCCGGTCGTCCTGACGGCGATCTTCCCGGCGACGATCTTCCTGATGGCGTTCATCCTGACGGCGTTCATCTGGCCAGTGGGCGACCGGTGCATGCACATCCGGATGTCGCTCATCAGGATGCGCTGCCGCCGCCCCGTCCGTTCCGGCAAGGCCGATGCGCGCGTCGGGCGCATCCTCCACTGTCACGGCGGGCATCCCCCCCGCCGTCCGTTCCGTGCTCATGCAGACCTCCACCCACCGGTCCCGCCGGTGATCGGCGGCGCAGCCCCCCGCGCCATTGCCGCCCGCATCCGCACCTTGCGTTCCGCCTGCCCCGCCCCCGAACTGCCTGGAACGTCAGGCACTCCGGGCGCACCGGCCGTCCTACACGGACGCGCGAAACACCCGTTCCACCCGTTCCGCCGCCAGTTGCAGCGGGCGGGGATATTCCTTGGCCAGTTGCACCAGACGCCCCACGTCGCCTGCGGCCACGCCCCAGTGGGACAGTCCGGCGGGCGCGCCCCAATGCAGGAACAGCGCACGCAGCAGCAGCGCGCAACGTTCCGGGGCGTCCCGGTCGCCAGCGGGCAGGGCCGACGGGTTGCCGTCCTCGCCCGGCTCGGCCAGGGCCTCGGCCACCGTGGTTTCCAGCGCCGCCGCCAGTCTGCGCATGGCCGGGGCCTTGTCCTGTGCCACTTCTTCCATCCAGCACGGATAGATGACGGCCAGGGCCATCCCGTGCGGCACATGCGGATGCAGGCCGCTGACCGCGTGTTCCAGCGCGTGCGATTCCCACGACCCGGCACCCAGCCCCACCCCGGTCAGGCCGGACAGCCCCACGCCCGATGCCCAGGCCAGCGCCTCGCGCGCCTCCGTGTCATGGGCATCGGCACGCAGGCGCGTGGCGGCCCGCACGATGGTGCGCAGCAGGGCCTCGTTCTGGGCCAGCACCGCCTCTTCGGCAAAAAAGGGAAGTTCCGTGTCCTTGCGCCTGACACCAGCCGGGGCGGACGCGGCGGGCGTGCCCACCACCGAAAATTCCAGCACATGGCTCATGGCGTCCGCCGCGCCGTTCACGGTCAGGTGCCAGGGCAGCCCCTGCTGGAAGCTCACATCCACGAAGGTTGCCACCGGCGACGGGCAGCGCATGCCCCACTTGTGGCCCGACGCGCCCCGGGTGATCACGGCGTTGCCGTTCATTTCCGATCCGGTGCCGGACAGGATGGACACCGCGAACACCGGCAGCGAACGGGTGACCGGCTTGCGCTCGGCAAAGGGACTCCACGGGTCGCGCCCTTCGGCCAGCAGGGGCACCAGGGCCGCAGCCGCCTTGGTGGCGTCGATGACGCTGCCGCCGCCGATGGCCACAAACCCCGTCCCGCCGCCGTTGGGGGAAATGCCGGCGTGCCCTTCCGCTCCCGTGCCCGCCGCCGCGGCGATGCGCAGCACGGTGCCCAGATCCGGGTTTGCCGTCACGCCCCACACCTCGCTGCGGCGCACGTCCGCTGCGCTCAGGGACGCCACGGCCTGGTCGTACGCGCCCACGCGGCGCGCCGCCTCGCCGCCGCCCACCAGCACCACATGGTCGAGCCCGGCCGCGCGTACCCGCGCGCCAAGCCCGGCCAGAACGCCGGGGCCGAAACGGACCTCCACCGGGTTGTGATAGACGAAATCCTTCATGGCTGTTCCTTCTGCGCCGCGCACCGGTCCGGCCCGATCCAATCCGGCCCGATCCGACCCGACCCGGCCCCGGCTTCCGCGCCGTCCATTGCCGTCCCTTGCCGTTGATGGCCGGACCAGCGAGGCGAGGCGCGGAAATGCTTGCGGGAGCCTGCGGACCCAGCGGGACGGCGGATGCCGTACCCTGTGCATAGCGCATGAGTTTGTCGGAATGGCGTCGGCCGCAACGCGCCGTCGTTGTTTACGCCCTGCGGGCAGCACTCGCGAAATGTGGCCGCCGGACAAGCGGCCCTCGCACGGCCTTTGCGACCACCTTACCTGCACAGCGCCTCGGCCAGTTCGTCCCATGCCGTGGTGCGGCGCGGTGAACGGAACCGCTGGCGCATGTGCCACGGGGCCTTGTCGTCCAGCCCCTCTGCCGCGTGGCGCAGCTTGCCGCGTCCGTACCGGGCGTTGATCCGGTCGGCCACGGCCATCAGCCGCTCGCGCGCGGCGTCGCGTTCCGCCGTGCCGTCGGCCAGGGCCAGCAGGCTGCCCTGCCGGGTGTCGGCCCGTTCCAGGCCGTACAGCATCACCCCGGCCTTGGCGTAGGGATACCCCGGACGAAAGACGCGGTCGAGCCCTTCATGCGCCAGACGGATGAACACCACGCTGTCCGCCGTGGGTACCGGCAGGGGCAAGGACACGCCGTCGTCGCAGCGCAGGGCCGCCTCTTCGTCGTGGCGGGCGGTGCGCACGTGCACGGCCAGTCCCCCGGCCACCAGCCCGGCCCGGCGCAGCTTGGCCCCGGCCAGGGCGGCGTGGGTGGCCAGGGCCTCGCGCAGCATGGCCACGTCGGTGATGCGCCCGGCGAACGAGCGCGAGGACACCACCGTGTGGCGGGGCGAGGGCGGCTCGCCCTGCTCCTCTGCCCCGATGCACGGCACGCCGCGCAACTCCAGCACGGTGCGCAGCCCGGTGACGCTCATGCGCCGCCGCACCCAGTCGTCGCCCGCATCGCGCAACGCACGGGCCGTGACGATGCCCGCCCCGCGCAGCATGCCCGCCAGCCGCCGCCCCACGCCCCACACCGCTTCCACCGGCAGCGAACCGAGCAGTTCGTCCACGCCCATGCCCAGTACCTCGCGGCTGCGAGCCAGATCGAACACCCCCTGGCAGTGCGGGGTGCGCTTGGCCACCCGCCCGGCGATCTTGGCCAGGGTGCGGGTGGGGGCGATGCCCACGGAAATGGGAATGCCCGTCCAGCGGGTCACCCGTTCGCGCAGGGCGCGGCCCACTGCGACGGGGTCGGTGGCCAGCGGCCCGCGCAGGGGCAGAAAGGCCTCGTCGATGGAGTACACCTCCACCTCGGGGGCCAGGGTGCCGAGGGTACGCATGACCCGGCTGGATAGGTCGCCGTACAGGGCGTAGTTGGAGGAAAAGATGGACACCCCCAGCCGCAGCAGTTCGCGCCGCACCTTGAAGGCCGGTGCGCCCATTTCCACACCCAGGGCCTTGGCCTCGTCCGAGCGCGAGATGATGCACCCGTCATTGTTGGACAGCACCACGATGGGCTTGCCGCGCAGGTCGGGCCGGAACAGCCGCTCGCACGAGGCGTAGAAGTTGTTGCAGTCCACCAGCGCCCACAGCTGCCCCGCGAAACCGGAAGAGCCGGGGGTACCGGCAGCGCTGGCGGGATTGGGGGGATTGAGGGAAATGGAAGATGGCGACGCGGCAGAATCAGGTGGAACCTGCCGGGAAGGCAGAAGGGCGGGGCTGGGCATGGCGGATTGCCGTTGGACCTGTGGCGGGCGAGCGCAGGCCGCGCCGTTGCTTGGGGATGGTTTGGGTGCGCGGGTCCGGCGTCCGCGCCGCGCATCGGCAACTTCCCGGACGGTGCCGAATCGGGGTGGCAGTGGCCCCCTCTACAGGGCGTGCACCACGTAGGTCACCACGCCCCAGACGTGCACGTCGTCCCGCCCGGTGATGTCCAGCGGCTCGTAGTCCGGGTTTTCCGGCAGCAGCACCACCCGGCCCGCGCGCAGATGCAGGCGCTTGACGGTAAGTTCCCCGTCCACGGCCACGATGGCCACCTTGTTGTGTACGGGCTCCACCGCCCGGTCCACCACCAGCAGGTCGCCGTCGTGGATGCCCGCGCCAATCATGGACTGGCCTTGCGCCCGCAGGAAAAAGGTGGCCTCCGGATGGCGGATCAGGTGTTCCGCGATGTCCAGCGGCCTGTCCAGATAATCGTCGGCGGGCGAGGGAAAGCCCGCCGCCACCCGCGCCAGCAACAGGGGGCAGGTCACGGACGCGCGCGGCGCAGCGCTGGCCGGGAAAACGGGGGAAACGGGACAACCGGTGGGCATGGGACCTCCTGTGCTGGGGCCAGCATCCCGAAGGCTGACCGTTTGCGGAACTGCGGGGACCCGGCTACCATAGGCCGCGCGCAAGAGGGCCACAACGTGGCCCCGCACCTCCGGACGGCCCCATTCCGGACGGAGGCAGGAGGCGCTCCGGCTGATCCGGAAGGGTGCGCAACCCCGGTCATGATGCATGACGTCCCGCCCAAAACGACGGCAAGAGAAAATCCAGAAAAAATTCAATACTGCGTTTTTACAACATTTTCATGCAACACGAAGCGCCACCTCCCGCATCCGGCCCCACGCCCTGCTCCACGTCGGGATCCGGACCCGCATCCCGGCTTCCGACAGATCGCGCCACTCCGCCCGGTGGCGCCCGCGCGGACATGCCAGCCCTGCCAGATCCGCCAAATCCGCCGGACCCGCCAGACCCACTAAACCCGCCAGACCCGCGCCTGCATCTGCTGCTGGCCGGATGCTACGGCGTGCTGGTGTGGCATCTGCCCCCCCTTGGGCTGGCCGTGGTGGCGGCAGGGCTGGCCGGACTGTTCGTCGCGTCGCCCCTGCGGCGCAGGCTGCGGCCGGGCATGCTGCGCGGCCACGCCTGGTTCGTGCTGGTGTGGGTGGCGCTGCGTTTCGCGCTGGCCTGCCTGGGATCGCCGGAGGTTCCTGACGCGCCGGGAATCGGGGACGCCGGGGTGGGCGGGTTTGGCGAGGCGGGCGGCGTGTTCGGCGCCTTGCGCTTCGCGTGGCCGGACGCCCCCCTGCTGGCGCATGCCGCGCGCGAATCCGCACTGCTGGGGGTGCGGCTGACCCTGCTCATCGGCATCGGCCTTGCGCTGGCGCTGGCCGCGTCGCCCCGCGCGCTGGGGCTGGCGCTGGTATGGCTGCTGCGTCCCGTGCTGGGCGCGCGGGCCTGGCAACCAGCGCTGGGCGTGGCGCTGATGGTGCACTTTCTGCCCATGGCGCAGGGCACGTTCACCCAGGTATCCCGCGCGGTGGACCTGCGCGGCCCGCTGCCCCTGCGGCGGCGCGCCGTGCTGCTGCCCGCCGCCGTGCTGCGCATCCTGGGCCAGCGCACCTGGACCCAGACCGTGGCCGTGGCCGCGCGCGGGCTGGATCACCCTGACGCATGGCAGCCCGACTTTCCCTTCCGCCCCGTCCGCTGGGCCGTGGCCCTGCTGCTGGTGGGGCTGGGCGTGGGCATGACCTGCCTGCCGGGATGACGGGCAGCGCGAACATCGGCAAGCCACTGGCAAGCGCCGTCGCATCCCCGCCCCGCCCGCATGCGGCCGGACGCCCTCCCACCGTTTCCCGCACGGAAGCTCCCGCCGACATCATCGGAAACATGCCGCCATGCCCCGCCGCCCTTGCCCCCGCATCCGTCGGTGGCTATAAGGACCGGGCGCGCCGCCACATCCGTGCGGCAGCGCGCCCCTTGCGCCCTTTGGCGTCCACCCTCCGCACACAGGCCCGCCATGTCCGACACCGGCAAGCTCACCCACGCCATCGTGGAATTCTACGAAAAGCTCTCCTCGTGGGAGCACGACGTGGTGCGCGAGCAGGGGCTTACCCTGCCCCAGACGCACACGCTGGAAATCCTGGGCATTCACGGCGCGCTGCCCATGAAGGAACTGGCCGCGCGCATGGGGGTGACCACCGGCACCCTTACCGTGCTGGTGGACCGGCTGGAGGACAAGCAGCTTGTGGTGCGCCGCCCGCACGAGCACGACCGGCGGTCCATCCTCGTGGCCCTGACCGAACGCGGTCAGACGCAGTACGAGGAGCACGACCGGCTGCACCGCCGCCTGACCGCCGACCTGACCGCCGACCTGACCCCCGAGCAGAAGGCGGCCCTGCTGCACTGCCTGGAAACCATGAACGCCTCCTTCTAGGGATTGCCCTTGGACCTGCCGCCGGACACACCATGACCGTCATCGAATTGCTGGCCCTTGCCGTGGCCCTTGCCATGGACGCCTTTGCCGTGGCCGTTGCCACCGGGGTGCAGTTGCGCTGCGTCTCGCCACGCCAGACCTTTCGCCTGTCGTTCCACTTCGGGCTGTTCCAGGCGCTGATGCCCGTGGCCGGGTGGGCGCTGGGCCTTACCGTGCGCGACTACATAGAGGCCTGGGACCACTGGCTGGCCTTCGGGCTGCTGGTCTTCATCGGCGTGCGCATGATGCGCGAAGCCCTGGCGGGCGACGACGAGGACGCCGACTGCAAGTGTGACCCCACGCGCGGCATGACCCTGCTGGTGCTGTCCGTGGCCACCAGCATCGACGCGCTGGCCGTGGGGCTTTCGCTGTCCATCCTCGGGCTTTCCATCTGGACGCCCGCCCTGGTCATCGGCGTGGTGTGCGCGGGCTTTACCGCGGGCGGGCTGCACCTGGGCCGGGTGCTGGCCAACGCCAGCCGCCTGGGACACCGTGCGGCCCTGGTGGGCGGCGGTGTGCTCATCGCCATCGGCGTGCGCATCCTGCACGACCACGGGGTGTTCGGATAACGGCAGCCGCTGCCTTCGGCCCCGCCTGCCTTCCCCCCAGCCTGCCGGTTCCGTCGATTCGGCCTGTCCGGCATTTCCGTGGCTCCCCCCTGTGCCGCCGTCCTGTGCCGCCATCCCTCGCCACGTCATCTCCCCGGTCGTTCCCCCCTCCGCGCTTGTGCCTTTTCTCCCGACCGGATATAGAATGTCATGAACCGGGCTTTCCGGCGGGCATTGCGCACCGCCACCCGGCGTGGCAGGCCGCCCGGGAGGCGGCATGCCCCCCCCTTGGGCCGCATGCGGCAACACCGTGCGGCCCACATTCACGCGGCAAGGACCGAGGCGCCGCGCCCCAGACGGCTGGCTTGCGCCGGGCCACAGCGCCCACCCCGCCCCAGCGTCGTGTCCCCATCGCCGCACGTCCACCGCAACCCCAACCCCGGAGGCATCGCCATGGGCGAACGCGAACACACCTATTACCGTACGCTCTACGACCTGGTCCGCGTCATCAACTCCAGCCTTGAACCGACCACCGTGCTCGACACCATCGCCAAGCAGGTGGCCGACGCCATGAATGCCAAGGCCTGCACCCTGCGGCTCATCGACCGGCGCGGCACCACCCTGCTCGCCAGCGCCGCATGGGGCCTGAGCAAGGGCTACCTGCGCAAGGGCCCCATCGAAATCGCCAAGAGCGGCCTTGACCGCGAGGTGCTGGCGGGCAACGTGGTGCACATCCAGGACGTGGCCAGCGACCCGCGCTTCCAGTACCCGGAAGCCGCCCGCGCCGAAGGGCTGGTATCCATTCTGGTGCTGCCCCTGCTGGTGGACGGCAAGGCCATCGGCTCGCTGCGCGTCTATTCCGACACCCGGCGGGACTTCACCGGCGAGGAAGTGGAGTTCGCCGGTGCCATCGCCAACCTCAGCGCCATCGCCATCGAGAACGCGCGCATGCATCAGGCGCTGAAGACCGACTACGAGTTGCTCACCGCGTACAACAACACCATCCACGAACTGTAGGAGAACCCCAGATGACCAAACTCCGCATTGCCATCAACGGGTTCGGGCGGATAGGCCGTCAGGTGTTCAAGGCCATCCTGGACCGATACCCCGACACCATGGAAGTGGTGGCCGTCAACGACCTGTACGACGTGGCCACCAACGTGCATCTGTTGCAGTTCGACACCTGCTACGGCCGCCTGAAGGTGGACGCCGAAGTGAAGGACGGCAACATCCACGTGGGCGACTGGACCGTGCGCAACTATGCCGAGCGCGACCCCAAGGTGCTGCCCTGGCGCGACCTGGGCGTGGACATCGTCATCGAATCCACGGGCATCTTCCGCACCGGGCCGCAGTGCAAGGCGCACATCGACGCCGGGGCCAGGAAGGTGATCATCACCGCGCCCGCCAAGGAAGAGGACCTGACCATCGTGCTCGGGGTCAACGACGACGCCTACGACCCGGAAAAACACCACGTCGTGTCCAACGCCTCGTGCACCACCAACTGCCTGGCCCCGGTCACCCTGGCCCTGCACAAGGCCTTCGGCATCGTCAAGGGCGTGCTGACCACGGTGCACTCGTACACCAACGACCAGCGCATCCTGGACCTGCCCCACAAGGATCTACGCCGCGCCCGCGCCGCCGCGCAGAACATCATCCCCACGTCCACCGGGGCGGCCAAGGCCGTGGCCAAGGTCATCCCCGAGCTGAAGGGCAAGTTCGACGGCATCAGCCTGCGCGTGCCCACGCCCACGGTGTCCATCGTGGATTTTGTGGCCGAACTTGAAAAGCCCACCACCACCGAAGAACTGCGCGCCACCCTGAAGGCCGCCGCCGAAGGGCCTATGAAGGGCATCATGGCGTATTGCGAAAAGCCGCTGGTGTCGTCCGACTTCATCGCCGACCCGCATTCCAGCATCGTGGATGCCGAATTCACCACCGTGATGAACGGCGACATGGCCAAGGTGCTGGCGTGGTACGACAACGAGTGGGGCTATTCCTGCCGCGTGGCGGATCTGGCTGCGCTGATGGCGAAGAAGGGGCTGTAGGCCAAAGGCACGCTTGGCCCTGCGTATTGCGGCCACGCTGCCGACAGAAGCTGCCCCTTGCGGCGCACCCGCAATCCCGGCATGTTGCCCACGCATACCCGGCGCCGCCCCAGGCGGCAGGGGGTGCCCAAAGCCATGACGGGCCGGCACTCGCACCGGCAGCGGAAGGCAATGGCTGCACTGCGTCAAAAAAATCCCCCGGGCGGTTGGCATACCGTTCGGGGGATTGCGTTACAGCGACCGAAGAAACACAAAAAAGCACCTCCCCTGCGCTGTTTGCAGCCCTGAGACACAAACGGAAGCAATACGGTTATGGGGTCAACGCTCCACATACCTGAACAGGTAGTCATTTCGTTGCAAATGCTCAACCAACTCATAGCCATGCTTATCCAGAAAAGGAACCATCACCTTGATGCTGCGGCATTCCACACAGATATACCTGAAACGAAACACGCTAAAATCAACACCCTTCAGCACTTCAATCTCGGCGCCTTCCACGTCAAGCGATAACAGATCAATAACCTGCGGAGATTTCGCCTCTTGAAGAATATCATGCAGCGTCCTTGCCGATGCTCCAAAAAGGACAACTTCTTCACCGGCAGGCAAATGGCGTTGACCTGACGCCACATGCCCCACGGGATTGCTTATGTCCGTGCCAACATGGAGAGGTGTCGTCATAAGGTTACAATACAATACCGGAACAAAAGCATCTGAATATTCAAACGAAACACAAGCGTTGCAAAAAAAATGGTTTTCTCGTGACCTCACTCGCTTGCATTGAAAATAATTATGCACCACAGGCTCGATCAATACCCCCCGCCACCCTCTACTTCTTTCGAAATAGCAGGTATTTGATTGGGAAACTCCATCATTGGCGCCAAGTTCGACAAAGTATCCGGAATCGTAATCCAGATACCGCTCCAGCTTCCTGTCCAGTTCTTCAAGACCGTAGTACTTCCGAGACTGATCAGACATGCGCCGACCTCCCCTGTAAATATTCCCTGCACATACCCCAAGGCGAACGCTCTGGCACCTCTGCCATGGAGTAAAGGAGGCGCTTTTTTTTGTAAATGCACCGAATGAAAGGGGAGGGCTTGCCCTTTCCCAGCATCTTCGCAGGAGTCCCCCTGCAGTTTCCGGGGCGCCTCCCCCCGCAAAAGCGCAAACGCCTACCGCCGTCGGAACGCCGCCAGATACTCCTGATTGCCCTTGGGGCCGGTAATGGCCGAGGGCACCACGCCCTCCAGGTCCAGCCCCAGCGCATCGCGGCAGTACGCCACCACCTTGTCCACGGCAGCCTGCCGCAGGGCCGGGTCGCGCACCACGCCCTTCTCGGTCTGCCCCGGCCCCACCTCGAACTGCGGCTTCACCAGCGCCACCACCCGTCCGCCCGGCTTCAGCCATTGCAGGCACGGCGCCAGCACCAGCGTCAGCGAGATGAACGACACATCCGCCACCACCAGATCCACCGGTTCCGGAATCAACTCCGGCGGCGCGGTGCGCAGGTTGGTATGCTCGTGCGAAACAACCCGCGCATCGGCCCGCAGTCGCTCGTGCAACTGGTTGTGCCCCACGTCCACGGAATATACCCGCGCGGCCCCGTGCTGGAGCAGGCAGTCCGTGAACCCTCCTGTTGACGCCCCGGCGTCCAGGCAGACGAACCCGGTCACGTCCAGCCCGAAATATTCGATGGCGGTCAGCAGCTTGTACGCCCCGCGCGAAACAAACCGCTCGCGCCCGAAGAGTTCGAAGCGCGTCGTCACCGGGTACTTGTGCCCCGGCTTGTCCACCTTCACGGCCCGCTCCGGCGTCTTCGCCAGATCCGGGACGCCCGCGCCGTCCTCGTCCCCGTCGCCGTCCCCGTCACTCTGCGGCAGCACCACCACCTGCCCGGCCATGATCAGCCGCTTGGCCTGCTCGCGGCTTTCGGCCAGCCCGGCCTCGAACACCAGTTGGTCGGCGCGTTCCTTTTTCGGTGGGCGCGCGGGGCGGGGGCGCGGAGCCACGACGGGCTCCCCGGAAGCGTCGGGACCGGACATGTGCGAGCCAGACACGTCCGAACCGGACACATCCTGACCGGACGCCGTTGCACCGGTGTTTTCCGGCGGCGTTGCCGCCACATTCTTTCGGACATCAGCGGGACGGGACATGCGGTACTCGCCATGCGCGGCATGGCCACGCGAAAAATGAGGAAAAAAGAAACCGGCGGTCGCCCGGACAACCAACCACGGGGGCACGCTGCCCCGGCCCTGCCCGGCGCAACCTTGACAGCGGCACGCGCCCGGCATACCTGTTGCCTGCGCCTGCCCGCCCTGCCCCGACGCACGGGGCGTGAGCGATGGGCAGACTACACGAGGCCCGGACGGCCCGCAACGCCGTCGCATCGGGGGCCTTGCCAAAACGGGGAGATGGGCGTATCAGTCTGCGTTCCGATTTTCCCCACGAGGAGTCCAAGATGAAGGAAAACATCCATCCCACCACGTTCAAGGCCAAGATGACCTGTGCGTGCGGCTATGAATCCGAAGCCCTTTCCACCAAGGGCGAGGTCGTGAACGTGGAAATCTGCTCGCAGTGCCACCCGTTCTACACCGGCAAGCAGCGCTTCGTTGACACCGCTGGCCGTATCGACCGCTTCCGCAAGAAGTACGCCAAGTTCGGCGAAGGCAAGTAGCCTGCCTTCCTCGGGCGGTGCGCACAGGCGCGCCGACGTCGATTTTTCCTCCCCGGAGGGGTTCGCCCTCCGGGGAGAAATCTTCATTGCCATCAGCCGCAAGGGGTACAGCATGGGCGCAATGGGCAGGACACGGGCCACCGGCGTGACCGGTGCGCTCCACGCGGCGTTTTCGCATTTTGGCCGTGCCTGTCGTGCGTTGCCCATGGCGCTGTCCCTTGCGGCGGACGCGCCCTGCACCATCGGCGGCCAGGCCGTGATGGAAGGCGTGATGATGCGCAACGGCGAACGCCTGGCCCTTGCAGTGCGCCTGCCCGACGGAGAAATCCTGGCCGAAAGCCGCCCGTGGTACACCCTGTCGTCCGCGGAATGGCTGAAGCGCCCCTTCGTGCGCGGCTTTCCCACCCTGGTGGAAACCCTGGTCAACGGCATCAAGGCCCTGAACCGCTCGGCAGAGCACGCCGCCCAGAACGAAACCGGCGAGGAACTGAAGCCGTGGCATCTGGCCCTGACCCTTGCGGTGTCGGTGGCCCTGGCCCTTGGCCTGTTCGTGGTGCTGCCGCACATGTTCTCGCTGGGCATGAAGTGGCTGGGCCTTGGCGGCGACGTGGAAGGGCTTTCCTTCCATGCCTGGGACGGCCTGTTCAAGTTCGCCATCTTCATCGGCTACATCCTGTGCATCTCGTTCTTGCCGGACATCCGCCGGGTGTTCCAGTACCACGGGGCCGAGCACAAGGTGATCCGGGCCTTCGAGGCGCGCGGCGACGTGACGCCAGAAACCGCCGCCATCCACAGCCGCCTGCACCCGCGCTGCGGCACCACCTTTCTGCTGTTCGTGCTGTCCATCTCCATCATCCTGCACGCGGTGCTGGTGCCGTTGCTGCTGCTGGTGTGGACCCCGGACGGCGCGGTGACCAAGCACGTCGGGACGGTGCTGTTCAAATTTCTGCTGATGGTCCCCATCAGCGCACTTGCTTACGAGGCCATCCGCTACGCCGCCCGCCTCGGCGACGGCCTGCCGGGCGCGGCGCTGCGCGCCCCCGGCATGCTGCTGCAGATGCTGACCACCCATGAACCCGACCGAGACCAGCTCGAGGTCGCCATAGTGGCCCTGCGCGAGGCCCTGGGAGACGCCGCCCCGGCAACGGTGCGCGCGCCCGCCTACCGCCATCAGGCCCCCGCAACGGAGTAACGGATGTTCGCCAAGCTCGAAAACCTGGAACGCCGCTTCGAAGACCTGGAGCAGCAGCTTGCCTCGTCCGAGGTCTTCAACGACCAGGACCGCTACCGCAAGCTCACCAAGGCCCACGCCGACCTCAAGGAAGTGGTGGACGTGTTCCGCCGCTACAAGGAACTGCGCCAGAACCTTGCCGACAACAAGGAACTGCTGGACGATGCCGATCCGGAAATCCGGTCCATGGCCCACGAAGAAGCCAAATCCCTCGAGACGGCCATTCCCGAGATCGAGCAGGAACTGCAACTGCTGCTGCTGCCCAAGGACCCGCTGGACGAGAAGAACACCATCGTGGAAATCCGCGCGGGCACCGGCGGCGAAGAAGCCGCCCTGTTCGCGGCGGATATGTTCCGCATGTATTCCCGCTACGCCGAAATCCGGGGCTGGAAGGTGGAAATCCTCAGCGCCAACGAATCGGACACCGGCGGCTACAAGGAAATCATCGCCCTTATCGTCGGGGACAAGGTGTACAGCCGCCTGAAGTTCGAATCGGGCACCCACCGCGTGCAGCGCGTGCCCGCCACCGAATCGCAGGGCCGCATCCACACTTCCGCCGCCACCGTGGCCATTTTGCCCGAGGCCGAGGAAGTGGACGTGGAAATCCGCACGGACGACATCCGCATCGACGTGTTCCGCGCGTCAGGCGCGGGCGGTCAGCACGTCAACAAGACCGAATCGGCGGTGCGCATCACCCACATTCCTTCGGGCATCGTGGTGTCGTGCCAGGACGAAAAGTCGCAGCACAAGAACAAGGCCAAGGCCATGAAGGTGCTGGCCTCGCGCCTGCTGCAGGCCGAGCAGGACCGCCAGCACAACGAGGTGGCCGCCGACCGCCGCTCGCAGGTGGGTTCCGGCGACCGGTCGGAACGCATCCGTACCTACAACTTTCCACAGGGCCGGGTAACCGACCACCGCATCAACCTCACCCTGTACTCGCTGGACCGGGTGATGGAAGGCGAGGCGCAAACCCTGTTCGACGCCCTGTCCACCCATGCCCAGACCGAGGCGCTGAAGGCGCAGGCCGACGTGCAGTAGGCCACCGAGACGGGGACACGGAAAAGAGTGCATACGAGGACGGCCCGTCGCGCAAGCGGCGGGCCGTCTTCATTTTTCATGTCCGCAGGTCTGATGCCGAAAGACCGCCCGCCCTGATATACAGCGCCACAGGGCCGGACGCGGGCATCATCGCCACGACCTATCCCCCCAGCGCCAGACGCAGCCCGAACGCAACCAGGCACGCCCCCACGCCCCGCTCGACGGCGCTCCGCCAAACAGTGAAGACACGCATGAAACGCGGTTCCGTCAGCCAGAACACGACCACTGCAAACCACGCAAAGTGCGCCAAGGCCACAAACGCCCCCACGCCAGCCAGCGCAAGGCGCGGCATTGCCGCGTCAACCACCTGTGTAAACAGCACCACAAAGAACAGCATGGCCTTGGGATTCATTATGTTGCACAAAAAGCCCTCGGAGAAGGAGCGCCATGTGTTCCCATGCCCCTCGTTTGTCGCCCCCCCCACTGGCGAGCCCACGCCAGTTTTTCGTGCGAGCAGCGACATGCCGCCCAGCCAGCACAGGTACACCGCCCCGGCATAGCGTATCGCATCCAGCACCCATGCGTGATGCGCCACGATGTACCCAAGCCCCAGCAGCGCATAGGCGGCATGCACGGTTGCGCCGCAGGAAATGCCGAACGCCGTGGCTACCCCGGCCTTGCGCCCGTGCCGCATCCCGCTGCGCACGATCATGGCGAAGTCCGGGCCTGGGCTGATCACTGCAGCCACCGTTACCCCCGCCACGATCGACAGGTTCATGATCATTGAATCATTCATGGTGATACCTCATGCGAATTTTATTAACACACTAGATATCCCCGTATTTTTCGACAGAAAAACGAAATAAATTCACTTTTGCCATGAAAGAAAGTATGGGCAACACATGCAGAAGCTCCCACCCCTCGCCCCGCTGGTTGCATTCCGCGCCGCCGCGCGACATGGCAACTTCACCGCCGCCGGGCATGCGCTCAACCTGACGCCCGGCGCGGTCAGCAAATCCGTGAAACAACTTGAGGAGTTCTTCCAGTTTGATTTGTTCCACCGCTCCAACAGGGGGCTCCGCCTTACCGAAAGGGGACGGGTGTTCGCCGAACAGACCAACACCTTGCTGGAACAACTGGAAAAGACGTGCGAGCGCCTGCTGACGGAACAGACCCGACACAGACTCTCCGTTTCATGCGAGCCAACCCTGGCCATGCGCTGGCTGATGCCCCGCCTTGAGGCCTTCGGGCGCATCGCCCCGCGCGTTGACGTGCAACTGTCCACGGCAGGCGGCCCCATCGACCTTTCGGCGCAAGGGGTGCATTTGGCCATACGCCGATCCGATTTCACCTGGCCGCGCGGGTACGCCTGTCGCTCCCTGGGGAAGGAGCGCATCGGGCCGGTGTGCTCGCCCGGCTATTGGAGCGACAACGCCAACCGGCCTGCGCGCCTGCTGCACACCAGAACGCGTCCGCAAGCCTGGGCCGACTGGCGGGCCCTTTCCGGCGTCGCCCTGCTCGCCGACACCGAACAATTCTTCGATCATTTCTACTTCAGCCTTCAGGCGGCCACGGCGGGCATGGGCCTGGCCATGGGGCCGGAACCGCTGGTGCGCGACGATATCGCGCGGGGCCTACTGGTCGCCCCATACGGTTTCTCCACCACCCCCATGGAGTATGTGGTGCTTTGCCCGCCCACCGGCGACGAATACGGGTTCACCGCCAACTTCACGGAATGGCTCGCAGTGGAGCTGGCCTTGCCACAGGATTGATGCCCACCGCTTGCGGCGCGCCCCCGGCTGCGCTACTGCTCGGCCCCATGAGTGACCATCGCCCCACGACTCTCCCCGATACTGTCGGACCGGACACGGCTGCCGCCCGCGCCGCCCTCGTCCCGTTGTCCGCCGCCGCGCCGCAGGGCCTGCGGGCAGTGGTGCGGGCCGCCGCCGCACATCTGGCGGCCAGCCCGTCGCCCTCGGTACGCGGCGACGCCCCACGCCTCACGGCAGAACTGCTCGTGGCGCGGGCGCTTGACCTGCCCCGGCAGGATCTGCTGCTGCGTCTGGCACTGCACCCCGCCGAACCGGTGCCGCAAGACGCGCTGACACACATCGCCACCCTGCTGGACCGCCGCGCTGCAGGAGAACCCACGGCGCACATCCTGGGCGAACGGGAATTCTATGGCCGCGACTTTCTGGTCACCCCGGCCACGCTGATTCCCCGGCCCGAAACGGAACTGCTGGTGGAGACCGCCCTTTCGCTGGCCCCGCGCGGGGCGCGCCTTGCCGACTGCGGCACCGGCACGGGGTGCATCGCCGTGACCCTGTGCGCCGAGCGGGATGACCTGCACGGCGTGGCCTGCGACATTTCGCCGGACGCGCTGGCCGTGACCGCTCGCAACATCGTGACGCATCTTGGCGGGACGATGGGGCCTGCCGCAACACATCCCGACCTGGCCCCACGGGACGCACAAGACGCCGCACGCCGGAAAGCCTTCCGCCGTTGCCAGCCGGTGCTGGCGGACTTCACCCGCCCCCTGTTCCGCGACGGTGCGCTGGACCTGCTGATATCCAACCCCCCCTACGTCACTGAGGCCGAACATGCAGGGCTGACGCCGGAAGTGCGCGACCGCGAGGCGCGTTCCGCCCTTGTGCCCTGCACGGGCGAAGGGGTGGACGATGCCGCCGCCGCACGGGGCCGGGCGGACGGACTGGGGCATGCTCGGGTGCTGGTGGCCGAGGCCAGCCGGGTACTTCGCCCCGGCGGTCTGTTCCTGATGGAGTTCGGCTGCGCGCAGGGGCAGTCCGTGGCCGACCTGTTCCTGCCGTACCCCCGGCTCTGGGCCCAGGTGGACATCCGACGCGACCTGGCCGGGCTGGACCGGTACGTGGTGGCCCGGCGCGCACAAGGGTAGTGACGGGGCACATACCCCGGCAGTGCAGGACGGCGATGCACGCGCGCGCGAACACGCGGCGGCGATGCCCCCTGCGAAGGAACGCCGTGTCACGCGAACGCCACCGGAATGTGTGGTTTCCGCACCACGGCGGCTGATGCGCAAAAGCCACACAAGTGCGTGAAACACACACCTCCGCGCGTCGCCCCTGACAACGATTCCTCGCATTTTCAGCATATTGCAAAAGTCTAGATTTTGGCACGGTTCATGCTCTAACGCCAGCGGAGGGGTTATGAACCAGACCACCATCAAGAAAAACATCGATTGCTCGGGCGTCGGCCTGCACGGCGGCAAGATGGTCCACCTGACCATGCGTCCCGCCCCGGAAGACACCGGCATCGTGTTCGATATCCATACCGCTCAGGGCGTCCGCCGCGTGGCCCCCAATCCCCAGTCGGTGGTCGCCACCGGCCTGGCCACCACCCTCGGCGTGTCCGGCAACGGGCATGACGCCTCGGTGGCCACCGTGGAGCATCTGCTTGCCGCCATCCGCGGCCTCGAGATCGACAACCTGATCATCGAGGTGCAGGGCGGCGAAGTGCCCATCATGGACGGCAGCGCCGCTTCCTTCGTCATGCTGCTGCGCAATGCGGGCATCCGCACCCAGTCGCGCGCCCGCCGCGTGCTGCGCATCGCCAAGCCCATCAGCCACGAGAGCGACGGCAAGTCCATCCGCGCCCTGCCCTACGACGGCTTTCGCGTGGACTACACCATCGACTTCGCCCATCCGCTCATCGGCGTGCAGCACATGAGCCTGGAGGTAACCCCCCGCACCTTCGCCGAAGTGGCCAAGGCGCGCACCTTCGGCTTCCTGCGCGAGGTGGAGTACATGCACAGCAAGGGCCTGGCCCTTGGCGGCTCGCTGGACAACGCCGTGGTGCTCGACGACTACGCCGTGCTCAACGACGACGGCCTGCGCTTTCCCGACGAATTCGTGCGCCACAAAATCCTGGATTTCATCGGCGACATGGCCATGCTGGGCACCCCGTTGCAGGGGCACTTCATCGTGAACTGCTCCGGCCACGCCCTGAACAACGCCTTTCTGCGCGTGCTGACCGAAAATGCGGACATCTACCTGCAGGAAGTGACGCTGGACGAACCCGCCGCCGAGCGGGCAGCCCGCCGTCCCGCCGTTGCCCCGGCCCATGCGCCCGCGCATGTGGGGCACCCCGCAACGGCCTAGCCTTTCGCTGCCCCGTCCATTGCCTTTCCGGGCCGCCTTCGGGCGGCCCTTTTCATTGTGCGCGACGGAGAGCGTTTGCGCCACGACGGTGCGCCAAACGCGGCCGAACCAGATCCCCGGCATACCAGACCTGCCGGCATACCAGACCTGCCGGCATACCGGCCAGACAGGCCAGACCGGACAGAGCGGTCGAACCGGCCAGACCGGACAAACCGGACAAACCGGCAAGTACGCGCCCGCAGCAGGGTTGCCCTGGACAACCGGATGCACGGGCAAGCCAAGGTCTGGGCCACACGAGATGCGCTGTCGGATACGCGCTTATTATAATGATTGGACAGCGCGGCGACACCATGCTTCCGCATACGGCGACACCCCCGACACGGACCGAGCTGTCATGTCGACGCCAATAGGCCCCATCCGCCCTGTTCCGTGTCCAGACCGGACCAGACCGGACCGGCCTTGCACGTCTGGCTCGATCTGGCCAACGTGCCCACCGCGGCGGGCCATCCGGTCAGACAGGCGTGCATGCGTCGACAGGCCGAGGCGGCACCGGTCGAACCCATGCAGGGCACTCCGCATGAGCCCACACGCGCCGCACCTTGCGGCCAATGCCCACAAATTTTTCCCCGCAAAACCGCGCCGGACGCCAATCCGTCACTCAATGCACAAAAAAACGCGCTTTCCTCCGCCTTTCCCCCTTGCCTTTTCCCGGGGGAGCGGGTAGAAGGCCTTTCTCGTTGGCTGGCGTAGCTCAACTGGCAGAGCAGCTGATTTGTAATCAGCCGGTTGCGGGTTCGAGTCCCATCGCCAGCTCCACAGTGGAGGGGTTCCCGAGTGGCCAAAGGGAACAGACTGTAAATCTGTCGTCGTAAGACTTCGGTGGTTCAAATCCACCCCCCTCCACCACTTGACAAGCTATCTTGGCTGTAGGAGACAGGAAGGCCTGTCGGAGAACTACGGCTTCCTGGAAGTACGGCAGTCTGCCTGACGTGCGGGAATAGCTCAAGTGGCTAGAGCATCAGCCTTCCAAGCTGAGGGTTGCGAGTTCGAGTCTCGTTTCCCGCTCCATCCTAGCCCGGGTTCTCCTCAAGCAAGCAATCGGCCCACATAGCTCAGGCGGTAGAGCACTTCCTTGGTAAGGAAGAGGTCATGAGTTCAAGTCTCATTGTGGGCTCCATTTCCGTGCCTAACGATTAACGCAAGAAGAAAACCACGCCAGGGAGAACACCTATGGGTAAGGAAAAATTTGAACGCAAGAAGCCGCATGTCAACATCGGCACCATCGGCCACATTGACCACGGCAAAACCACTCTGACCGCCGCCATCACCAAGGTGGCCGGTCTGCGCGGCAACGGCAAGTTCGTGGCGTTCGACGAAATCGACAAGGCTCCCGAAGAAAAGGAACGTGGCATCACCATCGCCACCGCCCACGTCGAATACGAAACCGCCACCCGCCACTACGCCCACGTGGACTGCCCCGGCCACGCCGACTACATCAAGAACATGATCACCGGCGCCGCCCAGATGGACGGCGGTATCCTGGTGGTCGCCGCCACCGACGGTCCCATGCCCCAGACCCGTGAGCACATCCTGCTCGCCCGTCAGGTCGGCGTGCCCTACCTGGTGGTGTTCCTGAACAAGTGCGACATGGTTGACGACGAAGAGCTGCTCGAACTCGTGGAACTCGAAGTTCGCGAACTGCTCTCCCTCTACGGCTTCCCCGGCGACGACATTCCGGTGATCCGCGGTTCGGCCCTGAAGGCCCTTGAAACCGACGATCCCAACTCCGCCGACGCCGCTCCGGTCGTGGCCCTGCTCGACGCCTGCGACAGCTACATTCCTGAACCGCAGCGCGACATCGACAAGCCCTTCCTGATGCCCATCGAAGACGTGTTCTCCATCTCCGGCCGCGGCACCGTGGTGACCGGTCGTGTGGAACGCGGCATCATCAAGGTCGGCGAAGAAGTCGAAATCGTCGGCATCAAGGACACCGTCAAGTCGACCTGCACCGGCGTCGAAATGTTCCGCAAGCTGCTCGATCAGGGCCAGGCTGGCGACAACATCGGCGCCCTGCTGCGCGGCATCAAGCGTGAAGACGTGGAACGCGGCCAGGTTCTTGCCGCTCCCAAGTCCATCAAGCCGCACCGCAAGTTCAAGGCCGAAGTGTACGTTCTGTCCAAGGAAGAAGGCGGCCGTCACACCCCGTTCTTCTCGGGCTACCGTCCGCAGTTCTACTTCCGTACCACGGACATCACCGGCATCATCGCGCTGGCTGACGGCGTCGAAATGGTCATGCCCGGCGACAACTCCACCTTCACCGTGGAACTGATTGCCCCCATCGCCATGGAGCAGGGCCTGCGCTTCGCCATCCGCGAAGGCGGCCGCACCGTTGGCGCGGGCGTGGTCTCCGAAATCCTGGAGTAAACGATGCGCGTCAATCTCCTGCTCGCCTGCACCGAGTGCAAGCGCCGCAATTACGCGACCGTCAAGAACAAGAAGAATACTACCGGACGCATCGAGCTGAAGAAGTATTGTCCCTGGGACAAGAAGCACACGCTCCACCGCGAAACCAAGTAGTATCCTCATAGTGCAGGGCAGTAGCTCTAACGGCTAGAGCGCCGGTCTCCAAAACCGGATGTTGGGGGTTCGAATCCCTCCTGCCCTGCCATCTCCTTTCCTAGCGGGACAGTGCACGGCAACGTGCCAAGGCGCCCCACGGCACCTTTCCGCCCGGCCCGGCGAACCGCATGGTTCGCCCGCCGGGCGGGCCGGTCCCCCCCGAACGATGGCAAGTCGACCAGTCGAAATGGCTCCAGAGGCGACCATGGCGAAAAAGCAGCAGAACGCGCCCGAGGCGACCCCCGCCGATTCCGGCAACGGCATCGGTGACAAGATCACCCAGCTCAGGGACTACTTCGAGGAAGCCAAGGGCGAACTGCGCAAGGTCACCTGGCCCACGCGCAAGGAAACCACGGCAACGGGCATCGCCGTGCTCGTTCTCGTTTTCGTCATGTCCCTGTTCCTCGGTGTCGTGGACCTTGGGCTGACCAAGCTCGTCGAATACATCCTCTCGTGATGGACACCGAAATGACCGAATCGATTCCCACGACAGCCAAGGCCCGCTGGTTCATCGTCCATACCTACTCGGGCTTCGAGCAGCGTGTCGAACAGACCATACGCGAGATGATCCGTACCGGTCAGGCGCAGGGGCTCATCGAAGAGGTCGTGGTGCCCACCGAGAAGGTCATCGAGCTCGTCAAGGGCGAGAAGCGGACCTCCACGCGGAAGTTCTACCCCGGGTACGTCATGGTCAAGATGGCCATGACGGATTTCTCGTGGCACCTCGTCCAGTCCATACCCAAGGTTACCGGATTCGTCGGCGGCAAGAACCGTCCGACCCCCATGCGTGACAGCGAAGCGGAACGCATCCTGACCATGATGGAATCACGGCAGGAGCAGCCCCGTCCGAAGTTCAACTTCGAGCGCGGGGACGAGGTTCGCGTCATAGACGGGCCTTTCGGCGGCTTCAATGGCGTCGTCGAGGACGTCAACTACGACAAGGGCAAACTCAGGGTGTCGGTCTCCATCTTCGGCAGACAGACCCCGGTCGAGCTGGACTTCGTCCAGGTTTCCAAGGGCTAGCCCCCTTTCGATGATTTAGCGCGGTAACCATCGCGGCCCGCGCCGCCCATAGAGGGACAGAACAATGGCTAAGAAAGAAGTTGCCAAGATCAAGCTGCAGATTCCGGCCGGGGCGGCCAACCCTTCCCCGCCGGTCGGTCCCGCGCTCGGCCAGCACGGGCTGAACATCATGGAATTCTGCAAGACTTTCAACGCGAAGACCATGGAGCAGAAGGGCATGATCACCCCCGTGGTGATCACCGTCTACTCCGACCGTTCCTTCACGTTCATCACCAAGACCCCGCCCGCTTCCGTGCTGCTGCTGAAGGCCGCCAAGCTCGAAAAGGGCTCTGGCGAACCCAACCGGAACAAGGTCGGGTCGGTGAGCATGGCGCAGGTTGAAGAGATCGCGAAGCTGAAGCTGCCCGACCTCACCGCCAAGGATCTCGATGCGGCCACCCGCTCCGTTCTGGGCACCGCCCGGAGCATGGGCATCGAAATCAAGTAGCGTTTCGGATCAGTTGCACTGCCGTCCGCCGACAATGTCGGCCTTCCCGGCCAAGCCGGGGCGCATGTCTCCATCGTGAGAAAGCGTGACCATGGCGGCAGGAGATTGCGAACGTCAGCAAAAGGAAAAGGTGGGTACAATGCCCAAGCACGGCAAGAAATATCGTTCGGCGACTGAAGGACGCGACATCGCCGAAATCCTCACGCTTGAAGACGCGGTGGCCAAGTCCCTTGGGGCTTCGTTCGCCAAGTTCGACGAAACCGTCGACGTGGCCATCTGCCTCGGCGTCGATCCCAAGTACTCCGACCAGATGGTGCGCGGCGCCGTCACCCTGCCCCATGGCCTCGGCAAGACCGTGCGCGTGGCGGTGTTCTGCAAGGGCGACAAGGAAGCCGAAGCCAAGGCCGCCGGCGCCGACTTTGCCGGTGCCGAAGAACTGGTCGCCAAGATCAAGGAAGGCTGGCTGGACTTCGACAAGGCCATCGCCACCCCCGACGTCATGGCCCTGGTCGGCCAGATCGGTCGCGTGCTCGGCCCCCGTGGCCTGATGCCCAACGCCAAGACCGGCACCGTTACCTTCGACGTGGCCACCGCGGTGAAGGAAACCAAGGCTGGTCGCGTGGAATTCAAGGTCGACAAGGCCGGCGTGCTGCATGCCCCGCTCGGCAAGGTGTCCTTCGGTCCCGAAAAGATCCTGGACAACCTGAAGTCGCTGCTTGATACCGTGAACCGCCTGAAGCCCGCCACGGCCAAGGGCACCTACATGAAGGCCATGGCGGTTTCCACCACCATGGGCCCCGGTTTCAAGGTCGACCCGACCACCATCAAGAAGTTCCTCGAAGGCTAAACCCCTTCGGTGATATTTGGCCCGACTGTTCGCAGTCGGGCCTTTACCGGCTACAGGCCCGGAAATACGAGTCGAAGAAAGCAGGCAGCACGGGTTCTCCGCCCTTGCATTAAGTCCTGCCGAGACCACAGTGTCTTTGGCTCGGCATTTCCACCCAGACACACCCGAACCTGAGGAGAGTCACGTGAACAGGTCCGAGAAAGCAGCCATCATCGAGCAGCTCAAGGCTCGTGCTGAAGGCGCTTCCATCGCGGTCGTGACCGACTTCAAGGGTATGTCGGTGGAAGAGCTGACCCGTCTCAGAGTGAAGCTTCGTGAAAACGGCGCGGAATACCACGTCGTGAAGAACACCCTGGCACGGATCGCCTTTACCGACGGAGCGCATGACGTCATCAAGGACGTGTTCAAAGAGAACTGCGCCGTCGCCCTTGGGTTCGCAGATCCCGTCGCGGTGGCAAAGGCGGTTACCGACTTTGCCAAGACGAGCAAGATCTTCACGGTGCGCCACGGCAGCCTTGAAGGCAAGTTTCTTTCCGGTGACCAGGTCGCCGACCTTGCCAAGCTGCCCAGCAAGCCCGAACTGATCGCGCGCGCTCTTGGCACGATGAACGCCGTGCCCACCAACTTCGTTTCGCTGTTCGCCAACATCATCCGTGGCCTTCTCTACGCCCTGAAGGGCATTGAAGAGAAGAAGGCCGCCGCCTAGGCGACACCGAGCCCAACCCCTTACGCCAAAGACACCCGAAAGGAGCAAATCATGTCCAGCATCACCAAGGAACAGGTCGTCGAATTCATCGCCAACATGACCGTCCTCGAACTTTCCGAGTTCATCAAGGAACTTGAAGAAAAGTTCGGCGTGTCCGCCGCCGCTCCGGCCATGGCCATGGTTGCCGCCGGCCCCGCTGAAGCCGCCCCGGCCGAAGAAGAAAAGACCGAATTCGACGTTATCCTGAAGGCCGCTGGCGCCAACAAGATCGGCGTCATCAAGGTTGTGCGCGCCCTGACCGGCCTTGGCCTGAAGGAAGCCAAGGACAAGGTTGACGGCGCTCCCTCCACCCTGAAGGAAGCCGTTTCCAAGGAAGAAGCCGAAGAAGCCAAGAAGCAGCTGGTGGAAGCCGGCGCCGAAGTCGAAATCAAGTAGACTCGGTTCGCTGCGCCGCACAGGCGATCGGAATGGCGCGGGCGAGTTCATCGCCCGCGCTTCTTCTGCTTTGTCGCCCCGTACGGCAAATTGGCATTTCGGGTGGCGGCCACGCGCCAAAGCATACCGGAATACCGGCCAGATGCAGGTGGGCGAGGTCTTCACGGGGCGGGATGAAACGGGACGAACGGAACATACGGACAGGCGGAACAGGCAGAACTGGCCGCCCCCCCCTTGGGGATGCCAGGTTGGATCGGAAGCGAGTATGTGGCAAGCCGCACGGACTTGCATAATTTTTCCGAAACGACTATTCTTGCAATTTGGTCGAACTTACTTCGCACCAATCCAGCTCCTGACCCGGGCGGTACGTTGTACGCTGCACCCCTCTTTTCTACCCCCCGAACCGACAGCCTTTCCGGTGGGCGCGTCGCTCTTGTCGCGCGTCCGCTTTGCCTTGTCCGCGGTACGGCGTTGAAGGGTACCCCCCTTCACGCGGCCGCCTTTCGTTGTCGCTTCGCCCCGGCAGCCACGCATCACGCGCCCGCTGCCCCCGAACTGCGGTACCATGGCCCTGCCACCGGTACCGCTGCCAGCGTGCCGTGCACGCGTCCGCTCCATCCGACCCCCACGGGTCGTTCGGCCTCTCGCGCTGAGAGCCCCGCCGGAAAACCGTCTTTCTGAGGTGAAACCATGGGCCAACTCACGAAAAAGTTCGGCAAGATTCCCGTATCGCTCGGCATTCCGCACCTCCTGAACCTTCAGGTGGACTCGTACATCAAGTTCCTTCAGGAAGGCCTTGCCGAGCGCAAGACCGACGAGGGGCTTGAAGGGGTCTTCCGGTCCGTGTTCCCCATCGAGGACTTCAACCGCACCGCCAGCCTCGAATACGTCAGCTACGACATCGGCGAGCCCAAGTTCGACCAGGCGGAATGCATCTCGAAGGGCCTCACCTACGAAGCGCCCATCCGCATCAAGGTGCGGCTCGTGGTGTACGACGTCGACGACGATTCCGGCAACCGCACCATCCGCGACATCAAGGAACAGGACATCTATTTCGGCACCCTGCCGCTGATGACCGAGAAGGGCACCTTCATCATCAACGGCACCGAGCGTGTCATCGTCAACCAGTTGCAGCGTTCGCCGGGCATCATCTTCGAGCACGATTCGGGCAAGACCCATTCGAGCCGCAAGGTGCTGTACTCCTGCCGCGTCATTCCCATGCGCGGCTCGTGGCTCGACTTCGACTTCGACCACAAGGACATCCTGTACGTCCGCATCGACCGCCGCCGCAAAATGCCCGCCACCATCCTGTTCAAGGCCATGGGCATGACCAAGACGGACATCCTGGACTACTTCTACAAGAAGGAGTTCTACCGCATTTCCGCCGACGGTCGCGTGTTCTGGGAAGTGCAGAAGGACATGTTCCGCAAGGATTCGGCCTTTGCCGACATCGCGGGCGCCGACGGCACCGTGTTCGTCAAGGCGGGCAAGCCCATCACCAAGCGCGCCTGGCGCCAGATCTGCGAAGCAGGCCTTGAAGCCATCGAAGTGGCCGCCGACACCCTGGATGGCCTGTTCCTGGCCGAAGACGTGGTGAACCCGGCCACCGGCGAAGTGCTGGCCGAAGCTGCCGACGAAGTGACCCCCGGCGTGCAGGAACGCCTGCGCGAAGCGGGCATCGACCGCCTGCCCATCCTGCACACCAAGGGCGTGGACACTTCTTCTTCCCTGCGCGACACCCTGGTGCTGGACAAGACCGCCGACAAGGAAGCCGCCCAGGTGGAAATCTACCGCCGCCTGCGCCCCTCGTCGCCGCCCACGCCCGAAATCGCGGAAAGCTTCTTCGACAACCTGTTCCGCAGCCCGGACTACTACGACCTCTCCCCCGTGGGCCGCTACAAGCTGAACCAGCGCCTTGGCCTTGACCAGTCGCTGGAACTGCGCGTGCTGACCGACGAGGACATCCTGACCGCCATCCGCGTGCTGCTGCACCTGAAGGACAGCCACGGCCCGGCCGACGACATCGACCATCTGGGCAACCGCCGCGTGCGCCCCGTGGGCGAACTGGTGGAAAACCAGTACCGCATCGGCCTCGTGCGCATGGAACGGGCGATCAAGGAACGCATGAGCCTGCAGGAAGTCTCCACGCTCATGCCGCACGACCTGATCAACCCGAAGCCGGTGGCCGCCGTGCTGAAGGAATTCTTCGGCACCTCGCAGCTTTCGCAGTTCATGGACCAGACCAACGCCCTGTCGGAAGTGACGCACAAGCGCCGCCTGTCCGCCCTGGGCCCCGGCGGCCTGACCCGCGAACGCGCGGGCTTCGAAGTGCGCGACGTGCACACCTCGCACTACGGCCGCATCTGCCCCATCGAAACGCCGGAAGGCCCGAACATCGGCCTCATCGTGTCGCTGACCACCTACGCCAAGGTGAACGACTACGGCTTCATCGAGACGCCGTACCACGTCATCCGCGACACCGGGATGACCGGTGAGGTGGTCTACCTCGACGCCTCGCGCGAGCACGGCGAAGTCATCGCCCAGGCCAACGCGCCCTTCGACGCCGAAGGCAAGCTGGCCGACGACTACGTCACCACCCGCGTGAAGGGCGACGTGCTCATGTCGCCCCGCGAGGAAGTGACCCTGATGGACGTTTCGCCCAGCCAGATGGTGTCCATCTCGGCCGCGCTGATCCCGTTCCTGGAACACGACGACGCCAACCGCGCGCTCATGGGTTCGAACATGCAGCGCCAGGCCGTGCCGCTGCTGCAGTGCGAGAAGCCCATCGTGGGCACGGGCATGGAAGGCCCGGTGGCCCAGGACTCCGGCGCGTGCATCATCGCCGAAGGTCCCGGCATCGTGCGCTACGCCGACGCCGACCGCATCATCGTCAGCTACGAGAACGGCCTGTACCCCGAACGGGGCGGCGTGCGCGCCTATGACCTGCAGAAGTTCCACAAGTCCAACCAGAACTCCTGCTTCGGCCAGAAGCCCACCTGCCACCCCGGCCAGATCGTCGTCAAGGGCGACATCCTGGCCGACGGCCCCGGCATCGAGGACGGCGAACTGGCCCTGGGCAAGAACCTGGTTGTCGCGTTCATGCCCTGGTGCGGTTACAACTTCGAAGACTCCATCCTCATCTCCGAGCGCACCGTGAAGGAAGACACCTTCACCTCGGTGCACATCGAAGAGTTCGAGGTCGTCGCGCGCGACACCAAGCTGGGACCGGAAGAAATCACCCGCGACATTCCCAACGTGGGCGAGGACATGCTCCGCAACCTGGACGGCAGCGGCATCATTCGCATCGGGGCCAACGTGAAGCCGGACGACATCCTCGTCGGCAAGATCACCCCCAAGGGCGAAACCCAGCTGACCCCGGAAGAAAAGCTGCTGCGCGCCATCTTCGGCGACAAGGCCCGCGACGTGAAGAACACCTCGCTCAAGGTGCCCCCGGGCATCGAGGGCACCGTCATCGAGGTCAAGGTGTTCAACCGCCGCTCCGGTGAAAAGGACGAGCGCGCCCGCCTGATCGAGGAATACGAACTGGGCCGCCTGGACCGCAAGGAACAGGATCACATCCGCGGCCTTGGCGACGCCACCCGCGTGAAGCTGATGGCCGTGGTGGAAGGCAAGCAGCTTGCCACCACCCTGGCGGGCAAGAAAAAGGGCGAGGTCATCGCCGAGGCCGGCGCCTCCGTCACCGCCGAGATGCTGGCCGACGTGCCCCTGAAGAAGTTCGCGGGCCTGTTCAAGAACCGCGAGGTCAACGACGCCGTGGACGCCCTGCTGGAAAGCTATGACCAGCAGGTGCAGTTCATCAGCAACATCTACGAGTCCAAGCGCGGCAAGGTGACCGAAGGGGACGACCTGCCCCCCGGCGTCATCAAGATGGTCAAGGTCTACATCGCCGTGAAGCGTAAGCTTTCGGTGGGTGACAAAATGGCCGGTCGTCACGGGAACAAGGGTGTCGTCTCCTGCATCCTGCCCGCCGAGGACATGCCGTTCTTCGCGGACGGTCGCCCGGTGGACATCGTGCTGAACCCCCTTGGCGTGCCTTCGCGTATGAACATCGGCCAGATCATGGGAACCCACCTCGGGTGGGCCGCCAAGGAAATGGGCCGTCAGCTCGCCGAAATGCTGGAGCGCAACGACCCGCTGAAGGCGCTGCGCAACGAGGTGAAGCGGGCGTTCGATTCCGCCGCCATCAACTCGCTGGTCGATTCCATGGACGACGAGGACTTCCGCGCTTCCGTGGCCAAGCTGGGCCGCGGCATCGTGACCAAGACCCCCGTGTTCGACGGTGCGGCGGAAGAGGAAATCTGGTCGTGGCTGGTACGCGCCAACATCGACGATGACGGCAAGACCGTGCTGTACGACGGCCGTACCGGCGAACGGTTCCACAACCGCGTCACCACCGGCGTCATGTACATGCTCAAGCTCCACCACCTGGTCGACGAAAAGATCCACGCCCGCTCCACCGGCCCCTACTCGCTGGTGACCCAGCAGCCGCTGGGCGGCAAGGCCCAGTTCGGCGGCCAGCGGCTGGGCGAAATGGAAGTGTGGGCGCTGGAAGCGTACGGCGCGGCCTACCTGCTGCAGGAATTCCTGACCGTGAAGTCGGACGACGTGACCGGCCGCGTGAAGATGTACGAGAAGATCGTGAAGGGCGACAACTTCCTGGAAGCCGGTCTGCCCGAATCGTTCAACGTGCTCGTCAAGGAACTCATGTCGCTGGGCCTCGACGTCACGCTGCACCAGGAAGAAGGCAAGAAGCGCCCGAAGCGTGTCGGCTTCATGAACGCGCTGTAGGAATATGCATTCAAGCCCGGCGGACGGAAGTCCGCCGGGCACATGCGGCGCCGCCCGGTACGCGCGCGCACGCCGGGGCACGCAAAGGCCCGCAAACCACCTTTTCGGGTAGGGACACGATATGACCTTAGACGATCTGTTCACCGTCCGGGGCTCGTCGGCCAACGTCGCGAACATCCGCAACCTGAAGGCGATCCAGATCTCCATCGCCGCGCCGGAAAGCATCCGGGAATGGTCGTACGGCGAAGTGAAGAAGCCCGAGACCATCAACTACCGCACCTTCAAGCCCGAGCGGGACGGCCTGTTCTGCGCCAAGATCTTCGGGCCGGTGAAGGACTACGAGTGCAACTGCGGCAAGTACAAGCGCATGAAGCACCGTGGCATCGTGTGCGAAAAGTGCGGAGTCGAGGTCATCGCCTCCAAGGTGCGCCGCGAACGCATGGGCCACATCGAACTGGCCGCGCCCGTCGCGCACATCTGGTTCCTGAAGACCCTGCCCTCGAAGATCGGCACCCTGCTCGACATGACCATGGCCGACCTCGAGAAGGTGCTGTACTTCGACTCGTACATCGTGCTCGATCCGGGCAGCACCAACCTCGCCAAGATGCAGGTCATCTCCGAGGACCAGTACCTTCAGGTCATCGACCACTACGGCGAGGACGCCCTTGTCGTGGGCATGGGCGCCGAAGCCGTGCGCAGCCTGCTTGAGGAACTGAACCTCGAGGAACTGCGCGCCATGCTGCGCGAAGAATCGCAGGCCACCAAGTCGCAGACCAAGAAGAAGAAGCTTACCAAGCGCCTGAAGATCGTCGAAGCGTTCCTGGAGTCGGCCAACAAGCCGGAGTGGATGGTGATGGAAGTCATCCCCGTCATTCCGCCCGAACTGCGCCCCCTGGTTCCGCTGGACGGCGGCCGCTTCGCCACGTCCGACCTGAACGACCTGTACCGCCGCGTCATCAACCGCAACAACCGCCTCAAGCGGCTGATGGAACTGGGCGCGCCCGACATCATCATCCGCAACGAAAAGCGCATGTTGCAGGAAGCCGTTGACGCCCTGTTCGACAACGGTCGCCGTGGCCGCGCCATCACCGGCACCAACGGCCGCCCGCTGAAGTCGCTGTCGGACATGATCAAGGGCAAGCAGGGCCGGTTCCGCCAGAACCTCTTGGGCAAGCGCGTCGACTACTCCGGCCGTTCGGTCATCGTGGTGGGCCCCAAGCTGAAATTGCACCAGTGCGGCCTGCCCAAGAAGATGGCGCTGGAACTGTTCAAGCCCTTCATCTATTCCGAGCTCGAAAAGAGAGGCCTGGCCTCCACCATCAAGAGCGCCAAGAAGATGGTGGAGCGCGAGGAACTGGTGGTGTGGGACATCCTGGAAGAGGTGGTGCGCGAGTACCCCATCCTGCTCAACCGCGCCCCCACCCTGCACCGTCTGGGCATCCAGGCCTTCGAACCGCTGCTGGTCGAAGGCAAGGCCATCCAGCTGCACCCGCTTGTCTGCTCGGCCTACAACGCCGACTTCGACGGTGACCAGATGGCCGTGCACGTGCCCCTTTCGGTCGAAGCGCAGATCGAATGCCGCGTGCTCATGATGAGCACCAACAACATCCTTTCCCCGGCCAACGGTTCGCCGGTCATCGTGCCCTCGCAGGACATCGTCCTCGGGCTGTACTACATGACCGTGGAGCGTTCGTTCGAAAAGGGCGAAGGCATGGCCTTCTGCGCCCCGTGGGAAGTGGTGGCGGCGTACGATTCCGGCTCCGTCTCGCTGCATGCGCGCGTCAAGGTGCGCATGGAGGACGGCAAGACCGTGGACACCACCCCCGGCCGCATCCTGGTCTGGGAAGTGCTGCCCAAGGGCGTGGACTTCGAGTTCGTCAACTGCACCCTGACCAAGAAGAACATCGCCCGGCTGGTGGGCGCCGCCTACCGTGACGCGGGCACCAAGGCCGCCGTCATCCTGTGCGACCGCCTGAAGGACGTGGGCTACGAATACGCAACGCGCGCGGGCATCACCATCGGCGTGAAAGACCTGCGCATCCCGTCCAAGAAGAAGGGGATGCTCGAGGCCTCGCAGAACGAGGTGGACGACATCGAGCGCCAGTACCGCGACGGCATCATCACCCGTACCGAAAAGTACAACAAGGTGGTGGACGTCTGGACCAAGGCCACCCAGGACATCTCCAACGAGATGATCAAGGAAATCTCGCACGACATCCTCGTGGACGCCAAGACCGGGAAGCAGGAAGTGAACAGCAGCTTCAACCCGATCTTCATGATGTCCACCTCGGGCGCGCGAGGCAACCAGGACCAGATGCGCCAGCTTGCGGGCATGCGCGGCCTGATGGCCAAGCCTTCGGGCGAAATCATCGAAACGCCCATCACCTCGAGCTTCCGCGAAGGCCTCGACGTGCTGCAGTACTTCAACTCCACGCACGGCGCGCGAAAGGGCCTTGCCGACACCGCGCTGAAGACGGCGAACTCGGGTTACCTTACCCGCCGCCTGGTGGACGTGGTGCAGGACGTCATCGTCAGCGAGCTTGACTGCGGCACCGTGGACGGCATCGAGATCGGCCATTTCGTCAAGGGTGGCGACATCAAGGTGCGTCTGGCCGACCGCGTGCTGGGCCGCGTGCTGTTGTACCCCGTGTTCGATCCGGAAACCCGCGAACTGCTGTTCGACGAAAACACCCTGATCGACGAAGACGTGGCCCAGACCCTGGAAGCCACGGGCATCAGCACGGTGACCATCCGTTCTGCCCTGACCTGCCAGAGCGAACGCGGCGTGTGCGCCCGTTGCTACGGGCGCGACCTTGCACGCGGCCACCTCGTCAACATCGGCGAGACCGTGGGCATCATCGCCGCCCAGTCCATCGGCGAACCGGGCACCCAGCTCACCATGCGCACGTTCCACATCGGCGGCACCGCGTCGCGCGAAATCGAACGTTCCAGCATCGTGTCGCAGCATCCGGGCCGCGTGATCCTGTCGCGCGTGAAAGCCGTGCGCAACCGCGACGGCCAGATGATGATCCTTGGCAAGAGCGGCCAGATCGCCATCGTGGACGACCAGGGCCGCGAACGCGAAAAGTACATCCTGCCCAACGGTTCCCGCCTGAACGTCGCCGACGGCAGCGAGATCAAGAAGGGCGTCGTCCTTGCCGAATGGGACCCGTTCAACGAACCGTTCGTCTCGGAAGTGGAAGGTACGGTCAAGTTCACCGACATCGTCGAGGGCAAGACCTACCAGGAAAAGATGGACGACGCGACGCGCATGACCACGCAGTCGATCATCGAATACCGCACCACCAACTACCGCCCGTCCATCTCCATCTGCGACGAGAACGGCGACCCCAAGATACGCAGCGGCAACCTGCCCGCCACGTATTCGCTGCCCGTCGGCGCGCTGATCATGGTGAAGGCCGGTCAGGAAGTTCAGGCCGGCGACATCATCGCGCGCAAGCCGCGTGAATCGTCCAAGACCAAGGACATCGTGGGTGGTCTTCCCCGCGTGGCCGAGCTGTTCGAAGTGCGCAAGCCCAAAGACATGGCCGTTGTTTCCGAAATCGACGGCACGGTCACCTTCGCCGGTGAAACCAAGGGCAAGCGCAAGCTGGTGGTCACCCCCGAAACGGGCGAGGCCAAGGAATACCTGGTGCCCAAGGGCAAGCACATCACCGTTTCCGACGGCGACTTCGTGGAAGCCGGTGAACTCCTGACCGAAGGTCATCCGGAACTGCACGACATCCTGCGCACCAAGGGCGAGAAGTTCCTGGCCCGCTACCTGGTGGACGAAATCCAGGAAGTGTACCGCTTCCAGGGCGTGGGTATCGACGACAAGCACATCGAAGTCATCGTGCGCCAGATGCTGCGCAAGATCACCGTGCTCGATCCGGGCGGCACCAGCTTCCTGGTGGGCGAACAGGTGGACAAGGGCGAATTCCGTCAGGAAAACTCCCGCGCCATGGGCGAAGGCCGCACCCCGGCCACGGCCGAGCCGCTGGTGCTCGGCATCACCCAGGCTTCGCTGACCACCTCGTCGTTCATCTCGGCGGCGTCGTTCCAGGAAACCACCAAGGTGCTCACCGAAGCGTCCCTGCGTGGCAAGATGGACTACCTGCGCGGCCTGAAGGAAAACGTCATCGTGGGTCGCCTGATCCCCGCCGGGACCGGCTACCGCGAGTACGTGCACTCCGACATCTCGGTGCCGGAACAGAAGGAACGCCCGGACAAGTTCCTGGAAGACCTGGAAGACAATCCGCTGCTGGTGGACATCTTCTAGGCAGGGCTTGCGCCAAGAGTAAGAGAAGACAGGGCCTCCGCTTTCGGGCGGGGGCCCTTTTCTTGTGGCGCCATGGTGAGGGGAAGGGGCATGCGCTCTTGGAGACGGCCTCTACGCAGACAGTCCTGCCCTGTTGATACCGGTCGATTTCGTTATGCCTCCGGCGGGCAAGGGGCCATTGAGCGATGGCCCCTTGCATCCCCGCGCTCCGGGGGGCGCTGCCCGCGCTGCTATCTTCATCCGTAAGACTCGCGCTTCGCGCTCGCCTAACGGCTGAAGTCCTGGTCCCCCCAAGTTCGTCCTGCACCGCATTCCTTTCGTCGGCAGCTTCCCTCGGCCAAAGCGCCTTCGGGCGATCTGCCGACGGGAACGCGATGTGCGCAATTCTCTCGCCGCCCCGCCATGGCTCGGGAGCTCTATCCCCACCCATCCTGCACCGCATTCCTGTACCGGGCAGCTTCCCTCCGGCGCTGGAGCGCCTCCGGGCGATCTGCCCGGCGGAATGCGATGTGCGCACGAAGGCTCTCGCAGCCAATACCCCACGAGACAGCCGCTACCCTCGCCCCCGTTGCGGCGCGCATCCGCGACGCCGGAGCTTCCGCCTCGCAAAGCCTCGGCAGCGATCTCCGGCTGCGGCTGCGTATCGCCGCACGATGGTCGCGTCTGATGTGGCGCGTTGCTCAAGGGAGCAACTGACAATGGTGGTTTGCTGTTCGCGCCAGCGCGCAGGCCGAGCATCGGGAACAGTCCTCCATTATGTTCACCGAAAATGTGCCGCGCGTAGAAGCGTGTGACGCCGGGCTTTGACGGCGGCACATGCGTCGCAACGGGGGTATGGGTAAAGGCACCCTCGCTCAGCCATGCCAGCGGGAGCAACGCGCGTATTCGCGTTCCCACCGCCAAATCACCCAAGGCGCGCCAGCGCCGCAGGGTAGTTGACGGTGAAAGGAACGCGGCGCAGGAAAACGTACGGTCAGGGCACCCAAGCTCCACCATGCCTGCGGGAGTCATGTGCGCATTGGCGTCACCGGCGGCAGATCACCCGGAGGCGCCCAGCGCCGGAGGGAAGCTGCCGCCGAAGGGACACCGCGCATGAAACGTAGGGGGTCCAGGGGTGGCGAAGCCCCCCTGGAGCGCGGGGATGCAAGGGGCCGCCGCTCTGCGGCCCCTTGCCCGCCGGAGGCATAACGAGATCGAGCGTGGACTTGGTGGCTGACGTGTATTCGTAGAGGCCGCAGCCAACCGCGCGGCAGCCTTTCATCACCCCGCCGGAGGCATAACGAAATCGCGCGTGGTCAAAGGGGCAGGACTGTCTTCGTAGAAGCCGGATGCAACAAGGCACAACATATCCCATCCCCTTCACCCCCCCGGACGGCGCCCCCCCTTCCGCCTGTCCAGTTCCTCGGTCAGGTCCTGCGTGGGCACGCAGCGCAGCATGTCGCGCAGGACGACGCCGGCATCGGGCCGTCGGCGGGCCTCGGCATCGTTCTCCCTTGCGACGGGCGCATGCTCGGCGAAGACGGGCCCAAGGCCGGTGACGATCCAGTAGGTATTGATGCCCAGCCGCGACAGCCGTATCAGCCAGTCCGCCGGGATACGACCGTGCTTTCCGGCCTCGACGATGGCGGACAGCCTGAGGCCCAGCAGTTCCGCCAGCGCGGCCAGCGTCCGGCACCCGGTGGCCTCAAAGATACGGGCCAGCTGCGCCCTGGCATCTGGCCCGTAAAAGGAAGGAATCTCGCTCATGGCACGCTCCGGCATTGCGCGGTTGGCAACTGCCCGGAGCACGGAACGCCCGAAGGAACGGACGCCCGGCCGCAAAGGATTCCCGGAAGAGCAATTGCCGGGAGCTCGTAGCCGCCACAGGACGGTGGGATTATTCCCCCTTGCGGGGTATTGTATTCTCCGCACTCCCGACACGCGTGCGTGAAGACGGTCGTGCCTGCTTGCGCATGCACAACCCCGCAGTGTCGGCGGCGGACCGCCTGTGGATAAAGGTGCTACGTACACCCGCCCGCACTATGCGGCACCCGGACGGGCGGCGTCAAGTGCCCGGAGCCGTTGGGAGATATGGCCGCGACGGCGAAAAGGAAGAAAAAGGAAGGGAACGCGTCAGGTGGGATGCCCGGCAGGATGTCAGATCAAGTCTGAACTCCTACATGTCAGGCGGGATGTCGGAGGGGGGACATGTTCAGGGGAGCGCCCAAGGGGGATACCCCCTTCTCCCCCCACCCACCCCCCGTCACCGTCTTGCCATCATTGCCCGGCTGTGCGAAAACGTGGTGCCTTGAGCGGGCATCCACGACAAGGACATTCAATGCCGCCGCACTCCCAGCTTCGCCGTCCCTCCTCACAGCCGCACCGGCCCGCATCGGTCCGGCCTTTTGGCGTGCGCGCCCTGTCCTTCGTCAACGGCCTTGCCTCCCCTCTTCTCCTGCTCGCACTGCTTACCCTGTTCCTGCTGCCAGCCGCCACCCCGGCGCAGGCCGCGCCCCCCCGCCAGTTCGTGCTCGACACCTTCGCCATCGAAACCCGCGACGGCACCCTGGTGCTGCGCCTGGGCGTTGGCGTCGACGACCCCGACGGCCTGCGCGACCTGCTGAAGGACGGCGCCGAAATGGAACTGCGCGGCACGGCCACGCTCACCCGCCGCCGGGGCGTGCTGCCCGACGTGACCCTGGCAGAAAAGACCTTTGCCTGCGTGCTGCGGCACGACACCCTGACCCGCGAGTTCGAACTGCGCCTTGAAGGCCGTGAGGCTCCCTGGCGTGACAAGAACCTTGGCCGTCTGCTGGAGGGCACCTGGAAGCGCCTGGTGCTGCCGCTGGCCCCCATTGCCGGGCTGGAAAAGGGCGAACCGCACCGGGTTTCGCTGGCCCTGTCCCTGCGCCACACCGACGTGCCGCCCTGGCTTTCGCGCACCCTGTTCTTCTGGTCCTGGGAAGTCGTGCCCGACGCGACCTTCACGCAGGACTTCACCTACTGACCCCCCGCCTCCCCATGGCCCGCCGCACCGTTACGCCCGACCAGCCCTCTGGCCGCCCGCCAGACGGACAGCCGAACGGGCACGATCCTGTCGGCACCCCCGTTCCGCACAATCCGCACGATGGTCCGGACGCTCCCCGCGTCATCCGGGTGAACCCCAGCGACTCGCGCGAACGCAAGCGCCGCCAGCGCGAAATCTACGTGGCGGCGGGCGTGCTGGTGAGCATGCTGGTGGCCACCTGGGTCGAACTGAACCTGTTCGGCGTCGATTCCTACATCTTCCTCGTCTTGATGAACATCAACTTCATCCTGTTGCTGGTGGTGCTGTTCATCGTGCTGCGCAACGGGGTGAAGCTGATCCTCGAACGCCGCCGCCGGGTGTTCGGATCGCACCTGCGCACCCGGCTGGTGCTGGCCTTCATGGCCCTGTCGCTGGTGCCCACGGTGATCATGTTCCTGGCCTCCAACCGGGTGGTGGGCACCTCGGTGGACTACTGGTTCAACAACCAGGTGGAAATCTCGCTGGACAGCGCCCTGGACGTGGGGCGCAGCTTCTACACCGCCTCTGCCGACCGGCTGCGCGCGCGCGGCGAATCCATCGTGGCGGAAATAACCGACCGCCACCTGACCTGGGGCGGCCAGGCCATGGACGCCCTGCTGGAGCGCAAGCGCAAGGAATACGGCCTGTCGCTGGCCGGGGTCGTCACCCCGGGCCAGGTGGAACAGAACTGGCACGCCCCGCCGGACCTGGCCCCCACCTGGAAGGAGGCACGGCGCAGGATCGCCTGGGACCAGGCGGCGGCACAGCGCTACGTGTCGCTGCTGTGGAAGGGCGAGCGCGCCGACTACGTCTTCGGCGTGCTGGCAGTGGACAACGGCAACACCGGCTATCTGGTGGTGGGCGAATCCATCGGCGAAGGGGTGATGCTGAAGCTCGAGCGCATCGCCCAGGGCTTCGACGACTACAAGAAGCTGAAAACGCTGAAAAGGCCGCTGAAGGTTTCGTTCCTGTTCATCCTCGCGGTGCTCAGCGTGCTGATCATCCTGGGGGCCATCTGGTTCGGCTTCCGGCTGTCCAAGGAACTCACCGCGCCCATTCTGGCCCTGGCCGAAGGGACGGAGCGCATCGCACGGGGCGACCTGGCCTTCCGGCTGGAGGACGCGTCCACCGACGAACTGGGCCTGCTGGTGCGCTCGTTCAACCGCATGGCCGAAGACCTTTCCGTCAGCCGCACCCGGCTCACCGACGTCAACGAGATGCTGGCCCTGCAGAACGTGGAGATCGGCGAACGCAGCCGGTACATCGCCACCGTGCTCGACAACATCGCGGCGGGGGTGGTCTCTTTCGGCCCGGACGACCGGGTGGCCACCATCAACGCCGCCGCCTGCGCCATGTTCGGGGTGGAGCCGGGTTCCATCGTGGGCCGCGACCCGCGCGAATTCCTTTCCGACGAAGACGCGGCCATGAACCGCGAAATGCTGGACGAGGTGCGCGCACGCCCCGGCCGCCGCTGGCAGCGCCAGGTGGAATACGGCAAGGGCGACCGCGCCCTGAAGCTGCTGCTCACCTCCGTCAGCCTGACCACGCCAGAGGGCGAGTACCGGGGCGCGGTGGCCGTGTTCGAGGACATCACCGAACTCGAGCGCATGCAGCGCATGGCCGCCTGGCGCGAGGTGGCGCGGCGCATCGCCCACGAGATCAAGAATCCGCTCACCCCCATCAAGCTTTCCGCCCAGCGGCTGGAACGCAAGTTTGCCGGCGCCGTGGGCGACCCGGTGTTCGGCCAGTGCACCGACCTCATCGTGCGCCAGGTGGAACACCTGCAACAGATGGTGGAAGAATTCTCGGCCTTCGCCAAGCTGCCGGAGGTAACCCCCCGGCCCGGCAACCTTACCCCGCTGCTGGAGGAACTGACCGCCCTGTTCCGCAACAGCCACAGCAACATCCAGTGGACGCTGGACATCCCCGCGCCGCTGCCGGTGCTGCCCATGGACCAGGAAGCGCTGCACCGGGCCTTCCTGAACATCCTGACCAACGCGGCGGAAGTGCTGCAAGGCCGCGAAGGCGGCGCGGTGACCATCACCGCCGTGCACAACACGGCCCTGAACCTGGTGCGGGTGGACGTGGCCGACAACGGTCCCGGCCTGACGCCGGAAGAACGATCGCGCCTGTTCGAGCCCTACTTTTCGCGCAAGAGGGGCGGCACGGGCCTTGGGCTGACCATCGTGAAATCCGTGGTGTCGGACCATCGCGGCTACGTGCGCGCCCATGCCGCGCCCCGTGTGCCGGAAGGACAGGATGCGCCGACAGGGCACGACACGCCCGATACGCCCGACGCGTCCCCCGCGCAGCGCACCCCCGGCAATTCCGGCACCGTTGTCACCGTCGAGCTTCCTGTGGCATAAGGGAACGTATACCGGTGCTCCGCGCGCCGCGCATGGTGCGCGGGCGCGACCCGTTTCCCCGCCGTCCCGGCACACGCCACGGGAGTTTCCGCATGCACGTCGTCATCCTTGGCGGCACGGGCTTCATCGGTTCGGCCCTCGCCCGCGCCCTGCTGGCGCGGGGCGATACGGTTACCGTGCCCTCGCGCGACCCGCGCCCCGCCAGCGCTCGGGGCGTCGTCACCGCAACATGGAACGGGCGCGACCCGGAACCGCTGGCCCGCCTGCTGGAAGGCGCGCAGGCGGTGGTCAATCTGCTGGGAGAGAACATCGCCGCTGGCCGCTGGACGCCGCAGCGCAAGGCACGCATAGTGGACAGCCGCGTGGCGGCCGGACAGGCCGTGGCCGCGGCGCTGGGCGCCATGAACGGCGCCGGGCTTCCGGCGGTGCTGGTACAGGCCTCGGCAGTGGGATATTATGGCGCCTGGCCCGACATGGCCGCCGCTCCCCGCTGCGGCGAAGGCGACCCGCCGGGGGCCGGGTTTCTGGCGGAAACCTGCGCCCGATGGGAGGCCTCGTCCGCCCCGGCACAGGCCATGGGCGTACGGCGCTGCATCATCCGCAGCGGCGTGGTGCTGGGGGCCGGGGGCGCGCTGGCGCGCATGCTGCCCGCGTTCAGGGCCTGGCTGGGCGGTCCGCTGGGCAGCGGCAGACAGCCGTTCCCGTGGATACATCTGGCGGATGAGGTCGGGGCCATCCTGCACCTGCTGGATACCCCGTCCTGCTCCGGCCCGTACAACCTCGCCGCGCCGCAGGCCGTGGACAACGCCGGGTTCACGGCGGAACTGAACCGCGCAGTGGGGCGGCCGACCTGGCTGCCCGCGCCGCCCGCCCCCGCCTTTGCCCTGCGCCTGGCCCTGGGCGAACTGGCGAAAGAGGCCCTGCTGGCGGGCCAGGTGGCCCCGCCGGAGCGTCTGGCCGACTCCGGCTACGCCTTCCGGTTCCCCACGCTGCGCGCGGCGCTGGCGGACCTGCTGGCCGTCTGACGCATATGCGCCGGCGCTACCCCCGGCGCGCAACACGACATTCCACAGTTCCGGAGCGGGCATGGCATACTGCAAGATACTGCTGGTCGAGGACGAGGCCGTTTCGGCGCTGGACATGCGCCGCAGGCTGCGATCGCTCGGCTACGGCGAACCGGTGCTGGCCGCCAGCGGCGAGATGGCCGTGGAAACGGCCCGGAACGAAAAGCCTGATCTGGTGCTGATGGACATCGTGCTCGGCGAGGGCATGGACGGCATCGATGCCGCCTCGCGCATCCTGGCCCTGCATGCCGTGCCCGTCATCTACATGACCGCGCACGAAGACCCGGAAACCCTGCAACGCGCCAAGATCACGGAGCCGTTCGGCTACCTGCTGAAGCCCTTCGAGGATCGCGACCTGCGCACGTCCATCGAGATGGCGCTGTACAAGCACCAGATGGACCACGAAACCCGGCGCAAGGAACGCTGGTTCGCCACCACCCTGCGCTCCATCGCCGACGCGGTGCTCACCGTGGACCGCCACGGCCGCATCACCTACATCAATGCCAGCGCCGAGGCCATGACCGGCGCCGACCACCACACCTGCATCGACCGCCATTTCGCGGAGCACGTGGACATCCGGCCCGGCGGCAACGGCCACCGCCTGCAAGACCCCAACGATCTGCTGGCCCAGCCCGCGCAATCGCCACCGGGCGTGGGTGCAGGCGCCAGTCTGCATGCCTCGCCCGTCACCCCGCTCTCCTGGAAGGGGCCCGCCATGGCCGCGCAATCGCCGCCCACGGGTGCGACGGCCATGGCCGACGCCTTCGTGCACGGCCCCGACGGGCGCGCGCAGCCCATCGAAATGAGCGCCTCGCCCCTGGCCGACCCGGATGGCCGCCGGGTGGGCACGGTACTGGTGTTCCGCGACATCACCGAACGCCGCCAATCGGAAGAGGCCCTGCGCCACAGCGTGGAGAATTTGCGCCGCACCCTGCGCCAGACCGTTTCCGCCCTGGCCACCGCCTCGGAAAAGCGCGACCCGTACACGGCGGGCCATCAGGCGCGGGTGGCGGAACTGGCCCACGCCATGGCCGTGCGGGTGGGCCTTCCCGGCGAACGGCTGGAGGGGCTGCGCGTGGCGGGCATGCTGCACGACATCGGAAAAATTCACATCCCTGCGGAAATACTGGCCAAGCCCACCCGCCTGTCCGACCTGGAAATGGGCATCATGCGCACCCACAGCCAGGTGGGCTACGACATCCTGAAGGAAATCGAGTTCCCCTGGCCGGTGGCGCAGATCGTGCTGCAACACCACGAACGGCTGGACGGCTCCGGCTACCCCCACGGCCTTTCGGGCGACGACATCCTGCCAGAGGCGCGCATTCTGGCCGTGGCCGACGTGGTGGAGGCCATGTCCTCGCACCGGCCCTACCGCGCCTCGCTGGGGCTGGGCCCGGCCCTGGCGGAGATTGCGACCGGGCGCGGCACGCGGTACGACCGCACCATGGTGGACGTGTGCGTCAGCCTGTTCCACGACGGCTTCATTCTTTCCTGACCACCCCTTTCCGCACCCGCAACCGGACACGCCATGCACGCCCGCATCCTGATCATCGACGACGAAGACGGCATCCGCTTCTCCCTGCGCGGCATTCTCGAAGACGAAGGCTTCGAGGTGCTCGAGGCCCCCAGCGGCGAGGATGGCCTTGCCCTGCTGGCCCGCGAAACCCCCGACCTGGTGTTCCTGGATATCTGGATGCCCGGCATGGACGGGCTGGCCGTGCTGGACCAGTTGCACGCCCAGCGGCCCGGCCTGCCGGTGATCATGATCTCCGGCCATGGCACCATCGAAACGGCGGTCAGCGCCATCCGCAAGGGCGCGCACGACTTCATCGAAAAGCCCCTGTCGCTGGAAAAGGTGCTCATCGCCGCGCAGCGGGCCCTGGAATACGGCGACTTGCGCCGCGAGAACGAGGCCCTGCGCGACAGCCTGCCCACGGCCCACGCCGACGAGATGAACGGCCGCTCGCCGGTGATGGAGGCCCTGCGCGGCCAGATCGCGCGGGTGGCCCCCACCGACGCCTGGGTGCTGATCACCGGAGAAAACGGCACCGGCAAGGAACTGGCGGCGCGGGCCATCCACGCGGGCAGCCGCCGGGCCGACCGGCCCCTGGTGGCGGTGAACTGCGCGGCCATCCCGGAAGAACTCATCGAAAGCGAACTGTTCGGGCATGAAAAGGGCGCCTTCACCGGGGCGGATTCGGCCAAGGCGGGCAAGTTCGAAATGGCCCACAAGGGCACGCTGTTTCTGGACGAAATCGGCGACATGAGCCTGAAGACCCAGGCCAAGATACTGCGCATATTGCAGGAACAGCAGTTCGAGCGGGTGGGCGGGCACCGCACCATGCGCGTGGACGTGCGCGTCATCGCCGCCACCAACAAGAACCTCGAGGACGAGATCGCCGCCGGAACCTTCCGGGAAGACCTGTACTACCGGCTGCGGGTGTTCCCGTTGGTGCTGCCCCCCCTGCGCGAACGCGAGGGCGACGTGCCCCTGCTGCTCGACCTGTTCGCGCAGCGCCTGGCCCGCGATTACGGCGTGCGCCCGGCCACCTTCGCCCCCGACGCGCACGAGGCGCTGGCCCGGTACCCGTGGCCCGGCAACGTGCGCGAGTTGCGCAACTTCGTGGAGCGCATGCTCATCCTGCATGCGGGGCTGGAAGTGACGCGGGCCATGCTGCCGCCGGAATTCCTGCGCACGAACGCCATCGAAGGCGCTGGGGCGGGGGCAAGGGCCACTTACGGAGCCGGGGCCGACATGGGCCATGGTTCCGAGCCGGACCCGGCGCACCCGGACCACCTGGCCGACATGGCCGCGCTGCTGGCTCCCGGCATGGACCTGAAGGCGGCCCGCGCCGCCTTCGAGGCGCAGTACCTTGCCGCGCGCCTTGCGGAGTGCGGCGGCAACGTCACCCGGCTGGCCGAGGCCGTTGGCATCGAGCGCAGCCATCTGTACCGCAAGCTGAAAGGATACAACATCCAGACGGCCGACTGACCGCCAGGCCGCCCACCGACTGCCGACCGGCCAGTCGCCGCCACGGGCAGGGGCAACGGCGGCAAACGGAAACCCAAGCGGGCCGACGGGAGGGAGCATGCATACGCTGGTACTTCTGCGTCACGGGCAAAGCGCGTGGAACCTGGAAAACCGCTTCACCGGCTGGACCGACGTGGACCTTTCGCCCGCGGGCGAACAGGAGGCGCGCGACGCCGCCCGCCTGCTGGCGGACGAGGGGCTGACCTTCGACATCTGCCACACCTCGGTGCTGACCCGGGCCATCCGCACCCTGTACATCGTCCAGCACGAAATGGGGCTGTCCTGGCTGCCGGTGCACAAGCACTGGCGGCTCAACGAACGCCACTACGGCGGCCTGCAAGGGCTGGACAAGGCGGAAACCGCCGCCCGCTTCGGCGAGGAGCAGGTGTTCGAATGGCGGCGCAGCTACGACACCCCGCCACCGCCCCTGCCGGCAGACGACCCGCGCAACCCCGCCGGGGATGCCCGCTATGCGGGCCTTGCGCCCGACGTGCTGCCCGCCAGCGAAAGCCTGAAGGAAACCGTGGCCCGCGTACTGCCCTACTGGCACGACGTCATCGCGCCGCAGGTGCTGTCCGGGCAGCGGGTGCTGGTGGCGGCCCACGGCAACAGCCTGCGCGCCCTGGTCATGCATCTGGACGGGATGACCCAGGAAGCGGTCACCAAGCTGAACATCCCCACCGGGCTGCCGCTGGTCTACACCCTGGACGCCAACCTGCGCCCGCTGGGCCATCGGTATCTTGGCGACCCGGCGGTTGCCGAGGCCAAGGCCAAGGCCGTGGCGGCACAGGGCGCGGCGCGGAAATAACCGGCGGCGTGGCGTCACGGCCTTCACCAGGGGAAATGCCTGCGGATCGGGGGGGGGCTGCGGCCACGGGATACCGAGAGACGAGGAGCGAACGCGCACGGCTCGCCACGTCATGCGACCCATGCTAGGATTGCGGGCGGAGCAGCCTGCCGGAGCGATCGAGACGGATCCGCGGGCTTGTCAACCGCTGCTTACATTGACAAGCCCGGAGCGCGTACCTACCGTTCCACACCGTGCCCGGCACGGACGACACACTCACAGGCCAGCGTCCTCTGCGGGGGGGAAGCGTGCCGCAAGGAGCAAGCATGGCGAGCAACATCAACCTGAAGCTCAAGCAAAAGCAGTACGAAGGTACCGTCGTCGAGTTCATCAGCGAAAAAAAAGGCTACTTTCTTGTCGTGAGCGACGACCAGAACTTCATTTCCCTGTTGCGCAACACGGTTGCCAAACATCTCGCCATCGCCACGGACGCCCTTTCGGTGGTCACCAACACCGACTACATCATCAAGTCCATCCGTGATGTCTCCATGCGCAAGAAGAACGTGCTGGTGTTCATGGAGCGCATGCTGGAAGGCCGCGACACCGGCATTCTTGTCCGGCAGGTCAAGAATGCATACTCGGACGTGAAGATCATCATCCTCACCGGCGAGACGGAGCGGCAACGGCTGGTGCTGCTGCATGAAATCGGCGCGGACAACTTCATCAGCAAGCCCATTTCGGTGAACACGCTGATCGAAAAGATCGCCTTCACCATCAAGCCGCAGGGCAAGCTGGGCCAGCTCATCGACACGGCGCGGGCCATGGTGCAACAGGGCTCGCACGAAAGCGCGCTGAAGGTCTGCCGCAAGATACTGGAACTGAAGCCCAACAGCGCCGCAGGGCTGCTGGTCATGGGTGACGCCTACCAGGCGCTGGGCAAGATGGACCGCGCCCGCGAATGCTTCGAAGAAGCCAGCCGCAACGCCGACCTGTACCTGGAGCCGCTGAAGAAGCTGGCCGACCTGAACAAGCTGATCGGCGACAACGAGGCCCAACTGGGCTATCTGGAACGGCTGGACCGCCTTTCGCCCCTCAACGTGGAGCGCAAGGTGGACATGGGCGAGATCCACGTGGAGATGGGCAACCAGGAAAAGGCCGAGGAGCTCTTCGAACTGGCCGTCACCCAGGCCACCCGCGAGGCCATGGCCTACATCGGCGACATTTCCGAACGCATCGCCACCATCTACAGCGAACGCGACCCGGAACGGGCCGAACGCTTTCTGCGCAAGGCCCTGGACGCCAAGGGCGACATGCTGGACCGGGGGGACCTCGGCACCTTCAACCGCCTGGGCATCGCCCTGCGCAAGCAGGGCAAGTGGCGCGACGCCACCATAGAATACCAGAAGGCCCTGCGCATCGCGCCGGACGACGAAAACCTGTACTACAACATGTCCATGGCCTTCGCCGAAGGCAAGGAATTCCGCGATGCGCGGTCCAACATGTTGAAAGCCATGACCATCAATCCCGAACTGCCCCAGCGCGACAAGACCATTGCCTTCAACATGGGCCTGGTGTTCATGCGGGCGGGCGGGCGTGACTATGCAGAGCGCTGCCTGAAGGTGGCGTTGGAACTGGATCCGGATTTCGACCTCGCACGGCAGGCCCTGGAACGATTGGGGTCGTCATCCTGAAGAATTTCCGCTCTATCCGCCGATGGATCCAGCGTTTTTCGGGGGGCCTGCAAAGGTCCCCCTTTTTGCGGGTTGCAATCCGGACTGTTTTTCCATATGCTGATATCCTGATGTAATGAAACGGCGCTCGCGCCACCAACGGAGGATAGCAAGATGGCGAGTTTCAAGGTGAACAAGACGATCGCGGAAATCAACGAACGCATTCGCCAGGGCAAGGCCGTGGTGCTGAATGCCGAGGAGATGACCGAGGCCGTCCGTCGAATGGGCAAGGAAAAGGCCGCCCGCGAAATCGACGTTGTCACCACCGGGACCTTCTCGCCCATGTGCTCCTCCGGCCTGCTCTTCAACATCGGCCAGCAGGATCCGCCCACCCTCAAGACCTCCAGGGTCTGGATGAACGACGTGCCCGCCTACGCGGGGCTTGCCGCCGTGGATTCCTACCTGGGCGCCACCGAACCCACCGAGGACGACCCCCTGAACAAGGTCTACCCCGGTCGGTTCAAGTACGGCGGCGGGCATGTCATCGAAGACCTGGTGCGCGGCAAGTCCGTGCATCTGCGGGCAGAGGCCTACGGCACCGACTGTTACCCGCGCAAGTCGCTGGACAAGAAGATCACCCTGTCCGAGCTGCCCTACGCGCACCTGCTGAACCCGCGCAACTGCTACCAGAACTACAACGCGGCCGTGAACCTGACGAGCCGCATCATCTACACGTACATGGGCCCGCTGAAGCCCAACCTGCGCAACGTCAACTTCGCCACGGCGGGCCGCATCTCGCCGCTGTTCAACGACCCGCTGTTCCGCACCATCGGCCTTGGCACCCGGATATTCCTGGGCGGCGGCAAGGGGTACGTCATCGGGGCGGGCACCCAGCACGTGGCCGCGCCCAAGCGCACCGAACGCGGGCTGCCGCTCTCTCCGGCAGGCACCCTGATGCTGAAGGGCGATCTGAAGGGCATGAACCCGCGCTACCTGCGCGGCCTGTCCTTCCTGGGCTACGGCTGCTCGCTGGCGGTGGGCGTGGGCATTCCCATTCCCGTCCTGAACGAGGAAATCGCCTGGTTCACCGGCGTGGACGACAGCGACATCCAGATGCCGGTCAAGGATTACGGGCACGACTACCCCAACTGCCTGCCGCGGGTCATCCAGCACGTGACCTACGAAGACTTGAAGAGCGGCGAGGTGGAAATCATGGGCAAGAAGGTGGAAACCGTGCCCATGACCAGCTACCCGCTGTCGCTGGAAGTGGCCAACACGCTGAAGTCGTGGATCGAAAAGGGCGAATTCCTGCTCAGCGAGCCGGTGGAACTGCTTCCCTCGGCGTAGGGATTCCCTCCAGCCACGAACATGCACTGAACGACCCGCCGGGCGCGCAGACAACGCGCACCCGGCGGGTTTCGTCTTTCGGCCTGGCAAGGGCTTGCCGCGGGGCGTGGAAGCACTACCTTTTGCCTTGCCCAAGCCATCCTATCCGCCCCCAGGCACACACCATGAGCACCACCAACACGCCCCCCAACGCCCTGCCCCCTGCCCTGCGGGACCTGCTGGCCACCATGCCGGAACTGGCGGTGGCCCTGTCCGGCGGGCTGGACAGCCGCTTCCTGACCCACGCCGCCCTGCTGGCAGGCTGCCGCGTCACCGCCCTGCACATCACCGGCCCGCACATGCCCCCCCGCGAAACGGCAGAAGCACGCCGCTGGGCCACCGCGCGCGGGGCAACCTTCGTCACCGTGCCGCTGAATCCCCTGTCCATCCCGGCCATCGCGGCGGGCGACCGCGAACGCTGCTACCACTGCAAGCACGCCGCCTTCACCACGCTGCTCGCCGCGGCAGCCCCCCTGCCCCTGTGCGACGGCACCAACGCCGACGACCTGACCGCCCACCGCCCCGGCCTGCGCGCCCTGCGCGAACTGTCCATCCGCTCGCCGCTGGCCGAGGCGGGCCTTGCCAAGGCAGACATCCGCGAATTGGCCGCGCGCACCGGCATGGACAGGCCGGACCAGGCGGCCCGCCCCTGCCTGCTGACCCGGCTGGCATACGGCATGCGACCCGACGCAGACACCCTGGCCCGCCTTGCCGCCGCCGAAGGCGAACTGGAAGACCTTGGCCTGTGGGACTTCCGCCTGCGGCTGGCGCCGGACGGGCCGCCCCGCCTGCAAATCGGGCCCGGGCACGCGGCGGCGGAACATGCGGCGGGGCTCCCCGCGCGCGATGTCCTGCTCCGGCTACTGGCCCGGCACGGCTTCGACGATGCCACCGTCGACGCGGACGGACCGGTAAGCGGCTATTTCGACCGCTGACCCCGGTCAATGCCTCCACCTTGCCTGTCACGCAGCACTGGACAAAACCCGTGGTTCGCGATAGGTGGTCCCTCTTATCTCACGCGATTTCACGGAGGAGTCCCCCATGGCCCACAAGAAGATCGAACGCAAGAAAGAACTGGACCGTCGCCGTCAGCGCCGCGAAAAGCGCCTGAAGCAGCGCGTGCGCGAAGCGAAGGCCGCCGCCAAGTCCTAAGGCATCCAGGTTTTTCGTTCCGCCGCAAGAACGCCCCGCGCTTCGCGCAACGTGCCCCCGGTGGCACGTCGCCCGAGGCGCGTGTGCTTCCTGCGGGGCGGTTCGCCCCACACGCCTGCACCCTTGCGCCGCACTGCATGCGGCATGCATCGGGGGCACGGGGCAGTTCATGCACCACACGGAACATATACCTCGCCATGCATGCAGCACCCCGGCAGCGGGCATGGCGGTGACCACGCCCCGTCTGTCGCACGGCGCCACACCGTCGTGCATGCCGTTTGTGCTCCAACGCATGGCCTTCCCGTTTGACAACGCGTGCGACGCTGTTTAGGCTCGTGCATCACGCGTAGGTTCTGCAAGGAGGGTAGCATGCCCATCTACGAATATCGTTGCAGCGACTGCGAGCAGATCTTCGAGGAATGGCTGAAGACCTTCGACGAAGCCCCCCGCTCCTGTCCGGTGTGCGGTGGCCACGCCGACCGCATCGTGTCCAACACCAGCTTCGTGCTCAAGGGCGGCGGCTGGTACGTCACCGACTACGGCAACCGCTCGTCCACCGATTCGCATGCGGGCGCCGGGGCTGAAGCTTCCGGCAACGGCGACGCCGGGTCCAACGACCCGGGTGGCTCCAACGGTTCCAGCAGCTCCGCTGATTCCGGAACTGTCACCGCGTCGTCCGGCACCGCCACTTCGGGCGCAAGCCCGGCCAAGTGTGCCTCGGCCGCCCCGTCGGGCGGCTGCGCCGCCGCGTCGGCCACAGGCTCGTAGCATACAGGGGCAGTCCGCAAGGCTGCCCCTTTTCACGATTGGTCCAGTCCGCAAGGCTGCCCCTTTCGCGACCAGTCCCGACGCCGCGCCGGTTCCGCGCATGGCCGCGCGCATTACGGTGCGCCTCGCTCCGCGCCGTACCGGCCAGAAAACCCGGGCGTACAGGCCCGACAATTCCGGCATACAGGCCCCGCCGGTCAGCCACGCCGCCCTGGCGGCCCATGCAACCGCACCCGTACTGCACCAGCAAGGAAGCCACGATGATCGACCGTTATTCCCGCCCCGAGATGGCCCGCATCTGGACCCTCGAAAACCGCTTCCGCGCCTGGCTCGACGTTGAACTGGCCGTGTGCGAGGCCTGGCACCGCCTGGGCGTCATCGGCGCGGAGGACATGCGCGCCATCCGCGAAAAGGCCGACTTCGACGTGGACCGCATCCTGGAAATCGAACAGGAAACCCGGCACGACGTCATCGCCTTTCTCACCGCAGTGGAAGAAAAGGTGGGCCCCTCGGCCCGGTTCATCCACCTGGGCTGCACCTCGTCGGACATCGTGGACACGGCCAACGGCCTGCTGCTGGCCCAGGCTGGCGAACTGATCCTGAAGGGCTTCGAACGGCTGCTGGGAGCCCTGGAAACCCTGGCCTTCGCCAACAAGGGTCGCCTGTGCATGGGACGCACCCACGGCATCCACGCGGAACCCACCAGCTTCGGGCTGAAGATGGCGGGCTTCCACGCCGAATTCCAGCGCCACGTGGCCCGCTTCCGCGACGGGCTTGAAAGCGTGCGCGTGGGCAAGATTTCCGGCGCCGTGGGCACCTACGCCATGCTCGACCCCCGCGTGGAGGCCATCGCCTGCGAAATCCTGAAGCTGAATGTGGACCCCATCTCCACCCAGGTCATCCAGCGCGACCGGCACGCCCATTTCTTCACCTCGCTGGCGCTGGCCGCGGGCGGCGTGGAACGGCTGTGCGTGGAACTGCGCCACCTGCAGCGCACCGAGGTGCTGGAGGCCGAGGAAGGCTTCGCCAAGGGGCAGAAGGGTTCGTCGGCCATGCCGCACAAGAAGAACCCCATCTCGGCGGAAAACATGACCGGCCTGTCGCGCCTGATCCGCAGCAACTCGCTGGCCGCCATGGAAAACATGGCCCTGTGGCACGAGCGCGACATCAGCCATTCCTCGGTGGAACGGGTGATCATGCCCGACTCCACCATTCTCATGGACTACGTGCTGCACCGCCTGTCGGGTCTGTTGTCCAACCTGCGGGTTATCCCCGAAAACATGGACCGCAACCTGGCCGGTTCGTACGGACTGTACTACTCGCAGCGCGTACTGCTGGCCCTGGTGGAATCGGGCATGGGCCGTCAGGACGCCTACGTGATGGTGCAGCGGTGCGCCATGCAGAGCTGGGAAACCAGAAAGCCCTTCCCGGACATGGTGCGGGCCGACGCAGACATCTCCGCGCGCCTTGCCCCCTCCGTCCTTGATGAACTGTTTGATCCCGGCTACTATCTGCGCCACGAAAACATGATCTTCCAGCGGGTGTTTGGCCGCAGCTGAGACATACCGGGCGTCCCCGGACGCTCACCGGACGCTCACCGGACGTGCCCCCCGGTCCCCCTGACGCAACAGGCATGCCGGGCGGCCCATCCGCCCGGTGCGCGGACGCACGGCGCACCGGATAACGCAATGGGCACCGGACCACGAAACCGCGACACCCGCCATCGCAAGGATACCCATGAACGACCTTCGCACCCGTCTGGCCCGCCTGCTTGTGGAAAAATCATACCGCGAGGGTGATTTCACCCTTACTTCGGGCCGGAAGAGCGACTACTACTTCGACTGCAAGCAGACAGCCCTGAACGCCGAAGGTTCGTGGCTCATCGGTTCGCTGTTCAACGAACTGCTGCGCGACGTGCCGGTGGTGGGCGTGGGCGGCATGACCCTGGGCGCCGACCCGCTGATTTCCGCCACCACGGTCATCTCGCACGAGCGGGGCCGCCCCCTGGCGGGCTTCATCGTGCGCAAGCAGCCCAAGGGACACGGCACCGACCAGTACGTGGAAGGCCTTGCCAATTTTGCCCCCGGAGATCCGGTTGCCATGCTGGAAGACGTTGTCACCACTGGCGGTTCCCTGTTAAAGGCTTGCGAACGGGTAGAGGCCGCCGGCCTGCGCATCGTGGCGGTATGCACCGTACTGGACCGCGAGGAAGGCGGCAGGCAGGCCATCAAGGATGCCGGGTACGACCTGATTTCGATCTTTACCCGCAAGGAACTGGTGGACGCCGCGCGTTCCTAGGCGGTTCCCCGGCCCTGGCAATCCGGCCAGTCCGCTCAATCCGGCTAGTCCGCGCAACGGGACCAATCCGGTACGAGCCAGCTGTACCGGCTGCCGCGGCACAAGGCCCAGGCGGCCAGCCCCCACCGGCGCATGCCGGTCACATGATGGGGAACAGGCTCCATATCCGCAGTTTCGGCGGATCACCGTATCCCTGCGGGGGTACACAGCCCGCGCACCGAGATGCATCGAAGCACCACCCGCGCCCTTCACCGCCTGCTGCCTGCCGCTGCCCTGCTGCTTTCCCTTTTCTGTCCCCTTTCCGCCGCCGCCGACGGATGGCATGTGCGCATCCCGGACGACGCGGGCACGCCCCGCCGCCTGGTGGCCGTGGACAAGGAAGACCAGAAGCTGCACATCTACGAACGCCACAGCCCGCTCAAGCTGGCCGCCAGTTATGTCTGCACCACCGGGCAGGCCACGGGCGACAAGCAGACCGCGGGCGACCTGAAGACCCCAGAGGGCATCTACTTCGTGGTGGGCAAGCTGTCCGCCGGGCTGGACATGGAAATGTACGGCGGCATCGCCTACACCCTGAACTACCCCAACCCCGTGGACAAGCTGCGCCGCAAGACCGGTTCCGGCATCTGGATCCACAGCAAGGGGCACGACATCGTCCCGCGCGAGACCAAGGGCTGCATAGCCCTGAACCGGGCCGACATCGACAAGGCGGGCAAGCTGTTCGTGCCCGGCACTCCCGTGGCCGTGGCCGGCGACGTGGGCACCGATGCGTCCCCCCCCAAGGAAGACAAGGCCACCGCGCGCAAGCTGGAAGACAAGGTCAAGGGCTGGGCAAAGGCGTGGGGCTCCCGCTCGCCCGCCATGTTCGACTATTACGATGCCGATGCCTACACCGCCGCGCAGGACGAATCGTTTGCCGCGTTCCGCAACCAGAAGGAGCGCCTGTTCAAGCAACTGGCGTGGATACAGACTTCCATCTCCGACGTGCAGGTGATGCAGGGCCCCGGCTACTGGGTGACCTGGTTCAACCAGTACTACCGCGCCCCCAACATGACCACCGAGGGCATCCGCCGCCTGTACTGGCAGTCCGACAAGAAGGGTGAATACCGCATCGTGGGCATGGAATGGGTGCCCGCCGACGTGGGCATGGAAGCCAACTACCTCGAAACGGTATCGCCCCAGGTTACCGCCTTTGTCGAAAAATGGCGCAAGGCATGGGAACGCGGCGACGTGAAGAACTACATCGCCTGCTACGCGGGTGACGCCGAACAGGCCCCGCGCAAGGGCGCCGCGTCCATCCGCCAGCAGAAGCAGGAACTGTGGCGCAAGGCCAAGCCCGCCAAGGTCCAGTTGAAGGGCCTGCGCATAGAGGCCGTGGCTGGAGGCGTACGCGCCGACATGACCCAGGACTACCGTGACGCCACCGGCTATTCCGACCGGGGCGTGAAGACCCTGCTGCTGCGCCAGGTCGGACAGGGCTGGGAAATCGTCAAGGAAGAGTGGAGCCCCGCCGCCCGATGATGACCGACGATAAATACAGCCTGCTGCTCATGCGCGACGACTGCCGCGTGCGTCGCCTGCGCGTGAGCCCCCTGGCCCTGCGGCTGCTCACCATTTCGCTGGTGCTGCTGCCGCTGCTGGCCTCTTTCGGGGTGTGGGCCGGTTTCTCGTTCTGGCAGGCCAACCGGGCGCTGGTGAACCAGAACCAGTCCCTGGACCGCGAGTTGAAGGAAGCGCGGGTGGAACTGGAGCGGCTTTCCAATCTGGAATCGCTGCTGCGCAACAGCGACCCCGAGGAACTGCGCGCCCTGCTGGGCAGCGCGGCCCTGGCCTCGCCCCCGGCCCCGGCTCCCGCAAGCCCGTCTGACGCCAACGGGGCGGGCGACGGAGTGGTGGCGGGGACTGGCCAGACCGCCAGTCAGCCTTCCGCCGAAGCCACGGATGCCAACGGAACCGACGCGCGCGTGCCCGACGCGGCCAGCCAGGCCGTGGCCGCCGCCGTGGCCGACTCCCCCGGCGAGGCGCGCGAGGCCCTGAGCACCGGCGAGGCCCGCGTGGACAACGTGACCGTGCGCCATGGCTCGGGCAAGCGACTGCGCATCAGCTTCGACCTGATCAACCCCGACCCCAAGAAGCAACTGACCGGGCAGGCGGTACTGTCCGTGCAGACCACTGACGGACGCATCCTGCCCCTGAAGGTAGACCCGGACACCATCCGTTTCCAGATATCCCGCTTCAAGAAGATGGTGACGTCCGCGCCGCTGCCCGAAGGCGTGGCCCCCGCCGATGTACAGACCCTGGTGGTGGAACTGGAAGCCGAAAGCCGGATCATCTACCGCGAGCAGTTCCCCGTGCCCGCACCGGAGAAGTAGGCCGCAGCCCCAGTGCTTTGCGCCGTGTGCCCGGTACGGACGCGTCAGCCGCAGCCACCTCCCTTTCCGCGCACCTCCGTTCCTGTGGGCCGCCCCGTTGGCGGCCATTCACATTTTCGGGCAGCCTGCGCCGCCTGCTCCCCTGCCAGCCACGCATCTTCCGTTGCATCTCCGCCGCGTCTTCCGCGGTCTTCCGTACCCACTGCCCCATTCATGACCGTATGCTCACCGCGCGCAACGTTGCAGCGCGTTGAAGCCACGCGCTCTGCCTCACCCCGCGCCGGACGCAAAACCGCCCGACATGCGTGAGGCATGCCGGGCGGTCAGTTCTTCATTCCATGCGCCCATGATGGTCCGTGCGGATCATTCCCGCAGGGGGGCATCCCCGCCGTCCGGTCCCACAAGGGGCTGCCGGGCGTCCGGCTCTGCGTCGCGGTCGCGGGTTCCCGGTCCGGCATGCCCGTTGCCGTTGCGCCCCTCGGCGGGACGCACCGTGTCCAGCACCTCGCGCACCGTATCCAGGGCCTGGCCGCGCTCCTGCGCCAGGCGTTGCCACTTCTTCTTTTCCTTCTTCAGCGCGTCCACGGTCTGCAACAGGTCGCGCACGGTGTGCGCCGGATAGCCCGGCGTGGCGTGCGCGCCCCGACGCAGTTCCTCGTCGTTGCGCTGGCGGATGGCTTCAAGCTGGGTGGCGTTCAGGATCACGGGGTCAGGGGTGGAACCGTGGGCGGTTCCGGGTTCGGGTCAGGACATGGTCGGACATAGTTGTCCATGACTGTACATGACTGGTCATGTTGCCGCGCGGCTCCATACTAAGGGAACACCGCGCGGCGCCGGTCATTTCATGCTAGTCGGCTACGGCAGGCTCCGGCAGCTTCGTATCCACTTCGGTCGCGGGCGCGCCGCAATCGCAGAACGAGCCCATGCCGTATTCCACGCGTTCCTTGTATTCCTGCTGCTTGCCGAGGTTCCAGCGGCTGACCGGGCGGTAGTAGCCCACCACACGGGTGTACACTTCCGCCTCTTCGCCGCATTCGGGGCAGTTCATGTGCTCGCCGCGCAGGTAGCCGTGGGTCTGGCACACCGAGAAGGTGGGGGTGACCGAGATGTACGGGATGCGCGTCTTCTGCATGGCCTTCAGCAGGTAGTTCTTCACCGAGGCCTCGTCGGGCGCTGCCTCGCCGAGGAAGGAGTGGAACACCGTGCCGCCGTTGTACAGGGTCTGCAACTCGTTCTGGTGCTCCAGCGCGGCGAACACGTCTTCGGTGAAGCCCACGGGCAGCAGGGTGGAGTTGGTGTAGTACGGCGTCTCGCCGCCGGAGGTCGCAATGTCTTCGTACAGGGCGCGGTCGATGCGCGCAAGGCGGTAGCAGGTGCCTTCGCCGGGCGTGGCTTCAAGGTTGTACATGTGCCCGGTTTCTTCCTGGAAACGCACGGTCAGTTCGCGCAGGTGGTGCAGCACGCGCTTCATCAGGCGCAGCCCGGCCTCGGTCTCGATGCCCTTGCCCAGAAGGTTCAGGCAGGCCTCGTGCCCGCCGATGAGCCCGATGGTGGAGAAGTGGCCCGCGTAGCCATTCTTGAGGTAGCGGCGCGAGAACGGGAACATGCCCGCGTCCAGCATCTGGGTGCACAGCTTGCGCTTGTATTCCAGGGCGTCGCGGGCCATTTCCGCGTACTCGGTGATCATGTCCAGGAAGTCTTCCTCGCCCTGGGCCAGGTACGCGAACTTGGGCAGGTTCAGGGTGACCACGCCGATGGAACCGGTCAGGTCGCCCGAGCCGAACAGGCCGCCGGTGCGCTTGCGGATTTCGCGCAGGTCCATCTGCAGGCGGCAGCACATGGAGCGCACGTCCTCGGGGTTGAGGTCCGAGTTGATGAAATTCTGGAAATAGGGCGCGCCGTACTTGGCCGTCATGCGCAGCAGCATCTTGCCGGTGTCGGTGTCCCACGGAAAGTCGGGGGTGACGTTGTAGGTGGGGATGGGGAAGGAGAAGATGCGCCCGTCGGCGTCGCCTTCCAGCATCACCTCTATGAACGCCCGGTTGAACATGTCCATCTCTGCGGCATAGTCGCCGTAGGTGGAATCCTGGAACTCACCGCCGATGATCACCGGCTCATTGGCGATGTGCCTGGGCGGGGCCATGTCCAGGGTAAAGTTGGTGAACGGGCTCTGCCCGCCCCAGCGCGAGGTGGTGTTCAGGTTGTACACCAGCTTCTGCACGCCCTGCTTGACCTCGTCGTAGGTCAGCTTGTCGTGGCGGATGAACGGGGCAAGGTAGGTATCGATGTTGTTGAACGCCTGCGCGCCCGCCCATTCGTTTTGCAGCGTGCCGAGAAAGTTGACGATCTGCCCGCAGGCCGCGTCGAAGTGACGCGCCGGGGACGCGCAGCAGCGGCCCTTCAGGTTGAAGCCTTCCAGCAACAGGTCGCGCAGGCTCCAACCCGCGCAGTACCCGGCCAGGCCAAAGGACAGGTCGTGGATGTGGAAATAGCCGTGGGTGTGGGCCAGGCGGATTTCCTCGGGGTACTTTTCCAGCACGTAGCGTGCCTGAACCGAACCCGCCATGTGCAGGATGAGCCCCTGGAACGAATGCCCCATGTTGGAGTTTTCGTTGACGCGCCAGTCGGACCGGTCGAGGTAGCTTTCAATCATCCGGGCCACGTCAAGGTAGGCCTCGTTCTGGCTGCGCATTTCGCGGCGCTTTTCGCGGTAGATGATGTACCGCTCGGCCACGGCGTACAGGCGGGCTTCCATCAGCACGCGCTGCACAAGGTCCTGCACCTGCTCCTGCTCGGGCATGTCCACGCCGTCGAGCTTGGCTTCCACCCGCTGCGCCAGACGTTTGCCCAGCAGGGGATCCTTGATGCCGCTGGCCTTCAGGGCCTTGTTGATGGCGTGTCCCACCCGGTCCACGGACCAGGTTTCCACGCGGCCGTCGCGCTTGCGAATATGTTGGGGCATGGGCAATGGCTCCCGGACGGCGGGCCGACGGAATTCCGCGCGCCAAAGGCGCACGGCGGCGGGCCGCCCGTGGTAGGGCGCGTCGCGGGGATACGTCGGTAACGTCCCCCGGCGCGCGGCGTGTTCCGTGAATCTTCTTGAGTCCGTTGCGGGCATCCGCGTGCCCGTGGCGGCAAGAAGCGCTCCGGCCAGGTCTTCTGGCTTTCCCCCGTCCGACCCGCCTTCCCGGCGCGGGCGGAACCCGGCGCCAGTGGCGCTGCGGCGGCGGGATGAAGGGGAGGCTTCATGCCCGGGCCGGGGCGGACGTTGCGCGCCATGCGCGCGGGGATCACAGCGGCGGGACCGCTCCGGTGTCGCACCGGATTCCCTTTGCCGGAGATCCTAGGAAATCTTCGTGGCTGTTTTTCGTGGGGGCGGCGTGGCCGTGCGGCACACGTCGCCAATGCCCCAGCATGTAGCAAAACGGGGGGGCGGGTTCAACAGTCAAACTCGCTGCCAGGCCCCCCGAATGGCACAGCCGCAGCCCGCAGGCCTTGCCGCCCTAGGCGGAAAAAAAGCGGCCAGCCTGACCAGCCGCCCTGCCCGACCCCACCCCACCTGGCCTGTCCCTGGCCTGTCCCTGGCCTGCCTGTCGAAAAGTGCGCCCGCGCACGAAACGGTGACCAGTGCAAGATTCACCCTAAAGCCTGCCCAAAACCCGCCGATAAGCGACATGAGGCGTAGTGCATCGCGCGCCGGGGAGCGGTCGTGGCCGACAAGTCGCTGAACACCATGCTGGTGGAATATTCGCTGCAACTCATGCAGCAGGGCATGCTGACCAATTCGCTGTTCATGGGCGGGTCCGTCGGCAAGTCGCTGCGCGACATGCTGCTGACCGAAAGCCAGACCCGCAAGGTCACGGACCCCACCGCCGCCGCGCTCAGCGGACGCCTGCGGGCCGACGCAGGCATGCTGCGCCAGGCGTCCAGCAACGTGTCCGAGGCCAAATCCATCATGGACCTGGCCAACACGGGCGTGACCACGCTGAATGCCGCCCTTACCCGCATGAAGGAACTGGCCACCGGCGTTTCCAACGGCACCATGACCTACGCATCGGTGCAGGCAGAGTACAATTCGCTGGCCTCGCAGATCACCCAGACCGTGGCCTCCACCTCGTACAACGGCATCGCCCTGCTGGACGGTTCGGCCTGGAGCAGCGACGACCGGGTCACCGTGTCCGGCGGTTCCGGCGCCATCGAAATCCAGTCCGGCACCGGCAGCTTCAACCTGGCCCTGACCGACCTGTCCTCCTACAAGAACGCCTTCACCAGCACCCAGATCGACACCGTGGGCAAGGCCACCACCATGGTCACCACCCTGAGCGGGTACATCACCACCCTGAGCACCATATCGTCCAATTATGCGGGGCGTTCCACGCTGCTGGACAGCCAGGCGTCATCGCTGGCCTCGCAGGCGGACATCATGGACACCGCCGCCGCCACGCGTGCCAAATCCAACGAAAGCCGTTCGCTGGAAGAACTGGTGCTGGACCTGCTGCTGCGCGAAACCGGGACCATCACCGACGAAGAGGCCTGAGGGCGATCCGCCGCCCCGCCCGCCACGCCATCCGGCCTCCGTACGGACAATACGCGGCCGTACGGCTCCACGGTGCGTTCTTCCTCACAACCGCCTCTTCTTCGCGGAGGCAGCACTCACCCCGGAAACACGGCCCGTTCGGCGCCGCCCCTGCCGTGCGCGCCACCCATCGCAAACTTCCTTGATATTCCAGACAACTCCGCCGTTGTCCGTTGCTGCCCCGCTACGGGATGTTACGAAATGTAACTTGTGGCCCGCCAGCGTTGACTTCGTGCGGGTTCGGCGCGATATGCGCCTCGACGTGCCGGTGTGCCCGGCACGTGCGTACCCGTTGTTCCTTCCGGACACTGCCGCAAGCACGCGGGAACGCCAGTTCACAGACTCCGGCCCCCGCACCCGCGGAGCCAACCCTCGGTTTTCATGAAGGAGAACCGCCATGTTGCAAAAAACGACCTCCCTGTTCGCCTCGCTTGTGCTTGCCGCCGCCGTTGCCCTGCCCGCTCTGTCCGCTCTGCCCGCTCTGGCAGACGACGCCGCGCCCGCCGATGGCCGCCCCGACCTGCGCAAGGAGCGCAGGGACGACCGGCAGGACCATAGGCAGGACCACCGCCAGGACGGTATGGAACGCAGGGATGACCGGCGCGAAGAGAACATGAAGCACCGCGATGACCGCCGCGAAGAGCGCATGGAACGCAAGGATGAACGGCGTGAAGAGCGTATGGAACATCGCGGCGACCGTCGTGAACGTCACGATCAGAACATGGAACGCCGCGAGGGCCGCAAGGATGATCGTCGCGACCATCGTGAAGACCGGCGCGACCAGCACGGGGACCGCAAGGACGACCGCAACAACGACCGTCCCGTACCGCCCGCTCCCGCCCAATAGCATCCGGACGCGCCGCCCGCCCGTACGCGGCGGCGCATGTTGACGACGGACAGGGGCCGTCGACCTTCACCGGTCGGCGGCCCCGCATCGTTGCAGACGCCTGCGGCGGGTTCTCCGCCGTCGTCAGGCTCGGCCAGAAGGTTGTCGACATGTGGTTGCCGCCCAGCCTCCGTTCCTTGCATTCCTGGCCCGGCCCCACCACCTCCACGACTTGCCTGCCGCCGCGCACCGTGCGAAAAGGCGGCGGACCAACGAGGCGCAACGCGTCGCATGTCCCCGTCACGCCCCGTCGCGCCCATTGCCCCCATTGCCCTCAATCCGCCCCCAGTCCGTCCCCGTCCGTACCGTCTGGACCGTCCGGACCGCCACCGTCCGTCATGGCCTGCCGCATCCCGCCGCACACTCCAAACCGGAGCCCCCCATGCCCGTCCCCTTTGCCCTGCCCGTGCCGGTGGTCACCGTCGGCCTGCTGCTGCTTTCCAACGTGTTCATGACCTTCGCCTGGTACGGCCACCTGAAGTTCAAGGCCAGCCCGCTCATGGTGGTCATTCTGGTGAGCTGGGGCATCGCCTTCTTCGAATACTGTCTTCAGGTGCCCGCCAACCGCGCAGGGTACGGCCATTTCAACGCGGCAGAGCTGAAGACCATCCAGGAGATCGTTTCGCTCTCCGTGTTTCTGGTCTTCTCGGTGCTCTATCTGGGAGAGCCGCTGAAGTGGAACTATCTCGTGGGATTCGGGCTGATCGTGGTGGCCACGTTCTTCATCTTCAAGGAATGGTGAGCAGGGTATCGGCGTCGTCGCCCGTGCCGCTGGCGCCCGACAATTCACCGGGCAGGTCGCCCGACGGCCTGCTGGCCTGCTCCACCCGGTTGCGGCCACCCGCCTTGGCCCGGTAGAGCGCCCTGTCCGCCTCGCGCAGCAGGGTATCGGCCCCGTCGCACGGAGGGCTTGCGGACACGCCCAGGCTCAGGGTGACGGAGATCGGCCCGGCGGCGGTCAGCAACGGTGCGGCCTGCACGCCCGCCCGCAGCCGTTCCGCCACGGCCATGGCTTCTTCCGGTGCGGTGTCAGGCAGCAGCACGGCGAATTCCTCGCCGCCGATACGCCCCACGGTATCCACGTCGCGCACCTCTGCCCGGCAGATGGTGGCCAGCGAACGAAGCACCTCGTCACCCACCGCATGGCCCCAGGTGTCGTTGACCCGCTTGAACCGGTCCACGTCGATGGAAATCAGGGCCAGGGGCGTGCCGTAACGACGGTGGCGCTGCACCTCGTGCTCCAGCGCCTCCATGAAACGCCTGCGATTGGCCAGCCCGGTCAGCCCGTCCGTGGTGGCCAGCTGGCGCAGCCGTTCCTGCGCCTCGCGATGCTCGGTGGTGTCGGTGATGATGCCGCAATAGACGATGCCCGATTCCTCCGGCAGTTCCGCCAAGCCGGACTGCCCGGCATGCACGGGCCTGGCCTCGCCCCGCCACCAGCGCACCTCGCCGCCGGGCAGCACCAGCCGCCCTTCGAACGTCCAGTCCCCGCGCCGCTCCACGGCATCGCGCAGCGAAAGTTCCCACACCGTGCGGTCCGCCGGGTACACCGGCAAGGCCCGCCAGTCCTGCAACAACCGTTCGGGGGGCACACCCAGTATCTCGTGGCTGCGCGGGCTGACGTAGGTGAACTGCCGGTCACCCGGCACCTCGCGCCATTGCAGCACCACCCCCGGCACCGTGGCCGCCATGGCCCGCAGGCGCGCCTCGCTGGTGCGCAACTCTTCCACCATGCGCCGCAGCGCCGTGATGTCACGCCCCACGCCGTAGATCAGCCCCTGTTCCGGCACGAAGGCGGAATTCCAGGATATCCAGCGCCACGAGCCGTCACGGCACAGGTAGCGATTCTCCACGTTGGTGATCACGCCGCGCTCGCGCAAGATGTCCAGCCCCTGCATGGTGTCGTACCGGTCGTCGGGGTGCACCAGCGCCACCCAGGGGCGGTCCAGCAACTCTTCCCTGGACCAGCCCAGCACCTCCTGCCAGGCGGGGTTCAGTTCGCGAAAGTAGCCATCCATGCCGCCCACGCACATCAGGTCCGGCGACAGGTTGAACAGCCGCCGCCGGTCTTCTTCCGCGCGCCGCCGGACGGACACGTCGCGCACGATGCCCGCCACCCGCAGGGGCAGGCCGTCGCCGCCGCGTTCCACCACCCGGCCGGTTTCCTGAATCCAGCGCCACGCGCCGTCCGCACCCTGCACGCGGTATTCCGACTCGTAACGCGGCGTGAACCCGGAAAGATTCCGTCGCCGCGCCCGTTCCAGCCCCGGCAGATCGTCCGGATGCACCAGGTTGCGCCACGATTCCATCATGGGCGCGCACCCCACCCGGCCAAGCCCCAGGACCTCGCCCCAGCGGGCATCGCAGCCCACCTCGTCGGTGGGCGCGTGCCAGCTGAAGCTGCCGATGCCCGCGCCGTCCATGACCATTTCCAGATGCTGCTCGCTGCGGCGCAGGGCTTCCTCGGCACGGACCCGGTCGGTGATGTCGTGGATGATGGTGTACAGCAGGGTGCGTTCGAACAGGCGCACCGGCACGGCATGCACTTCTACGTCGCGCACCTCGCCCGAGGCCAGGCGGTGGCGCGAAGTGAAGCGCGACAGCCGCCCCTCGCGCAGGTCGGCCAGCCGCAGCGCCTGCTCTTCCGGTTCCAGGGTGCCGATGGCGTTGACGGACATGCCGCACAGCGCCCCATCCGGATAGCCGTAAAAGACGGAGGCCGCCGGGTTGCCTTCGATGATGCAGCCCGTTACCGCGTCCACCAGCAGCATCACCGCCGAATGGTACCGGAACAACTGCTCGTACAGCGAGACGCCAAAGGCCAGTGACGCCGGAGGGTCGCAGGCTTGCCCGCCCGACGGGTTCGGCCCGCCGGGCTCACCCCCGGACAGGCCAGATGATGCCGCGAAAAAGGGGACAGCCGAAGATTCGGGGGATACGGAAGATGCGGAGGGCGCTGGGGAAGCGGGAGAAGCCGCGGAATTGAAAACCTTGTGCGCACCGGAAGCATCGGGCGCATCGGGCGCATCGGGCTGGCCGACCGAAGAGGCATGGCGGCCACGCAAGGGCTTTCGCCCCCCTTCGCTCCGATCCGTCCCGGCATCCGCCGTCGCCGACGTTCCAGGGGCCTGTCGCCTGTTGCCGCGCACCATGTACCGCCCTCCCTCTGGTCTGGCATTCTATGCCCATTCCGGAGAATATGCGCAAACCCGTTAGAATGGCGGCAGCCGGGCCCTGGCTCCGGCAACGGTCCGGCATGCACCCGCCATCCGTCCGACAACGGGGCGATTTTCCGGAGTCCCGCAGGCTGGCTGGCCGCACGGGATACCAGATAAAAAACGCGCGGGAAGGGTTTGCCCTCCCGCGCGCCGTGGTGTCGCATGACGGTGCATGCCGCCGGGCGGCTGCCCTATTCGACCATCACGAACTTGCCACCCTTCACCTGCAACATGACCATGGAATCCTCGCCCAGGCCGTTGTGGTCCTGCGGGCCAAGGGTGAACACGCCGCTTACCCCCACCAGGCCCTTGGTGGCTTCCAGCGCGTCACGCACCTTCGCAGGTTCTGTACCCACCTTGCGCATGGCCTCCACCAGCAGCAACAGGGCGTCCCATGCATAGCCGGAGTGGGTGTTGATGGGGTACTGCGCGTCGTACTTGTACTCGTCGCGGTACAGGCGCACGAACTCGGCGATGACCTTCTTCTGCGGGTCGCTGTCGGGCAGGGCTTCCCAGGTCATCAGCTTGGTGGCGGGCATCAGGTCGCCCTCGGACGCTTCGCCCGCCAGCTTGATGTAGGCCGGGTCGGGCAGGCCGTGGCACTGCAGCAGGGGCATGGTCAGGCCAAGGGCATGGTGGTTCTTGGACACCAGCGCCCCGGCGGGTCCGATGGTCCAGCAGATCACCGCCTGCGGGCCCTTGCCCGCCAGCGCGGTAAGCTGGGTCTTCATGTCCACGTCGGTGGGCTTGAACTGCTCGGTGCCCACGATCTCGATGCCGTATTCCGGGGCCAGCGAGCGCAGCCAGCGCTCGCCGTCCTGCCCGAAGTTGTCGCCCGAAAGCAGCAGGGCCACCTTGGTCAGGTCATGCTTCTTCAGGTAGCCCAGCACCTTGCGCACAGCCGTGGATGACCGCTGGGGCGACTTGAAGACGTGGCGGGCAGTGCCGAAGTCCATGTTGCCCAGCTTGCCTTCCATGATCACCGGGTCGCCGCCCACGGTCATCACCGTGGGAATGCCCGCGGACTCTATCTGGCGCTTCACGGCCATGCCCTCGTCGGTGCGGGTGGGACCGATGACGGCAACCACCTTTTCCTCGCTGACGAAACGCTTGAAGGTCAGCACCGCCTTGGTGGGGTCACCCTCCGTGTCGCCCAATACCAGTTCGATGGGGCGGCCATTGATGCCGCCTTCCTTGTTCACCTTGTCCACGAACATCTGGGCCACCAGCTTGGTGGGAGTGCCCACGGGCGCGGTGGGGCCGGACAGGGCGAAGAACGCGCCGATCTTCACCGGGTCGGCAGCCTGCGCGGTGGTGGCGGGCAGGCCCGCGCCCAGCAGCAACGCCGGAACTGCCAGTGCGGCCACGCCCAATCGGCATGCCGCGCGTACCAGGGATGCGAAGTCCATGCGAATCTCCTCTCCCACACGGCGCAGGGGGCGGCGCATGGGGCGTGGTTGCGCGCCGTGCCGGTGCCGCAGCCACCGCGGCGCCGGGCTGGCGCGAAAAGTTCATGACCGTTTCGATGCGGCCTTGCCGGACGGACGCCGCGCGGGCGCGTTGCCCGGAGTGGCATCCGCCGCACCATCGGGCCTGCCGTCTTTTACGCCATCCGGCCCACCATCTGGCTGGCGCAGGGTGTCCAGCACCGCCTCGCCCCCGTGCAGCACATGGGCGCGCATGGCCTCTGCGGCAGCATCGGCATCGCCCGCCACCACGGCGGCCACGATGCGGGCGTGGTCGTGGTCCGACCATTCCCCGGCCTCTCGCAGGGGCACCAGCGCCCGGATGATGCGCTCCACCACCCCTTCGATCTCGTCCAGCAGGCGGGCCAGCAGCAGGGAACCGCCCGCCGCCCGCAGCAGCAGGTGGAATGCGGTATTCAATTCGGCCAGCCGGGCCACGTCGCCCGTGGCCGCCGCCTGGCGAAAGGCCGCCAGGTTGGCGCGCAGGGCCTCCATCTGGTCCGGAGTGGCGCGGCGCGCGGCCAGCGCGGCCACGCGGGATTCCAGCAGGGCGCGCACCTGCACCGCCTCTTCCACCTCTTCGGCATCGAAGGGGCGCAACACGTAGCCACCGGCGGAACGCTTCTGCAACAGGCCCTCCTGCTCCAGCCGGTGCAGGGCCTCGCGCAGGGGGGTGCGACTGATGCCCAGTTCCGCCGCCAGGCGGTCCTCCACCAGCCGCTGGCCGGGCTCCAGCTCGCCGTCGATGATCATGCGCTTGAGCATGCGCGTCACTTCCTGCCCCAGCGACTGCTTGACCAGTCTCGCCATCAGTTGCCCTCCTGCGTGGCGCTGCCGCGCCGTGGGTCGTCCCGCATGCCGTCCTGCATGTCTTTTGCCACCCCGGGTGCCGTCCCGGACGTTGCCCCGGCCTCGCCCCCGTCGTCTCCATTGACGGGTCCAAGGAACGCCTCGCGCAGCAACTCGTCGGAAAGTATGTCGGCGGAAATGCCGGAAAACCGGATCTGCCCGCTGGTGATGATGTACCCCCGGTTGCAGATGGCCAGCGCGCCCAGCGCGTTCTGTTCCACCAGCAGCACCGAGCAGCCCATGGAGGGAAGGTCGCGCACCACCCGGAAGATGGCCGCCGTCACCTTGGGCGCAAGGCCCAGGCTGGGTTCGTCCAGCAACAACAGGCGGGGGCGGGCCATCAGGGCGCGGCCCATGGCCAGCATTTGCTGTTCGCCGCCGGAAAGGTTGCCCGCCGGTTGGCCGATGCGTTCGCCCAGCACCGGAAACAGGTCCAGCATGCGGGCAAGGTCGTCGGCCACGGCGGCGCGTTCTGCGCGGCCCCCCTTCTTCAGGCGCAGGTACGCGCCCATCTCCAGATTCTCGCGCACCGAAAGCTGGGCGAACACCCGCCGCCCTTCGGGCACCTGCACCACCCCTGCGGCCACGATGCCCGCCGGACGCGACGGCAGCGGCGCGTCGTCCAGCAGGATGGACCCGGACGCCGGGCGCGCAAGGCCGCTGATGAGCGACAGCAGCGTGGTCTTGCCCGCGCCGTTCATGCCCAGCAGGCACACTGCCTCGCCCGCGCCCACCGCAAGGGACACGTCGAACAGCACCTTCGCGCCGCCGTAGGAAAAGGACACGTCGCGCAGCTCAAGCATGCAGGCCGAACTCCTCGCCCCCGCCAAGGTAGGCGTTGACCACTTCGGGGTTGCGTTTCACCTCGCCGGGGGCGCCCTCGGCGATCTTGGCGCCGGAGCACAGCACCACCACGGCGTCGCTCACGCGCATGACCAGCGACATGTCGTGCTCGATGAGCAGCACGGCCACCCCGCGTTCACGCAGGGCCAGAATCAGCCCGCCCATCTCGTGGGTTTCCGCCGGGTTCAGCCCCGCCACCGGCTCGTCCAGCAGGATCATGCGCGGGTTGCCCACCAGGGCGCGGGCCAGCACCAGACGCTTCTGGTCGCCGTAGGGCAAAAGCCCGGCGGCCTCGTCGGCCCTGCCGGACAGCCCGGTGAAATCCAGTGCCTGCATGGCCGCGTCGCGCATGGCCCGTTCGGTGCGGCGCACGCCGGGCAGGCGCAGCATGCTGGAAAGCATGCCGGTACGCACGTGGCCGTGCAGCCCCACCATGACGTTTTCCAGCAGGCTCATGGAACCGAACACCCGCAGGTGCTGGAAGGTGCGGGCAAGGCCCAGGCCCGGCAGGCGGTGGGCCGCCATGCCGGTGATGTCCCGCCCGTCAAGGGTCACGTTGCCGGAGTCGGGCCGCACCATGCCGGTAACGCAGTTGACCAGGGTGGTCTTGCCCGCGCCGTTGGGACCGATGAGCGCGGTGATGGCCCCGGCCTGCGCCGTGAAGCTGGCCGCGTCCAGCGCGCGGATACCGCCGAAGGCCACGGAAAGGTCGCGTACCGCGAGCAGGGTCATGGCCGGGCCTCCCCGCTTCCGCCGACACCGGGCGGCGTGCCGTTCCTCCTGCCCTTCTGCAACACATCGCGCAGCCAGGGCGACACCCCGCGCGGCATGAAGATGAGCATGAACAGCAGGATCGCGCCAAAGATCAGGTCGTGGTGTTCCTCGAACACGCCCAGCATCTGAGGCAGCACGGTCAGCAGCAGCGCACCCGCCAGCCCGCCCCACAGCGAACCCATGCCGCCGATGAGGCACATGGTCACGAACTCCACAGACTTGAAGATGTCGAAGGTCTTGGGCGCCACGATGCCCAGATAATGCGCATGCAGCGACCCGGCCAGCGAGGCGAACACCGCGGACAGCACGAACACCTGCACCTTGTAGCTGGCCGTGGGCACGCCGCAGGCTTCCGCCCCCGGCTCGGAGTCGTGGATGGCCCGCAGGGCGCGGCCCACAGGCGAATGCACAAGGTTGCGCGCGGGGATGAGCAGCAGCAGCGCCACGCCCCAGGCCAGCCAGTAGAACGAACGGTCGGTGTCGAACGAAAGGCCCGCCACGGCCAGCGGCGGCACGCCCACGAAGCCGCTGGAACCCCCGGTGACGTCGCTCCACTGCACCAGAATCACGTCCACGATGAGGTTGAAGCCCAGCGTGGCCATGACCAGATAGTTGCCCTTCAGCCGCAGCGTGGGCACCCCAACCACGGCGGCGGCCATGGCCACCCCGCAGGCGGAAACGCCCATGGCCAGCCACGGGCCCACCCCGTAGGTAGAGGAAAGAATGGCGCTGCCGTAGGCCCCCATGCCGAAGAACGCGGCGTGGCCGTAGCTGATCTGCCCGGCGTAGCCCATCAGCAGGTTCAGCCCGGTAACCACGATAAGGTTCACCGCCACCACGTTGAGCACGGTGAACTGATAGCCGGAACGCAGGGCCAGCGGCAGCAGGGCCACGGCCACGGCAAGGGCCAGCCAGCCCCGCATGAAACGGCGGGCGGGCGCGGTGAACAGCGGATGGCGGCCCGTCACGGGTGCGGACCCCGAAGAAGGGACGGAAGAGGGAGCGGAGACGGGAGCGGTCATGCGCGCCTCCCGGTGGCGCCGAACAGCCCCTGAGGCCGCACGAACAATACGAGGATGAGCAGGCCGAACACCAGCACGTCGCGGTAGGCGCTGGTCACGTAGCCCGCGCCGTAGCTTTCGAACAGGCCCAGCAACACCCCGCCCGCCACGGCCCCGGCAAAGCTGCCGTAGCCGCCGAGCACCGCGGCGGCAAAGCCCTTCAGCCCCAGCATCAGGCCGATGTCGTACGAAAGGGACGTGATGGGCGTGATGAGCATGCCCCCAAGCGCCCCCAGTGCCCCGGCAAAGGCGAAGGACAGCGTGGTCAGCCGTTCCACCTCAACCCCCATCAGCCGTGCGGTGCGCGGGTCTGCCGCGGCGGCGCGCATGGCCTTGCCGGTCACCGTGGCGCGAAAGAACCAGGCCAGCGCCGCGATGCCGCACAGGGTCATGCCCATCACCCACAGGTTCTGCGGGGTCAGCACCGCGCCCAGCAGGCGAAAGGGCACCTCGGGCGACAGGGGCGGCAGGGCCAGCGGCAGCTTGCCCCAGCCCTGCTTCATCAGGCCGCGCATCAGCGTGGAGGCGGCCATGGTGATGAAGATCAGGATGATCATCTGCCGGCTGCGGGCCGGGCGCAGGCACACCCGCTCCACCAGCCCGCCCGCCACGGCCACGAGCAGGATGGTGGCGGGAAAGGCCGCGAAGATGGGCAACCCCTGGCTGACCAGCAGGCTATACAGGACCAGCCCGCCAAGGCTCAGAAAGTCGCCCTGGGTAAAGTTGACGATGCCCGTGGCATTGAAGATGAGGCTGTAGCCCAGCGCCAGCAGCGCGTAGACCGACCCGGTGGTCAGCCCGCTGAGGGTGTACTGTGCAAGGGCGTTGATGGCGTCTGGCGGCATGAAGGTGTGGTCCGGTTGGGGGGGGGCGGCGTGGGCCGAAGCGAAAAGCGCCGCGCACACGGGCGCGGCAGCCGTTGCATACCGTATACAAAGTACGAAGATGGGTCAATCCTGCGCTTCCCGCGCGCACATTGACATGCCGTTCCAATACGGAGACACAGAAAGCAGCATTCCGCCCGCATACGGCGTGCCCGATGCTGGCACTGCGGCCTTCCCGCCACGTCAGCGCAGGCACCGTCGTTCCCAAAGGTTCCAACCGCCAGGGAGCCGCCCATGTCTCCAGCCAGACATTCCCCCCGCTTGTCCCCCGGACAGTCACCCGGATCATCCCCAGATTCGTCCACGGCGCCCCGCACTCCTTCCCGCCCCACACTCCGCCTTGCCCCGCGCGTGGTGCGCACCTCGTGCCGCGGGTGCCACGGCGTCTGCCAGGTGCTGGTGCATCTGGATGATGCGGGCAATCCGGTGCGCGTCACCGGCGATCCGGACAGCCCCACCAGCCGGGGCTACATCTGCCCCAAGGGCGCGGCGGGGCCGCAGTTCATCACCCACCCCGACCGGGTGCGCCGCCCCCTGCTGCGCACCGGGCCACGCGGGGCAGACCAGTGGAAGGAGATAAGCTGGGAGGCGGCGCTTACCCTCATGGCCTCCACCTTCGACCGGGTACGGCGCGAATCCGGGCCGGAATACATCGCGCTGTGCCAGGGCACGGGCCGCCCGTACACCGAATTCACCGGGCGGTTCGTCCATGCGCTGGGGTCGCCCAACTTCGTCTCGCCGGGGCACAACTGCTTTTTGCCGCGCGTGATCGCCTCGTCCATCACCATGGGCTGGATGCCCGTGGCCGACGTGTACGGCCACGGCGGGACCATGCCGCGCTGCATGCTGGTGTTCGGGGCCAACGCCATGGAAACCGGGGCCGCCGACGGCATGTGCGGGGCCATGATGCGCCGTGCCCTGCGCGGGGCGGAACAGGTCATCGTGGCCGACCCGCGCCGCACCTCCACAGCGCGCGCGGCCACCCGCCATCTGCAACTGCGCCCCGGCACGGAATGCGCGCTGGTGCTGGCCCTGCTGCACGTGATCATCGGCGAGGGGCTGCACGATGCGGACTTCGTGGCGCGCCACTGTACCGGCTTTGCCGAACTGGGCGAGCACGTACGCGCCTTTTCGCCGGAGTGGGCCGCACCTATCACCCGCGTGCCCGCGCAGGACATCATCACCGCCGCCCGTGCGCTGGCCACCGTAAAGCCCGCCAGCCTGCTGTGGGGCAACGGCATCGACACCAGCGTCAACGCCTTCCAGACCGGGCGCGCCCTGCTGCTGCTCATGGCCGTTACCGGCAACCTCGACGTGCCGGGCGGCATGGTGCACTGGGTGCCCCCACCGGACATCCGCTGCAAGTCGCCGCTGGAGAACAAGAAGGTGCTGGGCATGCACCTGCTGTCGCCGGAGCAGAAGGCCCGCATGATCGGCGCGGGGCGCTTTCCCTTCTGCCCCGGCTGCCACCAGCCCACGTTCTGGGACGCCTGCGTCAGCGGCGAACCGTACCGCCCCCGCACAGTGTGGCTGGTGGGCACCAACCCCATGCTTACCGCCACAAGGGGCGACGTGGTGGAGGCCGCCCTGCGCGACCACGTGGAGTTCAGCGTGGTCTCCGACTTCTTCATGACGCCCACGGCCCAACTGGCCGACCTGGTGCTGCCCGCCGCCCACTGGCTGGAACAGGACGACGTGGTCTATTTCCACAAGTTGTGGTGCGTGATGCCCCGGCGCAGGCTGGCCCATGGCCCGCATTCCGGCGAGGCCCGCGACGACCGTGCCGTGATGCTGGACCTGGCCCACCGCCTGGGCCTGGACGAGGCCTTTCCCTGGCCAGACTGGAACGCCTACCTGAACTGGCTGCTGGAACCTTCCGGCATGGATTTTCGCGCCTTTGCGGAAAAGGGGCTGGTGCTCGGCCCCATGCGCTATCGCAAGCACGAGACGGACGGCTTTCCCACGCCCAGCGGCAAGGTGGAACTGGTCAGCTCCGTCATGGCCGGTGCAGGCCGCCCGCCCCTGCCCGTGTACGTGGAGCCGCCCCTGTCGCCGGTTTCCGCGCCGGACGTGGCCGCCGCATACCCGTTCATCCTCATGTCCGGCTGCAAGGTGCTGCCCTTCTTTCATTCCGAAGGACGGCAAATCGAAACCTTGCGCCGTCTGCGCCCGGAACCCCGCGTGGCCGTGCACCCTGATGCACTGGCCCGCCTCGGCCTTGCCGACGGCGACGCGGTGCGGGTGGTCTCCCCCTACGGGCAGGCCCGCTTTGTTGCCTCCGCCGACGACGGCCTGCCGCCCGACGTGGTGCAGGCCGACCACGGCTGGTGGTTTCCCGAACGGCCCGGACCAGACCACGGCTGGCGCGAAAGCTGCGCCAACCTGCTGTACGGGCACGACCACTTCGACCCGGACAGCGGCGCGGAACCGCTGAAGTGCGGGCTTTGCCGCATCGAACCCGCGTAGCCCCCCGGATTCGCCCGAATTGACCGGGCACACCACTTCCCGTATCCTGCCGCATCTTTCTTTGCGTCCCGGACGGACCGCCTGAACGGCCGCCGGAAAACCCCCAGCAGGAACGCACGATCATGAGCGATCACAACGCCAGCGAGCCCGACCGCAAGGCCGAGCCGGGTCTCGATTTCATCCGCGCGCTGATTACGGCGGACAACGCCAATGGCCGCTTCGACAGCCGGGTGCACACCCGCTTTCCCCCGGAACCCAACGGCTACCTGCACATCGGGCACGCCAAGTCCATCTGCCTCAACTTCGGGGTGGCGCGGGAATTCGGCGGCAAGTGCAACCTGCGCTTCGACGACACCAACCCGCTGAAGGAAAGCCAGGAATACGTGGATTCCATCCGCGAGGACGTGAAGTGGCTTGGCGGCGACTGGGAAGACCGCGAGTTCTACGCCTCCAACTATTTCGAGCAGCTCTACCAGTACGCGGAACAGCTGATCCTTGCGGGCAAGGCCTACGTTGACAGCCTGTCTGCGGACGAAATTCGCGAACATCGCGGCACGCTTACCGCCCCCGGCAAGGAAAGCCCCTACCGCAACCGCAGCGTGGAGGAAAACCTGGACCTGTTCCGGCGCATGCGCGCGGGCGAGTTCAAGGACGGCGAACACGTGCTGCGCGCCAGGATCGACATGGCCTCTCCCAACGTGGTCATGCGCGACCCCACGCTGTACCGCATCCGCCATGCCCATCACCACCGCACCGGCGATACGTGGTGCATCTACCCGATGTACGACTACACGCACTGCATCTCGGATTCCATCGAGGGCATCACCCATTCCGTCTGCACGCTGGAGTTCGTGAACAACCGCGAACTGTACGACTGGACGCTGGATACCCTAGGCATCTACCACCCGCAGCAGCTGGAATTTGCCCGGCTGAACCTGACCTACACCGTGCTGTCCAAGCGCAAGCTGATCCAGCTTGTGGAAGGCGGCTACGTGAACGGCTGGGACGACCCGCGCATGCCCACCATCAGCGGGCTGCGCCGCCGGGGCGTAACGCCGGAAGCATTGCAGGACTTCTGCGCGCGCATCGGCGTGGCCAAGGCCGATTCGGTGGTGGATTTCTCGTTGCTGGAATTCTGCATGCGCGAACACCTGAACGCCGTGGCCCCGCGCGTGATGGGCGTGCTGGACCCCATCAAGGTCGTCATCGAGAACTACCCCGACGACCAGGTGGAAACCTTCGACATGCCCTACCACCCGGAAGACACGTCGCACGGGTCGCGCACGGTGCCCTTCTCGAAGGTGCTGTACATCGAGCGCGACGACTTCCGCGAAGACCCGCCCAAGAAGTACCACCGCCTGGCCCCCGGCGCGGAGGTGCGGCTGCGCTACGCCTACTACATCACCTGCCGCGAGGTGGTGAAGGACGCGGACGGCAACATCACGGAACTGCGCTGCACCTACGACCCGGCCACCAAGGGCGGCTGGTCGCAGGACGGGCGCAAGGTGAAGGGCACCATCCACTGGGTGTCTGCCGCGCATGCCCTGCACGCGGAAGTGCGCCTGTACGAGCACCTGTTCAGCGTGGAAAACCCCAACGCGGCGGAAGACGGCAAGACCTTCGTGGACTACCTGAACCCTGATTCGTTGAAGACCGTCACCGCCATGCTGGAACCGGCCCTGGCCGACGTGGCCCCCGGCACCCGCGTGCAGTTCGAGCGCATCGGCTACTTCTGCGCCGACAAGGACGGCACCCCCGGCAAGCCGGTGTTCAACCGCACCGTGGGCCTGCGCGACAGCTGGGCCAAGATCGAGAAGAAGGAAGGCGCGTAAACAGCGCCGACTGAAGACAGAAGAATGCACGACACCCCGGCGGGATAGCTCCCGCCGGGGTGTTTCTGCTTTGGGGCGAACGAGGCTACCTGCCTGCTCTACTCATCAATAGAAAGAGAGAGACAGAAGCAGGAACGCCTCAGTATCCCATGTGTTTCTTGACCGACTTCACCATCTTGCCGAAAGCCTTGTCCTTTCTGCGCCGGTCGAGCTGCGATAGTTCGCTGAACTCGGCTTCTTTGCGCAGCTTCAGGTAGTTGCGGTAATGCGTGGCGGACAGTTCGCCACGGTCCACGGCGGCCCGCACGGCGCAGCCCGCCTCGCGTTCGTGGCGACAGTCGGCATAGCGGCATGCGCCCGCCAGCAGGGCGATGTCCGCAAAGCCTGCGTCCACGCCGTCCGCTGCGGCCACGGTGCCCACCTCGCGCATGCCCGGCGTGTCCACTACCAGCGATCCGCCGTCCAGCATGGTGAGCTGGCGACGAGTGGTGGTGTGGGTGCCTTCGCCGGTGGCGCTCACAGCACGCGTGGCATGTGCATGCCCGTCCCCTGTCCGCGCCCCGGCCTGCCCGCTTGTCAGCTGGTTGAGCAGGGTCGTCTTGCCCACGCCCGACGAACCGAGCAGGCAATAGGTCCTGCCCGGTACAAGCGCCTGGCGCAGCACATCCAGACCGGCCCCGGTCACGCTGCTGAGTGCGATCACCCGCGCAGGCGTGACGGCGGCCACCACAGCCAGCAGGTTCGCGAGGTCGTCCGGCGTGACGAGGTCCGTCTTGGTCAGCACCACCACGGGTTCCACGCCTCCGTCCTCCAGCATGACCAGATAGCGTTCCAGCCTGCCGGGGTTGAAGTCGTAGTGACACGACTGCACGATGAACGCCGTGTCGATGTTCGCCGCAATCATCTGCACACCGCAGCCATCGCCCGCCGCCTTGCGCCGCAGCACGGTCCGGCGCGGGAACACCCGGTGGATGATGGCCGCCGTTCCGTCGCTGTGCCACTGCGCCGTCACCCAGTCCCCCACGCACGGCAGGTCGGCGGGATTGTCCGTGTGGTAGGCAAGCCTGCCCGCCAGTTCCGCCGGAACCTCGCCTCCTTCGCCCCGTATGCGGTACGCCCCCCGGTCCACTGCGCAAACCCGGGCAACGCCGCAACCTTCCATAACCATTTCCGCCGCGTGCGCGGCAAACCACGGGTCGAAACCCCATGATTGCAACATGATGGTATACCTCGTGCCATATCTCATGCCATATCTCATGAAGGACCGGGCATCTGCCTCGGCCCCTGCGGATTGTCATTGTTGGCGCTAGGCCTGTTCCGCGAAGGCTGCGTGGACGATGATGTCGCCCTGCGGCAATCGGTCGCTGAATCTCACGGCCAGCACATACTGGTCGGGCACGCCGGGATAGTGCAGACCCGCCACGCAGGCGAAGCCGAGGCGGGTGTAGTAGCCGGGGTCGCCCACCAGCACCACGCCCAGCGCACCGATGTCGCGCATGCGCCGTAGCGCCTCGCGGATCAGGGCGGAGCCGATGCCCCGGCCCTGCATGGACGGCAGCACGCCCACCGGGCCCAGCAAGTACCAACCAGCGCGGTCCTTTCCCACCACGGCGGGCGAAAGGGCCACGTGGCCCACGAGTTCGCCGTCCACCTCTGCCAGCAGGGACAGGGTCAGGTCGCCGCTGGCGCGCAGCAGTCCGGGTATCAGGTGCTCCGTGGGTTCCGCGCCGGGCGCGTGCATGGGGTGGCCCTTGAAGGCCGTGTACTCGATATGGGAGATCGCCCGGCTGTCCTGCTGGTTGCCGGGGCGTTCGTCTCTGATGTGCATTGCGTCACTCCTGAAGTACGGCGCGCGACATGGCGGGCGCGGGCCGGGCAGGCAGCCCGGCTGGCGCACGACCGCCATGCGGCGCGCATGGCGAATGATCGGCCTGGAAACGTCAGAAGGATGGTTGCGGGACGAAAGCAAAGACCACCATCCGATGACATCGGACGGAATCGGCAGGGCGGGATGGAGCGGAGCCGGGTGACGGCCCCGTGTGGGCAGCGCCCCCTTCAGACGAGGGGCGGCATGCCGTCGCGCCTACCGGGTGCGGCTTTCGCCAACAACCGGTACGACAATCTCTGGTGCGAATCGCTGCAAAAAAACCTCGGCGCGTACGCCTGCAAACGGAAAGACGTGTGCCGGACGGGCAACGCCGCAGCTGCTGGGGCAACGGGCGTGGCAAACCGCCGGGTGTCCGATGCGGACGGGCCGAACATAATATGAATTTTCGCGGCGGCAAAGCCCCGCCGGGTGGGGGGGCATACGCCTGCGCGGGGGGCAACAGGCTCTACCACGCCACGAAGCAGCGGAACAACAAACACAATTTCGGCGCATTACGCACAAAAAATAAAAATTCCGCACCCTCCGCGCATTTCCCGTTGACAACCGGGGGCCTGACGGATAGATACACAACCTCGTTGTTGGGCTGTCGTTCAATTGGCAGGACGGCGGATTCTGGCTCCGCTAATCTAGGTTCGAGTCCTAGCAGCCCAGCCAACATGCGTTCCCATCGTCTAGCCGGCCTAGGACAACGGCCTTTCACGCCGTCGACGGGGGTTCAAATCCCCCTGGGAACGCCACCACGCCATCAAGGGGTCACGGTTCGCCGTGACCCTTTTTGCGTACATGCGGCCCGCCGCCGCGCGATAACGCGGGTTCGCCCGCACCCCACCACGCCCGCACCCCGCGCGGCATGCCTGTCCCGCGCCAGCCAACTTGAGATTCCTTGTCAGCCAACTTGACAGCCAGCCCCCCCCCCCCCGACACATATCGGCATGAATCCTGCTATACAGGGTACGTCACTACCACCGCCGCCATCTCTTCCAGGCTGCCCGCCGCCAGCGCCGCATCCTCCATGATCTGCCGCCGGGCGGTCAGCATGGCGCTTATCGGCTCCCACGCCGCCGCGTTGGCCAGGATGCGGTCCCGCATTTCGTCAACGTCCAATCCCTTCGCCGCCGCCAGCCCCCGCACGAAGCCCGCCGGGGCGTCGGGGTCGGCCAGCAGCTCCCGCGCCTGGGCGGCCTGCCGTTCCCAGGTCAGCACTTCCTCAAGCGGGTACCCGGCCTGGATGTACTTCACGGCGCTCTCGTACCCGGCGTTGATCTCGCCCAGCTTGTCCAGCCGGGCCTCCTCCAGCGTGGGCGGGCGCTGCACCGTGGTCCAGCCGCCCGCGATGCGCTTCCATACCTGCCGCGCGGGCAGGGCGATGCCTTCCGGAGGCCCATCCAGGTACATCCCATCCGGAAGCACCGGACCCCCCGCGTCCGCAGGAATCTCCGCGTCCTCTGCTCCCTCCGGGACATCCGGAAGCGCCGGGCTCTCCGGCAGATCTATTTCCGTCTTGCCCGTGTACAGGCCGTTTTCGTCGGTGGTGTAAACAATCATGTGTACCGCCTCCCTATTTCGTGTAGATGATCCAGACATCCAGGGGCGCGGCGCCCGAACCGGTGGACCGCAGCATCAGCCGCGTGCCGCCCGTGCCGTCGATCCGGTACAGCCACGAGTGGTGCTGGCTCGCCGATCCGTCGTAAAAAAAGCTGCCCACGGCCACCTGGTTCGATGATCCCGGAAAGGTCACGAATCCCCCATACCCCAGCACCGCCGCCGTCCCGCTGGCGGCTCCGCCCAGGGTGATGACGGATATCGAATCCGCCGTCAGCTGCACCGTCCCCACGGTCCGGCACCCATAAACCCCGCCGCCCAGGCTGACCTCGGTATTTTGCGCCCATGTCCACGGGTTGGTGATTGCCGCGCTGCCGGTGATATTCGTTGCCAGCGGGCGCATGGTGCACGGGGTCAGCACCGTGTACGCCGAGAGGTCGGTGACCAGCGCCGCCGTCCAGCCCTTGCAGTAGGCGTCGGACACGCCCGAGTAGCTGATCATGGCGCGCGTGATCGCGACATGCGGGTACGTCCACACCGTACCCACGTCGCCCAGGATCAGACAGGCATACCCCTGGGGGGTCACGCCCCAGCGGACGAGCGGGATTTCCGCGCCGGTGGAGGTGGCAAAAGCATAGCCCCACGTGCTGGGCGTGTTGTTCTCGTTGTGGTAGCCTGTAACAGTTAGCTGCATGTGCTCCCGTGTGTACCGGTGGATGGAGACCTCGATCTGATGCATGATGCCCGATGTGTGCATCGCGCTTGCCGCGAACACGATGGCCCCGGTGACGCTGGAGGCCTTGCTGGCGTACGAGGCCAGACCCTCGACGATGCGCGCCTCCGTGGTGCCGCTACCGGCAGACGGCGTGGCATAGATCACCTCGCCCGCCGCCTTGTTGAGTTTCAGTGTCACCCCCGTGTACTGGCCCGACAGGCGGGCGTCCGGCACAGTGCCGGACGTGAGCTTGCCGGCGTCCAGGCTGGCCACCTTGCTGTTGGTCACCGCCCCGTCGGCGATCTCGCCCGTCGTGATGGGCTCCTTCTCGAAATCCCGCGCCTTCGCGTTCCAGTCCATACAGCCCCCTACAGCACGTAGACGGTCAGCAGCCCGCCCGCAGGCACGCCGCTGATGTCCAGGTCGAAGTACAGCGCCGTGAAGTCCGGGGTCAGCACGCGCTGGTCGGACAGGTCCACAACGTTGTTGTCCCCGGTCTCGCCGTCCACGGACAGCACGGCCTGGCCGCCAAGCGCCACGGACGGGGTAAACTGCAACACCGGCAACCGTCCGTCGCCGACCGGCAGTTGCACCAGCCGGTAACATCCGTTCACGGTCCCGTCATCCTGCACCGGGATGCGATAGGTGCGCAGCCCGCGCGGCGCCACATCGATACGGCTCATGCGATATCCTCCATTAGTCCTTGCGGTACACCACCCACACGTCCAGCCCGTACGGCTTGCCCGTGTAGGATGTCGTAAACTGCACCATTATCGCGCCCTGCACGGACATCCGCAGCCACGAGCGCAGCAGGAAGCCGCCGGACACCACGCCTTCCAGGCTGTGGCCCACAGGAAACGTGTCGTAATACGGCTCCGGCAGCGTGATACCGCCCCCGTACTGGACGATTCGCGTGGCCTCCATGTCCGGCGTCGTGATGCCGGCGGAAAAGAAACCGCCGTCGCCGATGATCCCGGTGGTCATGGCCACCCGCATGGCGTACGCGCCGCCGCCCAGGTCCACCTCGACGCCGCTGGGCCAGTCCGCCGGGGTCCACGCAAAGCGCTCTGCTGCCACCGCGTCCACGATCTCGCCCACGTCCACGGGCGCGGCGTTCATGGGCGCGTAGTACGCCTTGATGCACTTCACCACCGCGTAATAGGCGGGGTACGTGTCAGGGCCGGTGCCCCCGCCGCCCACGGCGAGGTCGCCCGTCCCCCCGCCTGTGGCGGGGCCCACGGAATCCGTGGCGGTCTGGATGGCGTCCTGGCCAGTGTTGCCGACGGTGCTGTTCGTGGAATTCAGCAGGCCGACGTAGTAGTCGTTCCCGTTCTCGCTCCCCTGGAACATGCTGGACGTCAGGTATTTCCTGCCGTCCCCGTTCGGCCCGCCGGAGCCCACACCAGCGCCTGTGTGGTACCGAAATGTGTGCGTATGCCCCGCTCCAGCGCCTCCGCTCACCTCGTGCGGGTGCGGCCCCACGCTCGACGCGCGCGTGCTGCCCGGCGTCACCGTCGGGTCGCCGCCCTTGCCCATGTCCGCGCCGCGCGTAAAGCGCAGCCGCAGGTCCGGCAGCACGGCGGACGGGGCCGTGGGGCTGCCCGTCAGGTACGTGACCAGGTCCGGGTAGGCCGCCCGCGTCACCGTCTGCCCGGCGCACACCAGATACCCCGGCGGCACCCTGTCCACCGGGAATTCCGCCAGGCTTCCGATGGGCACGTAGGCCATCATGCCGCCCGTCTGCGCGATCAGCTCATCCACTATGGACTGCACCTGGTCTCCGCAGGCGCAGGCCTGCGTTGCGCACGCGCAGGCCTGCTCGGCGCACTCGCACGCCTGGTCCGCACACTCGCATGCGTCCTCGCGCGCCTTCAGTAGTTCCTGAACGATGCCGCCGGGACCATAGGATCCGTCCGGCGGCATCAGCAGCGCCCGCCCCATTTCCTCGGTCAGCTCCTGGGTGATGGCCACCACCTTGTCGAAGTCCGTTTCCACGGTACGGCTGGGAAACTTCCCCCCCTCCGGATATTCGGTCTCCTGGGTGCGCGTGGTGTGGCGGCGGATCACCAGATGCAGCCCCAGCGGCGGCGGCTGTTCGAAAACAACCGTGCCTCCGGCCTGCTGCTGCGCGCCGAAGACCGCGTAGCCGGATGTAATGAACGTCTCCGCGCCGCCTGGGCTCACCGTGCTCACGACCAGGTGCGCCGGGTCGAAGAAAAAGAACGGCACGGGAAACGTCGTTCCCCCCGTCGTGTCGTACACCACCTTCACGTCCTGCCCGGTAATCATCTGAAACCGCCTCCGCGCCGCACCACCTTGCTGGGCGTCAGGTCAACCGGCCCCAGTTGCAGGTACGTCTGGTTGTATTCTTCCCGCAGCTTCCTTTCCGACCTGGCCAGCGTGCCCGGCGAAAGTGCCTCGCGGATGTGGAACAGCAGCAGGTAGTCCAGTGCCCCGCGCGTGTACCACAGGTTGATGAAGGGCGTGTTGTTGATGCCAAGCCGCAGCGCGTCCTCCCCGGCCCCCTCGAATTCGCCCCGCACCAGTTGCCCGGAGATGGGCAGTACCTGCGAGGCCAGCGTGGGCAGCGGCCCCAGCAGGGCGCTGGCGGCCTCGGAGCCAAACCGGTTCTTCACGCCCAGGAAGTAGTCACCAAAGATGCCCAACCCGCCGGACTGCACGGCAGCAGCCATCCACGTTTCCGGCTTCATGGGGTCACGGGGCTGTCGCCCCTTGGCCAGGTCCTTGGCGGTCATGGCCACGTAGCCCATGAGTACCGACCCGGCCACGGCGTGCACCATGCCCGGCATGTCGGCCAGGATGCGTTGCTCGTGCCCGGCCTGCTGCCAGCGCATTTCCCGCAGAAAGCGCTGGCCGTACACCGCGCTGAACGACTTGAACTGAAGGACGCTGCGCAGTACTTCGCCCACCACTGTGCCGGGCCGCGTGCCCTGGTACATCAGCGCCCGCGTCTTCTCGTCCGGCTCCAGCACGGCGTACCGAGTCTCGTCGGCGTAATAGCCCATCACGTCGGTGACCAGGTCACGCCGCAGCCGGTCCAGTTCCCGCGCCCTTCCGGCCTCCCATGTGGCCACCGCATCGGCATGCTTGGCTTTGGCTTTCTCCACACGAATAGCGAAGTCTTCAGCCTTTTCTTTATTGAGCCGCTCCGGTTCGACGTACTTAGGCTGCTTCCCTTTCCACTCTACGGTAGACTTCGTATGTCTTTCCTTGGCCCTCTCTACTCGCGTGGCAAACCGTTCATCGCTTTCATCATCACGCCGTATTGGCTCCTCGTACTTCGGCTCCCGACCTTCCCACTTCTTCGTGGCCTCGCCGTATCGTTTCTTAGCGCTCTCCACACGAGCCAAAAACTCACCATCGCTTTCCGTTCTTAGGGATGGCTCCACATAATGCGGTCGCCCAGAGTCAGAATAGGATTCGCGCAGCAGGTGCTCCACGTCGGCGTCCCCCAGGTCGAACGCCCGTTCGGGCACCACGTAGTGCCTCCCGTCAGGACCAACCTGCACCAGACGGCGCATCAGGTCCCAACGGTCCTCCAGGCCATGCCTGCGCAGGCTCGCGGCCATGTGCTCGTCCAACTCGCGGAATGGCGTCTCCGCGTGTTCCGCCAGCCGGTTGGACAGATAGTGCGTGTAGGCGGCCTTGTGCCCCTCGGTCCACGCATCCAGGCCGGAGTACCGGAAGAACGTGTTCATCCAGCGGCTCATGCCCCCACCGGGGTCGCCTTCCAGCATGCCGAAACGATCATGCAGGTCCCGCAGAAAGCCTTCCGAATACACCCCAAGCGCCCGGCCCAGTTCCTTCTGCTCCGGGCTAGCAAGGCGTTCCAGCCGCATGTCGAACGCCAGCCGCCACGCGGACAGCAGGTTCTCGCCATTGTGGCGCAGGTTCGCGGCCTTCACGAACACGTCAGCGAACGCGGAAAGCACCGCCCCCCCCAGCTTGGCCATGCTGATGACGCCCCGCGCCCCGGCGGCCATCCTGGCCATGTTCACGTTGACGGGGCTGCTCGACTCGCCGGACAGCGCCTTGTAGTAATTGGCAAGCCGCCCGTGGCCGTCGCCGGTCCAGGCTTTTTGAATCTTGGAAATCTCGGCCCCCCGCACGCCCGCCAGGGTGCTTTCCAGCGTGGCCCGTGCCCGCGCGGCTGCCGCATCGTCTCCGCGTCCGGCGGCATCGGCGTATTCCGCCTCCACTCTTTCCAGCTTCCGCGCGGTGTCCCCCCCGACCGCCTGACGGATGGCCTCCGCCGGAGCCTCGCGCAGCCTGCGTATCTCGGCCTCCAGCAGCGATCCGATCATGGCTTCGGGATTGGGGCCGAACGTCTCCATCAGGGCCAGCTTGCGCGCTCCCGCGCTCAACTGCCCCAGCACGGCGTCGCCGATGTGCCCCCGTCCATATTCCCGATGGTACTCAATGGCCGCGTCCGCATCGCGGAAGTGCAGCACCCGCTCCTTCTCCATCCCCCGCGCGATGGAGCCGGGCCGCCGAAACATTATCCCCTGCTCACGAAGCGTGAGTTTACGATCGCGACCAGTGACAATCGTTGTCCAAATTTCCGCTAACGCCGTACGGCGCTGCATTCCCAATACATAATCTCGATTCTCTTCCCATTTTACTATGGCACGCTTATGCTCGCCTTCTTCCACCGCCACGCGTGATGTGTAATCCTCATCGCTCTCGCCACGTCGTGCCGGTTCTTTATACTCCGGCTTCCTATCGTTCCATGCGGTCAAGGATTCGGAGTGGCGCACCTTTGCCCTTTCAACGCGTGCGTCAAACGCATCATCGCTTTCCCATGCCCTACGTTTCGGCAGTTCATATTTCGGCTTCCTTTCTTCCCATTTCTTCACTGCTAAGGCATGCCGCGTTTTAGCATCTTCCACACGTACAGCAAAATGTTCGTCGCTTTCCCCCTTTCGCTTCGGCACATTGTATTCCGGAGCGCCTTGGCGCCAGTCGTTGCCCAACTCCCCCCCGAGGCTCCGCTCCCAATCCAGGCGGGGCAGCATGTGCTCAATCCACGCCGTCTCTCCCGCCGCCAGCAGCTTGGCCGCGTCGTGCGACTGCGGGGCGTATCCATCCAGCCGCCCGATGTTGGCCCCGGCCTCGTTCAGGCGCTGACGGTTCCTTTCCAGCCAGGATGAGAAAACGTCGGCCACCTGGCGGGCGGTCCCGTCGCCGGTGGCTCCGGGTTGCAGCATCTCCCGCAACACCTGCTCGCCGAAAGCCCGGTCGCCCCGCAGCAGTTCGGCGGCACCCTCGATACGATCCAGGTCCCGCGCCACGCCCCCGGAATATTCCTTCATGATGCCCGCGAATCTCGCGCTGGCGGACTTCCGGCTGCCCGCGAACCGCTGATGCGACCCCACCAGCAGCGCAGTCATGCCGTCCAGGAACGTTGCCCCGTCCTGACGCATGGCGGCCAGTGAATCCTCCAGCGCATCGCGCCGCAGAATGGTAATGGCGGCCTGACGGCGCCGCATGGCTGCCTCCACCCTAGACGCCTCCGCGCGGTCCATGATGCGCCGCGCCAGTTGCGCCTCGCGCGAAACGACGCCACTGGGCATTTCCTCCCGTGCGTCCTCCAGCATGCCGTCCACCAGGCGGGTGGCTTCGTCCGGCATCGCCCCGGCGTTTACCGCCGCCCGCACGCAATCGTCACGGCTGGCCATTACACCGCCTCCAGGATGCAGCCCAACAGTTGCAGGGCCACGTTTTCCAGTTCATCCACTCGCGCCGCGTCCAGGGCGGCCCGCTCAAGTTCGGCCACGGCTTCGGGGTCGGCCCGCCCCTCGGCGCGCAGCCGCTCCACCTCGGCGTCGCGAAACCGGTTGATTGCCCCGGCGTCTCCTGTTCCTTCGGCATCACGCACTGCCTCGCGGGGGCTGCTCCAGTCCACGGATGTCTTGCCTTCGGCCTGCCGGTGCGCTATGTTTTCCCTACCAGGCGCGCCTGGTGTGTGCCCCTGCGGACTGCGGCCAGAGCGATGAGGAAGCTCCCCGCCAGTACCCTCCGGGACGGCGGGAAACCGCCCCGGAGCGGATTCCGCAGGGGTTCTTCTTTGGGAAACCGCCGCGCGTTCGCGCCCTTCGGGGCGGACATGCATGGTCACCAGCATGCCGCTGCCATCCTCCATCCTGCCCTCGCCGATCACCAACTGTCCGCCGTCTTCGCGCGGTATGACCCACGTGCGCCGCCCCTCGGCTGCTCCGTCCACCGGCATGTACTCCCGGACAAGACGCGGCAGGGCCAGCACGTCGTCGCGGGTCACGGGCATGGGGTCAACGCCCGCCTCCCCATGCTTCACGATGATCTTCACCAGCCCGTACCCGGACCGCGACCCTGTTTCCGCCTGCAACTCCCGTCCCTGCACACGAATTTCGCCGTTCACGTCCACCGACGGTCCCCGCGTCACCAGCAGCGGCTCTATGTCCTCCGGCCGCAAGGCAGCCAGCACCTCGTCGGCGGCCTGCTGCGGCGCTGTCCGCGTGCGCACCTCGTCCAGCACCCTGTCATAGGCATTACGCAGTTGCAGCGCCTCGACAACGGGACGCACGTCGGCCGCATCGCCCCGGCTCACGCGGGACAGGGCATCCTCGAACACGCGGGCCATCCCGGCCCGATCCTCTCCGTGCAGCGTCCGCCGCAGCAGTTGCGCCATGTCGGAACCGCCCGGCGCATCGGCCAGGGTTTCCATCGTTTGCCGGGCCAGGCGTTCGGCGGCCTCCCCGTCAAAGCCGCTCTCGCCCAGCAGGCTGGTCAGTTCCTGGCGGTGCGGCTCCAGGTCGCGCAGCATCCGTTCGCGGCGCATGCCGCTGACCTTGCCCGCCACACCTCCCACGCCGCCGCCAATGGCCGCGCCGAACATCAGGTCCAGGGCAAAATCCGACCAGCCCACATCGTCCCCACGCGCTTTCGCGGCGGGCAGAATCAGGGCATCGGCCATGGTGGTGCCTATGGCGGCGTCGGCTGCGCCACGCGCAGCCCTCACCGCAACGGAAGCGCCCTTGCCACCAGGCCCCACGAAGGGGATGAAATTCACCGGGTCGGGCAGATTCGCCAGCAGCGCCGCGCCAAACCCAATGGCCTTGCGCCCCCACGTGTCCGAATTGCGGTCCAGCAACTCCTCCTCATGCCGCCGCCGGTCGTACACCTCGGACAGAATGCGCGCCCGCTGCGGCGTCATGTCAGGGCGGTAGTCAATGCCCTTGCGAAACCACTCGCTGCCCCGCCACTCTTCCTCGGACAGCGCGTGCGGATGTTCCACCGGCTCCGGGTCCATGCCGTCGTCAAGGTACTGTTGCGTGGGGGCAAACGTTCCCGCCTGCACTTCCGCAGCCGTTACCCGCGCTTCCTCCAGCACCATACCAGGCGTCGTGCGCTCGAACGAATGCCCCATCTGCAAGCCGAAAAACTCCCCCGTACCCAGTCGCGAATTCTCGCGCCACAGGTCGCCCTCCAGGGCATCGGCAGGCTGTAGCTGGTACTGAAACATCCCCACTCCTCGTCTAGCGCATGGTTCGCGGACCGTTCCCGGCCCCGGCCTTGCCGCTGCCCGTTCCGGCCAGCTTCTCCTGGGCCAGCTCCAGCACTTCCCCGGCCGTCAGGCGGAACATGTTGCCCCGCGCATCCGCCACCGGGGCCTGTGCCACAGGGTCCACCAACACAAAGCCCTCGCCGTCCGGGGCGTTCACCCACACCGCATCGCGCCGCAGAAACGCCAGGTGGTCCGCCCGGTCGAAGTCGTCGCGGTACCGCCGGTCCCGCAGGAACTCCTCCAGCCTCGGCCCCAGGGCAGCCTCCAGTCCACGCTCCATGTCGCGTCCGCTGGCCTTGCCGGGGTCGAACACCAGCGAAAAGCGTCCGTCCACCAGCGGCTGAAACGTCCCGTCCAGCGCTCGCGCGGCGGCCTCCGCATCCCCGCCGTTCATCCGGACCAGGTTGCCCAGGGTCTTCTCCATCTGGCGCAGTCCATTCTGGATGCTGACGTTGCCCGGCATGGCCTTCCGCGCCGCCGTGGCATAGGCCCGGTACACGGCGGACGTTCCCACCGCCTCGCGCGTCAGTTCCTTGGCCTTGTCCAGGGCGGGCAGTTCCTCGGGCTTGGCGACCGCCGCCGTCACCACCGCCTTCAGGTTGGCCACGTTCCTGGGGTCGGCCATGGCCGCAGTCACCGCCACCTGTTCGGCGGGGGTTATGCCCGCTTCTGCCGCAACCTTTCCGGCATGGCGGCCATAGGGCAGCAACACGTCCTGCCACAGGGTGATGCGCGTTGTGGCGTCCCCTTCGGCCCACTTACCGGCCAGCGTGGCCGCCTCGTCGTCAGTCAGCACGCGTCGTGCCCCTGCGGGCAGACCGTTGTTCTCCTGCAAGGCCAGACGGCTTTCCGCCTGTCCTTCCGGCGTCTCGCCCCCCGCCAACCCGGCAACGGCCGCCGCAGGGTCTTTCCGAAACAGCCGCAGCCTGGCGTCGTAAATCTTGGCCCGCACCTCGCGTTCCTCGGCCAGCGTCCGCCATGCCGTGGGGTCTTTGGTGTCCGACAGCTTCCCGTCGATGTCCGTAATCGTCTTGGCCAGTTCGGGCAGCGGGCGCGTGCGGGCATCCTGCCCCGCCGCGTAGTTGTTCTCGTACAGTTCCGCCTTGCGCAGCAGGGTTTCCGCCGTCCGTCCCTTGCCCAGCGCGGCAAAGCGACCAGCCAGGTCTCGCAGGGCAGCCGTTTCCCCGCCGTGCAGGGCCATGTACTCGGCATCCCCGGCTTCCAGCGTCAGTTGCCGGGCGGCCTCGTTGGCCCGCTCCTCGGCAATGCGGCGTTCATGTTCCCTGTCGGTCTCGTAGCGCTTGCGCGCCCTGGCCTGCTGCTCCTCGGACAAGCCCAGGTCCCCCATTTCCCCCAAGGCACGGTCACGGTCCATGGCGTACAGGTTGTCAAAAGCCGTCACACGCAGCTTGTCCTGGGCCAGCCCTAGGCGCACCTTGGCTTCCTCCGGCCGGTACACGCCCTGCCCGACGGCCAGGGTGAATCCTTCCTCCAACTGCCGGGCCGCATCCCGCCACTGGGTGGGGTTGCGTTCCACCTCGTTGAACGCGCCCAGCACGCGCAGGTCGTGCTGGTCCTTTCCGTACAGCTTCAACTGCCGGTGCTCGTGCTGGACAACCTCCCGCAGGCCCTGCGCTTCCCGACCAGCCGCCCACGCGGAGAATGCCTTCCTGGCTTCCGGGCTCATGCCTTCCGCCCCGCCGATGTCGGCAACCAACTGCTGGTGCCGCGTGCGGAAATCCCGCGTCACGCCGCGCGCATCGCCGCCCTGGCGCTGCTCCGTTGCCGCCGACATCCACTCGGCCATGGACCCGGCATACTTGTTCTGCGCCTCCACCAGGGCGTCGTGGTCCAGTTCCTGCTGCCACCGGCCCGCCAGCCTGGTCACGGAATCGCCCAGTTGGCCCAGCGCGGCGGCCACGGCAACGCCGGACCTGTCCGGCGTCACGGACAACCGGCCGGACACCGGCTCCGCCATGGGCGCGACGGGTATCTTCATGCGGCCCCCTAGCGCGAACCCAGCGCCGTGGTCAGCCATCCGCCGCCCACGCCGCCGGTCCTGTTGCCGTCAAACACATGCCCCAGCCCTCCGCCCGATCCGCCCAGCAGACCCAGGCTGCCCCCCAGTTGCAGCAGCTGCGGCACGGCGCCCAGCAGGCCGCCCAGCATCCCTGCGCCGCCCTGGTTCTTTGCCGTGGCGGCCTTCTGCTTCCAGCTCCATGCTTCCATTTCGCCCCCGTACAGAAGCTCCATGGCCGAAAGTTCCGCCTCCGCGTCGGTCAGCGCCAGCACGTCCAGGGCGCTGCCTTCGTTCACGTCCACCCCGCTGGCCCCGAAGGCGGCCCGCTGGCTGCTGGCCAGCCGCCGGTATTGCTCCCTGCTCGCGGCGGCCTGGTTACGGGCTGCGCCCATGGCGTACTCGGCGTTGGCCTGGTAGGCCCTCGCCTCCGCGTCGCTGGTCTGGCTGGACGCCAGGCCGCCCAGTATGGAACTCGCGGCGGATACGCCCATGCCTATCTGGCCGACGGTGCCCAGCATGCCCATCAGACTGCCCATGCCGCCCGCCGCTCCCGCCGCTCCCGCGCCGCCGGCAAACAGGCTGCCCAGCGCCGCAATTTCGACAATGCCGCTCATGCCTCGCTCCCCGCCTGTGTCACCGGCTCCTTCGCCTTCGGTTCCTTGACCAGGGCCAGCAGGTACCGGTCCTGGCGGTTCGGCCCGCACTGGCGCAACAGCCCCTCGCGGCGCATGCCCAGCATGCGTTCCAGCCAGTGCAGTGACCGCGTGTTGTCCACGTGCACCAGCGCTTCCACGCGGTGGCACCCCATGGGGCCCGTCAGCCAGCGCACCAGGGCGCGCGTCACCCGCGTCAGCCGCAGGGGCACGGCCTCGGCGGCCGGGGTCGTCAGCGCCCACAGGGTGGCCGTGCCGCCGTGCAGCACCGCCCCGTAGCAGGCGATGACCCGTCCTCCTGCCTCGCCGGTTGCACCCGTCGGCGCCAGCAGCATGGTCCACGCCGGATGCCCGGCCCACGCACCGGCCAGGTCGGCCAGGTCCAGGCCCGCCAGGTCGGCCGCGTCCGCCGCGCGCAGTTCCAGGGACGCCAGGTGGCTCGGCCGGAAGGGAATCGTGACCACATCACTCATACGTGACCACCTTCGGCACCAGCATGATCAGGGTGACCGGAAACGGAGCCTCGCCCGTCAGCAGCAACCGCCCATCGCGGTTCCACCCTTCGGGCAGCTTCAGTTCCAGGTCGCCCGTGTAGGGCCAGGGCGCCGCGTCCATGGGCATGATCACCTCGCGGTTGACGGCCTCCCAGGCCGTCCCGCCCGGCAGCCCGTATTCCAGCCCCAGCGTCTTGTAGACGCGCGCCGTCACGGAAACCACGCGCTTGCGCTTGCCTTGGGCCGTGCCTCGTTCGCTGCTGCCTTCCAGGCTCATGGGGGCAAGGGTCCACCGGTACGGCAGCCCCACCAGCACGCGGGAAGCCGGGGCCTCCAGCACGACCCTTCCTTCGCTGACAACCGCCGGCGGGTGGTAGGCCCCGTCGGCCAGGATGCTCACCCGCTGCCCCTCCAGGTGCTCCAGCCCGGAAACAACCGTGACCGGCGCGCCCTCGTACAGCAGTCCGCTGTCCACGAACCAGCAGCCGGGCTCGTTGGTGGTCTCCCCGTTCCAGGGGGGCAGCATCCGTTCCATCACCACCCCGCCCGCGCGCCGCACGGCCAGCCACGTTTCCGTGTACCCGTCGCCCGGTATGCAGGCCACCGACAGCACCTCGCCTTCCGTGCTGTGCCGGTGCCAGCCCACCACCTCGTTGTTCCGCATGTACGTGCATCCCGCCAGCGTGCCGTCGTCCATGACGCACCAGATGATGCCGTCCGGATGCGTGGCGTGCGCCACCTGCCGGATGCCTCGCGCGGTAATGTGCTCGGCCAGCAGGCTGATGTCCGCCGAAACGTAACCGTCCTCGGCAAACTGGTAGGTCAGGTCGTGCAGCCGCTTGCGGTCGGCGCTCACATGCACCACGGACTTTCCGATCAGCACCGGCGGCAGCGCGGCGGACCCGTAGTTGCTGTTCCGCAGCGCCTGCACCTGCTTGGACGTCACGGGCACGTCCGTTCCGCCGCCCGATATGGACCACTCGCCGCCGCTGGTGCCCGTCAGCAGCGTCCGCGCGGACAGTTGCCAGCGGATGGCGTTCACCTGCTCGGAAACCAGGCTGAACGTCAGGGCGTCGTCATCATTGGTGCCCGTCGTGAAATTCTCGAAGTCCCCGGTACGGCTCGCCCATACCGTCTGGGGATTGCCGGGCGCCCCGGAGAACCACAGCCGCTGCTGGTGGAACATGGCGCAGCCCGGCCAGGACGTGCCCGCCCAGGAGTCGGGCTTGGCCGTGAACGACACCTCGTGCAGGGCAAACACGTCCGCGCCCGGCCGGGTCAGCTTGTGGGGCTGCACCGTGGGGCACACCAGGTACATGGTGTCCGCGCTCTGGCACCACATAAGCCGTTGCAGCTCGGCCCAGCTCCACGGCGTGACCACCGTCAGCGGCAGCCCCGTGGCTCCGTCCAGGACGATGCCCCCGGCCCGGAAGAACCGTATCCTGCCGGGGCTGAATTCCAGGACGTACGCCTGTTCGGTGTTGAAGACGAACGGAGCCAGCAGCACCTGGTCCGTATCCACGCCGTGCACCATCTCGGTGCCCATGCGCCGCTGCGCCGCCCCGTGGGGCATCAGCGTCATGTTTTCCAGGATGGAGCAGGCGTTGCCGTATTTGGCCAGGTCCACCCGGCCATACAGACGAGGCGACCATTCACCGGCGGTAAAGTTGGTCAGCGGCAGCGTGGCCAGTCCCATACGTTCCTCCTCTCCTAGCCCTGGTGCGCGGCCACCCAGCGCGAAGGCGCGGGCCGCGCCGGTTCGCCTTCCCGCGCGTCCGTGCCCGCCGCCTCGGCCAGGCGCTGGCGGTACTGCTGGTCCAGGGCCTGGGCCAGCGTGGCGCTGGCCGTGTCCCCGTATGCGAGTTCGCTGGCCAGTTTGTAGGCCAGCGCCTCGCGCAGTTGCGGGTCGTACAGGTTCACGTCCGTTTCGCGCCGCACGTACAGGATGCTCACGGCCTCCACGTCGGCCAGCAGGCGGCGGCCCTCTATCTGCCTGGGGGTGTCCGGTTCGGTCTCCACCAGCCGCAGGAAGTCGCCCGGCAGCTGGTACTGCGCGCCAAAGCCAAAGGGCGGATCCTCGGCCAGCCGTTCCAGCCTGGCGCGCCGCAACGCGCTCTTCCACGGGTGGGCGCGCAGCACGCTGTCCCGCACCTCCGGCCAGAAGCGGCGCGCCTTGGACGCCACCGGGGTGGGATCGTCCATGCTGGTCACGTGTTCCTGGCCTATCAGCCCCAGCGCCCTGTTCACGATGTCCACGATTCCTGCCATGCGCCCTCCTGCGGCAAAGCCCCCCCCTGTGCTGCCATTCTGGCAGCACACGGGGGGGGGGGATAATGCCGACACGTGTCGGTGCGGGATGCTAGATGCCCACCATGAACGCCGCGCCGCGCGCGTTCACCAGCACCACGTCGCCGGGCCGCATGCCGTAGCGCGCGGCGCAGTGGTCGAAGTATCCCGCGCTGCGCACGGCCTCCTCATCGTCATCGGTCGTGTGGTACCGCCAGGTGCCGGACCCCACCAGGGTCAGCCCGGCCGCGTCGGCCCGTTTCTCCAGGTCCCTGGAGCCGGTCGTATCGGTCGGTTTCGTCGCGACGTTTTCTTTGCCAGCCATGGTCCCTCCTAGTTCTGGGCGTGCATCACCACCACGCCGGTATCGTCGATGCGGCAGGCCCCCGCGCCGATCATGTTGTTGCACAGGTAGGCCACCTTCTGCGGCACGTAGTTGATCTCGCTGATGATGCCGGTGGAGTTCTCGCCCAGCCCCAGCGCCGTCTTGTGGTACCACACGCACTTGGTGCCGCCGTTGGCCTGGGGCAGCGCGTTGTGCAGTATCCATGTCGTGTTCAGCCAGCGGCGGCTTTCGGTGCCCTTCAGCCAGGGGTGCGCGTCGCCCACGTAGTCGGCCTTGGCGAACTGCTCGATCTTCAGCAGCTGGTTCCATTGCTTCGCGCCCACCACGCAGAACCGCTGCCCGTCATCCGGCACCTCCCCGGCGTTCAGCAGGGCAAAGCCTTCCATCACCATGTCCAGGTCAAGCGGCAGGCCGCCGTTGCCCGTCACCTGCCCGGCGGGCAGGCCGGTGACCGCGGCCGTGATGATCAGTGCATCCACCTTGCGCCCCACGGCGGAACCGCCGGACTGCACCAGCACGCGCCGTTCGTCGTACTGGATCTTGAACTCGTCCAGCTTGTCCACGTAGTCCGGCGCGTACCAGTCGCTCAGCGCGCATTCCACCGGGGCGTGGTCCAGGTTCATGGGGGTTACGTCCCCGTGGCGCGTCTTCTGGTTCGCCTCGCCCTTGCCCACCTTGGTGAAGCTGGTCTTGCTCCCCGTCACGCCGGTCTTCAGCCGCACGCTGTTGCGCAGCTTCGACCCGCCCTGCTGGTAGGCCACATGCACTTCCGCCTGGTACTGGGTGACAAAAACAGCGGATACGTCAGCCATGGCAATCCTCCTCCGCGCTCGCGGATTTTTTCAGTCAGAATGAGACGCAGCGCGTCACTTCATGTTCACTCGCCCGGCCAGTTGCTCCACGCGGCGCACCGTGGCCGGATCGTTCCGCTGGTAGGCGTCGCTGCCCACCAGGCGCAGCATTTCCTGGTACGCCTCCTGCCCCGCGGGCATCGGCGCGGTGTGGCCGCCGCCGTCGCGCAGGCGGTCCTCGGCCGTCATTTCGCCCACGGCATGGGCCAGCTTGAGCACCAGCGGATGGGCGGAAAGGCCCGCCTCGTCCAGCGCGTCGCCAACGCCCAGGGCTCGCGCGCCGCGCCGCGCCAGGTCCAGGTTCTTTTCCGTGTCCTGGGGCCACAGTTCGGCGAGCACTTTCTGGGGGTCGGGGGCGCTCGCCTGCGATTCGCCCAGCGACTTGGCCAGAATGGAGCCGATGTCGCGGTACATGCCCTCGGCCTGGCGCTGCGACAGCCCGTGCTTGTGCATCAGCGCAGAGATCTCGCCCTTGTCGCGGTCCAGCAGTTCCGAGACGGCGCCCGCCAGTTCCTGGGGCACGCCCTCCGCCTCGAACCGCTCGGGCAGGGTGTACCCCTCGGGCTTGTCCGGCCGCCCCAGGGCCTTGTGGAACGCCTCCCACTCCTCCTGGCTGGCCATGCTGTCCGGCACGCGCTTGCCGGTCACCAGTTCGCGCTCTTTGGCCAGGCCGAACAACTCACCCGCCTGCGCCCAGAACTCTTCCGGCTTGCCGAAGCCCTCGGCCAGGCCCTTCAGCCCTTCCGGCAGGAACGCGAACGCCTCGTTCCCGGAAGCCGCCTGCCCCGCCGCAACGCCGCCGCCATCGCCACCGGCCGGGTCCGCGCCATCGGGGACGCCGCCCAACATGCCGTTTCCATCCCCGGTCTTCGTCGGGTCACTCATGGTGTTCCTCCATCATGGTTTCGATGTGCACGGCGGCGCTCCGGCGGCCTTCGTGAAAGGCCAGTTCCAGCGCATCCATGCCCCTCGTGTAGACGTTTTGGACTAGTTTCAGACTAGTCTGAATGTCTTCCAGAACCCTGCGCCCTTCGGGCGAGGAAAACGTCGCCCTGTAGGCGTCCCGCAGCTGTCGCCGCCCGCCGTCGTCCAGTTCCTGTTGCCGCGTCCGTCTCCCGAACATCACTGGCCCTCATCCATGCGCCCGGCCCCGGCTGCCGCGTTGGCGGCTTGCGCCATCTGGCGCATCGCCTCCATGCCCTCGCGGGCCTGCTGCGCCTGCGCCCTGGCTTCACGCAGTTTCTTCACCTGGTCTTCGCCGCGCAGGTACTTGGCCGGGTAGCCGAACAGTTCCTGCGTATCGCGGGCAATGGCGTCCGCGTCAAAGTTGTCCAGCACGCTGCCGTCCATCTGGGCCACCGGAGCCAGGTACTGCACGGCCTGGTTGAATGCGGCGGCCTCCACCTGCTTCTGCGCGCGGGCAATGGGCGATGCGTAACGCACGCGCAGGTCGCGCCCGCGCAGGCTGTCGGGCGCCGGGGGCAACTCGCCCCTCCGGTAGAGGATGCCGAACACCCGTTCGATGAGCGGCCCCAGAAACTCCGTCTGCAACCGGCCCAGCACCGGCCCCAGCGCCAGCATCTGCTTGTTCTCCCGCGTGGCCACCTCGAACGCCGTCATTTGCGGGCCACCGGCCAGCATGATGCGGTCGTTCAGAAAGCGCCGCCGGATGGAGTCCTGGCGTTTTTCGATGATGGCCTCCATCACGCCGATGTTCGCCGTGATGGGCAGGGGGATGATCTTGTCGCCGAAACCGGTCTTGTAGTAGGTGATGCCCCCCGCATCGGAGCGCAGTTTGCCCACCACGCCGTCGTCCGGCAGCATCAGCGGCGGGTCGCTCAACTTCTCGGCCCCGATCAGCTGCGAGCGGGCCACCTCGTTCAGCACCCGCATGTCCGGCAGCGCCGCCCAGCCCGGCCCGCTGCCGTACAGCCCGCCGGAAACCTTGGCCCACCTGGGCACCTGGAACGGCCGCTCGTGAAAGCCGCTTTCGGACAACACCTGTTCGGTGGCCTTCTCGTAGATCACGCTGGCCATGGCGTGCGGTGTGGTCCGCATGCCCCCCTGGCGGCCGGGCATCTTGGCGCGCGGCATGATGACGTGGACGGTCTCCACCTCGGCCTGCGGGTCACGCTCCAGCGTCTGGCGCACCTGGTCGCTCACCTTGTCCCCGAAGTCCTCGTACAACTGGGAACAGGTCTTCATCTCGTGCAGCACCAGGGTGTCCACCTGGCCGTCCGCGTTCTCGGCTATGGAGGCGCGGGCAGGCGGCACCGCGCGGAACCGGATGGGCTTGCCCGCCTCGTCCTCGGTGTAGAAGACCGCCCAGCCGAACGGCCCCAGGTCCAGGTAGAAGCTGTTGACCTCGTTCTGGAACCCCGTCTCCGGCGACGAGAACACCTCCAGCATCACCCGTTGCACCTCGGTCAGCCACTCGGTCTCTTCCTTGCTCTCCTTCTCGGCCCCCAGCAGGTCCAGGGCGAACCACGCGCTGGCCGGGTTGGTCAGCAGCGAATGCAGCGCCGCAGCCAGTGTGGCGTTGGCCTCCTCGGCCGTGCTGTCGAAGATCTCGCCGCGCCCGTCGTCCTGCGCTTCCCGGCGCGTGACGAAGCCCGCCCGCTCGGGAAAGATGAACGAAGCCACTTCATCATACTTCGTGGCCACCGCATCGCGCTTCGCGTCGATGCTCGCCACCAGCCTGGCCAGGCGCTTGATGTCCATCGGCTACTCTCCCAGCAGCTTCTTCTTGCCCAGGGTGCCGCTGCCCCCGGTGGAGCCGCCCAGGATGGTGCCCGACATGCCGGTGGCCGCCGTGGCCTGGCGCTTCCTGGTGGCCTCTTCCTCCAGTCGCTTGCGTTCCGCCTCGTAGTCCGGCTGCGCGGGCAGCGACGGCATCTTGCTGCTGCCCCCGCCGCCGAAAATCCCGGCTATGGCCTTCGCTATGCCTCCCATGTCGCTCTCCTTTCCTGCGGCGCCCTAGCGGCGCCAGCGGTTTTCGGCCCGTTCCTGGCGGGGGCCTTCATGCACCGGCCGGAAGCCGACCACCCCGTACCGCAGGCTGTCCGAGGGGTGAGAGGTCCAGTCGTGCAGCGGGCGGTCCCCGTACAGTCCGGCCTTGGGGTTCCAGACCTTCCGGTAATGCCGCAGGGCCTTCAGCCCGTCGGCGCAGCGGGTCGCGTCAAACCACATGCGCGGCAGTTGCAGGCGCAGGGCGTTGATGCCGTCCATGACGGGAATGTTCGGGGCCACCTCGAAACGGATGCCCAACCCCTGCGCCACCTCCCAGCGGCTCTTGCCGGTACCCAGTTCCCGCACCTGGATGTCGTGCGGCCCGATGTGGCGACCGTAGGAATATCCCTTGCCCGCCAGCACCGATGCGTAGTGGGGCAAGCCCTCGCCGCTTCCGTCATAGTAGTCGATCACCCGCCAGTCGCCGCTCGGCTCCACCTGGAAAAACCAGATGGATGTGGCGTCATCCATGCCCAGGTCCCAGCAGGTGTGCACCAGCAGGCCGGGCTCCCAGGCCACCGCGCCAATGCGCCCCTGCTGCTCCAGCCGGTCCAGCAGGGCGGCGTAGTAGGCCCCGCGCACGGCGGCGGCAAACGAACACTCGAACTCCTGCTCGTACTCGTCCTCGGTCATGTCCTGCCGGGCGGCGTCCAGTTCGGCCTGGATCACGTAGCCGGTCTCCGACGCCTTGAAGACGAACAGCCCCCACTCGCCGGGCTTCGCCAGCGCCGCCTGGTACACGTCGTACAGCAGGTTCTCCGCCCCTTTGGGCGTGCCGATGAACAGTACCCACCCCAGCCGGTCGGAAATGGCGGGGCGCAGGATCATGGTCCACACCTCGCGTGGGATGTCCGCCGACTCGTCCAGGGTCAGGTCATCGAAATACAGCCCGCGCATGGCGTCGGCGTTGTCCGCGCCAAACAGCCGGATGCGGGCGCCGTTGGGCAGGTCGCAGCGCAGTTCCGACTCGTTGAAGCGCACGCCGGGCACCACGCCCGCGAACAGCTTCAGGTAGTCCCACGCCACCGCCTTGGCCTGCTTCAGGTACGGAGCCACGTACCCCGCCCGCCACTGGGGGCGCGGGGCGCGCAACGCGCGTTTCAGCAACTCGTTGATGGCGAAAACGGTCTTGCCGAACCGGCGGTGGCACAGCAGCACCGTGAACCGCCTGCGCTCCTGATGCACCCGCAGTTGCAGCGGCCTGGGGCGGTAGGGAATGGTGACCCTGTGCACCGCGTCGCTTTGCGCACGATGTCCGTAGGGCTCGCAGGCTCGCCCAACGGCCACGCCTTGCGCCCTTCGGGTCGGTCTACGCGGCCCCATCGTCCGCCCCCTCCCAGCCGAACACCAGTTCGCCCGGCCCGCTCGCATCCTCGCCGCGCAGCTTGCGCACCAGTTCCAGGGCCGCCTGCACCTCGCGCACCCGCGACAGCACCTTGTCCGCCGGAGCGGTCAACAGGTCGTTCAACTGGCGCACGATTGCCGCTTCCAGCAGGTTGGCGCGCTCCTCTTCCGTTTCCGGCAGGCTGGTCACGGCTGGTTCCTGCGGCGCGGGCGGGGCGGGGCGCGTTTCGGGTTGCGGCGCTGCTGCCTCCCGCTTGCGGGTCGCCTCCTCCATCCGGAAGGCCAGGTTCTCCAGGGCCGAAACCGCATAGGCCGTCTGCGGGTCCTTCTTGTCGATCAGCTGCTTCAGCAGGTGCGACCGTGCCAGCACCCTGTCGGCCCGGATTTCCGCCTCCGCCCTGGCCAGTTCCTCACGCTTGGCGCGCCAGCCGAACCGCTCCGACCAGCGCTTGAGCGTCGAGGCCGAAACCCCGGTCTCGCGCGCCACGCGGTCGAACGGCAGCCGCTCGGAACAGTACAGTTCCTGCGCCCGCCAGACCGTTTCGGGTGCGTGTTCGCGGCCCATGCGCCTACCCGCCCAGTTCGCGGTTCAGGATGTCGATGCGGCGCGCCACGCCGCCCAGTTCGCCCAGGCTGGTGTGCAGGGCTATGGCGGCCTGCAACATCTCTTCCCCGTTCAGTTCGGTGGGCTCGGCGTCCACGGGCAGCAGCCGCCGCAGCCGGTCGCGCAGGGCCGCCACTTCGGCCTCCAGCCGCTGGCGCTGCTGCCGCAGTTCCACCCGGCGGCCAAGGTTTTCCGCTCTCTCGCTCATGTGCGCCTCACTCACTTGCGGCCACGCGCGCCATCACGTGCGATGGGGCAGGCCATGTTGCTCTCCATCAGCGCCAGCACCCGCTCCATTATCCGGGTGTTGTTCACCACCACGTCTTGCAGGTTCTCGGAAACCGCCCGGTACGCCTTCACCAGTTCCACGTTGTCCCGGTAGTAGCGGGTGGTTTTCTCCTGATTGCCGCCCAGTTCGCGCAGGATGGCCTGGGTGTCGGCGCGGTAGCTTCCCATCAGCACCGATGCTTCGGTGCGGGTGCGCTCCATGACTGCCGTCATGTCGGCCCGGTACTGTTCCAGCATCCGGTCCGCATTGCGCCGCCGGATGTGCTCCAGCACCAGGATGGCGATCACCACGGCGGCAGGCCCCATCAGGGCCAGGGCCACCAGGCCGGGTATGCCCAGGCGTTCCAGAACGCTGGCGATGGCCGTCAGGGCTTCCGCCAGCTGGGCGAGTTCAACGGGATTCATCGGGCCTCCTTGAAAAGGGAATCGGCCTGGCGCGCATAGCAGTCCAGCGCGGCCTCCAGTGCCTGCACGTAGTTACGGGCCGCGTCGTCACGTTCCAGCAGCACGGCCACGTTCCCCGGCGTGTCGAAGGGCAGGGTGCCGTCCACAAGGGGCAGCACGGGGCGGGGCGGGGCTGCGCACGGCATCAGGGTCACCACCACGGGGGCCGGAGGCGCCACCATCGGCACATTCCGGGAAGCGCACCCGCTACCAAACGCGGTTAAGGCGAGCAGCAGCAGCCATGCGGGACGCATCGTCAATGACCTCCAGTCGCTCCGCGTCCGTGCGCGGGCGGGGTTTGGCCGTGGCAAGAATGGCGGCCCGCTCGGTGGCGGCCGTGGCGGCGTCTGCCTCACGCTCCAGGCATGCGGCGGCATACTCGGATTGCGCCTTGGCCGTGGCGTTGGCCTGTCGTGCAACAACCTCCCATGCGTCCCCTTCGTGAAGGGCATCAAGCAGGGCGTGCATGGTGGCATTATGGGCCGCCTGTTCTCCCGTCAGGGTGTTGCGGGCATCGGCCAGGTCGAATTTCAACCACACAACCCACGCCGCCAGCGCAATCACCAGCGCCAACAGGGCCTTGGGCATCACGTCGGAAATGGAAAACATCAGTAGCCTCCGGATTCATCGCTGCTGTCGCCATCCGTACGGCTCGCGGGCTCGCCTACGGCTGCCGCGCTATCGCGCGGAGCCAAAGGCGGGGCGCAGTCTCCCCCCGTGGCGGGGCTGCCCCACACGCCGTTGCCGCCCAACTCGAAACGGCTTTGAGCAGCCTTTGCGCCGCATGCTCCGCCGATCAGCCCGGCCTCTGCCCAGCCCAGGGGGATGTAGCGCCCGGCCGCCAGCATGCCGACGATCCACGCGCCCAGCACGATGACGCACACCAGCATGGCCATGATGCGCATGGCGCTGGTGCCCCCGCTGTGGTCGCAAAAGGCGTCGCCCACCAGGGCGGCGGCATGGGTTACGGCCTGTCGAGTTGCGGACGGCATCACGCCCACCCCTCGGAGGCCAACACGTGGCACCATCCGCGCAGGGAGGCGGTGCGGTTCAGCCAGCCGCGCAGGAACGGCCGGTAGTCCACATACGCGCCGCCCGCCGCCTTGGGCTGCCTGTTGGCCAACTCGCGGTAATATTGCTCGCGCGCGGTGATGACGATGTCGCACACCGCCAACTGGCCGCCGCACATTGCGGTGCACAGTGCCCGCACGCGGCGGAGGGTCTGGTTGCCGATGCGGCCGTCCACCTCCAACTGGTCGCGGCTCACGGTGTTGCACGCGGCCTGCAACTGGCGCACAGCCCGTTCGGCCCCCTGGTTCACGGCGGCGTCGTACACGGCCACGGCCACCAGCGGCGGCAACATGCACACCCCGGATGCCGCCCAGAAATGCTTGAGGAACAACCCCGCCGCCACCTCGGGCGTCACCGCGCGGATATCGTCCTGGTCGATGTCCCCGTCGCCGTCGATGTCGCAGCCGATGGCGCGCAGCCAGCGCAACGACACGCCCCGGTTGGTGATGCCGCCGGGGTCGTTGGCATGGTCAACCAGGCCGCCCTCCCAGCGTGCGACGAACGCCTGTGCTTTCTCGAAAATATCGCGCATCTTCCAACGCTCCTCGTCATTCCTGGGGTGTGGCTCGGGAACGTCTCCCAAAAGCAACCGCCCCGTGTGCCCCCACTATGGGGGCACACGGGGGCGGAGATAATGCCGTCACCTGTCCGCAGGCCGCTCAATCCAGCAGCGAATACTGGTCCGGGGGCCGGGTAAATTTCTCCTTGTGCCGCAGCACGGTGCGTTCGGTCACGCCCGCCGCCCGCGCGATGGCCGCCAGGCTGTGCCCGGACTGCAACCCCAGCCGAATCTTGCGCCACTGGCTGGCGCGGCTGCCGGACGACGGCCCCAGCGGCACGGCCACCGTTTCGCTGCCCCACCGCTCGGCAATCCGCATGGCCGCCTCGAAACCCACCGCCTGCGCCAGCCAGTGGCCGGGGTGCAGGGTCGCCACGCTCGGAATGTACGCGCGGGTGCCGCCCCGCTCGCTGGCCAGCGCCAGGGCGGCCCGCACGCCCGCAGCCTGCGCCACCTCGCCCAGCAGACCGGGCAGAAACTCGGCAAACACGTCACGCTCCATGCTGTCGCCCATCACTGCACCTCGTCCAGCGCCTCCAGCGCCGCCTGGGCCTGTTCCCTGTACAGGCCGTCGCACCGTGAACACTCGCGCCCCTTGCCCCAGGCAGCACACCGCTGGCACGCCGCCCGCTTGATGGCGGCGTACACCGCCTCGGCCCGCTTCTCCGGCCCACCGGCCAGAACCTCCCGCACCCGCGCCAACTGGCGGGCGGCGTTGCCGGGGTAGCGCCCCGCCAACAACTGGTAGACGGTGGACCGCCCCAGTTCCCGATACGCCCGGCAGAACCGGTGCACCGTACCGTAGCGGCCCTCTATGTCCCGCCGCAGCGCCTCCGCGTCGGTCACCTACACGGCCCCCGCCGCTGCCTGTCTGTCCGACCAGGCGCGCAGTTCGGCCTCCTCGGCCATGCCGTCCAGCACGGCGATCACCCGGCTGGCCTGCCCGCGCTCCAGCCAATCCACCCGCTCGCACTTCCAGTACCGGCGCAGCCACGCCTCCAGCGAATCAAAACCCTTCTTCCGCGCAAAGGCGTCCCACGACTTCCGGATGCGCGCGATCTGCGCGTCCGTGACCCTGTCCGCCGCGCCGCTGGCGCGGCGCTTCATGGCGCTGCGCCCGTACTGCTTGCCCTTGCCCACGAACACCGCCCCCATCTCTTCCAGGGCGGCCACCAGCCGGGACAACTCGCGCGCCCCCAGGTGCCTGGCGCTGTCCACGCCAAAGCGCGATTTCAGGATGTGGCGATACGCCTCCTCGTCCATGGCCAGTTGCTTGCGGCCCATATGCACCATGGCCAATAATTTGCGGCGACCGTTAGACGAGTGGTCTTCCCGAGTCTTACGGTCGGCGACAGCATCGCCGTTGCGTCCGTCGTTGCCCATGCGAGCCTCCTGTTGCGTTCGTCTCATCTTGATTGAACCTGCCCTTGTCCTTTCGAACGGCTTTTGCCAGAACAAGCAAACGATACTTGAGAGGTGAAGCATGAAAACGCTGATCGTTATTTTGGCAACCATTCTCGTGAACCTTGTGGACCCGCTCATGTGGTTGGCCGCCATCCCCGCGTGGAAACGCCCCCACAACACCTTGCTGGTGGGCTTGGGCGGCGTTGCCGTGGCCATCCTCAACTTTCTTCTCGTCCGGAGCATGGGTGCCCCCACAGGAATGCAGTTCTCGTCCGCCGATGTCGTGGGCAAGGTCGCCGCGGCCCTGCTCATCGCCTACGGAGTGGCTGCCCTGCGGCGCTGGCGCTTGCGTCGTGCTGCTGCCAAGGCTGATGACCAGCAGCAGGCGTAGTTCTCTCACTGGAAAAACAGCGGAGGAACGCATGGACAGGGGCAAACTGGAAGACTGGCTCGGCATCGCCATCCTGCTGGCGATCATCTTCGGCATCGGCTCCTGCCAGGCTAAAAGAATGACGTGGTGGCAGGGCGGCATCGAAACGTTGCTGGCCCTCGCCATGGCTGCGACAAGCATCATCCTCGGGGGGATTGCCGGAACAGAGGTCGGCAAGCGTACAAATATGGCCGCAGGCATCCTTGTGGGATTTTTCGTCTTTTGCTTGCTTGGCGGCATGATGGCGCTCATCCCGCGCCCTTGGTACAGGTAGAAGGGGTTGACATGAAACCTGCATGCCTGTATTTTGTTAAAAAGCATGGAGGTGCCGTGCCAGACAGAAAGAACATGACCGTTCAGATCAAGGAGGAAGAGCACCGGAAATTGAAGGTACTTGCGGCGGCGAAGGGCTTGACCATCAAGGAAGCCGTACTGCTGGCGCTGGACAAGACATTTCCGGGATGGCGGGAGAAAACCAAATAAAGCGGCGTGGCCGGGTGCAGGAACACCGCGGCCACGCCTAACCACAAACACCCTGAAAAGGAGGGTATTATGGCTGAAAACACCGTAGCGCAATCCGTGTTCGCTGTCGATGGGAATGACGTGCACTACGTTGAAAAGGATGGAGAAGTCCTGTTCACGGCGGAGGAGATAGGACGCCACCTCGGCTATGGTGACCCTGCCAAGGCGATCAATAAGCTGTATGAACGCAACGCCGACGAACTCAAGTTGTATTCCTCCGTCGTCAAACTGACGAACGAAGAGCAATCCCAGCGCCTTACGCGCGTATTCTCCGAAGAAGGCGTGTACATCCTGTCCATGCTGGCCCGCACGGGCGAGGCCAAGCGCTTCCGGGCGCGGGTGGCCCTGCTGCTGCGCCGCATCCGGGGCGAGGCCCAGCAGCGCGCCGTGGAATTGGCCCGACAGGCCGCGCTGCAAGAGGCGGGCGCGGCCCGGCAGCAGTCGGTGCGTGCTGCGCTGGACATCACCCCGGCCAACCGGGCGCACATCCGCAAGGTGCTTGCCTACCGGGCGCGCGGGTTCACCGTGCGCGAAATCGCGGCGGTCATGGGCATGAGCCGCAGCCGCGTGGGCTGGTTCGTCACCGCCGCGCGCAAGCTCGGGCTGGAGGTGTAGCATGCACCTTTGCGACACCGGCTCCCCGTGGGACCATGTGGGAAGGGCGGAATCCGTGCTGCGCTTCCTGGCCGAAGCCTGCTGCTGGCCTGCCGGACAGGTGGAGATATCCCCCTCCGCCACCAGCGGTCTGGCGTTCATCCTCATGGCCTGCGCCAACACCCTGGAGCAGGCCGCACGCGAGGCGGAAGAAAGGCCGTCGGCGTAACCACACGTCATTCGCACACCCTGTACCTCGCCGCCCCCGCCCTTCGGGGGCGGCGTTTTGTGGTTATGTTCCTTCACTGCGCCGTGGCCGAAGTCGCGCCCGGTATGATTTCCCGTTCCGCCATGGCCAGCGTCCTCCCGAACAGTTGGGTTTGCATGGCCAGGTCCAGGTCACCCCATGCGAGTCCCACACCGTTCATGGCGGTAGCGCCGTTTTCTGCCTGCGTTTCAAACATCAGGTGCAGTACGAACCCGTCGGCCTTGTCCGCGTACTGGCTCACAACCAGTTCCACCGCCTTGCGGATATTTTCGCCGATGGCGGCGTTATCCATTGTCCCTTTGACCAGTACTTTCCCGTTGTTCATGTGGCCTCCTACGCCGCGCGCTCCACGCCTTCCAGGTGAATTTCGATGTAGAACTCGTCGCTGGTGCGCCGCCGCAGGCCCACCAGTTCCAGCCGCTCGTCCGGCCAATCCCGCATGACTTCCTTGTCGATCTCCTGCTTCACGCGGATGCCGTCGCGCAGGCCGTACTCGGCCAGCTTGGCCAGGGTCATTTCCTTGGTGATCTTCGCCAGCTGGCTGATTTTCGTGGTCACGCGAAAGCCCACGGTCCCGAAGCCCAGGTCCAGGCTCTTGCGCCCCTTGAACAGTTCGCCCTTGTTCAGGATGGCCCAACTGGCCACCGCGTTCTCCAGTTCCTTGCGCCGCGCCAACAGAGGGGCGCTGGCCTGGCTGGCGGTGGCCTTGGCCGCGTCGATGGTCGCGTTCATGTCCGCTTCCAGGGCGGCCACCTTGCGGTTGATGGCCGCAATCTCCGCCAGTGCGCCCTCGGCCTGCGGCGTTTCCGCCACGATAATGGGTGCGGGCTTGCTCCTGGCCATCAGTTCACCCCTCCCGTTCCGGCGTCCGCCGGACCCTTGCCGCGCGGCGCGCCGGGCACGGCCAGCATCTTCTCCATCTGCTCGGCCAGTTGCGCCGCGTCGGCCAGTTCGCCCTGCACGCACTTGATCAGACCCCACTGGTCCTCGGTGATCTGCCCGGCCAGCACGCCCAGCGCCAGCCGCGCGTCCTTGATCTTGTTGGCAATCATGCTCATGCCTCCTGTCTCTTCATGTTCATGCCGTCGATGATGGTGTTGCATTCCGCCGCTATCCGTTCCCGCACGCTCCGCTCGCCCAGGTCGCCCTCCACGAACAGCCGCACCAGGCGGCACAGGGCGGCCCGCTCGGCCTCGTGGGGCATGGCCCGCGTGATGGGCGGGAACGGGGTCACGCGCTGTTCAATTCCTTCCCGGGTCACGCCGTACAGCCGGGTGTTGCCGCGCTTGCCCCGCTCGGCCACCAGTCCCTCGGCCGCCAGCCACGCCACGTACCGCTGCACCCCGCGCAGGTTCACGCGGGTCACGTGGGCAACGTGCGTGCAGTCCCAGCCCGGCCGTTCCGTCCGTATGATGCGCCACATGCGGTTGTACGTTTCGCCCCCGCGCTCCGGTTCGCCCCGGCCGGTCCAGCGCAGCCACCCGCGCCCCAGGCGCTCCAGTTCGCCGCGCGCCACAAGCTCGGTAATCTGCTTGCGCACCCGGTCCTTCTCCTCCTGCGTGCGGCACCCCATGGCCTCGTAGACCAGGGCGTTGCTGATTTCCTGGCTCCCGCTGGCCGCCAGGCTGCGCACCGCCAGGCGAATCTGGTCTGCGGTTCCCGTGCGCATCACTGCCTCCCGGTCGGGGTGCCCATGCCCAGGGCGGCCCGGCACATGGCCAGGTCCACGTCACTGGTCCCGGCGGCGCGGGCCGTCCCCTCAATGGACAGCACCGCGTTGTGTACCCGCCGGAAGTTCCCCCGTGTCGCCGTATGCACATGGGCTGCGGCCTCCGGCGTCAGCCGCAGGTCCGCCGTCTGCGCGGCGTACAGCAGGATGTCCTGCCGCGAGATGCTGTCGAAGTGCACCCGCAGGGCCGCCGGAATGCGGTCGTTGATGCGCGTCCGCGCGTTGACCCGCGTTGGCAGGCCCATCTCGCCGATCAACACCACGGGCGAACCCGTCACGTCGTGAATGTCCCGCAGGTCTTCCAGCCGCCGGATGTCCAGCCGGTCCGCCTCGTCCACAAAGATGGGCGCAGGGGCTTCGTCCAGCCGCCGCAGCACCGTCTGCTTGCAGCGGTAGCTTCCGTGCGGACGGCTGCCGTCCACCTCGAAGCACAGTTCCTGGAGAAATGCGTGCTGGCTCATCTGCTCCATGGCGCGCAGGTAGACGCCGCCGAACTCCGAAAACAGCATGCGCGCCGCCACGGTCTTGCCGGTGCCCGCCTCGCCGTAGGTCATGACCATGGCGGGGTAGCCCCGCCCGGCCCCGCAGGCGCTGCCCACGGCTGTGCGTAGCGCCTGCACGTTGTTGGTTTCCACGAATACGTCGCGCCTCATGCCTGTGCCTCCATGGTGTGAGAGTGGTCGTTTGCGTAGATGGCGCGCAGTTGCGCATAGCGCCGCTCCAGCGGCGGGTACTCGGCCGACGCCTCGAAATCGGCCATGAACCGGGCGTCCTCCGGCGTCAGGCGCTTGCCCTCGCCCACGGACACCTCGAACAGAAATTCGTACTTCTCCCGCGCATTGGCGAAGAACGCCGGGGCCTCGTATTCGGGCCGGGCCGCCTGGCGCGCCGTCAGGTCTTCCAGCGCCGCCCGCAGTTCCTGCGCCTCGGCCTCGCTCATGTCGGGGGTGGGGTGGGCTTCCGGCAGCATGCGCCGGTCCTGTGCGGCGGGCATGGCCCCGCGTGCGGGCACCACGGTCAGGGGGGTGCGGCGCTCCTGCGCGGGCTGCATCCACGGCAGGCCGCCCAGCGCCTCGGCGGCCCTGCCGTCCAGTTCCCGCGCCAGTCGCACCGTGTCGCGCTTCATCTGGCGCAACCGCTTGTTGGCGTCGGCCACGCTGTCCATGTCCAACTTGTCGCCGAAGTGCTTGGCCAGCGGGTTCAGGCTGGCCACGGGCCGGGCCGTGGCGATGTAGCGCCCGTCGTCGTACAGCCGCACCTCCGAAAGGTCCGACCACGCGAACATGGCCGTCAGCCGCTTGTTGACGCCGTACAGCGCGTCCGACTCGAACTCGACGCCCGCGATGGTGATGCGGCAGCGCCGGGGGGTGACCTCCCGCCGCCACAGGAAATGCCGGTCAAGGTCGGCCTGTTGCGCCTCGCTGAACCCCGGCCCGCGCCCCTCGTCGAACACCTCGCGGATGCTCCGGCCAGGCCGCGTGGGGTGCTCGCGCTGGGCGTGCCATTCCACGTACAGGGCAAGAATGCGGCCCACGTCGTCCACGGTGGGCACCCATTCGTTGTGGCGGGCCTTGTGCCACCGCTCGTTGCGGTGCAGGTGCGCGGGCTTGTCGTCTATGCAGCGCCCCCGGTAGCTCGGCAGGATGCGGGCGCACTCCTCGTTGAACGATCCCCAGAACCGCTCAATCACCTTGGTGCGGCCCTGGTAGGGCAGCGAATGCACCACGTCGATGCCCAGCCGCACGTACAGCCCGTCCAGTTCCGCAAGGTCGCTGCGCTCCGAAAAAAACTTGTTTTTGAACGCCTTGCCGTTGTCCAGATAGACCACCTGCGGGCACTTCCCCAGGTTCAGGATGCTCATGCGCAGCGCGGCGGAAACGGCCACGGTGTTCTCGGTGGGCATGATCTCCCAGCCCACCGGCATGCGGCTTGCCCAGTCCTGCCAGCCGATCAGGGTCATGCGGCAAGGCTTGCCCGTTTCCGGGTGCAGCACGTCGAAGTTCAGCACGTGCCCGTCGGCGAACAGCACGTCGCCCACGCGCAGAATGCGGTCGTCACGGTTCAGGTACGCCCCCACCTTGTCGGCCAGCGCCTTTTCCCCGTCGCGTCGCAGCACCACCAGGTCGTGGTGGTAGCTGTCGAACCGCTCGAAGAACCGCCGCACCGACGCATAGCTGGGCACGTCCAGCCCCTGCCGTTGCAGCACCAGTTCCATGGCCCGGTAGGCCAGCGTCATGGATGGCCGGTTGGGCGTCAGGTACGCCGCCAAAAACGCCGCCTCCGCGTCCGGGCCTATCTGCCCCAGCCCCTTCTTGCGCCCGTTGGCCCACCCGCCGCGCTTGTCGGCCAGAACCTCCATGTCCTCGCCCGCCTCGCGCAGGGCCTTGTCCCAGCGGTACAGGGTGGGGCGGCTCACCTCGCCCGCTGCCTCCATCACCTCGCGCGGTAGCAGCGTGCCGCTGCGGTAGGCCGCCAGAAACGCCTCAGTCGCGCCCTTGCCGCTCATCCCGCGCGCCTTCTGGCGCACAATGGTGGCCCGCCACTCGGCAACAACCCGGTACCGGGCGCGCGCCACGCGCCATGCCCAGTCCGGCACCACCACGTCGCTCACCCGCGCCACGGGCGGCGCAGCGGCCTCCGCCTGCCGGGCCAGCGCCACGGTCAGCGCCGCCCGCGTGGGCTCCGGCATCGACGCCACCAGCCACTCGTGCCCGCCGCCACGGCCCGCACGGGGCCGTGATGCCCACCCCTCGCGCTCGGCGCGCATTTGTATTGCGCGATCTGTGCGAGAGAGGAGTTGGGCCAACTCCTGTGCTGTGAATGTCTCTTTCAGTGCTGCCATGTTCCTTGCCGCCGTTGCGATGGTCCGGCTCCTTGGATATGTCTTGGCCTATCCACAAACCCTGCGGGCCAATCCCGCACAAACCCAAGGAGCCGGAACAATGTACAAATTCCAGAATGCCTTGATCCTCGAAAAGGGAACCCAAGTCTTTCTTGAAGCCCTCCGACAGCCGAACGCAGGGATTTTCTTTTCAGCCAAGGCTGGTCCCAAGGCGTCCGCACAAGCTCTCGCCGAAGCCTACGTGGAATTTATTAGGGCGATCAGCCAAGAGATGGCAGAGAAACCCAGGGAATAGCTGTTGTTGCCGTAAGCTCGACTCTCGCGCCGAGCGGCAGTGACAACCTGTTGAGCGACGAGGCCGCCGCCAGTGCGGCCTCGTCCCACGGGACGCCTTGCAGCAGTTCATCCAGCTTCTGCGAAAGCTCTCGCACCCGCTGCGGCTTCGATGTTTCCTTCGCCTTTTCACTCACCTGCTGTTGTTTCTTCTCGCTCATCACGCCACCTCTCGTTGCGTTGCGTCCGGCCCCTTCGCGCATACCTTCGCGGGGTCGAACAGGTACTTCTCCGGCACGCCCACGTCGCGCAGCGCCTGCAACACCCTTGGGCTGTGCAGCCTGCCATTCACCGTGTTGGAAACGGCCTGGTTGCAAACGCCTATCTGTTCGGCCAGCGCCGTCATGGTCAGGCTGCGCCGCTCCAGTTCCTCGCGGATGCGGAAACGCACCTGCGCCCGTGCCGCACCGCACTTCCGCCGCATCTCAACACTCATATGTCGTCCTCCAACTGCCTCTTGCGCTTGCGGGCCGCCCGCTCTTCCAGGCATGCCCGGCCATAGTCCCGCAGCCGTCTGTCCTCTTCCGTCATCACGTCCAGCCCCATGGTGCGCAGCAGCACCCGCAGCGCCCCCGCGTCGCCGGTCGCCCGGCAAAACGCCACCACCGCCAGCAACGACGGGGTGTGGTCCCGGTCACTGGGCGACAGCCACTTGTCCAACGTGTCCTTGCTGATGGCCTTGGTGTTGCCAGCGGTCAGCCGAATCCCGGCGCTTGCCGCAATCTGGTTGATGCGGTCCACCAAACGCTTGCGTCCGTCCTCGTCCTGACCGGCGGCAACGTTCATGGCCGCGCGCACGGCGGGCACAAGGCCCGCCAGCGCACTGTCGTTGCTGCCATCAAAGAGGGAGAATTGCCGCATGTCGTTCGCCGTCCGCTGGGGTGGTGGGCTAACGTCCAATCACTATCTGCTCATGGACGTTGACCCTTGGTTGCGGGCGGTTTAGGTAGGGTCAGCGATAATCTTTCCTAGCGCCCGCAAGTCCGTTTTATAGACTTTAGCTAGGCACGGCAAGCCAAAAAGTACTTCGCAGTTTGGTTTTTGCGATATTTTGGCTAACTCGACGTGTTATATAGCTATTTTAGCTATGGCGGACTTCGGAGTTAGCTTCGGAGTTCTCAATGGACAACGCGAAATTGTTTGAAGAGAAGTTAGCCAGAATTTTTGCTGCTACCCAAGCTAAAGGGGATACGGCGTTAGCTAACATTCTTGGGATAAAGCCACCGTCCGTCGCTGCTGCAAAAAAACGCCAGCAGATACCCACCGGATGGGTTGAAACCATTGCGGAAAAGTTCAATGTTTCAGCAGACTGGCTGTTCTTCGGGCGCGGGCCAATGCACCTTGGGGAGCCATCCGGCCAGACAACGCTCCCCGGCTCGGAGGTCGCGCGCAGACTGCTGGCGTCCCGCCCGCAGCCCAATGCGCTCGATGCGCGCCCCCTGTTCGAGGACACGGAACCCGACTGCGACATGGTGCTCGTCACCAAGGTAAAGGCGCGCCTCTCCGCTGGCGGCGGCAGCCTGGAGGTCAACGGGGAATCCGTGGGCCGCTATGCGTTCCGCTCCGACTGGCTGTGCCGCAAGGGCTCACCAGCCCACATGGTGCTCATGGATGTGGTCGGCGACTCCATGGCCCCCGACATCCAGGACGGGGACATGGTGCTCATTGACCAAGGCAAGACGGACATCATCCCCGGCGCGATCTACGCCGTGGGCATTGATGAAGGCGTGTTCGTCAAACGGTTAAGCCTGCTGCCGGGCCGCCTGGTCATCTCCAGCGCCAACCCGGCCTACGCCCCCATAGAGGTTCACCGCGAAAGCCAGGACATGGAAAGCATCCGCGTCATTGGCCGCGTCCTCTGGTGGTGCCGCGAGGCGCACTAGCGCCGCATTTTTCAGGCTGTTTTTGTGTCGAATCAGACACGCAACACATGTGCGCCAGGCAACGCCGGAACGAACGGGAAAAACGGAACCGCAGCGGGCAAGCGAGCCGCGAGAAATCTTACCTTGCATGAAAAAACCGGGCCGAAGTCCGCGATGAAATCTCATCTTGGAATTCGACCCGGTTTTCGCGCGACAATCCGACGAAACCCGCACCAGTCCTGCTTTCGTCGCGCATTCGTCCTATTCGATCAAGGCGCTTCCTCGTGTCTCAACTCTCCTGACCCCTAACAATGCCGGAACCTGCCCATTCCACTTCTCCCGGCCGCCCGCGCACAAGCAGGAGGCCCCATGGACATCGCCGCCTTTTTCGCCGCCGAAGTAAAGCCCGCGCTGGGCTGCACCGAACCGGGGGCCGTGGCCCTTGCCGCCGCCACCGCCGCGCGCCACCTGCCCGCCCCGCCGGAACGCATCCACCTGCGCCTTTCGGCCAACATCTACAAGAACGGCCAGTCCGTGGGCATTCCCGGCGCGCAGGGCCTGCGCGGCAACATGCTGGCATCCGCGCTGGGCGCACTGGCGGGCGATGCGGACATGGGCCTGCAAGCGCTGGCCGCCGTCACCGACGACGACGTGGCCGCCGCCCGCGCCCTGACCGAGCGTGGCGCGGTAACGCAGGAAATCGTGCAGGACGTGCCCACGGTGTACGCCGAGGCGGAACTGTACCGCCCCGGCCATCTGGTGGTGGCCGTGGTGGCCGGGCGGCACGACCGCGTGGCCGAGGTGCGCCACAACGGGCAGGTGGTCTACCGGGCGGAGGACACCCTGGGCGGCGACAGCCTGCCCCCGTACATGGCCGACCTGCAACGGGCCGCCTTTGACGACCTGTGGAACTGGGCCGACGGAATTGACGCCGACCTCACCCGAGACCTGCTGCGCGGCGCGGAGATGAATCTGGCCGTGGCCGAGCAGGGGCTGACCAGCCCGTGGGGCTTGGCCGTGGGACACACCTTGGGAATGGCTCTGCGCGGCGGAGATCGCCAGCATACCGGCGCGTCCGGCACCAACGCATCTGGTTCCTGCGTATCTGGCGACCGCGTATCTGACGCCTGCGGTCCGGACATCAGCGCCCGCGTGAAGGCCACCACGGCTGCCGCCGCCGACGTGCGCATGGCCGGGGCCAACCAGCCGGTCATGAGCAGCGCAGGTTCCGGCAACCACGGGCTTACCGCCATCATTCCTCCGGCGCTGGCCGCCCGCGCCTGGGGCCGCAGCGATGCGGAACTGGCCCGCGCGCTGGCCCTGTCGCACCTGGTTACCGGCGCGGTAAAGGCCCGCACGGGCCGCCTTACCCCGCTGTGCGGCTGCGCCGTGGCCGCCGGGGCGGGCGCCGCCGCCGCGCTGGTGCGCCTTGCGGACGGCACGCCCGCGCAGGCCGAACAGGCAGTGGCGCTGGTGTTCTCGTCAGTCATGGGGATGATCTGCGACGGGGCCAAGGGCGGCTGCGCCCTGAAGGTGGGCACCGCTGCGGCAGAAGCCTGGAGCGCCGCGCAACTGGCCCTGCACGGGCCGGGCATGACCGGGGCCGAGGGCATTGTCTCCCCCGATTTCCGCGCCTCGCTGCGCTCGCTGGGCGAAGTGTCCAGCCTGGGCTTCGCCGCCGTGGACGTAGCCATCATCCGCCTGCTGGAGCGCGGCGTGCAGTAGGCGGCGCATCGCCCCCGCGCTCTGGACATACTACAAGAACGGCCCGCCGCATTGCGGCGGGCCGTTCTTGCGTCTGACCGTGACAGAGGATTGCAGCGGGGCGAGAAAAGCCCGCTCCGCACTCCACGTCATTCCGACCAGTGGACCGCTCTTTCCACCTTGATGATGCGGAGTTCCCCGGCCTCCTTCCCAAGAAACACGAGAAGCGACGTGCATTCCGGCTTGTCCCCTGCAAAATTCACGGGGACCACCATGACGGAATCGTTGATGGCTACTGCCTTGTAAACGTGGATGGTTTCAAGCCATTCCTCATTGGGATCCTGAGAGTCCAGAAAATAGTCTGACCAGTAATTCCCCCTGTCCAGCTCGACAAGGTTCCTGTGTACCGTATCTGCGTACACATACCGATATATTTCTCCATTCTTCAGCGGCTCGTTGCCAAGCAGTATTGCTTCTCGCATATACCACTGATAAAAATCGTAAACAAAATTTTCCGGACCGTCTGAAAACTTGCGCACATTGGCATGGCCAGATGCACATCCGCACATAAAGACAAGCATAAGCAGGTATACGTATTTTTTCATATGCACCCTCTTGCGAATCATATGAAATAAAACATGACGATACTCACATACTGTGCGCGCTCACCACGTCGACCAACACCCTTCACATAAGCGGATACACGTCCATAACCTTGAAGATTTTCAACTCGCCATCATAGCTCTTTACCAAAACAATCACATTTCGTCTTTCCTGTCCCAGAACAAATTCCACAGGTATCATGGAGACGCCCCCTCCAATGCTAACCGCATCCTTCACATCGACAACAACATCAACCCACTGCGCCCCATAACTGCCAACCTTGGTGAAATAGTATATCCCGGACGTATCCGCGCGAACATCCGTGACAAGAGGCTTGGCTACATATTTATAAATTGCATCATTCTTCTCCGCCATATCTTCACCACGGTCTGCCACGAAATACCACGCATAGAAATCACGCACGACTTGTTCGGGGGACTGCTCCGCGCACTAGCCATCGACCGCATGAAAAAACAGCATCGCAACCAGCATGACACTACAATATGCCCATCTCAACATCTTCATCTTATCCTCCAAAAACCTCGCAGACTTCCTACCAACACAGCACATATTTTCTGGACCGCGTCATTGCAACCGACAAGACCGCGTAAACCCAAGGAAAAACACTACTTCCCTACATTTTATCATATCGCACTAAATCCCAGATTTTCATAAAAAGCACAACTCCGAGCCACGACAGAACGCAACGCGAGCTCCTCCAGCGCGCGTCGCACATATTGCAAAAGCGCGAAGATAACCTTGACACTATCGGACAAAAGAAGGATACAAAGACCACTACGCACCATAGCATCAGTACCAAACCCGCATCCCACACATTTTTCATGATACGTGACCATCATACCCGCGTGCACTTCATCCACATTTAATCTTAATCAGTATTATGACAATAACCAACCACACCCAAAAAATAATCACGATACTATGTATATTCCTGTCAGAAACACTTATCTGGTACTTCTTAGACATACTTGACGATGTAAACACATTCTATATGTACATGTTCATCACTTTCTGGATATCAATACTACTCATGACCGCAGTCAACATAAATAACGATAACAACATAACAAAAATCGCATCATGTATAATGATATATTCTGCCTTTCTATTTATGGCATTTATGTTTACCTCATGGTCACATAACATCACAGGTGGCGACAATGTGAGGCCAGATTTATTTCTATTCAAAAAGAATGAACACATAGAAATTGGATTTAGAGGATATTTTGCAGGATATATGCAATGCATATATTTAATTACAATATACAACACAGTTAAAAATCATGAAAATTAAAAGCACCTGTGACTACTTGGCGAAGACGCAAGTACCCGCAGGTGCACCACACAAAAAATTCCCTGCTATTTTTTAGCATTTTCCTCTTGGCGCCTTTTCTCTCTTTTCTTCTTCACGCGGTCTATTCCCATTTTCGCCCCTTCAAACAACAAGAACTCTTGGGCGTTTATTCCGCCTCTCCCCACGTTCTCCATTGTTTTCGCCCAACCCTGAATATTAGGGGTCATAGTTTCCTGCATTTTTGCAATGCCATCCTGCTTCTCTTTGCTTCCATAGGGGTACATCCACCACGGACGCAGGCGTTGCAATATGTCTTTCGCCTTGGAGTCTCCACCACTTTTGCCCTGCCCGTCAGGCCCCGCAGTTGGGACATCGCGCGCGCCTGCTGCATCCCCAGCAGGCCGTCCTTCTTGCTCTTGCACATTGCTCGTCGCGGCGGCACTTCCCGCCGCGCCGCCATGGGCAAACGTGAACCTGCCGTCCGTGGCGCGCGGGTGTTTCGACTCGTCCCAGCCGCGCGCGGCAAGGCCCTGCTGGATCAGCCCCGTCGGGTCGTACGCGCTGACCGGATCGTCCACGCAGTAGTCGTACAGGTCATGGTCGCCCCCCGTGTCACCCAGGGGATCCGGCGCCGTAAAACGCCCCGTGCGCGGATCGTAATCGCGGAAGCCGAAGCGTACAAGGCCGGTGTGCCGGTCCACAAGTCCCCCGGCAAACCCCAGCGGAAAGAAGAAATACGGGCAGGTGTCCAGCAGCGGCAGGCCGAAGCTGTCGTACTCCAGCCGCTTGACCACCGTGCCGTCGGGATCGATGAGCGCCTTTACCGTACCCACCTGATCGCTGCCGATGCAAAAGGTGACGCTACGCGCATGGGCCGCCCTGTTCTCCGCATCGGTACGAAAAAGGGACGGGGCCAGCATGCCGCCGCCCAGATTGTCCAGTGCCGGGCCACGCACGGTGACAGCGTGCGGCACGCGGCACATGCCTGCCGTCGCTTCCGGCTTGTCTTCGCCCGCCTCGTAATGAAACACGTACTCCGTGCCGGTCCGGTGGTCGCGGAACCGCGCCAGGCGCAACGGGTCATGCCACTGGTATTCCTCGCTGGGCGCATCGTTGCGCAACACCAGAAACGGCATGCCCGCATTGTTGAGCGATACCGGACGGTATCGCCAGAGGGCAGCAGCACGGAATCCAGCGTCACCGGGGCGACGAGAATGCGGTGGGCATTCCGGCGCACCCCGTCACGCACCAGTACCTCCCGGACACTGCCGTTCCCGTACTGGAAATACGCACGTTCCCGCCCCTCCTCCCGGCAGCGCAGGGTACCATCGGGCGCGTATCCGTACCGCGCACGTCCCGCGCGGACCATCCTCCCCTCCCTGTCGTAGGCAAAGCTTCGTTCCGACTCCAGACCGCGTAGCGCATCCCTCGACATGCCCGGTACGGTGGCCGTCCGCGCCATGATGCGCTGGCCCGCCGCATTGTACGTGTATTCCTCCGCCAGCGCACCGTCGCGGCGCACTCCGGACAGATGGCCGCGTTCATCGAAGGTGTAGCCGTATTCAACGACATGGCCACCGCATGTCTCCAACCTGGTGCACAACGTGCCATCGGGGCCAAAATCGCAACGACAGGAGAAGCCCGAGCCGACGGCAGGCTCAGCCAGATTCCCCCCTGATACGGTGGTGCCGGGCTGGAACATCTTTCCGGAAATATCGGCAACGACATCCGGCGGACTTGTGCGAGGCTCCGGGTATTCAGGCCTGGGCTGTTTGGCAAACACGATGTCACGCAAAAAAGCTTCCGTGGACATGGCGGGGCGGGCGATACGGGGGCGCGCAGTCTGCTGCCTGCTGGTGCGGGAATACGAAGGCATGGCACTCTCCTGAGTTATGTCGGCATGCGGGCCGACACCGCCGATAGCATGCTCATATCCCGATATTTCCCCGCAAGGGGGTTGGCAGGGGATCACAAGGCCATCCGGACGGGGTTCCACCATGGCCGTTTTCCGTGGCGCAACACCCCTGACGCGCTTTACCGCCACCGCCCATGCCGCCCAATGCCCGGAAGCTCGTCACGCGCCTGTCCGCCTGCATGGGGCAACCACATCCATGCGGAGCTGTCGCACCGCTCTTCCCTGCGGACATGGGCATCAGAAAACGCAACGGGCCGCGTCACCACGACGCGGCCCGTTGTTCATTATTTTCCGATGGCTTCGGCACGTTGCTGCTGGGCATACAAAACGCCACACGGCAGCATACGGCACGCCACGCCCACCGGTTGCACGCGAGGGGCAACCGCACCCCTCCCCGCCACAACCCGGCCCCGCCCGATGGCGCGCAGGGCAGCGCCCCTTCCGTCCCCCTCAGTCCACCCAGACCACCTCGGGCACGTTGCGCGGGGGCACCCGGTGGTACTTCATGGCGGGCATGCCCAGCATCATGGCGCCCACCACGTCCAGGTCGTCGGCAAGGCCCAGCGCAGCGCGGGTGGGTTCGTGATTGCTGGCGGCCCACATCACCAGACCGGCCCAGCAGGTGCCGATGCCCCGCGCCGCAGCCGCGTAATCCAGCGTGGTGGCGGCGATGCCGCCGTCGCACGCGCCAAAGTTGTAGCTTTTCGGGGCGGTACAGTACGCCAGATGCGGCGCGCCGCGCAGCACCTTGTCGCCGCCTGCGGCAAACGCGGCCAGCGCATCCGGGTAGTAGCCCGCTGCGCTCAACCATTCGGAAACCACCCCGGCCAACGCCCGCGACGCGGCTGCGGAACGGATCACGTGCCAGCGCAGCAGGCGGCTGTTGCGGGCGGTAGGCGCATGGCGCACCACGTCCATCAGTTCGTGCAGGGTGGCATCCAGCAGCGGACGCGGCGAAAAACGGCGGATGGAGCGCCGGTTGCGGATCAGTGCATCCATGGCCGTGGCGTCGGCCTGGCCCGGCTGCACCGGCAGGAAGGACGCCAGCGGCAGACGGGCGTGGCGCAGGGCACTGGTGGGGCACACGGCCACGCAGTGCCCGCAGTCGATGCATTGTTCCGCTGCGTCGGGCACGGGCACAGGGTGGCCGTTGCCGTCCGGTTGCAGCAGCCCCTTGGGACAGGCGGCCATGCAGTGGCCGTCGCCCGTACAGACATCCGTATCGAGGGTAATCAGTTCCATGCAGGCCTCCTTGGGCGTTGTGCCCATGGAGCCCTTTTGCCACGTACGGTGTTTTCGGCAAGAAGGCACAATTGGGGAAGCGAGTACCCGGCGGGAAACAGGGGCACCTGCACGAGACCGCCCCCCGCACATCGGAAAAAGGGGACGGACACGGCGGCAGAGGGAAACGAACGGCCCTACCTGTCGGACAAGGCCAGCCCTGCCCCGCTGCCGATGAAGGCGACCCCCACGGTGCGGTTGTACCAGCGCGCGGCGCGGGTGGTGGCCAGCAGCGCGGCAATGCGCGCCCCGGCCATGGCGTAGAGCATCATGCCCAGAAAGGCGATGACGGCCAGGTCCGCCACCAGCAGGGCGCTGCGGGCCAGGGTGTCGCCGGGGGCCAGAAATTGCGGGAACAGCGCGGTAAAGAACACGATGGCCTTGGGATTGCCCGCCGCCACGAAGAACGCCTGCGAGAACAGCTTGCGCGCCCCCGGACCGTCGGGGGTTTCGGATGTACCGCCAACGCTGGCATTGCCGGTGGCGTCTGCATCACCCGCCGTCGCCGCCGCATGCAGGGGCACTGCCGAGGCGCGCAGCATGCACACCCCCACGTACACCAGATAGGCCGCGCCCGCGTAGCGCACCACCCGGAACAGGTCTTCCGACGCGGCCAGCACCACGCCCAGACCGGCCACCGCCACCAGCGCCTGCAACACCGAAGCTGCCGTATTGCCCAGCGCGGATGCCAGCGCGCGCCGCACGCCGTAACGCACCCCGTGCGTCAGGGCCAGCAGCATGCTGGGACCGGGGGTGATGGTGGCCACCAGCACCGTCAGTGTGTACACGATGAGGAAATTCCATGAGATGGACATGACGGCGGGCTCCTGCGGCGGAATAGGGGAACAGGGGGAAGGAGGGTACGCTTGGCGGAAGCGTGGCGGGCAGGGCCGCCCCGTGCGGCTCCGCTGCCCTATCGCGCATCCTGTAGCGCGGCACGATGCGCACGGCAAGCAGCCCGTATCGCCAATTCTCCTGTCGGCAGTTGGCCTGTCCCATCCTGCCCTGTTCTGCCCTGCTCTGTCCTGTTCTGTCCTGTTCTGCCCTGTTCTGCCCTCAGCCTTTCCCCTTGCTCTGAATGCTCCCGTTGCCCCGCCGCTCCGGGCTGCCTTGCCTCCCGATGCCCCCCTGCTCCCCGTGCACGACGAAGGGCGCCCCCGATGGGCGCCCCTCTGCCTGTTCAGGCTGTCGTGTCCCTGTGAAGGAGATCCACGGCGAAACCATGTCTGCAATGCGCCGCGCGGGCAGTGGTGCGGGCATCGGCCCCCCGGAAAGGAACCGCCGGGCCCGGCGGGCGCGCCGTGGGAAATCGATCCGGCGCGTTCCGCGTGCCGCCCGCGCGGCACGTCATGTCATCCGTACATGGACGGGAGCCGCCCGGCGGCTCCCGTCCTTTCGAACAGCGGTCTTTATCCTACTGGGTCCTACTGGGTCCTACTGGGCGGCGGAAACCAGCTTCTTCTGGCCGTCCCACACCTTGTCCGCCTTGGGCAGGACAGGAATGTACCTGAACCAGACGTGCGTCTTCATGTGTTCGGGATCCTGCTGCAACTTGCGGCTGTGCTTCAGGATGGGCGGCACGATCTTGTGGATGTCGCCCGCGAGATCCTTGGAGATGGCAAAGCCGGTGGCCTCGCTGGCCAGGTCCACGGCCTGCTGGCTGTACTGCTGCGAAGAGGCCAGCGTATCCAGCGCCTTGGCCGGGTTGTGGAAGCCCACGCTGTTCTCTGCGGACACGTAATCCCAGAAGAACTGACCCTTGCGCACCATTTCGCGCGCCTGAATCATCAGGTCGTCATAGTTGGCGGGCCTGGTTCCCTGGAATTCGGATGCCAGGCGCACGGCCTCGTGCGCCTTCACCGACAGGTCCTGGGCCTTCAGCAACTGGTCGTAGGTCTTCTGCTGGCTGAACAGCACGCGCGAGCGCAGGTAGTCGGGGCTCTTGTCCGAATGGCACTGGCGGCAGGCGCGCAGGTCCGGATCCTTCAGGGGCGAGGTCCACCAGTGGCCGGAGATCTTCTTCTTGTCGTCGGTGCGGGTGTAGCCCATGTGGCAATCGGCGCACGAAACGCCCGCCGCGCCGTGCACGCCGTTCTGCCACGTTTCGAATTCCGGGTGCTGGGCCTTGATCATGGGCGTCTTGGACACGGGGTGCACCCAGTCCACGAAGTTGCCCTCGAAGCCCTTCATCTGCGAATTGCCCGCGGTCTTGTAGTAGGTGTACATGTCCTGCGGGTCATACCCGTCGGCCCAGGGGAACACGGGCTTCTTGGCCACGCCCTTTTCCTTGTCCAGAAAGTAGTACTCCACGTGGCACTGGCCGCACACCAGCGAACGCTTCTCGTTGCGCGAAAGCTTGGCCCAGTCCTTGCCCTGCGCCTTCAGCTGGTCCTGCAACGGCACGCTGTACAGACGCAGTTCCATGGTCTGCGGGTCGTGGCAGTTGGCGCAGCCGATGGTCTCGTCCTTCATGTCGATCTTGTCACGCAACTCGTTGACGTCCTTGGCCCAGAAGCCGTCGCCGTATTCCTTCACCCAACCCATCATCTTGGGGGTCTTGCAGTTCCAGCAGGTGGCGGGCAGACCACCCTTTTCCGCATAGGTGTTGATGCGGTCGATGTGCAGGAAGTCTTCCAGCGCCTTGGTATGGCCGCGCGCGTTGCGGTACTCGTAGCTGAACGGGTAGCCCAGCCACAGGTTCTTCAGGTACGGCTGGGCGTGCTTGTACCCTTCGGGCAGCGGATTGACGTTGTCGTTCTTGTTGAACGGCACCGAACCGTTGAATTCGGTCATCACGGTGCTTTCGTCGTTGCGCTGGTAGCTTGCGTACTGCTGCGGAAATTCCGCCTTGAAGGCGCTGCTGCGGGTTTCCTCCGCCGCGATCCTGGTCTTGAACACCGGGGTTTTCAGTTCCGTAACGTCGGAACAGCCCGCGAGAACAAAGGGGACAAGCGCAACGGCAAGCAGCAGGGTCCCCTTGCGGGCCATGCCGCGCACCGTGCGCAGCGACAGCGTGTCATTCCTCAGATTATCCATCGGCGACCTTCCTTGTGCTGATCGGCGTCATGCGCATGTGCTGGACGTTGCGGTGGCAGTCCACGCAATAGGGTTTGGAATCCATGCTGGCCACCTGCGTGTTGGTCATGGTGTGGCATGCCTTGCAGTTGGCGTTGACCACGTCCTTGGTGGACTGGCCCGAATGGATCACGTCGTCCGGCCTGCCCAGCGTGTTCATGTACACGTCCTTGGCCCCCGCCACCGCCTTGAAGGGCAGCTTGGCGGCCAGGTTGTGCGGAGCGTGGCACTCGTTGCAGGCCAGGTTGGCATGCGTGGACGCCTTGTGGGTCAACGCCGCCTCCTGCATGATGTGACAGCTCGCGCAGAACGGACGCCGGTCCGTGACCTTCATGCCGAAGCCCGCCCCCGCCGCCAGCACGACCCCAAGGGCCGCCCCGACGACGATGAGCCGCAGCCCCGTACGTCCGTTGCGAGGTGCTTCCTCTGACATTTCCGCCTCCTTGCTGTGGAGGGGCGCCCGCCCTGCCCGCGTGCGGCGGGGTGGTCGCGCCTCCGGGTGCATCCGTGCCCGCGCCCGATCAGCCCGACGGGTGCGCACGGCACTTGGTGACGGACAGTCTTCAAGACCCGTGCCGTTGCGTGAAATCCGGCACATTCCTTCGTTCAAAAATAATTTCGCCGGATTGCCATTACGGCCACTAATGAGGAAGGTATGGCAGGGCTTGCGCTTGTCATATTTACATGACAAATTGGCAGATAAATCTGACGAAGTCAGCTTTTTCAGACTTTCCCGACTCCGCACAGGGGACCCCATGACACAGCCCCAAATGCAGCAGCAAACGCAACCCGATGGCAACGCGGCCGCCACGGACCCGGCGGCAGGAAGTCCGCAGACCAGACTGCCCCATACCCGCGCGGCCTTGTTCTGGAACATTCAGACCCTCATCGTGCCCGCAGCACTGGTGACCCTGTGGGTGGTGCTGCTGCTGGCCCTGTATCAGTGGAATGCCCGCAACGAGGCGGCCCACGTACGTGAACTGGCGCTGTTGCAGGCACGGGCGTTCTTTTCGCAGATCGTTTCGACCAGAGCCTGGAACGCGGCCCACGGCGGGGTGTTCGTCCAGACCAGCGAACTGGGGCAGCCCAACCCGTGGCTGCCGCCCGACCAACGCACCCTGCTGGCCGCCGACGGCACCATGCTCACCCGCATGAACCCGGCCTACATGACCCGCCAGATCTCGGAATTTCTCACCACCAGCCAGGGGGTCAGCTTCCGCATCACCGGCCTGCACCCCCTGCGACCGGAAAACGAGGCCGACCCGTGGGAAACCGTGTCGTTGCAAGCCTTTGGCAAGGGCGAGCGGGAAACCTTCACGCTGGCCGCCGAGCATCCCCACACGGCGGAACAGGGCGCGTCCATTGACACCACTGGCGGCGCCCATGGCCCCAGCTTTCGCTACATGGCCCCACTCGTTGCCGACCAGACCTGCCTGACCTGCCACCGCACCGCCGACGACACCGTGGGCGGCCTGCGCGGCGGCATCAGCGTATCCATCGCGGCGGCCCCGCTGCTGGCTCTGGAACGCCAGCGCCTGGACCAGATGGGGCTGGCCTACGCCATCATCGGGCTGGTAGGGCTGTTGGGCATTGGCGGGGCATCGTTGCAGATCAGCCGCAAAAAGGCCCTGGCCGAGGCGGCCAACCGCATGAAAAGCGCCTTTCTGGCCAACATGAGCCACGACATGCGCACCCCGCTCACCGGCATCATCGGCATGGCTGAGTTGCTGTCCGGCTTCCAGCCGGGTCCGCAAGACCTGTCGGAACCATCCCGCCAGTCCGGCAGGCCTGTCGGTCCAGATGTACCGATTGGACCATGCAACCCGGACGGACCGGGAGGGACAAACGAGTTTGGCGGGCTTGGCGGACCAGGCGGCGCCGATGCGCCCTCCGCGGAACCCGGGGCCCGCTACAACGAATACCTGGGCCAGTTGCGGTGCGCCGCCACGAACCTTCTGGAAATCGTCAACGACATCACGGACTTTTCGTGCCTGGAGTCAGGCCGGATGCGTCTTGCGCCGCGTACCTTCCGGCTGCGCCCCGCGCTGGAGGCATGCCTGGGGTTGTTCCGCTTCGCGGGCGAACGCAAGGGACTTTCGCTGTCGCTCCACGTGGCGGAGAACGTGCCCGAAGCGTTGGTGGGCGACGACTTCCGGCTGCGCCAGGCCCTCGGCAACCTCATCGGTAATGCGGTGAAATTCACCCGCCAGGGGGGCATTGCCGTGGTGGTGAACATGGTGCCGGAACCTGTGCCCAGCCGTCCCCCCGTGACCGGAACCGGAATGGCGACGGGGATTGCGGCAGGAATAACGGCAGGGATTGCGCCGACGACCGGAGCGGGGTCCGCCCCGCGTGAGGTGCTGTTGCGTTTTGCCGTAGTGGACACGGGCGTGGGCATTCCTGCGGAACAGCAGGAAACCATCTTCGAAAGCTTCGTACAGGGCGAGGCGGCCAGTTCGCTGTGCCTTGGCGGCACGGGCCTTGGCCTTGCCATCTCGCGCGAGATTGCCCGCATGCTGGGCGGCGACATCGGCGTTGCCAGCACGCCGGGCGCGGGCAGCGAATTCTGGTTCACCACCCGGTTCACCGTGACGGGGTCGCCCTTGGACGGTGATGTGCCCGTTGACGCGGCCAGCGCACCCGACATGGGGCTGGCCGCATGGGTGGGTGCCTCTGAAACCCGCACCGCCCACCCGGTCCCGCCGATGGTGGAAGAAACCGGTCGCGCCCCGGAAGCCGGACCGGCAAGCGGCGCCGTTGCCCCACTGCGGCTGCTGGTGGCCGACGACAACCCGGTGAACCGGCTGTTCATGCAGGACGTGCTGCGCGGCGCCGGACATCAGGTGGCCGTGGCTACGGACGGCCTGCAGGCCCTGCAACTGCTGGAGGAACTGCGGCCCGACCTGGCCCTGCTGGACGTGCGCATGCCCGGCTGCAGCGGCATCGAAGTGATGCACCGCCTGCGCGCCGGGCAAGTGCCGGGGGTTGCCCCCGACATGCCGGTGCTGGCCGTCACCGCGTCGGCCATGGGCCACGAAAGTGCCGCCCTGCTTGCCGCGGGCATGACCGGCTGCGTGTGCAAACCGCTGACCGCCGTCATGTTGCTGGCCGCCGTGGCCGATGCCGCAACCGGGGGCACCCCGCTGGAATGCCCCGGTACCGGCGATTACGCCGATGGCCTGCACCGTTGGCACGCCGGAGAAGGTACGGTTCCTTCCCGCGCGGGGGCACAGCCCGCCGAAGCGGCCACCGCGAAATCCGACGGTCAGGCAGGGGTGGGCACAGCCACCGCACCCGTTACGCCCGCCCTTTCCGACACTCCCGCTGCGCCGGACGTATCAGGAACCCCGGACGTACCGGACATAATGGACGAGGCTGCCGCGCTGGACGCCCTGGGCGGCAACCGCCCCCTGTTCGTGAAGCTGTGCCGGGCCTTTCTGGACGAGGTGGACACCCGGCGCGCCGCACTGACCAACGCCGTGCGCGAAGGCCGACGCCAGGACGCCCTGCGCGAGGCGCACGCCCTGCGCAACTCGGCGGGCATGCTGCGCCTTTCAGCCCTGCATGACCTGTGCGACGCCATGGAGCAGGCGGCGGGACGCCCCGTGCCTGGCGCCTCGCCGGACGACCTGCCCAATCTAACGGACCTGCCCGATCTGGCGGACCTGCCCGATCTGCCCGATCTGCCCGATCTGGCGGACATGTTGCACCGTCTGTTGCCGCTGCTCGAAGCAGGTGTGACACGCGTACGCGCGATCACCGACCCGGATGGCGGGCCCGATGCAACGGACGCGACTGACAGAGCTGGCGCAAAGGGCGCAAAGGGCGCAACCGATACCGCAACGCCGGACGCCGCCCCGGTGAAGGAGACGCATCGCTGATGGCCCGCATACTCGTGGTGGACGACGAAGCCATGGTCCGTACCATGCTGGCCGAGGTGGCCGTGGGCATGGGGCACGAGGCCCTCGCCGCCGCCACCCTGGACGAGGGGCTGCGCCTTGCCGCCACCGGCGCGCCCGACGTGGTCTATCTGGACGTGCTGCTGCCCGACGGCAACGGCCTGGCCCACGTGACCACCTTCAGCCGCCTGCCGTGCGCCCCGGAAATCATCGTGGTCACCGGCTTCGGCGACGCGGACGGCGCGGAAACCGCCCTGCGCCACGGGGTGTGGGAATACCTGCAAAAACCCCTGCGCGTGCAGGACATCACCCTTTCGCTGTCCCGCGTGCTGGCGTATCGGGGCGGCAGGGCACGGCGGGGGATTGGCGGCAACGGCACGGTGCAGGCCAGCCAGACGGGTCAGGCGGGTCATACGGGTCGGGCGGGTCATACGGGTCGGGCGGCTCAGGCGGGCCTGGCCGACAACGGGCCGGGAACGCCCGCCAATGCCGTGCCGTCTTCCGTTGCGCCCCCTGCACCGTTGTCGCGCGAGGGCATCGTGGGCGACAGCCCGGCCCTCGATGCCGCACTGGAACTGATGGCCGAGGCGGCCGCCAGTTCCGTCAACGTGCTGGTGCTGGGCGAAACCGGCACCGGCAAGGAACTGTTCGCCCGCGCCGTACACCGCAACAGCGCCCGGGCGGCAGGTCCGTTCGTCACCCTGGACTGTGCATCGCTGACCGAAAACCTGGTGGAAAGCCAGCTCTTCGGTCACGTGCGCGGGGCCTTCACCGGCGCGGACCGCAGCCGTGAAGGCCTGCTGCGCCTGGCCCACGGAGGCACGCTGTTTCTGGATGAAATCGGCGACCTGCCCCTGTCCATCCAGGGGGCCTTTCTGCGGGCGCTGGAACTGCGGCGGTTTCGCCCGGTGGGCGCCAGCAGGGAGGTGGAAAGCGACTTCCGCCTGGTGGCGGCCACCAACAAGGACCTGCACGAAATGGTGCGGCTGGACATGTTCCGCAGCGACCTGCTGTACCGGCTGCGCGGCCTGACCATCACCCTGCCCCCGCTGCGCGAACGCACGGAGGACCTGCCGGAACTGTGCGCCTGGGCGGTGGACCGGTTCTGCCAGCGGCACGACCTGCCCCCCAAGTTTCCGGCCGAGGATTTTCTGGAAACCGTGTCCTGCTACCCGTGGCCGGGCAACGTGCGCGAACTGGTGCACGCGGTGGAGCGCGCCTGCGCCGCCGCCCGCGACGAAACCACCCTGTACGCACGGCAACTGCCCACGGAAATCCGGGTGCGTGTGGCCCGCGACAGGATGGACGAGCATGCGGCGGGGCATACTGGCCAGACGGGCCCGGCAGGGCTGGCAGCCAGTCACGCCATGTCCGCCATGTACGGGCAGGCTGGCTGGCCCGGACTGCCCGGATTGCCCGGACTGCCCGGACTGCCCGGATTGGCGGGGGCGGGGTCAGCGGCGCTGCACCGTGCACCAGCCACGGCGGAGCAGGGGGCGGCGTCCATGACGGGCAGGCCGCCCGATGCCGTGCCCGCGTGGCCACCACGCGCCAACGGGGCAGGCCCCGCCCCGGAATGGCCCGAAGCCCCTGCCGCCACCCTGCCGGGAATGACCGGAGCAGCAATGCGCGGGCAGGCGACCATCGACCAGCGTGGATTTGCGCCGGGCGCCACCCCGCCCACCCTGCGCGCCCACAAGGCCGACGCGGAACGCGCCTACGTGACCCGCCTGCTGACCCACTGTCGCGGGGACATCCGCGAGGCGGCGCGGCTGGCCGACGTTTCGCGCGGGCACTTCTACGAACTGCTCAAAAAACACGACATCGGAAAAACCGACTGACCGCGCAAGCCCTGCTGGTACCCGAACAGACTGGTGGACGGGGCGGCGGACCGTGGGGGACCGTGGGGGGCCGTGGGGGGGGGGACCGTGGGGGGCCGTGTGTGGAGCGGGCCGACAGGCAGCGCTCGCCCAGCCAGCCCATGCCATGCCGAATAATTGCCGCGCCGCATCCGCCATTGGGGCATGCGGCGCGGCTTTTCGCATTTCTTCCCGCCCCGTTCCGCCGTTCCCCCGTTCCTGATGACGACAAGCCCCCTTTCCGGCGCGGAGCGGGCAACCGGAAAGGGGGCAATACGGAGCCTGCCACGAGTGGGGGGAACCCGTGACGATGTTACGTTACGACCATCGACGACAGCCATCCATTATTTTTGCATTTTCCGCGTGGCATGACTTCATATGCGAAAATATCGAAAAACCACCATCAGCGCCCCCATTCCATGCATTGCACAAAATGCATACAGCAACAATGCGCACTCCGTCCCCTCATTCCGCATGGCATCATACGTTTCCTTCCGCCATGCGCCAGAAAGCTTTCGCGCTCCGGTTCTTCTCCCGGCGCACACTCCTGCCTGCCTTCGCCTCCCGTGCCCCCCGGCCTGACCGGTCAGGCGCCGTCCGGGTGTAATCCCGCCCGGTGAACCGGCAAGATTTCCCCCAAAAACCTGCATGCTTTGCAACTAACCCTATTGCGCATGACTGCCAAAACAATGTAGTGTCATGAATAGTATTACCGCAAAAGCAGAGGGTGCGGGGTATCCCGCGTCATGTTTTGGAATCACTACGCGCTCTCCGATCCGCGTCTACGGTGGGGGGCCAAAGAGGAGGACTGTCATGAAGGAAAGGAAATCGCAAAAACGGCGCTGGCTTGCATTCTGCGCGCTGGCCGTCGTACTGGGGCTTGCGATCGGGGGGTCGGCGCAAGCGCAGGAGATGACGCTGAAAGATTCGGTCGTCAACACCCTTGAAACGCATCCCCGCCTCAAGGCCTTCCAGGAAAACCGCCAGGCCGCCGAACACGACGTTGACCGCGCGCGTGCCGGCTGGTTCCCGCGCCTTGACGTGCGCGGCGGCGTGGGCGTGGAACAGTACAACGACCGCTCCACCCGCGCCACCGGCAACGAAAACGACTGGTACGACCGCAGCGAAGGTTCGGTGACCCTCAGCCAGACCATCTGGGACGGCCTTGCCACCGCCAGCCGCGTGGATATCAACAAGAACAAGCTGGGTTCGGTGGACAACCGCCTCATCGACAACGCCGAAGCCCTTGGCCTGGACGCCGTGCTTGCGCACATCGAAGTGTTGCGCCAGCGCGAAATCGTCCGCCTGTCCGAACTCAACGTGCAGCAGCACGAATCCATCCTGGGTTCGCAGGAAGAACGTTCGCGCATGGGCGCGGCCAGCGTTTCCGACGTTACCCAGACCCAGGGCCGCCTGGCCCGCGCCCAGTCCACCCTGACTGAAGCCCGCAGCGCGCTGCAGGTGGCCGAGGCCGCCTACCTGCGTCTGACCGGCAAGGTTGTGCCCGAAACGCTGGGCCCGGCGGAAGCGCCCACGGACACCCCGCCCAGCGCCGACGCCGCCCTGGCCGACAGCCAGTCCACCAACCCCAAGGTGCTGGCGCTGATCTCCGACGTGCGCACCTCGGAAGCGGAAATCGACCTCGCCAAGTCCGGCTACCACCCCGTGATCTACGCGGAAGTGGGCCCCACCTACAAGGATCAGGTGGAAAGCAGCCGTGACCACGAATGGGGCACCGCCGCCATGCTGCGCATGAGCTGGAACCTGTTCAACGGCGGCGCCGACGTGGCCGCGGTGAAGGGCGCCTCCGCCCGTTCGCGCCAGAGCCGCCAGGAACTGCAGAACCAGATCGACGAACTGGGCCGCGAAACCCGCGCCACCTGGAGCCAGATGCTGTCCGCCCGTGAACAGCAGCGCTACTTCCTGTCTGCCATCGACTACAACGTGCAGACTCGCGACGCGTACATGCAGCAGTTCCTGGTGGGCCAGCGCAGCCTGCTGGACGTGCTGGATGCCGAAAACGAACTGTACAGCTCGTCCATTCAGGAAGTGACCTCGCGCCTGAACGATGCGGGCGCCCAGTACCGCCTGCTGGCCCTTGGCGGCAAGCTGCTGGACAGCCTGGGCATCGACCGCGACGCCCTGCGCAAGAACACCGAGCAATAGCCGCTCCCGCAGAGAACGGCATACCCGAAGGGGTCGGTCCGAAGGACCGGCCCCTTTTTGCGTGGGCAAAGGCGGGAGCAGGGAACGGGACCGCCACGTCCGGACGGGGGTTGGCTTCACGCAGGCTGGGAGCGGACCGGGTGTCGCTCCCCTGCGGACGGCGAACCGCGTACTGCAGCCACACTCCTGACTGGTCCATATGCAAGGCCCGCATGCAGCATGAAGCGCCTTGTGCGCGCCTTCAAAAAGTGATCAATACTTGACTTTTTGGCATAAAAAACTATTTAAGTCGAAAATACATCACTTTTCTTGGAGCACACATGGATGCCTTCGAGATCGGCATGGCCATCAGGAACGCCCGGAAGGAGCGGCGAGTCACCCAGGCAGCCCTCGCGCAGGCTGCGGGGCTGTCCCGCGAGACCCTGATCTGGCTCGAAAAGGGAACCATCCACGACCTCGGGTTCAGGAAGCTGATCCGCGTCCTGGAGGCCATGGATTTCGAACTGCATGTCCGCCCGGTCGGGCGTCTGCCGGTCCTTGGCGAAACCCTGGAGGACGACCATGCTTGACGTCTGGGCCGGAAACACCCCGAGCGGCATACTGAACCGCCATGGACAGTGGGAGTGCTCCTTCACCTACCGGCCGGGAACCCAGCCCGGCACAGCCGTGTCGGTCATGATGCCGCCCCGGCCGGAAAGCTGGCTGCACCACGGGCTGCACCCCATTTTCGAGCAGAACCTGCCCGAGGGAGCGCTGCGCCTGTGGTTCGATACCGTGGTCGCGAAGACCCTGCCCCGGTACGACGACCTGGAACTGCTGCGGATCACCGGGCGTTCCCAGATCGGCCGCCTGCGCTACACCACGCCGGGCGAGCCGTTGCCGGGACAGCCGGAACAACCAGGACAGCCAGGGCAGGGGGACGACATGCCCGCCATCAGTCTTGGCGACATCCTGTGTGCCAAGGGCACGGAGAATCTCTTCGAAGACCTGATGCGCATGTACGCCATTCACTCCGGGCTCTCCGGCGCGCAGCCGAAGGTCATGGTCCGGGCGGCGGAGGCGGACCGCGCGGAGGCCGAACCGGCCCGGCTGACCGTGCGGATGCCCACCCACATCGTGAAGACCTGGCAGCCGGGGGAGTTCCCCGAGCTTGCGCTTAACGAAACCCTGTGCATGCTGGCGGCTGCCCGTGCCGGTCTGCCGGTGGCCCGCACCGAGATGTCCGATGACCGCCGCTTCCTCGTGGTCAGCCGGTTCGACCGCAACCCTGACGGCAGTTTCATGGGGTTCGAGGATTGCTGCGTCCTGCTCAACAAGTCGGCCCGGCAAAAGTACACGGGCTCGTACGAGCAGGCGGCCAGGGCGTTACGCACGTTCGTGGTGGCAAGCGCCCGCCCGGCGGCCCTGGCACAATTCTTCAGGACGGTGGCGCTCTCCGTGGTCATCCGGAACGGCGATGCCCACCTGAAGAACTTCGGCATCGTCTATGACTCACCGGCCACCCGCCAGGGGACCATGGCTCCGGCTTTCGACCTTGTCACCACCACGCCCTATCTCCCGCAGGACGCCATGGCGCTGGCCATGAAGGGCACCAAGCGCTGGCCGGACAGAAAGACCCTGGAGGAGTTCGGGCGCACGGCGTGCGGGCTGAATGCACGCGAGGTGGCCGGTTGCCTTGAGGATGTCGAGCACGGGGTTTCCCGGACCATGGAAGACCTGAACGCCTGGATACGGGATGAACCGGCGTTCCGGCATGTGGGGCGCGCCATGCGCGCGGCATGGGAGGCGGGATTGCAGGCGTTGACGCCGCGTCCCGGCCAGAATGCCGCCGCCCCGTCTGCCTGAACACGACGGCAGCCTTTCCGGCACCGCGGCGGAAAGGTACGGGGCATGACTGCGGCCGCTTGCGACAGTGACCGGACAGCGCGATATTCCCTCTTGACGTTTGTATCCTGCAAGCTACAATCAGGTCATTCAGAAGAAAAACATCTTCCACGAAACCAGCCAGTTTTCACGTTGACTTGAGAAACTCCGGGATACGCGGGGCAGAGCCAGAATCGCGGCCCGCATTGATTCGGCCAAGGCTGGCAACTTCGGCGACTGTAAGGGTCTGGATGATGGCATTTGCGAAATGAGGATCGATTTCGGCCCCGGCTATCGCCTGTATTACGCCCAAGAGGGTTTGCATGTGTATCTGCTTGTGGTTGGCGGGGATAAATCTTCTCAGAAAAAGGATATCTCCAAGGCAAAGGAGCTATGGCGAACGATAAGGGAGGAACGGCAATGAGCAACGTTGCTATCCGTGAATATGAAACGGCAAGGTACCTGGACAGCGAGGAAATGATTGCCGAATACCTCGCTGCGTGTCTGGAGGATCCGAACCCGGACGTGTTTCTTGCAGCCCTCGGAGAGGTGGCGAAAGCACGGGGGGTCGCCCAGTTGGCCAAGGAAACCGGACTGAGCCGGGAAAGCCTTTACAAGACCTTTTCTCCCGGGACCAAACCGCGTTTCGAAACGATTCTCAAGATAACAAACGCCTTGGGGGTGCCGCTTGGCATACGCCAGAGCGGAGAAACAACGCACCTTGCGTGACATCAAAAAGCCCCTGGAATGGGGCTTTTTGATGTCCGAAACACTTCATCATGGGATTCAGCGGGGCTTGCCGCTCTACGACCGCCATCCCTGCAGCTACTGAAAGTGCGCAAAATTCTGGACACTACCTCTGGATACTACCCCACACCACACTCCATACCACGCAAGACGCCCCGGCCAAGGCC